>DASVQM010000013.1:0-41231 GCA_036389095.1 Pyrinomonadaceae bacterium
AGATTTCCCTGTAGACCTGTGCTCGCGTCCGAGCACTTGTATCGAGCGCTGTAATCCATCCTTGCCTCACACTGGCAGGAATCTCTGCCGCCACGCCTGCCGTCTGCAACAGTGTGTCCACATACTGCCCATTGTTGAGCAGGTTGTAGCGAGAGGCAAACTCCCCTCTGGTGATGATCTCATTAACCAAATCCTGTTTGTTGAGTTCCAGCTGCTCTGCCGTGAGGAATCCGCTGACGAAGGCCAGGTCTCCCACTTCATCGTAGCGAAGGATTCTGCCCAGTCCCGTGCGATAGAGTCTGATGACAAAGAACTGGCGGTCGAAGAACTCTCCTGAGCGGAGGAATCCATCGCCAGCGACCGTCACACGATCACAGGGAGGAGGAGGCTGCCCCGGCTGGCCGCATTGATCTATCCTTGTCGTCCAGCCCTGCCACCCGGCGGGGTCAGGCTCGCGGCTCAGTAAATCCACGTAGAGTTGGCGGACGAAGAAGCGGGTATCGTCGATCGGATTGGCGGATGCGGTTAGATCATTGTCAGAAATAGTGACCCGAACATTATTATTCTGGCCCAGTGTCGCTCCAACAGGATTGCTCAACCTCAAGTTAAAAAATTCCGAGCCCTCTAAGTAGGCATCGTCGACGAAGCTGAGTACGAGCTGTTTGGTGTCCTCGCCGGCAGCAAAGCGCAGCTTTCCGACAGCAATGTGATAATCACACTTCCTGGAAGCGAAGCCTGTGGGTTGGCCCGTCGTGGTTGGATCGCAACGAAAGTTGGCGTCCGTCAAATCGCTGGTCGAGTATTTAACTGATATGGGAGCTGTTTTGTCACCGCTGCGAGTTACTGTGAGAGTGAGCACACCGACACCCTCGGAGACGTTATAGCTGCTCTGCGTAAACTGTAGCCTGGGGGAATCGTCGTCAACTATGAGCATCTGAGCCTGTGTGGTACCGAGAGTGGCGTTGACGGCTGTCGAAAGGTTGACGGAAAAGAGCTCGTCGGCTTCCGCCTGAGTATCTCCGTTGACCTGTACGGATATACTCTTGATCGTTTCCTCCGGGCTGAAAGTCAAGATGCCACTGGCGGCAGCATAATCACTTCCAGCCGTTGCCGTTGCGTCCGCCGTCGCATAACTGACAGAGACAGGTTGATAAGACGGATTCGACAATCTCACGCTGAAGAGAACCTCACGCGTGCCGGAATCCCCTTCGTTGACGAATCCGCTGGAGCTGATCGAGATTGAAGGCAACGGATCGTCGTTGATGATGGTGGCCTGCGCCTGCGCTCTGGCAATGGTGGCATTGACCGGAGAGCTGAGGTTGACGAAGAAGGTCTCATCCGGCTCAAAGATAGCGTCATTGCGTATAGCGATGAAGATCCTGACCTTGGTCTCGCCAATTGGAATCTGTCGCGTGGTCGCCGAGTTAGAGTAATCGGCCCCGGATGTCGTCGCTGTTCCATCAGCCGTACTGTAAGCGAAGGTTATCAGCTTGCTGCTGGGAGCCGAGAGCGTCACATCAAAAGCGGCGTTTCCGTTGAAAGAGTTCTCCTGGACGCTGACATCGCTGATGCTGATGGCAGGCTCTGGGTCGTTGTCGATGATGGTAGCGATCCCCTGTCCTGAGCCGATGGCGGCGTTGGCCGGATTGCTGAGCAAGAGATAAAAGTCCTCGTCAACCTCATCAAGCGTATCACCATTGATAGGCACTCGAACGGTCCGGGTCGTCACACCTGGCGAGAAGACGAGTCGCCCGGAGGAATGCTGATAATCAACGCCGCTCGTCGCCGTGTGGCTCTTGGTGACGTAGTTTACTTTGACCACCTGTGCGCTGGCGCTCGATAGATTTATCGTGAAGACAGCTTCGTTTGCGCCCGAATCGCCTTCCGTCACGTTCTGCGAGGCGACTGAGAGACAGGGTTGAATCTTGAAAGTGTTGAGCAGGAGCGTGGTATTGGTAGAGGAGATAACTCCTCCGGTCGCGGCCAGGTCGGGCTTACCGTCTCTATTGAAATCCGCCGCCACGATGTCCGCCGTGCCTCCGCCCGCGACGAAATAAGCAGGAGCGCTAAAAGCTCCTGTACCGTCGCCCGTGAATATCAGTATATTGCCGGTAGTCAGGATATCGCCGCCTGCTCCAACAGCCATGTCAGGATTGCCGTCCATATTGAAGTCTGCGACTTTAACGACCTGCGGGCCGCCTTTCGCCTCAAGGGTGACGGGGGTTGCGAAACCTGCGCCGTTATTAAAAAGAAGCGTGACGGAATTAGCTTCAGGCGCGGGCATAATCAGGTCGTCCCATCCATCCTTGTTCAGGTCGGCGACTGTCAGGTCAGTGATCTTGGCGGCGGCTGTCACGGACAGATAGGGGGCGGGCGTGAGGCTGCCTGCGCCGTTACCCAGCAAGATCGTTACCGTGCCCGAAAAGTTCGAGAGAGCCAGGTCGAGCTTGCTGTCACGATTGAAATCGCCTGTTCTAATGGCGGTCGGAATCTCTCCCGAACCGTAATAAGTGGGCGGCGACTTGAAGCCACCGGAGCCATCGTTGACGAGCAGGCCAACTAGAGCGCTGTTATTAAACGTCCCGTAAACCAGGTCTGCTCTGGCGTCTCCGTTAAAGTCACCTGCGATGATGCCTCCCACGCTGTTTGGCGCAGGGTACGTGACGGGGGTACTGTTGAAACCGCCCACCGAATTGCCGAAGAGAATCGAGACGGAAAGGCCATATCCGATGGCTATGTCCAGGCGACCGTCGGAATTAAAATCGGCGACGGCAATGGTTTTCGGACCCTGTGCCACAGGGTAATTGACCGGGGGCTTGAGCCCTCCGTTACCGTCGCCGTATCTGATCTGAATTGCCGCTTGAGTGAAAGTGGCATTGTTCATGATGGCCAGGTCGGCAATACCATCACCGTTGAAATCAGCCGTCTCGACTTTCGCGCCGCCGGTCAACTCAGTCCTCGAAGTTGCAAAAGAGCCGTCCCCGTCCCCCAGCAAGATCGAGACGATATCCGAGCGAGGGCTTCTCGCAACCAGATCAGGCGCACCATCATTATTAAAATCCCCGACAGCCAGGGAGCCTGGCGAGACGTTCGTCCCGAAATATTCTATCGAAGAGAAAAGGCCCGCACCGTCGCCGAGTAAAACGGCGACGCTATTAGAGCTGCTGGCAATCACGGCCATGTCCGTCCGACCGTCTTTATTAAAGTCACTGGTCACGACCGACATCGGCTCATAACCGATGAAAATCTCATTGGCCGGGCTGAAATTCCCTGTTCCGTCGCCGAGCATCACTGCTACGCCATGAGCGGGGCTGGAAAAAGTAATCGTCACCGCCAGATCAACCTTGCCGTCGTTATTGAAGTCACCCGCGGCGATTGATAAAGGCGACCAGTGTACAGGCAGGCTGCGATGCACTGTAAAGGTTCCGGCAGAGTTGCCGAGGATGACTGTAAAACTCCAGGTAGCACCTGATACGAACCCGGCAGCCGCGATGTCATCCATGCCATCGCCGTTAAAATCTGCGACTGTGATGGGAAGGGTGGTCTGCGCGGGCGTCTTGATATTGCCTGCCAGGTTGAATCCGCCCGCGCCGTTGCCAAGCAGAATAGAGACGCTGTTGGAGTTTGCCGTTGTCACGGCGATATCCTTCTTGCCATCGCCGTTGAAGTCGCCGACCGCAGGGGCGATGGTTGGGGCCCCTGTCGTCATGTTATTGGCCGGGCCGAAGCCTCCTGCCCCATCGCCGAGCAGGACGGATACCCAGCCGTTGCTGGTTGTGATGCCGCCGACCACGACTACATCAAGCTTGGAGTCGCCGTTGAAGTCGCTGACCGCCACGTTTAGCGGATGCGACAGCCCGTCAAATACCTTGACCCCGACCGGGAAACTCTGAGGGGGCGCGAAACTACCATCTCCTTCGCCTAGCAGAAGCGAAAAGGTATCGGCATTGTAGTTGGCCACCACGAGATCGGACGCGCCGTCACTATTAAAATCTCCGACGGCTACATTCGCGCCGCCGATAACATTCGCGCTTGGATTACTATTCGTGTTGAAGCTCTCTGCCACATTGAAGCTCGGGGGCGAGCACTCTCCGACCGCATAAGCCGGCGCAGCAAGCAATCCTGCCAGCGCTATCAGGGCGAGCGGCGCGACAAAGAAACGAATTCTGTTCTGTATGAAACCAAACATGCTGGTCAGTCTTCCAATCCTTTCGACCATAAAAGCGCTGCACCTTCTCATGATCGAAAGAGCAGCAATAAGCTAGGCAGTGTCAGGCTAATGTCACGGCAGTGAAGAAACACTATCCCAGGCTGTTGCTAATCGATTATGGCCGAGATAGCCGGGAGCAGATGAGCATACTAATGGTTAAAGCCGGTCGGGATGCTTCTAGCCGTCAAGATCGCTGGAATTGTACGATTTGCGAGTGAATAGCCTGGGGGCCGCTTAATCGTCAAGGCAATTCAGATGCTCGGATTCATTAATCAGTTGGCTCAATTATCAGGGAGATTAAAAGGATCACGTACACGTCTGAGCGACCCCGTATCAGCTGACAAGAGCGGGCAATTGTACCTTGACCATCCAGAACCCCTGCTTGTCCTCTTTGATCTCAATTGTGATGTTAATAGGAAAGTGCAGCGGAACAGAGGAGCGGAATAAAGATAGTATTCTCCGTAATGAAATTCCTGATCCTCGGCAAGACCGTTTGCGGAGGAGTTCTAAAGCTTATGTTAGAAGGCGCGAAGGTAAGTAGTATAAATAGATGGCCGCGGCGTCCGATAACTATTCTCCCGTCTCGTGAGTGTTGACGCTTTACGCCGGTTTTCGATCCTCCAGGGGTTTACCTCTTCCGACCTTTCTTGTTGCCTCCTTCTGACGGCCATAATTTTCCGGTTATCATTGCTGCGGAGGCTGACATTTCACTATCAGACGAGGGCTTTTAAAGACACTTTTCAACATTTAATAGCAGGGCATCCAAATCCTTACAACAAACCCTTTCACCATCAATTTCCAAAACCCTGTTATGTCTGAGCTGTACTGCGCGCTACCTCTGCGACTCATCTCTTCTATTGACATTCTATACGTGTGACCTGTAGTCTCATATAGATATTCTATATGAGGTGAGCACGTGGAACCCGCCCAGACAAACTTACTCCAAGGAACGCTCGATCTACTGATCCTGAAGACGCTCTCATTAGGCGAACTGCACGGGCTCGGCATTTCACGGCGCATCGAGCAGATTACGAACGGCGCTTTCATTGTCAAACCCGGCTCGCTATTCCCGGCCCTGCACCGTATGGAGCAGTCGGGCTGGCTCATCTCCTCTTGGGGGGAATCGGAGAATAACCGCAGGGCTAAATATTACCGCCTGAGTCGCGCCGGGCAGAAGCAACTCAAGACGGCAACTCAAGATTGGGATCGCGTCGCGCTGGCGATGACGAGTGCTTTAGAGGCTACTTAGAGGTGTCTGATGACGCTGCTGCGATGGCTCGCGTCTTTCTGGAGAAATCTCTTCCACAAGGCTCGCTTGAATGAGGAGCTTGACGAAGAGATCCGTGCCTATGCGGAGATGCTGATTGAGGAGAAGATCGAGCGGGGAATGGACGCAGCCGAGGCGCGCCGTGCAGCCTTAATTGAAGTCGGCGGCATTGAACAAGTCAAAGATCAGGTGCGAGACGTGAGGGTAGGAGTCGTGATGGAAATCTTATTGCAGGACTTGCGGTACGGGGCGCGGATGTTGTGGAAGAAACCGGGCTTCACTTTAACTGCCGTCATCACGCTAGGCTTAGGCATTGGTGCGACCACGGCTATCTTCAGCATCGTCGATGCAGTGCTCCTGCGCCCGTTACCCTACACGGACGCGGCGCGCATCGTCGAACTCAAAGAGGTCAGCGCTAAGGGTACGAGGATGCCTGTGACCGAACCGAACTACGAGGACGTGCGCGCACGCAATCATAGTTTCGAAGCGATTGCCGAATACAGTGGGGGAAGCGCATCAACGATGATGACGACGATCATTGGTGGAAGCGAGCCGGTACGCGCGCCCGTATATGCGGTATCCGGCGAGTTCTTCCGTGTGCTTGGCGTCGCGCCTATCGTCGGGCGTACCTTCCTGCCTGAAGAACTGCAGTCCGGCACTCCTCTGGCGATTGTCAGCTACGGATTCTGGCAGCGACAGCTCGGAGGCCGCGCCGATCTCACGGGGACGGTCTTGCGGATTGACAATCAGAGTTTGCCGGTGGTCGGCGTGTTGCCGCCCAACTTAGGCTTTCCAAAGGCGGCGGAAGTGTGGGTTCCGCGCGAGATGTATCGGCGCGACGCTTCACGCACGGCGCATAACTGGAGCGTCATCGCAAGACTGCGACCAGATGTGATGCTCGACACGGCGCGCGCAGACCTCAGCGCCATCGGTCAACAACTCAAGCAGGAGAACGGCGCAGGAACGGATGCAATCGATTTTGCCCTCATCCCGCTTCAAGAGTATCTGGTGGGCAATGCGCGACAGGCGCTGCTCATTATCCTCGCGGCGGTCGGTTTCCTCCTGCTGGTCGCGGGCACGAATGTTGCGAATCTGCTATTGGCACAGATGACCGTGCGACAGAAAGAGTTTGCCGTGCGCGCTGCGCTCGGAGCCGGACGTTTGCGTCTGGCACAGCAATTCCTCACGGAGAATCTACTGCTCGCGCTCATCGGCGGAGCGTTCGGCGTGCTGTTCTCCTTCTGGGGCGTCGATTTGATTCTCAGACTGAACCAGGGAAGTCTGCCGCGCGCAGATGAGATCAGCGTGAACGGGCGCGCGCTCGTCTTCACGCTCGTGCTGTCGGCGTTTATCGCAATCGCGCTCGGGGTCGTGTCGGTACTGCACGTTGGGAGCAGGGACTTGCAAGCCGGACTGAAGGAAGCCGCGCGCGGGCAGACGGCGCACAGCGCCGGGAAACGTCTGCGCGGATTGTTAGTCATCGCGCAGGTCGCGCTGACGTTGATACTGCTTGTTGGCGCGGGACTTCTGGGCAAGAGTTTCGTCGAACTGCTGCGCGTTGATCCTGGCTTTCGTCCTGAGAGCGCCGTCGTGATGAACCTGTCGCTGCCTGCATCCCATGATAAGGAGCAGAAGAAACGCAGCGCGCTCTTTTATCAACAACTGCTCGAACGGCTCGGACAACTGCCGGGCGTCGTCGCCGTCGGCGGCGTCAACGGCTTGCCGCTGACGGACACGGGAGGTGACGGCACGTTCCTGATCGACAACGATCCGTCGCACACAGGCCACGCCGAATACAGGCTCGCAAGTTCCGGCTACTTCGCCGCGATGGGCATCCCGCTACTGCGCGGTCGAATGTTCGGTGCGAGCGACGGCGAGAACGCGCCGCCCGCCGCCGTCATCAGCCAATCACTCGCGCAGAAATATTTTCCTGGCGCAGACCCCATCGGAAAACGCATCCAGTTCGGCAACATGGACGGCGACGCGCGCTTGTTGGAGATCGTCGGCGTGGTGGATGACGTGCGCGAAGGCGGACTCGACCGCCCGCCCGCGCTGACCGTTTATGCCAACGCTTTTCAGCGACCGCAGGCTTACACGCTGTGGGTGGTCGTGCGCGCACAAGGCTATCCGGCAACGCTCATCCCCTTGATGCGCCAGGCGGCGCAGTCGCTCAACCCGGAGATACCGACGACATTTCGCACGCTCACGGAAGTTTATTCGTCTTCGCTCGACGCGCGTCGCTTCAGCCTCGTCATCTTTGGCGTCTTCGCTTCGGTCGCCCTTATCCTGGCGATGCTAGGTCTCTACGGCGTCATCTCTTACGCGGTCGCACAACGCACGCAGGAGATAGGTATACGCCTCGCGCTCGGCGCGCAGGGCCGTGACGTGCTGCGGCTCATCCTCCGACAAGGCATGACGCTCACGCTCTGCGGCGTGGTTCTCGGACTCATCGCGTCGTTTGCGCTGACGCGCTTGATGGCGAGTCTGCTCTACGGCGTGACGGCGCACGATCCTTTGACGTTCGCGGGCGTGACACTGCTCCTGGCCACTGTGGCACTCATCGCCTGTCTCATCCCCGCGCGCCGCGCGACGAAAGTTGATCCGATCATCGCGCTCCGATATGAGTAATGTTATTTTTCCAGGTAAGCATCACACTCACCTTGAGCGGTTCTCCCGCACACTTGGTGACGCAAAAGGGGATTGATACTGAACCTCACACGTCTTTATCAGACCCGCCACGACTCTGATCTCTGATGCTCCACCTCTTATTGAATAATCATTATCAGGTGGTGGCTGATTCGGGCGTTCGGCGGCACTTAACACTGCGATATAGCGGCACTTTTCGCAGCTAGTCCGGGCGGAGGAAAACACTAATGGCGACCAACCGAATACGCTTCGACGACGGGGCTGCCTACGAACGATACATGGGCAAATGGAGCCAGCTTGCGGGTGAAACTTTCCTCGAATGGCTGGCTCCTAAATCGGGTTTGCGATGGCTCGACGTTGGCTGCGGCAACGGAGCCTTTACAGAAATGCTCGTCGAGCGGTGTGCGCCAGTCTCGGTACTGGGGATAGACCCGTCTGAGGGGCAGCTTGCCTATGCGCGCACACGCCCCCTCTCGCGTGTCGCACAGTTTCGTCAGGGCGATGCCATGGCACAGCCTTTCCCTGATGACACGTTCGACGCGGCTGTCATGCCGCTGGTGATCTTCTTCTTACTAGACCCGGCCAAAGGCGTTGCCGAAATGGCGAGAGTGGTCTGCCCGGGCGGCATCGTCACGGCCTACGCTTGGGACATGGTGGGAGGCGGTTTTCCTTACGAGGCGTTGCAGGTTGAAATGCGTGGGCTGGGCGTTGCAATTCCGACGCCGCCGAGCCCTGACGCATCTCGAATAGACGCCATGCGGGACTTATGGACTGGTGCGGGTCTGGTACGGGTCGAAACGCGTGAGATCAACGTCGAACGGACATTCATTGATTTCGACGACTACTGGACGACCATCCTCGGAGGGCCGAGCGTCGGCCCACAGCTCGCGGCGATGGCGTCCGAGGAACTCGCTCATCTCCAAGCGCGGATGCGCGCGCGCCTGCCGCCAGATGCCAGTGGCCGTATCACCTATAGTGCTCGGGCTAACGCAGTGAAGGGTCGCGTACCAAACTAAATTCAATGATGAATCTCTGTGTGTGACTTTGGAAACTTTGATTTACTTGTGAAGATTTTGAATTGGTGCAAAGTCGAAGCCATCCGATGCTGTCTGACAACTCATTCAACCCGCCCCCCGTTTGCAGACGCGTAAGTGCGTCGAGTGAGTGGTTGAGAGGAACACTGAGGCATTGCTCCACTCCGCTTCTTGATAGGCATTTCCCAAATCCCTTGCAGGTTGTGAAGGTTGCTGCCCTCCGGGCAGGGCTTTTCGTAATGGTTAGCTGAGGAGTATTTGCCCTCCTGCGATTCGCATGGATACCGGCGATTGAGAAACGCATCGGGACAGGCCGGTTTATGATCTCAATCGGTCGTGCCGGACTTCTCTTCTTGCCGGGCCTGGCCAGGTTCTAATACTTGCCGTCTCTGAGGCCGCCGTTTGGGTCTGCGTTGGCGCGGCAGAGCACTTCGTTGAGAGTCACTATGTCGCCCCTTTGCTCCGACCATCCGTAAAGCTTGATGAGGTGACGAAAATAACGCTGATCTTGTCCCGGGCCTTTGTTGACCCACACAGGCTTGGCGAATCGCCTGCGCAGGCAGCATTCAGGAGTGGCAAAAGTAAAGTTCTTCTGAACGCTCGTCACATACATGCCGCAACGCACCATCTTGGCCTTCGGATTCGAGCGGAAGGCGTCTATGAAGCGTTCCAGGTAGCGTGGAAACATATCGTCGTCGTCATCAAAAAAGCAGACCAGATCGCCGGTCGCATACTGCAAGCCTTGATTACGCGCAAAACTTGCGCCGGGCTGTTCGGCATGACAGTAAACTTTGATTCGCGGATCATCGAACTGATAATCACCATCTCCCCCATTGTCTATGACAATCAACTCCCAGTTCCTCACGCAGCGCCGTGACACAACGCTCGTACTGCCGCAAAGCGGAAGTCCTATCGCCTGCCAGATAATAGAGCCGCATCAATCTCCTGTGCGTGCATTCACGCGCCCGGTCGTAACGCAGGATGCTCGCGGCATAGTTCAAGCCCATCTCGAAATCTCTTTCAACTTCGCAGAACCCTGTCAGTTTATCGAGCATCACCAGGTACATAGTTTGCAGTCGCTCGCGCTCGTACAAGCACCAGTCGTGGTAACAGCCTTCAAGCAAATCGCCCTGGTAGAGCTGCACGGCGTCCCTTAAAATCTTTACCTTTCCCGCATCCGGGCCATCGCCGGGCTTGCATCGCACGAACGCAAAAGCCCGCTCAAAGACATCCACATCGAGCCAGATGTCAGACTGCAAGTTGAGCCGAATCCAACCGGGCTCAACTTGCAGGAAAGGCTCGACAGCCGATTCATCCTTCCTTTCCAGAGCATTTTGTAACTGCCACAATGCCTGTCGCAGATACTTCTTCGATTGGGCAGTAGTGCTCTCCCCCCATAGTAGGTTTGCCAGCGCCTCGCGCGTGTGAGAGCGATTTCGTTGGAGCAGGAGATAACAGAAAAACTCCTTGACTTTAAAACTGTCTAGCTGCGTCAAACATGTGTCATCGCGCTGGATGCTGAATCTCCCGAAGAGACAAATTTTCAACTTTGTCATGGCGTTTAATCCTCCCACCGGATTCGGTCGCCACAGCTTTCATGAGGCGTTCTCATTGAGGCTCGGATAACTGTCTTTGGTAAGGCGTCGGCTCGCTGGTTTTATGGTGGGCCAATCATTGAGATCAGGAACTGCATTTGAGGGGTCCCACGATTTGACTAACGGGTAACGGCCTGAGCATGATTCGTCGAAGACTTCGGCTAAGAGTGAAGACGGTTAGGCTCAAGAGCAATTCGCGCCGTGATGATAGGAAGCGCGCGCCCCATCCTTCCGTATTTGAAGTTTAAGGAATCCGAACGAGAGCGAGGAACTCCCCTGGATAACAATCCGAATAGCGAGCGAGAAACCCTACTGATGCTTAAAGCTAAATCGCGCGCAAAGTAAACACATACTGGCGTGACATGTCAATAAAATTTTACCTGCGAAGTCTCATGTCCAGCTTTGTAGCGGGAGACTGAAAGCGGCCCTTCTCTTAATTTTTACACTTCTGAAGTAGCCCGATTACATCATTTTATGGTTAGCGCTGCTACCGTTCCTGTTGCTTGAAGCGACTCGTAATTTTTTCACTGTGTTTATCGCGCTTGACGGCTATGCGCTGGACGTAAACGCGCGTCGTGCTGGCGTTTCGGTGTCCTAGCGCGTCCTGCGTGTCAGCGAGTGAACCAGTCTCCTCGGCAACGATGCGCGCGAAGCTATGGCGCGTCTGATGCAGATGCACGTCGCCGACCCCGGCTTCTCGGGCATACCGCTTCAGGTTTTTTGCGAACGCATGCGAAGAGAGTGCTGCACCGGGCTTTCCGGCCCGGTCGTGGCGCGTCCATAACGGAGAGTCCCTCTTTAGAGCGTTTAACCGCCCGGAGGAGGATAAGTAGTCAAGTAGCGCTTCCTTCAAAAGCGGGTCGCGCACTTCCCTGCCAACATAATCGCCGCCCTTCACCTTGCCGGTAAGAGTAATCGAGTCATCGTCAATCTTGACGCTGCCTCCGCGCAAGGATATCACCTCCTGCCTGCGCATTCCCGTTGTCAGGTAGAAGAGCAAGAGGGCATAGTCCCGTTTGCCAACGATGTCGCCCGTCGCGGCCCTTTCACTCACAACCTGTACGATTGCCTTTAGTTCCTCGTCCGTCCATGCCTTGACGCTCTTCGTCTGGTAAGCCTTTGGAGCCTTAGGCAAAGCAAGCCGTGCGGGGTTGCTCCTGAGATGCTCACGTAGAGAAGGATCGCGCAGCGCCCACTCAAAAAAAGATGAAAGGAAACAGATGCGGGCATAAACTGTATTCGGCCTCAACCCCATTCCATCCGGCTTCGGTCGTTCGAGCCGCTTGCGCCACTCTTCGACATCAAGAGCGGAAATCTCACCCGGATGCTTGTTAATAAAGAAGAAAAATGAGGCGACCACTCTCTGCTTATAGCCTTGAATCTCCTCACGCCGCTCGGTTGAGGGCGCGGTCGAGGACTCTGCCCAGAGGCGCAAAGCGTGGCGCAGGGCGGCCTGGCTATCTCTTTCGAGGGGTATCAAGGCGGTTTCTGAGACTTCGGATGTAGGTTCGACCATAAAATGATTCTAGCCTTCACCTGGCATCAACAACTTATCGCCACCATTCGACCATATCTTGATCTAAATTTCGACCATAAAGTGCTTCAAACCGGCATTTTTCGACCATAAAATGCCTTTCTCAGTTAGGCTTAACAACTATATTTATTGGGTCTGCTTGTTTGGGTGGAATGAACTGGGCTGGAGGGTGGCCTCAGCCTCACCTATCTCTCATGAGTGAGGTGAGAGGGTGAGTCGCACTTGAATGTCCCGCCTCTGCCTGTGTCACACGAGTCAGATTGTTGAGGGCATCATACTCATATGTGGTCGGCTGCGGTGCATGCTCTTCGTCTTGGCGGCTCGCTGGCGATCAAATCATTCACTTGCTGCACTGTGAGCGAAGCACTGTGATCGCCCGAAAGGACTTGAAATGTCTCGTTGGCGGCGCGCAGAAACTTGGCATCTCCGATGATGCGATCTGGCTTGTGGCCTTTGAAGAAATGGCCAAACGGCAAATGGAAGCCCTTATGTGCACCATGTACATCCTAGCGCGGGGTCATTCTCAACCTTATTCACGCACGAATAATTCTTGCTACAGAATCGACAAAGTGAGGCTCAGGACCGGGCCATCCTTATAGAGAGGTGACTGCTTCATAACATCACTACCGTGATGAAAGGAGGGCGGAAAGGTGTTTAGCTTTCCGCCCTCCTCCTGTTGACTGCTACTGACGATAGGTGAAGGCATCCGCCGAAGACCCATTAAAGCTGTCGTCTCCCGCGAAGACGGCTCGAATCGGCGCCTTCGATTTGGTGACGTACTTCGTCGGTATCTCGAATATGGCCCTGCCGTCGGAACCGGTCGTCGCCGTCCCGATCTGGACGTAGGTGAGCGTCCCCTTAACCTTCTCCTGACTGTAGAAGACAATGCTCCTGCCCGCGAGCGCCGCACCGTCCGCCTCCTTCAATACGGCGACGGCCACGGCAGCATTGTTCTTACTGGCCACGGCGTCACCCATGCTGAGCGTCGTGTCCTCCTTTGTCACGGTGAAGGGTTTGGTGTCACTCGAAGCGCCGTAGAGTCCCGCACCGGCGAAAGCCGCCTGGACGCCGGGCGTGCCCGCTGGCCCTCCGAGCGTCAGCGCAACCGCTACGTGGCCGGAGCCGTCAGTCGTCCCGCTTCCCGTCGCCGACCCGACCGTGAACGTGACTGTCTGCCCGGCGAGCGTATTACCGTCGCTATCGGTCAGTTTGGCGCCGAAAGTTACGGAGTCCGTCACCTGGCCGGTCGACGGGTTACCGGCGTCGAGCGTGAGAAGCGTGGCATCCCTGACCGTGACGGTCCCCGAGCCTGTCGCCGTCACGCCGTTCCCACCATTCCAACTGACCTCGTAGGGCGCAGGGCCCACCGCTCGCGTCACCATGACCGAGACAGTGGCCGTGCCGCTGCCATTCGTTATGCCCTGGAAGGTTTCGGCCGTACCGTCGCCATCTGTATCAAGTGAGAAGGTGAGCGTCTGGCCGGCAATCCCGGTGCCGCCGTTGGCCAGTCTCGCCGAGAGGCTGCCGGTCTGATTGCGTGACAGGCTAGCATCGGGCGCCGAGATGGCGGCCCCGTCTATCACGTCGCCGATACCGTCGTGATCGCTATCAGCCTGGTCAGGGTTATAAACGGTCGGAGCGTTGTCAAACCCTTTCGCCAGGGCTACCTCGCCCATCGTCATGGCGACGCCACCCGGATAGCTCTTCACGTAGTCGAGCAGTTGCAGCCACCCTTCCCATCGCGGCCCGTACACGGTGTTGTTCTCTCGGTTGGAGCCGCCGTTGCAGGTGCCCAGCCTGTCATCGTTCTGGCAGGGCCTGCCGCTCCACTCAACCTCCTCTATGAGCCAGGTGGTCAGTCCGCCCTCATTCGTACTGCTTCTCAGGTAGGCGTCGTAGGCGGCACGGTCATAAGTGTCGCCTGTGGTGTCGGGCGGCTCAAGCTCCAGATCGGCCGAGGCATGGAACATCCCGAACTGGTCGAAGCGTTCGTGATGACTCCCTTCAGGGGAAAAGATAGGCCCGTATGTGCCGCTCTCCTCGAAGACGCTGGCCGAGAAAGCCTTAAAGCCGAGTTGCGCGATCGCCTTACGCCCCACAGTATCCGAGGTATTGAATGGCGGCGCATAGGAGAGCAGCGGGTTGGCCGAGCTGGCCCAGTCAATCTTAGGCGAGCTGGGCGTCGCCCCCGATTGGGCCAGCCACAGGTTGGAATAGTTGCCCAGGAGAGTGTCGTGCCCGACCCTCATCAACTCGAAGTTTTCGGCTTCACTGAGGCCGCACGGCTCGCAGGAAAAGAAGTTGCGATCAGCCATGTCCTTCCAGTCAGAGGACGGGATGTTGTTGGTGTGATATGTCCCGTGCTGTCCCAGCTCGAAGAGCGGGTTATCGTTGCGATCATTGATCCAGGAGATGACGGGCGGGTCTGTCCAGAGCTGCTTCGGGATTGTCACGAGCGTGACGGGCAGCTCTTTGCCGCCGCCGAGCGTGAGCGTCTGAGCCGCTGTCCCTTCGCCCGTGCCACAAGGCTCGTAAGTAGAACCATCCCCGTTCGTCACATCGCCCGGTTGATAGTTTTCCCAGCACTTGGTCGCCCAATCTGCGGGCGAGAGCGTCGCCGCGTCCGTCATGATCTGGGTGAACTCGTTCTGGAAGAACCGCCCGAGCGCGTCTATGCGGATAACGAAGTGGGTCGTCCCCCTGCTCCACTTGGCCTTCGCGGCTTTGGCGGCTTCGTAGAGCGGGTCGCCCGGCGCGGGCCCATCCGGTACGCCATCGCCGTCCGAGTCACGGTTGTTAAGCGGGTCGCACACGTCGCCTATGTGATCCCCGTCACCGTCCGCCTGGTCAGCGTTCGACGTGAAGGGGCAGTTATCGTAGGCGTCGTCTATGCCGTCGTTGTCGTCATCGAGGTCTGCCGGGTCGCCCAGGCGCTGCCATGTGGACGAGTTCTCGGGGTCTCCGAGGACAGTGTCAAAATCGTTGTCGAGCTGATCGAGATGGTTGACCGTGCCATCGCCGTTCATGTCTATCCGAGCGCGGTTAGAGTCGTTGGGCGAGTTGTCAACATAGTCCGAGACGCCGTCGCCGTCCGAGTCAACCGGCGGGAGCTGGCGCAGGAACTTGACCTTCCCGTCATACTCGGCGGCGATGATGTCGAGCGCCCCATCACCGTTTACGTCGATGACGGTCACGCCGCGAGCCGCCGTGCCGATGTCGGCCAGCGAGCCGAAGCCTGTGTGCCCGCTACCGGAACTCGTGTCGAGCAGGATGTAACCGTCGTTAGGCGTGGCGCTCGCAGGAGTCTGAGTGCCGGATTGCAGGCCCAGGACGAGGTCTGCTTTGCCGTCACCGTTAATGTCGCCCGATCCGAGCGCTGGCGTGAAGCCGACCGCAGCCCGGAAAGAGTCATGCCCGAGATAGACGTTCGGGCGTCCTGAGACGGCCGAGTTCGCCCCCTGGATCGTGAACGCACCCGCGCCGTTATTCCTATAGAGGTAGACATAGAGGGCTCGGTCGCCGACCCAGAGGTCTTTATCGCCGTCACCGTCAGCATCCGAGAGCGAAAGTCCCCAGGGACTGTTCTGCGTGCTGCTGGCCGGGAAATAGGTCGGGGAGCAAGTAGTCGTCGCAGTCGTGCTCAGGCACGTCTGGCTGATCAGCGTTTCGACGCTGAACGCCCCGCTATTGCGAAGTATTTTAACGACCGGCGCGGTGCCGCTGACGCCGCCCGCTAAAATGTCCAAGTCACCGTCTCCGTCTATGTCTCCGGCCGTGACGCTGCCCGCGTCAGCTCCAATGTTTGCCAGGAGAGTTCCGGCATTGTGGCGCACGCCTGAGACGAAGTAGACGTTCTCCTGAAAGGTGCCGTTACCGTTGCCGTAGAAGACGCGGACATCGCCGTCAGCCACCGACACGATGCTAGGACACCCGGTGCTCGGGGTGGGACTGACAGAACACCCGCTGCTCGCCGCGTTAGCTCCCCAGATGACATCCAGGTGCCCGTCGCCGTTTACATCACCTGCGGCGAACGCCCATGCGTTGAAGGTCGTCTGCTTCCAGGCGAAGGTTACCGGCGGGGCGAAAGTGCCGTCGCCGTTGCCCTTCACGAAGGCCACCCGACCCGACACACGACCGACGACAAGATCAGCGCTGCCGTCACCGTTGAAATCACCGGCGGCGATACCGAACGGGCGATTCTCCGCACTGGCGGAGCCGAAATCTGCGATGGTGGTCTGGTTAGCGAAGAAGGGATCCCAGGGCGGGGTAACAGCTAAAGCGGCAGCCCTGGGCAGTGACAAGACCCTTCCGACTGCCATGCTCCTCGGTGAGGCGACTAGCGCGGCATAAGGGGCTGTGAGCGTGAAAGCGATCAGGACGGCAAATATGCGGGATGCCGCTCTGGTAAAACTATTAAGAAAACTCCTTCGGGGCAAGAGGGATTTATTCATTTTTGACTCCTCGGTTGATAGTAAGTGTCAGGACAGTATTGCTTGCGACCTCTAACAAAACTCCCGTCCGATGAAATCGGGGTGTTTGAAGTAAGAAGGGATTGCAGGACTGACGGATGTACCCTGGCCCACCGATTCTAACCTAAAGGCAGCGAAAGCAGCTAATTCAGATGAGCTTTAATCCCTTCAGTATTAGCGCCCTGCCCTCTCGACCGGCTCGGCTGGTTACTCTTAGGCTACAACTCACGCTACTACGTATGGTGACTTACTTGCTCACGTTTCAAAGTCGTCGGGAATCTATCTTCAGATACGAATCGCCAGTCAACGGCCTACTTTTTCGTCTTAAAAAGAGATATAGAGCAAAATATCAAGTTATTCCAGAACTGGAGGTGCTGAGAGTTAGCTCACGAGATAGATCACATAGAGGGCGTCTGAAAAGCCCTTTCTAACCCGTACTAGCTGGTACTAGTTGCCGCTTGAGCATCAGCCGAATCATTGTGGCATAGATCATTGCCTCGCTTGTCTCGCTTAAGTATTCATAGTCTTTGCTCATTCTCCTATACCGCCCTCTCCAAGCGAACGTGCGCTCGACATCGACGCGGCAACACCACGCAGGCTGGCACGAAGGGCACTTCCTCCCTTTCAGGCACTCGGAACCGGCGGCGCGGCTGCTTGACGATCTCTACCGTCCAATTCAGGTGCTCTTTTATCCACTCGACGACCTTGCCGCGATAACCCATATCAGCCCACACATGTTGCAAGCGTGGAAACTCATCGCCGAGATTGCCGAGCAGCGATCTTGCGCCGTCACGGTCGGTAATGTCAGCAGCATGCACCCGTGCCTTGAGCAGTAAACCTGTCGTATCTACAAGGATATGGCGCTTGCGTCCACCAATCTTCTTACCACCATCATAGCCATGAATGCCTCCGCGCTCCGTGGCCTTAACTGATTGCGAGTCGATGATGCAGGCGCTTGGCTGAGGCTCGCGTCCGGCCCAGCACACGCGCCCGCTCGCGCAATGCACCATGAATCTGTTCCCATAGTCCAACTTTGGGGCCTAAGCAGGATTCTGTGTAAGTGAATTTGAGCTGAGCCCGCCCATCGGCACTCTGCCGTCGAAGAGGATGGCGAACTGATTCATCGCCGCGCTCCAGTTCTTGATCGGCATCGTCCACCTCTGACTGATACTTCTCAACCCAAGGAACATCAGCTTGAAGACCGCTTCGTCATTGGACATGGCGGACTAAATCACAGCGTCACAGTTTAGGTTACAGAAATACACCGTTCGTGTAACCAAGATATTCAATTTACCTGATTTTGCTTATCGTATATATAATAACTGATGCGGTGAAACATTCTTTTTGAGAAGAGGTATGATCAGACATTGAGAGCCAATCGCAGACGACAGCGCCGTGCTGATCCTCTGGCTTCACCCGTGTCAGTTAAATCCATTCTTGATCAACTGCGTCAAGCCCTTCCAGATATTATCCCCCGGCGCGACAAAGAACTGGTACGCATGCTGAGAGCTGCGCGCCACATCCAGCGTTATCCGGCGACAGACACAAAGCGTGGTCGGCCAAGCCGGTGGAAGCGCGAAGACCTTCTGAAAGTGGCTGCCCGCTTGGGGGATATTCTAGGGCGTGAAACATCCTCTCACATCTCGCTTTCAAGCTTCATTGATCACTACCTTCGCCTGCTGGAATTCCCTGCTGACGTGATCGAGGCATTGAAGGGCGGAGAGATCAATCTGTTCGAAGCAGCGCAACTCGCCAGAATCACTCCTGAAAGACTTGGCACTGGCCCGCTCCAGGCCAGGCGTAGGCGTGCCGATCTGCTCGGGACGCACTTAGATACGAAAGAGTCGGGTCCCCGTTTGCGACAGCGCGTGAATGAACTGCTTCATGCTTCGACAAATGTATCTGGAACACCCGAAATGAACGACCCGGAACGGGATTTAGAGGATTTTGACCCTTATGATCCAACTCATCTGTTCTGGGATCAGATCAAACAGTTAGGATTTGCTCTGCGTGACATAGGACGCGAAGATGTGATGGATGAAGAGATTGATGAATTACTGAAAGCCAGCGAGCCTATTCTCACTATCCTGGCAAGAATACAGCGGCGTAAGGAGAAGAAAGCTGTCCTGAAACTGAAGATATAGCTCCCACTTTGGCAAAAGAAGTGAAAAAGGGCCTTAAAACGGCTGTTGTTCGGCAAAATATCTGCGAATTTCAGAAAGTTGTTCTCACATAAGCTATGGATTCTATTCTTTGGGCTTTCGCCTCTCTTCCCTTTCACAACCTGTTTGGTAACCTGGCTGAAGATTTACAGGAACGTGGATGCTAAGTGGCGGATTGCTCGCTCTCCCGGGACATGTTTAGCCTCAATCAAGAAGCATTCCTTAGCCCATTTCATCCCTCCTTTGAACTTATGATTACTTCTGGTTCGCTTTGGAACCCAATTGGGTCAGTGCCATACCCCTGATCATATGCCACTGCACAGGCCTGAAGTTACTGGAGAATTGATCATCAACATCTTCAATTGAAGCGCCGTCTCGCATGAGTTGGACCATAAGGTTGACCTGCTCCTGAAGCTGCTCTGCGTTCAGCTCAGGTCTGGTCGAACTCACAGTCGAGGTTTCCCTGCTCGCCTCCTTAACTTCGCGCTCAATCTGTTTCACGTCCGATTTGCGCAGGCGTCTGCGCAGATGTTCGGCCAGGAAGGCCGGGGCGGACGAGACTGTAGTGCGAGCCGAAGCGATCTTCAACTCGGCTGCGAGCAAGTCCCCGATCTCTTTCAACTTGGCCGCATCGCCTGAAGATGGTCTTTTACCCGTCACCTCGACGATTGTCTCTCGGAGCGAAGCGAGCATGCCGGCGAAAGCCTCATCATCATCGCTTCGCTCAGTATTAGTCTTAAATAAAGTCTTAGCAGGTGGGTTATCCCCTTTATTCTCATCATTTGAACTATGGGTACTCATAGTACTTTCTACTCTGAGTACTCCTAGTACTTTCGGACTAGAGTAACTAGAGTCACTCAGAGTACTATTAGTACTCTGAGTACCCATAGTATTGATCTCTTCTGGAAGGTGAACTGTGTATTCGTTTCCGCCGTGCGGCCCTACAATTTCTTGATAGCTGATAAGACCTACCTGCTTGAGATGTTGGAGATTTATATAGAGAGTTTTGGTAGAACCGATATTTGCCCCCTTCATGATCTCGCGGCGCGTTAGCCGCACACTCATGATAGGGACTATGGCCCCTCTTGTCTTGGAGTAGAAGAAGTCATATATCTGCTTGCTTTTACCTTTGAACTGTCCGGCTGGAACGACATCACGGCTGATCGAGTTCGGCACCTTCATAAAATCCCGCATCGGCGCCATCGGCTTAGATGCAGTAGCAGTATTGGTGCTCTGAGTACTCTGAGTACCCATAGTCGGGGGTTGTGTATCTTGTTCGGCGGGCTGATCGTGAGACCCTTCTAAGAGAAAGTCCAAGGTGCGCCGGGCAGGCGATTTACCGGCCGGCGCGGCCTTTTCAAGCGCTTCTTCCGCTCGTTGCGCCGCTGTTGACGGCTTGTTGTTCTGCTGTGGCATTAACTACCTCTTTTGCCAGGCGGCTGTAGTCCAGATAGCCGCTCGAGCGTGGATAATCAAGAAGGGGGCGGCCCGCCGACATGGCTACTGAAATGTCTGTGTTGAGGTTGATCTTGGCATCAAGGAGAAAGCTCTCAAACTCCTCCTCCAATCGTCGGCGCAGGTTTTCAGATTCTTTGACGCCCTGACGGAAAAAGGTCTGGAGAGCGAGCACCTTCCAACGCTTGCCGAATGCCTGGCTGAGGCCCTGCATTAGATCAAGTAGCTCAAGCGCTTCTTTGAGCGCCAATGACGAGGAGATCGGGACGATGACATAGTTTGCCGCCATCAGAGCGTTGACGGTCAGAAGACCCAGATTCGGCGGGCAGTCAATGATGGCGAACTCATAATCGAGTTCCTCCAGTGTCAGGGCTAGCTTCTCCTCGCGGCGGTATACATTGCGCAGCTCTACCTCGCCCATGGCCAGCTCACGGTTGGCTGGCAGGAGTGAGGTCTGCTCCCGCAGCGCCCTGATCGCTTCCGTGACCGGGGCGCGCCCGAAAAGCACGTCATAGATAGTTGGCGAAAGCAGGGAAGCGTCCAGCGCGAATGCCTGGGCGCAGTGGCCTTGAGGGTCGAAGTCAACGAGCAGCGTCTTGTGTTTCAGGCCCAGGCCCGCCGCCAGGTTGACGGATGTGGCCGTTTTACCGACGCCGCCTTTCTGATTAGCGACCGCGATTGTTCGCATAATTATGCCGCCTCCGCGCGTTTCGGCACCAAGGCCAGGACTTCAGATTTGCTGACCAGTTTTTCGCGCCTGTCTAACGGATTCGGATAGGTCTGTACGTCTCCGTCTTTGATCAGCCGGGCCATCTTCACCGTGCTGACTTCAATCAATCTGCGCGCTTCGGTTGTGGTAATAAGATCGGTCGGTGTGTCCATGCCGCGCACCATATCATTTAATTTAATTCGATTTCAATAGTTTTGTTTGGTTTTGGCCTTCAGCTCCGCCATCGATGAGGCCATTGTGACCTGTTGAGAGCCATGCTATCGGGTGGCCGGGTTCAATGAGTTGTTAGACCGCCGCTGCATCACGTTTAAGGTTTTTCGGGGATTTGTCTCCGAAGTGAGATGCCACCCATCCTGGAACCATCCTCGAAGTTTACCAGACCGGGCAGGATGTTTACCTTGCTTAGATTAGATGTCCCTGCGAGATTCATACTAACCCGCCTCATTATCTCAAGCTGATCTTCGGGAAGCTTCAAGTCTACTTCCTCATCGGCAATCAGGGGCTTTCGTGAATTAGAATCACTTTTAGCAGGGTCAACACCATACACGACGGAAAAGCCCGGGATACGTCCATTGGCATTGAGTTCAGGAAAAGCAACACCAAATCCGAAAAGTTTAATGGTCTTACCGGAGATGTTCTTGACTCTGAAGGTTAAAGTATCCAGCCAATCATCGTTTGCGGCAAAGGGCTGCCCGATCGTGATAGCCTTTCCAGCCACCTTTATATCTACAATTTCCAGAACCCTAGCCTCCGACATGATGCGAACGGGCTGCCAATCTACAACCCTATACTGCTGTTGCCCGAAGGCGAGAAAGGGTAGTGATAAAGTAAGGACGGCTGCAAACATCATTCGTCGGACGATTGTTTCTTGTGCTCTTCTCATAACTTACATCCTATCATAATCGGTGCGGTCAAACGCCCGAATTAACCCATAATCGAAAGAGTAAAGCTAAATACCCGGACACGATTGGATGAAGATAAAAGTCCTGGCTGTCAGTAGCGCCAAAGGTCTCGGGCGGGTCTCAAGCGGCATCAGCACCCGCCAGAGACATGAGGGGCGGTACTGACCTGAGATGCCGCCTCAACTCAATTGTGTCCGGGTACATAAAAGGAAATAAAGAGGGGGTTTGATCTGAATGGCCTGGTGTGCACGCAGACAGGCCCGCACGCTGTGCTATGAACAGCCGATCAGTCAGGGTTTGTCGGCGAAATGAAATTGAGCTCTTCTGATGGCGGCTTCTTCAGTCCCTAAGCGGCAACCCCTCTTGGATTTTCCTACCCACCGTGCTACCCTGTCGCGGTTTCGGACGGGTGATTGAGTGCGCCGCAAGGGGCCGGGCGACCTGCTTCGTCCCCTCCGTTTCAACCCTGTGAAATAGTCTATTCTGACGTGCTAGACCGGCGCCTCGAACCATGGTTTCAGGCGATAGCCACGTAGGAAGTTGAAGGAGCGCCACGTGGTGATACGCGAAGAAACTACCCTCAGTCGGCATGGCGCAGGCGTCGGCGCTATGATCTCGATGTGGACACATCGTCGCGCTCTGATATCGCTCGCCCTCTATGATCTGAGAAGGGCTTACGCCGGCACGTCCGGGGGCACGTTGTGGACGTTCCTGACTCCACTCATTCCGATTCTCATCTTTTCATCGGTTTTCGCCTTCGCTCTCAAGCTCCCGCTCGGTGGTGCTCCGTACTTCTTTGGTTTTGCTGCGGCCTACGTGCCGTGGCTGCTTCTTTCGGCTTCGATCACGGGCGCGACCGCCTCGATCATCGAGCATAGTTACCTCGTTAAGCGAATCCACTTTCCGGTTGAGATTATCCCTGCGGACGCGGTGCTCATACAATCGCTCCCGCACGCGTTCCTGCTGGCGCTCGTGAGCGGCGCTTGCATGATCGGCGGTTATGGCAGGTTTCCCGATCTGCTGCTCGTTCTATACTTCTATCTGTGCGCCATCATATTCACGATCAGCGCTGGCTTTTTGGTGTCGTCAATCACAGTCGTCATGCGTGACTTCCAGCAAATGCTGCCTTCGGTTCTACAGGTTTGGTTCTGGCTCACGCCCATCGCCTGGGCCAGCAGTCAACTCCCTCCTGCTGGCCGGACGCTGCTCGCGTTCAATCCCGCCAGCTATATCGTCTCAGGCTATCGGCACGCCCTGATGCCGAAAATCTTCGCCGCCCCCACCGCGTTCGATACTGCGACGTTCTGGATTATGTCCCTCGCCATGTTTGCGATCGGATCAACATGCTTCAGGCGTCTGCGCGTCTATTTCTGGGATTGCCTATAAGACCGAATGCCTTTCCCATTCAAGGATAGAGATTACATTTCTCCGGGCTTGAACGTGGTCGTGCCGGACGCGCATTTTCCTCACATGCGAGTGGGCGACCGCTTCAGTCATCCGTGGAAGTATCTCCGCCGCGAAGTTCCCCACCATTGGTACGTAGACGAGCGATTCCCCCTCATGGGCTTCATGAATCGTGATGAGGCGACCATTCTGCACAACATCGCTCTGCAATTCGCGGGCAGCGCCGCTCTTGAAATTGGGGGCTGGCTCGGGTGGTCTACATGTCACCTCGCGTTGGCGGGCGTGAGGCTCGACGTTATTGATCCCGCTCACGCCGACCCGGACTTCAGAGCAATCGTCGAACAGTCACTCGCCGGATGCGGTGTGTCGGCAAACGTAAATCTCGCCGCAAGCCGGAGCCCGGAAGGTGTCCGCGACCTCGCCGAAGAGCGCCGCAAAACATGGAGCCTGTTCGTCATTGATGGAGATCACGAGGGGCCCGGGCCGGAGCGCGACGCCCGCGCCTGTCTGCCCTACGCTGATCGGGACTGCGCCTTCGTCTTTCACGATCTGGCCTCACCAATGGTTGCCGCCGGACTTCGTTTCTTGCAGCGCGAGGGCTTCGACGTTCTCATCTATCAAACCCAACAGATTATGGGAATCGCCTGGCGAGGGCGCGTGAGGCCGATCACGCACGTCCCGGACCCGGATATTGCGTGGCAGCTTCCGCACCATCTCGTGGGATTGCCGGTATCGGGTATTGACTTCAACGCACATGTAGTTGAAAGCGACCCATTATCAATCAACGCAAGCAAGCCCACTGATTGGGATGGGACTACCGGAGAAGGTCTCTGGCGGGAAGACGACGAGCGCACTGGCCCTCGGCTGCTACGCGATGTTTATGACAATGATGCTGGCGACTGGCGGCCCTCCGTGTGCATCGTGTCGAACGAAGTCGTCGGCCCGTTCAAGAACGGCGGGATTGGGACATCAATGACGGGGCTGGCCGAACACCTTGCTGATTCAGGATGCCGCCTGACCATTCTTTACACGGGAGGCGTGTGGGCCCCCGACGTTCAACTCGGCAAGTGGAGGAGGCGTTACGCGGAGCTAGGCATTGATTTCGTCGACATCTCCATCGAGGAGATGAGGTCGGTAGAGGGCCCTGTAAAGAACCACGGCTTCGGAACTCCTTTTCTCGTCTATCAGTACCTCGCCGCGAAACACTTCGATGTGATTCACTTCAACGACTGTACCGGGGAGGGAAGTCTATGTCTTGCGGCCAAGAAGCTCGGCCTCGCGTTTCCAGACACCCTGCTTGTCTTGGCGCTGCACAGTCCATCCCAATGGGTCTTGGAGTTGAACCATACAATCCCGACCAGCCTGCTTCTGTCGGCCTACAATTACGCCGAGCACCTGAGCGTGAAGTGTGCCGATGTCCTCTGGAGTCCGAGCAGGTACTTGATCGAGTGGGCCCGGCTGCGCGGGTTCAAATTGCCTAAGCAGACGTTCGTCCAGCAGTACTGCCTCCCGTCGCAACGCCTGAGAGAACAGGGTGAGGGGCCCGCAGACTTTCCTGCGGTGCGCTACGGACAGGCCGCGCCTCCGAAGGAGATAGTCTTTTTCGGTCGCCTGGAAGAGAGAAAAGGGCTGCGGCTCTTCTGCAACGCGATACATTCGCTGAGGCAGGAGTTTGCTGATCGAAGCATCTCGGTGACATTTCTTGGAAAGGCGCAGACCTGCGGCGGCATGAACAGTTTGGAGTATATCGCCCGCCGCTGCAAGGAGTGGCAGTTCCCCGTGAACACGGTGACGACGCTGGGCCAGCCCGAAGCGCTCTCCTACCTGCTTTCGGGCGAGAAGCTGGCCGTCATGGCGGCTCCCGTTGACAACTCGCCCTGCACGGTCTACGAAGCGCTTGCCTGGGGGATTCCATTCCTTGCCGCGCGTACGGGAGGCGTCCCTGAATTGGTGCACGAGTCTCATCAAGATCGAGTGCTGTTTGAATGCACGACGGAGGCGCTGTCAAAATCGCTGCTCGGCGCGCTGGATGGCGGCGGGTGGGTCGCCGCACCATCACAATCGCAGGAGGAGATTAGACGGGTGTGGGCCTCGTTCCACGCGGACTCAAGGCGCTACCTGACCAAGCCGAGGACTGACCCGGCGCTCGCGCGTCGTGTCGTCGCCATCGTCGAGGGTAGTTCTGCGGAGGAGCTTCAAGTGACGATGGAGTCGCTCGCCGCGACCGTTGACGTTGATCGGGTCGTCGTCTTGAATCGCCAGGGCGTGAGCATCCCGCCGACGGCGGGCAAGTTCTCGGTTCGCAATATTGATCTCTGCGTCGAGGAGCCCGAGGCACTCGACAGAGAGATTGCGAACTTTGCTGACGAAGCGATTTTGATGATTCACTCCGGCATACGCGTTCGGGCAGATGCCTTCGCCCGTATGCTCGCGGCGCTCGACGACCCGGATATAGACGGCCTTCAACCGGCCACGGAAGCTATCGGCGAACGGGCGCGAAAAATAGTCCTGCCTTTGGGCGGCGATCCGTCCTTCACTCTCTTTGAAGGCGCAACCTTCACTGGCGGACTGCTCGTTCGCGGTGAAGGATTAAAGCGCGCCGGTCTGTGGCGTGAGCTCGCAGTGGAGAGCGCCTTCATGGGGCTTGCGGATTTCTGCGTGACGTGCGGCATGGACATCTGGCCTTACCCCCTACCCGTGTTTGAGCGGCCTGAAGACTGGACGGAGGGTACAGCCAGGCCGCTTCCGACACGAGTAAAGGCATTTAATGACTGTTCGCCCGTTGACCGCTACTACATGCTTGCTGCCGGATACGGCGCGGCAGGGTACGGTGCCGGGATAAACGAACAAGCGGGAAGGCAAAGAATGACGGCCCTGGCGATGATAGACCTCGGCCTTTTGCCGCTCGTCCGGCTCGCTTCATGGGCCCGCAGGCGCATGCGCGACATCCTGCCGCGCATACCGCTCGGCCCCATCGAACGCCGTCTTGAACGGCTCCTGCGAGGGAACGGATGACAACATCGGGCACGGCCATCGATTTCGCTCAGGTGGTGAAAAACTTTAGGTATTTTGCCTCGCCTCTCGACCGCATCAAAGAGGCGCTGCATCCTTGGGGGAAGGTTTATCACACATCCCTGCCGGTTCTTCGCGGCGTCACCTTCAGCATTCCAACGGGGCAGACGGTTGCTGTCCTGGGGCCGAACGGCGTCGGAAAGTCAACGCTGCTTCACATGGTGGCGGGAGTCCTCAAGCCCTCTTCCGGTGTCGTCAACGTCAGGGGCAGCGTGTTTGCCCTGCTCGATCTTGCCGGTGGCTTCGCTCCCGAACTCACCGGGAGAGAGAACGTGCGCTTCTTCCACGATGTCATTGCCAGGGGTGCCGGTGAATGGAGCGAAATGGAGCGGGTCGTTGAGACATTCGCTGATATTGGTGACTACTTCGACCTCCCCGTCCGCACTTATTCTTCGGGGATGCTGCTGCGGCTGGGATTTGCTGCCGCCATCTCGACGGAACCGGATATCCTTCTGATAGACGAGGTGATCGCCGTCGGCGATGCCCATTTCCAGCAGAAGTGCTTTAGAAGAATTCGTGAGCTACACGAGCGTGGAACCACTATCCTGCTCGTCACGCACACGGCGGAAATGGTTCCCGCATTGTGCGACCGAGTGCTTCTCTTCGATCACGGCGAACTGGTGTTTGATGGAGACCCGGCGACAGGCGTTGATCGTTACTACCAGTTGTTCTTCAACACCCCCCAAAGACCAATTCTCGAAGCATCGCTTGAGAGGCTTCGGTATGGAGCGGGAGGCGCGAGGATTGTCAGAAGCTTTGCGACGCTGGACGGCGTTAACGAGACGCGGCATGTCATGCGGGGCGAGCGGGTCACAATCGTCATGGAGGTCGAGTTCGAGCGCACAGTCGCGGCCCCTCAATTCGGATTCAATTGTTCGACCAAAGAGGGAGTCCGCTTGTATGCGACGACGACGCCGCTGCTGGGATGGAGCCCGGCTCCCGCCTCTGCCGGCGAGCGTCGGCGCGTCGAGATCACCTTCGAGCTGTCGGTCGCCGTCGCAGACCTCTTCATTGATTTTTCGGTCTTTGAGATGGAGCGCGGATCAATCACTATTCTCGACGCTCGTTTTGGAGTTCTGCATCTCGCCATCACGTCCTTGCGTGACTGTTTTGGCGTAGTTGACCTTCGCGCCGAGATCGCCGAATCGACGCTCGGACGGGGCGACTGTGACGCTCAGCTCTTGACAACATATACAGGCGGCCATCCGAGCCATACGAACTAGGACGGGACGCGGTTGGCCGCTTCAGCAGCGCGTGCGCTGATCGTCCCGGAGAGACCTACCCATGAGCGTATCAACCATGCACGTCATCACCAGCCTTGATGGCGGCGGTGCGGAGCGATTGCTGACGAACCTCGTCACGCAACAGAGTTCGGCCAACGGGCATGCATTCGTTGTCTGTCTACAGGGTGAAGGAGTGTTCCTTCCAACGGTTGAAGCCGCAGGGGTCGAGGTGATTGACCTCGGCATACGTCGCCGCAGGAACGCGCTCGATGGGCTCTTGAGGCTTGCGAAACTGATTCGCCAGCGACGGCCCGCGGTCGTCCAGGGATGGATGTACCCCGCGAACGTCTTCGCCTCTCTGGCGCTCTGGCTCGCCGGACGCCGCGGCACGCAGTTGATCTGGGGCATCTTCTGTTCCGATATCTGCACCAGCCAGTACCCCTGGAAGAACCTCTTTCGTCGCCTCGGCAAGCTGTTCTCTCCTTACGTTGACGGTATCATTTACAATGCGAGTCAGGCGCGGGACTTTCACCACTCTTTCGGATTTCGTGAGCCGCGCTCGCTCGTCATTCCAAACTGTCTTGATACAAGGAAGTTCTGCCGCGACGCGGAGCTTCGCCAGCCGGTTCGACGTGAGCTCGGCCTCCCTGATGACGCTATCATGGTGGTGATAGTGGCGCGAGTAGACCCGATGAAGAACTGGGCAGGAATACTCGACGCCGTGCGCGACATTCCGGGTGTCATTACGGTCGGCGTCGGGAAGGGAACGGATGAGCTGCCGCAACAGCCAGGCTTCATAGGGCTCGGCTGGCGCGACGATGTTCAGCGCATATTAAGCGCCGCCGACGTTTTCCTGCTCGCTTCGGTCTTCGGAGAAGGGACTTCCATGGCGCTGGTCGAGGCGATGTCGTGTAGCCTCCCCTGCGTGGTCACGGACGTTGGTGGAAACAGCACCGTCATCGGGGATGCCGGAATCGTCGTGCCGCCCCGGCAGCTCTCCCCCCTGCGAGACGCCCTCATGCGACTCGCGGGAGACAGGAGGCTCAGGGAGGAGATGGGACGCGCGGCGCGCGCACGCATCTCGACAGGGCATTCGGCTGACGAGGTCGCCACCATGTTTGAAGGCTTTTCGAAATCCAACGGGGGTGCGGCGTGACTGCCAAGAACGCGACTCGCGTCGGCCCCGTCCATTTCCAGCCGCTAGAACAGGAGTTGCGTCCGGTTGCCCGGTATCTCTCCGGGCATCTTCTCAATGCGGGGTGCGGTAATCGCAATGTCAGCTCCTACCTGCTGGCGAACGCTGCCACGAAGATCACGGACTACGACATTGCCTCCGAGAACCCGGAGGTCATCGTTGGCCCACTCGAATCAATGCCGTTCGAGAACGCGACCTTCGACAGCGTCCTCTGCAACGCCGTGCTCGAACACGTCTCCGACGCGGAGCAATCCATTCGTGAGCTGGCGCGTGTGGTCAGGCCGAACGGGCACATCGTCGTCGCTGTCCCGTTCCTTCAACCCTTCCATGCATGTCCTACAGACTTCAGGCGCTACACCTCGGACGGTCTGGCTGCGCTCGGACGCCGTGCGGGACTCGATGTCGTCTGCGTCTTGCCGGTGCACTCCATCGCTCAGACCCTGGGCTGGATACTCTGGGAGTATGCGCAGGAGAAGGGCGGTCGGATTCGGCGCTCTGTGGCGTGGGCGGTCGCCTACACTGCCACGCGACTATGGAACAGCACCGATACGAGGCTGGTCAAAAACGCGAACACGTTTCAGGCGGTGTTCCGCCGCCCGCCCCAAAGCCTGGCGGAGTCCACATGCGCTTGGCGCGAGCGGCCCGTGCCCGCCTCATGTGCCGACGTGCCGACGATGCTCGTGCCTGACGAGTTGCGGCTGTTGCATTACCTGGCTGACGAGTGCTACGCCGGAGAGGGGGCCATAGTTGACGCCGGATGTTTTCTTGGCGGGTCAACGCTGGCTCTCGCCGATGGTCTGCGCCGAAATCTTCGCAGGCGTGGATGTGACGAAGAGAAACTGATCCACTCCTATGATCGCTTTGAAATAGAGGGGTGGACCATCGGCACATATTTCCCTGAGTCGGCGCAAGCGGGAGAAAGCTTCAGACCTCTTTTTGATCGCAACATCGCCCCGTATGCCAATCTTGTGGAAGTTCACGCCGGCGATGTCCGTTCTCATCCCTGGACAGGTGGCCCTATCGAGATACTCTTCATCGACGTTGCCAAGCATTGGACGGTGTGCGACTGGGTCACCTGGCAGTTTTTCCCTCAGCTTATCCCGGGCAAGTCCGTGGTCATCCAGCAGGATTATCTCTATCATCACTGGGTCGCGTGGCTTCACGTCACGATGGAATTCTACTCAGACTACTTCGAGTATGTCTGCGATACGGGCGTCAATTCCGTCGTCTTTCTCAACACGAAGCGGATACCGGAGGGCGTCTTACGCGAAAAAACGGTCGAGAGCTTGACCACGGCGGAGAAGATCGAGCTGATGGATCGCGCTGCCGGTCGTTTTAGCGGTGAACAGGCCGAGTTGCTCCGGTCGGCGAAGCAGCACTTCCTCGAAATGTTAGGCGAATCATGACTCCGCAAATAACGCACAGCGACATTGGCTATGATCTCCTGATGAAGATACAGCAGGGAACGATGACGTACTGTTACCGGGGCGTTCCCCTACAGAAGAATCCATTCGATCTAGCCCTCTATTCGTTGCTTCTCGAAAGGACGAGGCCGCGAACGCTGATCGAGATCGGTTCCTACCAGGGCGGAAGCGCCATCTGGTTCGCCGATCAGGCGAGTATTCTGGGACTTGACCTGCGCGTCATCTCGATTGATCTTGAAGTCCCCGCGACTGCGGCCCCTCCTTCGATCAACTTTCTGCGGGGCGATGCTCACAAGCTTGGGGCAATCCTCCCCTCCCCGGTCATGAACGCCATCAAGCGTCCGCTCATGGTGGTCGAGGATTCCAGCCATCTGGCCGGGACGACTGCTGCCGTCCTTGAGTTTTTTGATACATGGCTGCGTTCCGGCGAGTACATCGTCATCGAGGACGGCATTCTCTCGGACATGCGTGTCGCCGATCTCTATGATGGAGGCCCATTGCGGGCCATCGAAGCTTTTCTTGAGAAGAGCGACGGCAGGTACGAAGTAGACAGAGGCTTGTGCGACTATTACGGAAGAAACGTCACCTGGAATGTGAATGGCTATCTTCGCCGCTTGTAACCGCGAACTTGAGAAGGTTAAATCCCAGACTTTGTGAGCCGATAAGATGAATCACGTTTTCGATCTCGAAGCGGAGTTTCTCAATCTCTTCGACTCGTGCCGGGCCGCAACGATGACCTCGATTGAGCGTATGTACGCGCTTTATCAGGCTACCTGTCATGTGATTGACGCGGATGTTCCGGGCGACCTGGCCGAGTGCGGCGTGTGGCGCGGCGGGTCTGTGATGCTCATGGCTTACACGTTGCTTGCGCGAGGCTGCACCGACCGCACGATATGGCTCTATGACACCTTTGATGGAATGCCGCCGCCCGGTGATGAGGATGTACAGGAGATGACGGGGCGGGCGGCTAGAGACATCCTTGATGAGCGCGAGCGCTCTCAGGACGATCCCTTCTGGGGCATCGCTCCTCGTGACCTGGTCGAGAGCAACCTTCGTCGTACGCGGTATCCCATCCATCGCTTTCGCTTTGTCGAGGGCGACGTGATGGAGACAATTCCGGCGCAAGCCCCGTTGAGCCTATCGCTTCTCAGGCTCGACACCGATTGGTATCAATCAACCAGGCACGAGTTGGAGCAGCTTTACCCTCGGCTCTCCCCGGGCGGCGTTTTGATCGTGGACGATTACGGCTACTGGCGCGGGGCACGCAGGGCGACGGATGAATACTTCCAGACCGTCGCCGCGCGTCCGCTTCTGAACCGGATTGATTACACGGGTCGAATCTGCGTGAAACCATTCGCGGTGCGTTAACCGGGCCGCCGTAACAGAAATGCCCCTCAGCAGCAGTCTTGTTGAGTGAACAGTCTTTGCGCAATCTGCCGGTCTTCGATCAGGACTCGACGAGCCCCGTGCTGCGCTGCGCGTCTATGGCTCCCCAACGCAGCTCCTGGGACTCGCGGCGGGATGCGGTGCGAAGCAGCGGGAGGCTTATATCCGAGGCGACCACCTCAGGCAGAAGCGGCATCAGCATCTCCATATCAACGGCTGGATGATTCATGACAGGGCTTCGCAGCATGTCGAGCAGCTCCGCGTGCTTCGGATGCCCTGGCGAGGTAACGTCTGCCTCCGCAAACGCGCCCTCCTCATACGCGCCATAGTTGGTCAGTCGTTGAAACCACATGCTGTCCACCCCAAGGCGAATCCCAAGCTCGATGAATTCGTGAATCTCCCGGTAGTTCTCCTCCTGAACGACGAAGTTGATCTGAAAGCGCCGGAGCGAGCCCACGCGCCGCATCTCCGCCATCAGTTCGAGGTTCTTCATGAGAACAGGCCACTTCCCGGGACGCCGCAGCCGCTCGTACGTTTCGGCGCGTGCCGCGTCGATTGACACGGAGAGAATGTCGATCATCTCCGGCAGGTCGGGGAACTGGCTCCACCGTTCACCAGTCAATAGCTGGCCGTTCGTGATGAGGTAGAGATAAAGGTCTGGATACTCGGTGCGATTCAGCGCGGCAAGAATGGAGCGGTAGTGCTTGCTCGCAAATGCTTCGCCGCCGCCGGAAATGTAGCTCTGCCCGCTCACTTTCCGAAGCAGCGGCAGGATGACGCGCCGGGCCGATTCTATGTAAACGTCCTGTTCATCTGCCTTCGCCGTGACGATCTCGGTGCGGCACGAAGGGCAGGCCAGGTTGCAGCTCGAATCGTGGTTCAACTGCACCATCTGCGGAGCTTCTTCGAGAACGACCGAACGCTCGTCAATGTAGCGGCGAAGGAGCGGGTCGGTGATCTCCGCTTTCGACGGAAGTTTCTGCGCGGCGATGTAGGAGCAAAGCGTCCGGCTACAATAACTGAAGTCGCCGTCATGCACCGAGCGGCGAATCTCCGCCGCGACATCCGAGTTCCACACCGCCTCGGCTGACGGCGCATCGAGCACATTCCCTACCGCGTAGGGAACCCACGCCGGACAGCAGCAGGCGAACGCGTCACCTTTGTAGCCGGTGGCGAGGTGGGTGAACGGCATCGGGCAGAACTTGTCACTCAGGTCGTAGTTCGTTCCGTCCAGATCATTTGTGCGACCGCCCTGCTCGCGCTGCGCGTTACAGGCACGGCTGAGCAACTGCTGGGCGGTCGGGCAGACTGCCTGAATGCGCAGCGCCCGCTGGATGATGGAGATTGCCTCATCCAGACGCTCTCGCTCGATCAGCAATTCCGCATGTGCGAGAAGTGCGGGGCGGGAGTCTGGATGCTCTTCGAGGAGCAGAGCAGTCACCTTGGCCTCATCGCCTGCGAATGCTCTCCGCGACGACAGGTAACCTGCGAACGCGCGGAGTGCTTTGGCCTGAACGGAGATATCTACGTATGAGCGGAGTCCGGCAGTTCTGTGCCGCACGTCGCCGGAGTCAATGCGATGGCAGGCCAGAAGCAGTTCATCGACGAAGCCTCGACGGCCACCGTCGCCGTCAGCGGCGAGTTCGTCCGCAAGCTTGGTCAGACGTAGGGCATCAATGACGATTGACGAGAGCATCTCCTCGCGAATTCCGTTCGTCACTTCAAATTCGGCGAAGGCTTGGCGAGCCCACCGTTTTGCGACGCGAACCTTGCCGAACGCATCCCATGATTTCCCAATTGCGGACGCGTAGCGATACCCCATCATTGTGCGGAGACGTTTCATTATGCGGACGGATGAAAGAGTTGGCTAATGAACATCCTGTTGACGCGCGGGCTCTGCATTATCGGGTCTTGGAGGATGGCCTTTAGTTCTTCGTGTTCCGGGTGTGATGGTGACACGACGTCTTTGGAAGAGAACACCGCAGCGCCCTCATGGCCGAAGCTGTAGTACTTCTGGAACACGACGGCATCCGCGCCGACCTCCTCGGCCAATTTTACGAAGGCGGGCATCTCACGAAAGTTGGCGCTCTGCACGACGAATGCGAGCAGGAAACTGACGGGGTCTTCGATGTCGAGAAGGAGGTCGCTGCTGACAGACTGCATGCCGCCGGCAAAGCGGTTTCGCCGGAACGTGCCGGCCCTGCTCATCTCGCCCATCACGGTCAGGTTCTCGCGTATCACCTCCCAACGCCCGGGGCGCCGAACGTCCTCGTACGTCTCCTTTGTCGCGGCGTCCACGGAGACGCGCAGCTCCACGATTTTTTCGGCCAGGTGCGGCATCGCCTCCCAGACTTTAGGCGTCAGGCCGAGGCCGTTCGTCAGGAGATAGAGCTTGACGCCGTCAAACTCCGGCTCCCGCAGCGCCTCCAGAATCGAGCGGTAGTGGCGGCTGGCAAACGGGTCGCCCCACGCCGTCAGGTGTAGACCCACCTGATGATCGCGCAGCAGCGGCAGAATCACCCGGTCGCGCGCGCGGTCTAGCCGCTCGTTCTGCGCTTTGTCCGCCATAAGGATGCCGACGCGGCACGACGGGCACGCAAGATTGCACGAACTGTCATGGCCGAGCGCGATGAGTCGCGGGCCGTCTTCAAGAACCGTTTCGCGGCGCTCGATGATGCGGCGCAGGCGCGGAGACGTAACCTCTTCCGACCGCGGCAGCACGTCGTTCAGGATCGAGGGACACATCGTCCGGCTGCAATACGAATAGTCACCGTCGAGCACGGAGCGACGAATCTCCTGAGCCTGTTCCGAGTTCCATACCGCGTCCGGCGATTCGGCTTCCACGACGTTGCCTGCGACGTAGGGGAGCCACGCGGCGCAATCGCAGAGATAGGTCGAACCCATCACCTGCTCGGTCAGGTTGGTGGCCTCGTTCCACCGTGTAGACTGGCCGCTGACGAGCACTTCAAACGGCCTCGGACAAAAGCGTCCACGTAGATCGGCCAGCCCGCTCTGCTCGACACGGTCGAGCGCGCCGCCAGCGCGACGGCGCTCGCCCAGGGCATCCATGAGGAGACGCTGCGACACAGGACACGCGGTCACGATGTTAAGCGCGCGACGCGCACAATCAACCGCCTCGTCATACCGGCCCGCTGACAGCATGCGCCGTGCGGCGGCGACCAAGGGTTCACGCCAGCTCCCCGTCGCGGCGGCGAGCCGAAGCGCGATGTTGATTTCCCCCTCCACGCCGGGAAGCGAAAGCTCCCTGGCCATCTCCCGCAAGAGCAAATCGAAGACGGCCAGCGACGCCGTGATGTCGCAATAGGCGCGGAGCTTCGATTCGCTGCCAATGATATCTTCCTGATAGGCGATCCAGCTCAGCGTGTGTTGAAAGCCGGTTGCGAACGCCCGGTCGTCGAGAACGGAGGGACCACGGTTGAGCGATGGCAGTATGCGTGCGAGACGTTTGGACAGCCCGGCCACGACCTCGGCTACGTGCATTTCACCCTTCGCGCTCTTCAGAACCTTCGGGAGGTTCGCTTGAGCCCACTCGGGAAAACGGCGTCGCCACCGATTTCTCCCGCGCGTACGAAGAGCCTTTAAACGGAGTGACAGGTTAATGTTCATAATGATTCCAGGCGATAGTGTAATCGACAATGAATCACTAAGTCCAGATTCGTAAGTGAAGGCCATGAGGCGGTAAATATGATAAGGAAGGGGTAGATCAAAAAGTGTTCTGGTGCAAATGGAATATAGATGCACTCGTTTTGCCGCGTTGAGCTTTATCATCAAGCCGCCGGCACAGCCTCGCATCTTTGAGACACTCGCACCTTCATGCCTCTCGTGAGCATTCTAGTATTGAATATTTCCCCACATAAAAAAGTCGTTTTGGCCATAAATTTTTCTTGACATTGGGGGCGCGCGCCTTTACGCTGCCCACGCTCATCATGCTCGTTGATGTGCGACTCACATCGCGCCGGCCTCGCGTTAACGATTTCTCTTGCTAAGTAATTAAGCTCATGCAGTCCTCTTCTGCAATGTGCCACCTCCCATCGAGAAGCATCTCCGCTCTCTTTGCTCTAATTTTGTGCATGGCTGAAGAAGACTTCCCGTACCCTTTATTCGCCTTGGATGAGATGAGGGTCTCCGTCTTCATTCGTCGCTAAAGACGAAACCCTCGGACAACACAACCTCTGCCGCATCGAAGCTTCGAAGGAGGCATCTTATTGAGAGCACGGCATCCGAGCGCCCTCTGCGGCAGCAGTGGGTCAACACCACAGCGGATAGGCTGGCGCTCTATCACGCACATGCCTCTCACCTCCGGTCAGATTTCCGCCCGCCGAATCTCTTTTAGACTTCCATATCGCGGGGCTGAACGCATACCCATAGAAAGATAAGCTTGATGCCACAAAGACCTCACCGTAACCATCAAAAGGGAGATAAGGCAGCCCCTCGGCCATCGCGGCGCGGCGTAGTTATCATCCTTTGCCTTGCATTGCTCCTGAGCCTGGGGGCTGGCATCTTCGCTCGGTGGAGAGCGCCACACCTCGCCAAAGCGCATCCGATGCTCGCGCCCGCTCCGACCCTGGCATCTCCGGGCAGCCCCTCTAAAGAGTATATATACGCAGGTGGAAAATTGATCGCAACAGAAGAGCCCGCGCCTTCCGTCCCGCCTCCCACCAACAACAGAACTAACGTCGCCTTAGCTACGAACGGAGGAATAGCGAGCGCTTCAGCCGTGGCCGGCTCAAACTTTGGAGCGAGCGCAGCCAACAACGGTGACGAGAGGGGTCTCAACTGGGGAGCCGGTGGCGGCTGGCTGGACGCTCCGCCTCACAACGCCTTTCCCGACTGGCTCCAGATAGAGTTCAACAGCGTGAAGGCCATTGATGAGATTGACATCTTTTCGATTCAAGATAGCTACAGTAATCCCCTCGCGCCCACGCCGGCTTTGACCTTCACTCTTTATGGTCTGACTGGTTTTGATGTCCAGTACTGGAACGGGTCGGCCTGGGCGAACGTCTCAGGCGGCAGTGTCAGCGGGAACAACCTGGTCTGGCGCAAGCTCACCTTCAACGCCGTTACGACTAATAAGATCAGAGTGCTCATCAATGCTTCCGCAGATGGTTGGAGCAGGCTCGCAGAAGTGGAAGCCTGGGGATACAACGCAGTTCCTGCGTGGACTAATGTTGCCCTGGCAACGAACGGAGGAGTGGCGAGCGCTTCGTCCGTGGCCGGCTCCGGCTTCGAGGCCGGTGCTGTCAACAACGGCGATAACAAGGGTCTCAACTGGGGAGCCGGGGGCGGTTGGTTGGACTCTCCTCCCTTGAGCTCCTTCCCAGATTGGGCGCAAGTGGACTTCAACGGCTCGAAGACCATTCATCAAATCGATGTCTTCATGGTACAGGACAACTACGCAGCGCCCGCCAACCCAAACCCGAACATGACATTTACACACTACGGCCTGACGGATTTCAAGGCGCAATTCTGGAACGGCTCTGCCTGGGCAGACATACCGGGAGCAAGTGTGACGGGAAACAACCTTGTGTGGAAGCGCTTTAGTTTCTCCGGGATTACGACCACCAAGATCAGGTTGTGGTGCACGGGCAGCGCCGATGGATGGAGCAGGGTGGTCGAGCTTCAGGCGTGGGGGAATTAGTGAGGAAGAGATTCCAGCGCTGCGAGAGAGCGCCATAAAAGCATCGCTTACTTATTCACGTCACAGCCGGGCATGAGCTGTATTTGACCTTGCAGGACGAAGAACCCGATGTCGGTGAAGATACGTCAGATCATAGCCATCATTCTCATCGCAGCTCTCTGGATGCCTGTGGTTATATTGCCTTCCAGCGTGAGCGCCGACATCGCTGCTCAGATTTCGGACAACTCGACTTCGACTGCCTCCCTTTTTGGTCTTCTTTGGGCCAAGCTGGCAAAGCTCAACGGCAGCGCGGCGCAGGATGTTGAAACGGCCCCCGCGGGTATGCCTCCCCCGGAGCGAGCGCGACGACAGCCCGCGACGCCAAGGCCACTACTCTCGAAAGAAGATCGGAAAGCGAAAGTGGCGGGCTTGAAAATCAATCCTGAGAATGAAGTTACGCTTGAAGTGGGGCAGCAGATGATAATGGCTGCCACTCCGCTTGATTCCGCAGGCAACGTGGTGCACGGGCTCGGGGCCGAATGGGAGTCCAACCACGCGGAGGTGGTCTCGGTCACTGCGGACGGGTTGGCAACCGCTAGAGAGACCGGGAAATCACGCCTCACGGCCAGCGCCGGAAATAAGCACGCAAGCTTGAGCGTGACCGTCATCGCGGCACAGCCGCGCACGCACGTTGGCACTGAGCAGAGCGCAAGCATCAATAGCGAAGCGCCGCCGGTGGTAAGGCCCGAATCGCAAGCATCGCACGCGAAGCGCGAGAGAGCTGCGTCAGCAGAAGCTTCGGCTCCTTCAGATAGGTCTTTGTCACACGCGAGACGTACGAGCAAAGTGCTGGCAGCCCTGGCCGCGCAAGCAGCCCCCTTCTTTGACGATGATCGCCGCCGCTACGTCTCAGAGGTCGGCGCGCCTCCCGGACAGGTTGAGCCGGGTGCGCCGACTCCTCCGGCGGCCATAGGGGGCACGGAGAAGCCGGGCTCTGCAAACTTCAGCTTCAATGTGCCGATCATGAGCCTGCCCGGTCGCGGCCTGGATGTCTCGCTCTCTCTTGTCTATAACAGCCGGTTGTGGAACAAGAAGAAGATCGGCTCGACCACCACTCTCAGCTACGACGTAGATCAGAACTGGCCCGCGCCCGGCTTTTCGCTCGGTTACGGCAAGCTCATGTGGTCTAATAGCGGCTACGTGCTGATTGACGGCGGCGGCACGCGTCACTCCCTGACTCCGACGAACGGAACCAACATGGAAGATGCCACAGAGTGGGAGACTACTGACGGAACCTTCACAAAGTTGACGACCTCTCCGGCAGTCAAGGCTGTCTTCACAGACGGCATGCAGGTACTCTACGGTGGGATGAGCGGCTCTTCGCGCTACCCGGTCAAGATCATTGACCGCCAGGGCAATTTCATCAACATCAACTACTATGGCACGGGCCCGCGCATCGCAGCTATTACGGATACGCTGAACCGGGCCGTGACCTTCAACTACGAGGGCGACGAGCTGGTGGAGATCACGGCTCCGCCTTACGCCGACGGTAATGGTGACCGCACGGTCATTCGCTTCTACTACCGGAATCTAGTTGTCAATCCGACGGGGAGCACAAGCTTTTCCGGCGTCTCAGTTGCCGCAAACTCACTGAATAAGAGCGTGCGCGTGATCAGCCACGTCTACTTTCCCGGCACGCACACGGGTTATGCCTACAGGTATTCCAATCCTCAGAGCACCGATTCATACTCGAACCCTTATGGGATGATCTATCGCATTGAGCAGCGCCGAGCGATGAGCGTCAGCACGACCGAGCCTTTGCCGATGGGCTCTGTGACGAGCGAAGGCGTCGTGGCGGCTTCGACCGAGTATGATTATCCGACGACTGCGAGCGCACTCTCGGATGTGCCGAAGTACACGCGCAGGACGGACGACTGGGCCGGGCGCAACCCCTCTACGCCGCCACCCTTCTACGCCTTCAGTGTGACGGAAGGCACGACCAATCTCTCGACCGTCGCGGCCCCCGACAATACGATCACTGAAACGGAGACTTATGGCAGCTCACACAGCATGGCTGGCATGGTCAAGCAAATCACGGTCAAACTCACAGGCGGCGCAGTGCTGTCCAGGACGGTCTTTAGCTGGTCGAGCGATGAGCATGGCAACTACCCTCGGCTTATGCAGGTCTTGTCTACCAACGACGCGGGCCAGACCAAGGGAGTGGTCTACACCTATGACACGGGCGCAATTGTGAACACCAACATCACAAAGCTGAGCGAGCGCGACTTCACCACGGACGGCACGCTGAGCCCCGTGGAGGTGCGGCGCACAGAGACTACTTACGAGAAAGCAATGACCTATCTCAATCGCCGGCTGGCCCACCTGCCGACGAGCGTCAAGGTCTTTGAAGACGGCTCGAATGTGGCCTCTTCCTTCGTCGAATACAAGTATGACGAAACGGCATTAGTTCCCCGCGCGGGGCTGGCGATGTATATAGACCCGCAGAGCGCGCAGCGAGGCAACCTGACGAAGGTCATCGCTTACACGAACGCCTCTGCGCCCAATATCAACGCGGCCAGCGTCAACCAGACAGTCTATGACACGACGGGCAACGCTGTTTCCATGACGCTCAATTGCTGCCAGCAGAAGACCATCACCTATTCGGACGCCTACATGTTCGCCTATCCGACCGGTGAGACGAAAGGGAGCGCGCCCGACCGGCTCAGCACCTCCGCAAGCTACGATTACAATACGGGAGTGATGATCGCTGCGACGGACGAGAACGATCAGGTCACGGCCCTGAGCTATTACCCGGATAACATGCGCCCGGATACGATATATCGCCCGGACACAGGTTATACGCGCTATCATTACTTCGACGGGCTGACGGCAGACCCAGACACGGCACACCCGCACAGCTACGTGGCCACGGCGACGGCCAGCGCCGTGGGGACTGTGGTGTGGAGCTACCGATTTATGGATGGCCGCGGGGCCGTGGCGCGCAGTTTTTCTAATCACACTCAGGCCAACGGCTGGCAGACCACGGATGTCGAGTACGACGAGATGGGCCGGGTGAAGCGCACCAGCAGCCCTTACTACAGCACGGGTGTTGATGCGCCACTGCCGACAGTTCCGCAGATGTGGACGAGCGTGGAGCAGTATGACGGGCTCGGACGTGCCACACAGGTACGTTTGCCCGACTCGACGCTGGTGCAGAGCACTTATGAGGGCAAGACGACGACCGTGACAGACCAGGCTGGCAGGCAGAGACGGCAAGTGACGGATGCGCTCGGGCGTGTGGTGCGCGTGGATGAGCCTGATGCGGCGGGCAGCCTGGGGACAATCACTGCACCGGCACAGCCGACCGATTATGAATATAACGTGCTCGGCAATCTCATACGCGTCACGCAGGCCGGGCCCGGCGGAGTCACACAGCAGCGACATTTCCGCTACGACTCGCTCGGACACATGACGCACGCGCGACAGGTCGAGGCTGCTGCTACCCTCGACGACAACGGAGCGCATCTCTCAAGCGGAGGACAATGGACGGGCGTCTTCAAGTACAACCCGCACGGACTCCTCACGGATGCATATGACGCCAGGGGTGTGCATACCGCCTTCGAGTATGACGGCTTGAATCGCCTGCGGCATGTCAGCTACAGCGGAGAGAGCGGAGTGGTGCGCACGCCTGCCGTCACATATACTTATGACCAATTGCATACAGGCTACTTCAACCGTGGACGCCTGACCGAAGTGCGGACTGATGCCGTCAGCCCGGACCCGGCGACAGGCGTGCAGGCTGTGCCGCAGACCGTGCAGGCATACGATTATGATCTGATGGGCAGAATAGTCAGCCAGCAGCAGACGGTCGGCACACACTCCTAC
>DASVQM010000014.1:0-275350 GCA_036389095.1 Pyrinomonadaceae bacterium
CTGTCACAGAACGGGCGCGCAACCCTGGCGTCTTCGAGTCTCAACAACGTAATATGACGTGAGTTGATATAAGCGGCTTCCGCCGCACTCTATGGCTTCTGTCGAACTCACGCTAAGACGCGGTTGAGGATTTGTAATGAGGGCCACCCGTCAGCTTTAAGAGGCTGACGGGTGGCCCTTCGGACGTTGATGCTTGTGTGATGGGCCCTGCTTTATCCGCGACTGCCTGGCCTTCTCAGCCTTGCTCGCCGCCTTTGGCCGCGTCTGCCGCTTTGTTCGGCTGCGGGGTGACGCGCAGGTATGGCTTGTGGGCTTTCCATCCGGCTGGGAATTTCTCTTTGGCCTCCTCGTCCGACATTGAAGGGACGATAATCACGTCGTCGCCGTCCTTCCAGTTAACGGGCGTGGCGACGCTGTAGTTGGCCGTCAGTTGCAGAGAGTCTATGACGCGCAGTATTTCGACGAAGTTGCGGCCCGTGCTCGCCGGATAGGTGAGCATCAGTTTCACCTTCTTGTCCGGCCCGATGATGTAGACGGAGCGCACCGTGAAGGTCTCGCTCGCGTTCGGATGAATCATGTCGTAGAGGGTCGAGATTTTGCGATCAGCATCGGCGATGACCGGGAAGTTCAAGGCTGAGCCCTGCGTCTCTTTGATGTCTTCGGCCCACTTCGCATGAGAGTCAGCCGGGTCAACGCTGAGACCGATGATCTTGACGTTGCGCCTGTCGAATTCGGGTTTGAGGCGCGCACACTCGCCAAGCTCCGTCGTGCAGACCGGCGTGAAATCTTTGGGATGAGAAAAAAGCACGGCCCAGCTATCGCCTATCCAGTCGTGAAAGCTGATCGGCCCCTCTGTGGTTTCCGCCGTGAAGTCCGGCGCTGTATCACCTAAACGAATAGCCATCGTCTGTTTCCTTTCGCTTTAGCATTTTATAGATGTCGCCATACGGGTACAGACCAACGATCAGAGACGAGTTGGTAAAATTTAGCTGGCTTTTACACCCGAACCGGCAGCAAGTCAATAGCACAGCCAAATGGTTTTGCGCTATCCTGACCGTGCTTTAACCGGAGCGTAAGAGTTAGCGGAGTTCTCATACATGCCGGATATTAGACCCGCCACCCGCGACGATACGCGGGGCATTCACAGCCTCATCGCGGAGGTCTACGCCGAGTATGACTGTACGCTCGATGTCGAGGGTGACGAGCCTCACCTGATCGAGCCGGAGGTCTACTTTCGACGTAGCGGCGGCGAGCTGTGGGTCGTTGAGGACGAGGGTATCGTACGCGCAAGCGGCGCGGTCTATCTGCACCGGGAAGCGGGCGAGCTGAAGACACTCTACGTTCACCCGTCGCTCAGGCGGCAGGGCTGGGGCCGTCGCCTCGTCTTGATGGCGATGGAGCATGCGCGCCGCGCCGGTAAACGTCGGATGATTCTCTGGAGCGATACGCGTTTTCTGGACGCTCACAGGCTCTACATGAGCATGGGTTTTAGTCAAACAGGAGTGCGCAAGCTGCACGACTCGAACAACTCGGTCGAATACGGATTCGTGAAGGCTTTGATATGAGTGGGGGCTTGATCAGATATGAATAGAGACATTTATTCGATCATCGCCATAGCCCTGCTGCTCTGCTGCGCCGCCGCCATCTTTCCCGGCTGGCGCTCGGCCACCGCTCAAAGGTCTGATCGCTCAAGCCATCCGTACGCTTCCGCTCGGCCGATGAGCGAGCCCACGATCTTTGCCGAGGGCACGCTTTGCACGGGCGATTACGAATCTCATCCGGCCTTCACGCCCGACGGCAGGACGCTCTACTTCTTAAAGAACAGCCCGACCTTCAGCTTCTGGACTATCGTCGTCTCGCGCTTTGAGCGCGGGCGCTGGACGACACCTGAGGTCGCCCCCTTCTCCGGCCAATACTCTGACGCAGACCCATTCATCACGCCCGACGGCAAACGCTTTTACTTCATCTCCAACCGTCCGCTTGAAAGAAGCGCGGGCGCGAAGCCGAAAGGCGACCTGGACATCTGGATGATGGAGAGAACTGAGGGCGGCGTGTGGGGCGAGCCTGTGAATCCGGGTGCGCCCGTCAACAGCCCGGGCAATGAGTGGTATCCGACCATCGCCGCCAACGGGACTATCTACTTCGGCTCTGATCGTGAAGGGGGCAAGGGCAGGACAGACCTCTATCGCGCCCGATTGGTTGACGCGAAATACGGCGCGGCTGAGAACCTTGGCGAAGCCATTAACACACAGTTTAATGAGTTCGAGCCTTTGATCGCGCCGGACGAAAGCTTTCTCATCTTTATGTGCGGCGGACGCACGGACAGTCGCGGCGGCTTTGATCTATATATCACCTACAACCGCAACGGCTCCTGGACTAAGCCAGTCAATCTCGGCGATCAGATCAATTCGAGCGGCAATGAGCTTTCACCTAAAATTTCGCCCGACGGTCAATACTTTTTCTGGACGAGCACCAGAGGCTTCACGGACAAGCCGCTCGAAAAACCGCTTAACTACAGAGAGCTCTCCGACAAGCTCAGGGGAGCGCGCAATGGGCTCGGCGACATCTACCAGATAGAACTCAAGACGCTCAAGATTGAGCGCTAAGAGCGCCTCTCAATACGCCCTCATACGCACGCTTAACAATACCGCTCGCTTAGTCTCTCCGGCGCGTCAATATTTCGTCGCCGGGCAGGGTCGTGGCCTCTCTTTTGCTACTAACACTGTAGCCGCTTTAGTTTGATACGAAAATCGTACACACACGGGTTTTAAGAAGGTGAAGGACGAGCGGCAGTGGTTCTGTTTTAGCACACCAAGCAGGAGGAATGAAAGATGGGGTTTATCGCATATATCATCCTGGGCCTGATCGCAGGTCTGATCGCAAAAGCGATTATGCCGGGCAAAGACCCCGGTGGGCTGATTATCACGACGCTTCTGGGAATTGTTGGCTCGATCATCGGCGGCTTTGTCGGAAGCATGCTGCTCGGCTACGGGCGAGCGGATTCGATGGGTGACGTAAGCCGACCCGGGTTCTTGATGAGTCTGGTGCTGGCGGTCGTCGGGGCCATTATCGTGCTGGCAGTTTACAGACTTATCAAGGGCAGAAGCCTGCGCGTCTAAACATGTAGAGTCAGCGTTAAAGACATAAGGCCAAGCCGCAGCGGAGCTGGCCATGACGGTCTTTGAAGGACGGGGCGAAAGGGTTCGCTCCGGCCCGCATAAACGAAAGGACAGGCCGCCGGCTTGTCTTCAAATATGAAAGCGCGCGGCAACAAGCAGAGGCTTGAAGAATACACCGCGACGTTATCTTACTTACAGCTCAGAACTGGAGGATTGAGAAATGGTAGATACAACAGGAGCAACAACGGGACGCTCACGCACGGTCACGGGACTATTCAGAGACAGAGAGAGCGCAGAGCGCGCATACGGCTCGCTCAGCAGCCGTGGCTACAGCCAGGATGATGTCAACCTGCTGATGTCGGATGAGACGCGCGACAAACATTTCGTCGGCAGTCGTGAGACAGAGCTCGGCAACAAGGCGCTGGAAGGCGCGGGCACGGGCGCGGCCATCGGCGGTACGGTCGGCGCGACCTTAGCGGCCATCGCTGCTATCGGAACATCGGTCGCCCTGCCGGGCCTGGGCTTGATCGTTGCCGGGCCGATTGCGGCGGCTCTGGCCGGTGCGGGTGCTGGCGGCGCAACAGGTGGTATTATCGGCGCGCTCGTCGGCGCGGGCATTCCCGAAGAGCGTGTCAAGGATTACGAGGAAGGCATCAAGCAGGGCGGCATCGTGATGGGCGTCAATGCTCGCACGGACGAGGATGCGGAGTATTTCGAGAACGACTGGAAGTCGAATCGCGGCGAGCACGTTTACCGCTAAACTCTAGTTTCAAAACGCAGCTCAGGACTGCGAGTCCGGTTACCCCGCTTCAACGAATGAAGCGGGGTAACCGGAAGCTTTAGTCCAAAAAGAGAGAGAGGCTCTGCGAAATAGTCTGTCGGCGCTCCTGAAGCGCCCGAGCCGCCTCTCGGCTAAAACTTACACCTGAGCAATGCACAGGAGGAATTCAATGCGACGAACTTTGGCTCTCCCGGTCGCGCTCATCGTCGCCAGCTTCCTGGCTGGCTGCGATGGCGGTGACCAGACGAATGCGAACAATAGTAATGCGACGAGGAACGGCGTAGTCGAGACCAACGCCAACATCAGTCCGCGTGTCAATCCCAATTCCAACGTGGCGACCGTCGTCAACAACAACGGCAACGCCAACACGGCAGGGGTTAGCACGACCAACTCGAACGGGCACAGCGGCAGTACCTCGAACGGCAACAGTCACAACGGCAATAGCAACAAGAGACCTTAAGCTGATTGGCCGGTATTGCTACCCTGGAGAGAAAGACCTTACTTAAACCGAGAGGGGATAGGCTTCAAAGTGAAGCCTATCCCCTCTCAATCTTTTCAGCCATCGGCGAAGGATAAAACACAGAATCTCAAGTTAGAGATTCATGAATCCAAGTCCCTTTCAGCCCTTCAATGATTGGCGTACTTCTTCTCTCCCGCTTCGACGCGCAGGGCCAGGCGGTTCTGGCTCGGCGGCAGCGGGCAGGTGGCGTAGCTTGTGAAGGCGCAGGGCGGATTAAAAGCCTTGTTGAAATCCAGCAACACTCTGCCTTGAGCGTTCGCCGGGTCTGTGTAGAGGTAGCGCCCCGCTCCGTATGTCTCCTTGCCGCTCGTCTCGTCCTTGAAGATCACGAATAGCTCTTGCGAGCCCTCCTCGGAGATAGCATCAAGGCTGTAGGTCTTTCCCGCGACATCGAAGACCAGGCGGCCAGGCGAGGGTTGCCCCTCGACCATTCCGAGCACGTTGGCAATCGGAATCATCTTCGGCGGATTGTAGGGCTCGAACCTGGCATCAATGCGCCAGTTGGTTGCGACCGGATAATAATCCAGCCCGGCAAACTTTGTCCGGGCCGGATTCTCCTTGTCTTTGACGCGCAGACCCACCTGATCTCCGCGCTTGATGACATGAAAGCTGAGCGTGCCTAGGTTGAGCACGGTCGGCTTGCCGTCGGCGTCCGATTGCAGCATGAGCGAGACAACGGGTTTGCCCTCTTGAGTAATACCGGCCTGCGGCTGCGCTTCGAGCCTGACCGCTCCCTTATCAAGCCAGAGCGAGCCCGCGAGCTTCGGCGCTTTGCCTTCCGGCAGGACGATGCTGTTCGACTTGTCGCTGCCGAAACGGTTCTCGCCCTCCTTGAGCCAGAAGAGCCCGACAAGAGTGAGCCAACCGTCTTCGCTCCTGAGCGATGCGGCGCGTTCACTCTGCCACTTCTCTATCTGCTGCCGGTAAGCGTTCTCGTCCACGACGGTCGCCTGACTCTGGCGATGGCAAGCGCACGCAAGCACCAACGTCGCCAGCAGCGCAGCTATGGAGAGCCTTTCAAATGTTACGGATGGGTATGCTTCAATCACTGCTTTGCTTCCCCTCGCAAACTATTCTTTGACGCCACGCGCGCGGGCGATTGTCCCAAGGGGACGGCCAGGCGCGTCTGATGACGATATAGTAACTCGTCAGCGCCGGTTCTTTTAAGTGGCCGCAGGCGGCCATCACTCCCGATCAAGCAATTTCGTCCTGTGCTCAGTCACGACTCGGGCGACCCTTTTCTGCCGAAGAAAAAGTTGACCGAGACGGTCACGTCCAGGGATTCGATCTGATGAGACCATCCGGCGGGCAGGTAAAGGGTATCGCCTGGTTCCAGTATGAATTCGATGGGCGTTGCTCGCCCGAAGTGCGGGAACCGCTCGTAGTCCGGCTCGAACAGATTCACCGGGCTGGGGTCGCTCCTCTCGTCCTTGGGCGTGATGTACAAGTAGGGCTTGTCGGCGGGTGAAAACAGTGTGATCTTCTTGCGCCCGATGATCTGGTTCAGGAAGTTGTCGTAATCATCGTAGTGGAGAGGCGTCAAATGGCCCGCCCCGGCGAACCAGAGGTTAGTGCTGATGAGCGGAGCGGCGCGCAGAATCAGTTCGTCGAAGTCCAGGTCTGCGAGCAGTTCAGGAAGCGCCTGCCTGATCGGCAGGCCCATCATGAAGTGAACTAATTCCGAGGGCTCCCCGATCAATTTCGACGCCTTACGGAACGGTACGTCGAAGTGCTGCGAGGCGGCCAGCACGGCCCCTTCGGTCGTCTTTTCCATCGCGCGCTCGCCGTAGTTCAACTGCACTATCTTTTCGCCGATCACGGAATCCAAATACTCCGGCGACCACCGCGCGCACGCCCGCGAGCCGCGCACGAACTCCTTGAGCAAGACCGGCGCGACCCCGTAATAGTCGCTCTTGAACAGGGCTTCATCCAGATGCTTGAGCCGTGTAATCTCCACAGTTTGTGTGTCTCCCTCTTAAGTTGGGCGAGAAGAAGAAGTCACCTCCCTCTCAGAATCCAGACAGGGCAGTCTCAAAAGTTAAGGGACGGACGAGCTTTGACCTGATTAAGGCGCGTGCGCCTGCGGGATTCTAACACAACGCTGAGGCCATGCACCGCACACGAGCCGTCTATTTTCCTGCCGCTTTTGTTCACATAAAGTTCGGATGAAATTCAGATGGATTTAACATCGCCCGCTTAACCTTTAACGTCCTGATAGATGAGCGAAGAAGTGAGGAGATCAACTCTGTGCCCCTATCCCTGTCAATTCGGCGGGCGACGCTCGCGCTCTTGATTCTATTCATCGCGCCGGTCGCTCTCTCTTGCAGCGGCGGCCAGCCCGGCGGCGCTGGCGGCACAGTGGGGCTGCAAGGCGCGGGCGCGACCTTTCCCAACCCGCTCTATCAGAAGTGGCTGAGCGAGTACGGCAAGCTCAACCCGAACGTGCGTATAGATTATCAATCCATCGGTTCGGGCGGCGGTATCAAACAGATTCAGGAGCAGACCATAGACTTCGGCGCATCGGATTCGCCGATGAAGGATGAGGACTTAAAGAAAGCGCGCGGCGAAACCCTGCACATCCCGACGGTGCTCGGCGCGGTCGTCATCACTTACAACCTGGCGGGCGTCTCGCAGCCCCTGCGTTTCGCGCCCGACGTAATCGCAGACATCTTCCTGGGCAAGATCAAACGCTGGGACGACGCCCGTCTCAAAGCCGACAACGCGGGCGCTACTCTGCCCGCCGCAGACATCACGGTCGTACATCGCTCGGACGGCAGCGGCACGTCCGCCGTCTTCACAGACTATCTCTCGAAGGTCAGTCCCGAGTGGAAGGAGAAGGTCGGCACGGGAACATCGCCGCAGTGGCCCGTCGGGCTCGGCGGTAAAGGCAACGAGGGCGTGACGGGCCAGGTCAAGCAGACGCCCAATACGATTGGCTACGTCGAGCTTGCCTACGCCGTTCAGAACAAGCTGCCCGTCGCCGTTATCAAAAACAGCTCGGGCAATTTCATCGAGCCGAGCCTGGACGCCGTGACGGCTGCCGCCGCCGAATCCGTGGCGACCACCCCGCAAGACTTGCGCGTCTCGATCACGAACGCTGCGGGCGCAAGCGCCTATCCCGTTGCGAGCTATACCTACATACTCGCCTACAAGGAGCAGAAGGACGCCGCCAAGGGCAAGGCGCTCGTTGATTTTCTCTGGTGGGGAATTCACGACGGCGAGAAATTCGCCGCAGACTTGCATTACGCGCGAGCGCGCGGCAAGTGACGCTGGGAAATGAAGTCGCCGACGGTACGATGGTCTTCGCAGACGCTCGCCGTCTCGAACGGATGCTCACGAACCTGATTGACAATGCCATCAAATTCGGTCGTGAAAATGGAACGGTGACGATCAAGCATGAGCGCGCGGCGCGCGATAGGATCAGCGTCACTGATACGGGCGAGGGCATCCCGGCTGAGCACGTCACGCGTATCTTCGAGCGCTTCTACAGGGTTGATCGCGCGCGCTCGCGCGACATGGGCGGGACGGGCCTGGGCCTGGCCATCGTCAAGCATCTGGCCCTCGCGCACGGCGGCAACGTGAGCGTCCATTCGACGCCCGGCAAGGGCTCGACCTTTCGTATAGAGCTTCCGGCGGATGCGCCGCAGCAAGCCGCAGAAGAACCCACGGCCCAACCATCCGATGAAGACGACCGGCCTCTCATTCAAACCGGGTGATCGCACTCATTGGCAATCAGCTATAACAGCGCGCCGGGACTCAAGCTTTTATCCGGCCAGTCGAAGGCTGGCGATTACCTGATCGAAGGCGGGCTTATAGGCTTCAAACTCGTCTTCGGGAGCCATCGTGATTAAGTAGAAGAGCTTGCCGTCGGCGGTGGCCGTCGTGTAGACCACGTCGATCTCCATTACGCCCGTGACGGCTGATGGGCCCGCGACGACCGTGGCATATCCGCGACGGCCTCCGAAGTTGATGGCCTGCGGGGCGCGTGCGACACGGAAATCGGGATTCATCTCTATCTGCTGCTGTATGAACTGCGTGTTGGCCGTTTCCAGGTCGCGCGCCGTGGGCGCGACCGCCCCGACGAAGAGACCGTGCGTGACGAAGACGGACTCGTCCTTTTGTCCGTATGCGCCGGGCGGAGCGAAGATCATGTGAATCTCGTCGGAGGTCAGCGCGTCCCAGTTGTCAGGATAGCGCAGCGCGAATGAACCGTCGCGCGCCTGAAACTCTCTCGTCGAAGCGGAGGGCGCGGGAGGCCGCGCGCCGGGTTTATTGTTGTCCGGGTCGCTGGGGCCCGTTCGCGCCGGTTGATTCGTCGAGTTGAGCGCCGCGCCCTGGCCCGTCAAAAGCGCCCTCGCCTGCTGAAACTCGGTCGTGTCGCGCACGGGCTTCGAGCTTAGGCGCAGGCGTTCCATCTCTTTATTGATGCTCGCAATGCGATTGCCCGGGTCTGGATGATCGCTCAGGAATTCGGGCGTACGCTGGCGGGTGCGCTCCTGTAGCGTCTTGAAAAAATTGGCCATGTCGCGCGGGTCGTAGCCCGCGTCGGCCATGACATGCACGCCCTCTATATCGGCCTGCGTTTCGGCAGTCCGTCCGAACTTGAGAAAGACCATGTTCGCGCCCGTGCCGCCGATGGTCGTGATGATCTCGTCCGCATTGCGGCTGCCGCCGGCGATGGTGCGTAGGATGTCTATGCCGCGCTGTGCGACGTAGGCTTTCGACGCCTGGTTGGTTCCATGACGAAGCGCGACGTGAGAAATCTCGTGCGCGATGACGCCCGCCAGCTCGCCCTCGTTCTTGGCGGCTGCGAGCGTGCCCGCGTTGACGAAGATAAAGCCGCCCGGCAGCGCAAAGGCGTTGATCTCTTTGGTGGCGATGACGGCGAACTGGTAGGTGAAGGGATGGCCGGGCGCTTTCGCCGCCAGCCGCTTGCCCAATCCCTGGACGTAAGCGTTGATTCTTTCATCACGCAGAAGCGGAACTTGCTGCGCGATCTGCTGCGCAGACCTGCGGCCCAGCTCTATGTCCTGCTCGGGCGTGAAAAGATTGAAGCCTGTCTTAAAATGTGGAGCGGGCCGCCCCGAGGCGGTCGTCCCCGTGCCAGCCCCCCTGTCGCCCAACAAACCGCAAGAGGTGAGCTGCACGAGCATGAATGAAAGTATGAGTAGCGTGGCGGTGCTTTTTCGTCTCGGCATAGATGCTTCTCAAGCGCGTCGGTATGTCTCTTGTCGAACGCCGCAATACCAGTCACGGTCGTTCGCCTTCCATCAATTCGGGGAGATAGCAGGGGCTTTCGTGTGGCTGAATCTTAGACTATTAACTCTCGGGCCGCCACTAAATTGTTGTTGACATGAGAGCTGATTGGCTTGGGCCTGGAATTTTCGCCACATGCTCGATTATGTGATAAGGTGCTGTCAGAACCCCCGAAGGTTTGCATCCTGATCTTGAGCCTGTTGCGCTCCTCGCTCGCCGGAGACCTGAACAAATGGCCTCTCCAACGCTTGCCGCTGCCGTCGAGTGGCTGGATAGTCGCATCAAGAGCGACCCTTCCATCAAGGCGCGCCTCTTCGAGCATCTGCTTGAGTCGCAGCGCGCGCTGGGCCTGCTCCATGACGGGCGACCCATCTGTCCTTTCCTTCGCCCGCACGTCCTCGCTCGCTCCATGTATGAACGAGTCGCTCGTGCCGCTGAGACGCTCGCCGTCGCCTTCGAGCGTATGGCCCAGGCCGCGCTCGAAGACCATGCGCTGCTCTGCGAGCTTGAGCTGACCGAGCGCGAAAAGATCATGGCACGCTGCGAGCCGGGTTATCCCTGGCTGTGCGTCACCAGCCGTCTTGACGCTTATCTCGACGGCGAAGAGTTTCGCTTCCTGGAGTACAACGCGGAGAGCCCGGCGGGCCTCTCCGATCAGATGCAACTGGAAAAGGTGCTCTTCGGTCTGCCGCACATGAGGGAATTTTTAGAACGCCACGCGCACTTGCTGCCGCGCCCCCATCATCGCCTGCTGCGCGCGCTCTTAGAGACCTATCGCCGCTTCGGAGGCCGCAGCGAGCGACCGCAGATCGCCATCGTGGACTGGGACGGAGTGGCGACGGCGACAGAGTTCGAGGTCTTGAAGGAGTACTTCGAGGCGGAAGGTTATCCGACGATCATCGCCGACCCGAGCGCACTCGAATACGAAGGCGAAGCTTTAGTGGCCGGTCGTTTTCGCATAGACATTCTCTACAAGCGCGTCATCATCCACGAGTTTCTGGAAAAGTTTGACGAGACGCATCCGCTCTCTCGCGCCTACGCTGAAGGAAAAGTCTGCATGGTGAACTCCTTCCGCTCGAAGCTGGCCCACAAGAAGGCCGGCTTTGCCATCCTCAGCGACCCAGCCTATGAAAATCTCTTTACGCCCGAGCAGCTCTCGTGCATTCGTCGTCACATTCCCTGGACGCGTCGCGTCCGCGCGGGATGGACGACCTATGGCGGAGAGAGGCGCGACCTGTTGGACGTGCTCAGGCGCGAGCGCGAGCGGCTGGTCTTGAAGCCCAACGACGATTACGGCGGGCACGGCGTCCGCATGGGCTGGGAGACGGATGAAGCGGGATGGGACGAAGCCATCAACCTTGCGCTCGCCACGCCCTTCGTCGTGCAGGAGCGCGTGCCCGTCACGAAAGTCCGGCTGCCGATGTTCGCCTCAACGCAGTTGGCGATAGAAGAGATGTTCGTTGACTTCGACCCCTTCCTCTTTCTCAACAAAGTGGAGGGCGGGCTCGTGCGCCTCTCCGCCTCATCGCTTTGCAACGTCTCATCCGGCGGCGGCGAAACCGCGCTCCTCGTCCTGGAAGATTTCTAAGCGCACATGGCAGTAGCGGAATTTAACAGGGGTGGACAGAGATTGTCAGGATAAAGACTGAAAGCAGGATGAAAGATAAAAGCATTGCTTGATGAATGTGTACTTGCTTTTTTATATCCTGTCCCTCCCTGTTAATTACCCCCTCTCGCCGCTTGCCCTGAGCGAAACGCTTTAGGTAGTCTCTTCAGTAGAACATTAAGGAGACATTATCACTGTGCAGAACGAACAATTGCCGGGCGGCGTAAGATTCGTGACGGCGTCGGATGGGATAGAGGAGTACCGGATGGGAAACGGCATGAAGGTGCTGCTCCTGGAGAACAGGGTCGCGCCCGTCGCCACCGTCCTTGTGCTCTACAGGGTCGGGTCGCGCAACGAGGCGGTCGGTTACACGGGCTCCACGCACCTGCTTGAACACATGATGTTCAAGGGGACGCCGACCTTCAACAGGGCCAACAATACGCAGATCGCCGCTACGCTGCAAAAGATCGGCGCGGACTATAACGCCACCACCTGGTACGACCGCACGAACTATTTCCAGACCGTCCCCTCCGACCAGATCGAGCTGGCCATACGCCTTGAAGCAGACCGCATGCGCAACTCCCTGATCGCGGACGAGGACAGGCAGTCGGAGATGACCGTGGTGCGCAACGAGCTTGAGCGTGGGCAGAACGAGCCGACAGAAGTTCTGGACGAAGCCGTCTATGCCGCAGCCTTCCGCGAGCATCCCTATCATCATCCGACCATCGGCTGGCGCGCGGATGTCGAGGGCGTGCCGACCTCGCGCCTCAAAGCCTTCTACGATACCTTCTATCATCCGAACAACGCGACTCTCATCGTCGTCGGCGACTTCGAGCGCGGCGCTCTGCTCGCTTTGATCGAGAAACATTTCGGCGCGTATACACAATCGGCAGAGCCCATCCCGGAAGTCTACACGGAAGAACCGCCGCAGCAGGGCGAGCGGCGTCTATTGATTCGTCGCGTCGGCGAGCTGGCCGTCGTGCAGATAGCCTTTCATACGCCGGGCGTGCTCGGCCAGATGAGCGTCCTCTCGAACGAGCAGTTGGCCGCGCGCGCCGCAAACCCGCCACCCGATAATGACATTTACCCGCTTGTTGTCCTTGGGGTGGCGCTCTCGCACGGCATCACCAGCCGCTTCTACCAGTCGCTCGTCGAGACGCAGCTCGCCGTAGAGGTTCACACCAACACTGACCAGCATCGTGACCCCGGCCTCTTCAACGCGGTGGCGATGGTGCGGCCCGGCGTTGAGCCCAAAGAGGTGGAGGCTGTCATCCTGGCGGAGCTTGAGAGAGTCGCTCGTGAGGGCCTGACGGATAAAGAGGTCGAAAAGGCCAAGCAGCAGATCATCGCGCAGCAGGCTTATAACAGCGACGGCACATACGCCATCGCCGTCCTCCTCTCAGAAGCCGAAGCAGTCGCCGACTGGCGCTTCTATAAGGATTACACCAAGAATATCGCGCGCGTCACTGCCGCCGACACGGCGCGCGTGGCCCGCGCCTACTTCACGGAAGACAATCGCACCGTCGGCTATTTCATACCGAAGCAGACGACGGGCATAAGCGATGAGCTGACAGGCGGCAACGGCAACGGAACAGGTGGTGAAGGGAATGGCAACGGTGGGCCCATCTCCGTGCGCGCTCTCTTTCCGCGCGGGGTCAAATTTTACGACGAGCCTGCGGAAGAAGAGAGCGGCGCTGCGTTTGAAAGGGGAAGCGGCCACGAAGAGTTTAAGAGTAGCGCGGGTGCGCCCCGAGCTGCGACGCTGCCGGAGGCGCCGCCGGAGGATATGCACGGGCACAAGTCTTCGGATGCCGTGGAGGCGAATACGCCCGAGAGTGTCGGGCGATCAAACTTCGCCGCGCGCGTCGTCCGCACGCAGCTTGAAACGGGCGCGACGCTGCTCGTGCTCGAAAACCACGCGACGCCGACCCTGAGCGTGCGCGGTTCCCTGCGCGCCGGTTCTTATTTCGAGCCGCGCACGCGCCCCGGCCTGGCAAGCATCACGGCGAGCATGCTTGAGCGCGGGACGCGCAAGCGAGACAAGCTTCAGCTCGCCGGCGACCTCGAATCGGTCGGGGCCGAGCTGGATTTTTCGACCGATCCCTTTGCCGTCAACTTCGCCGCCCGCGCGCTCAAGAAGGATTTGCCGCTCATCATCATGGCCCTCGCAGAGCAGTTGCGTGAGCCCGCCTTTCCCGCCGACGAGCTTGAGAAGCTCAAGCAGCAAACCATCGCCGCCATTCAGGAACAGCAGGCCAACACGCGCTATCGCGGCTACGAGCGCTTTACAGGAATGATCTTCGACCCGGAGCATCCCTACTACGTGCCGCCCGGCGAGCGCCTCATCGAGAGCATCAACGCGATCACGGTCGAAGAGGTGCGAGCGTTTTACGAGAGCTATTACGGCGGGCGCTCGCTCATCCTGACCATCGTCGGAGACGTAAGCGCAGAGGAAGTCAATCAACAGTTCGCCGCCGCCTTCGAGACCTTCGGCGGGCCCGCGAGCATCGAGGTCAACGTCACAGACCCCGAGCAGCAGATGGGCCCACGACGCGAGGTCGTGCTCCTCAAGGACAAAGCCAACGTCGATATACTGATCGGCACAGCCGCCCCATTGCGCCGACGGTCTGAGGATTATTACGCGGCGGTCATCGCCAATAGCGCCCTGGGCCAATCAACGCTCTCCTCCCGGCTGGGCTTACAGGTACGCGACAAAGAGGGGTTAACCTACGGCATCAATTCTCTGTTTCGCGCGCCTTCACTGGCCGCAGGGCCTTGGTATGTCGGCGTCTCCGTCAATCCGCACAACGTCGAGAAGGCGATTAACTCGGCCCTCGCCGTCCTGCGTGATTACGTCGAGCATGGCATTCAGGAGGACGAGTTGCGGGACGAAAAATCTTCCGCCATCGGCTCCTTCAAAGTCTCGCTGGCGACTAATGCGGGGCTCGCCCGCACGCTCTGGAACGCCGAGTTCTACCAGCTAGGGATAGACTACATAGATCGTTTCCCGCAGATCATCCAGGCCGTCACGGTCGAAGAGGTCAACGCCGCCATTCGTAAATATTTCCGGCCAGACCATCTGACAATCGTCGTCGCGGGCGACTACGAAGCAGCCGAGCCAATGGCCGTTCCATTGGCCTAGAGCGGATTGCGAAAGACTGTGTGAATGCTGCTTTGTCATTAGCGCCCTCAGGGCTCGGGCGGGTCTCAAGCAGCGGCAGCGACCCGCCAGAGACCTTTGGCCGTACTGACCTGACATCCAATCGCAAATCGCTCTCAGGTGGGCACAGATCGTGAAGGCAAAAGCGGTCGCAGGGGCGCGTCCTTCAAAAGGCTTTTGCCTTTTATCTTTCTCGTCGGACAACCCTCGGGCCGTGCGATGTATTCAAAGCCTGAAAACACCTCGCCCGATGTCCCTGCTCGATTTTTAGGAGGTCTACCATGCGTTTGAAACCTTCGCTCTCCATCCTTTTGCTCTTCGTTTGCGGCCTTATCTTCGCGCAGTCGGCCCAGGCGACGCCCAGCGCTGAAGCGCTCGCCCGCCTGGCTCTTTCTGAAAACGTCTCGGAATCAGGCCCGGCCATCTCCGCCCTGCGCGGCATGGGCCCGGCGGGACTGCGCGCCATGTTCGAGGTCTACCGTAGTGAGATCGAGCGCCACGCGCTCGACACTTCCGCCTTGAAAGATTCCACGCCGGAGTGGCGGCGCTTGACGGCGGCGCTCGACGCCGTCAGCCAGCAGCGTGACAGCTACGCGGCGGGCCTCTACTGGTACACGGATTTTGACGAGGCGAAGCGGGCCGCCGCCGAAAGCGGGAAGCCTATACTTTCGCTGCGACTGCTCGGCAATCTCAACGAAGAGTTCAGTTGCGCCAACAGCCGTTTCTTCCGCGCCGTGCTCTACTCGAACCGCGAAGTCTCCGACGCCCTGCGCTCGCGTTTTATCCTCCACTGGAAATCCGTCAGGCCCGCCCCGCGTGTCACCATAGACTTCGGCGATGGCCGCAAGCTTGAGCGCACGCTGACCGGAAACAGCATTCACTACATACTGGATTCACAGGGACGAACCATTGACGCGCTGCCCGGGCTCTACGGCCCGAAGGCTTTTCTGCGCGGGTTGGCCCAGGCCGAAGGGCTCTTAAAGCAAATGGCCGGTCAAACCGAGACGGCACGCATAGACCTCTTCTATCGTTATCACCGCACACGCATCAACCTGACCGCGGCGGAATGGGCGGCTGACGTGCAGAAGATCGGCGGGCATGTGCCGGACACTGTGCTCGCCAGGGTCTCGGCCAGAAGGCAGAACCCGAGCGCCATTGAGATTGCCCCCGTCGCCATGACCAAGCGTGCCGTCGAGATAGATTTCCTCAAGGCCATGACGACCGATGCCAGGGAACTCGAAGCGGCGACGAGCGACGCGGCCTGGGCCAAGATCGCCGCGCTCCACGCCGGGGATGCTCGCCTGGACGAGCGTAGCATCGCCTTCATTCGACGCCAGTCTCCCGCCGCGCCCGAGATCGTCAATCGGGCTAAAGCCCCTGTCCCTGATCAGCTCACGCGCATCGTCGAGAACCTTGAGCGCAACATGGCCCTCGACACCGTGCGCAACGAGTACGTTCTGCATAACAGGATACATGCCTGGTTAGGCAACTTCGCCTGGGGCCAGCCGCTTGAGACATTTAACGAGAAAGTCTACGCGGAGCTTTTTCTGACGCCCAGCTCCGACCCCTGGCTCGGACTCTATTCGCCGGACAATTACACGGCGCTTGAGAACGGCGGCGTCGTTAAGCAGTAATAGAGCAGCCAACTCCACGAACGCTTTCAAGCAGAACCAGGGGCCGCCGGGTGTCGCCCCTGGTTCTGCTTCGGCATAACGCGCTCTCAAAGCATCACGCGACACATCCTTTCCGAAAGCCCGCACAGTGAGTCTTGATCTCCGAAGGTTTGATGTGAGAGTATCGGCCTGCGATCAGAGGTGAATCCGGCGCACACACTCTCTCTCAAAGGTAACTGAGCTTGCTTTTCAGAATGCGTCCCCCGAAGCTGAGTTGCGCTGCCATGACGCGAATCGTAACGGCGGCTTTGCTGGCGCTCGCGCTTCTCGCCGGGATTGTTCCCTTCAACGCCCTCTCATTCGATCAGCAGCAACAGACCTGCATGATGAGCTGTTGTGCGGGCAAGCCTCCGCATCGCGCAGGGTCTTGCGGCGCAGCTTTCCCTGGCGAGCAGCAGAGGTCTATATCAGACGAAACCGCCGTCGAAGATCACGCCTCGATGGAGGCGATGCCGCCGCACGCATCGTCTCCCGAGATTATCGAGGCCCCGTCACATTGCGGCACACAAGCGCAGCCCTCTACGGATGAGCACGCGTCTTCGCGCGACGGGTCAAGACCGGCAGCGAGCCTCATCGCCCATGCTTTGACGACGCCTTGCTCGCCGGAGTGTGCCGCTGCCGCAAGCCTTTCCGCTTTCAGCCAGCTCAGGAGAGCGCGCGACGGCGCGACGCTCGCAGCCATCAACAGGCCGCGCCCGTCCTCGCACGCAACGCTTGCCGAACACGTCTCTAACCTGCAAACATTAACCGCTCTAACGGGTCGGCAATCCAGCCCGCGAGCGCCGCCGCTCTTCCCCGAAAACCTTCCCGCTTAATCGTTCAAAGAGCCCGCGCTCGACGCGCACGCCCCGCTCTCTTCTTCCGCGAGACGGGCGCGGCGCGTATAGCCCTTTCCTCTTGACGATGGCGGCGCACGCTATGCGCGCTCAGGTCTGCGACCGCGAGCCGGAAATTCGTCAAGGCACAACAGGCGCTCTGCATGATGCTCGGCGCATCGCGCACTTGAGGTGTGATGCGAGAAGCGCCCGGGGGTAAGGGCGCTGGCAGCCTTCTTGGGCCCAAGTCCGTATGATTCGGTGCAGGCGATTGAATCGCCGGAGCGAAAAGCAATGAACTCGAAATCAAGGCGAGCGCGGCGCTGGTCTATCTTTACGGCCACCTGCCTCGGCGCGTTCGTGGGCCTCTACGGCCAAGGCGTCAGGACGGCGCGGGCCCAGCAGTCCGTGACTACGGCCACGCTCAGCGGCCACGTCGAGGACGAGAGCGGCGCTGGCATAGTCGGAGCAAATCTGACGATCAAAAGTCTGGATACCAACCAGGAGCGAACCGGCCTGAGCGATGCCGAGGGCCGTTACCGATTCTCTTATCTTCCGGTGGGCCCATACCAGTTGACGGTCGAGCGCGCGGGCTTCACGACCCTGCGGGAAAGGCTCACGCTCACGTTGGGCCAGGCGCTTGACGTGCCCGTCAGGCTCAAGGTCGCGGGCGTCACGGAAAGCGTCAACGTCACTTCGGATGTGCCCGTCATCGAAGTCGTCCGCACGCAGGTTTCAGAGACCATCGCGCCGCGCGAGATTGACAGCCTGCCCTTGAACGGTCGCAACTATCTAGACCTGGCGCTGCTCGTCCCAGGAGTGTCGCGCACCAATACCAATAGCAACCAGCGCTTCGCCGAGACCTCAGCCGTGCCGGGCACAGGCATCTCCATCGCCGGTCAGCGCAACCTGAGCAACAGCTTCCTCATTGACGGCATGTCGGCTAATGACGATGCCGCAGACCTCGCCGGTTCCTTCTACAGCCAGGACGTGATACGCGAGTTCCAGGTCATCACGTCGGGCGGCATCAGCGAGTTTGGACGCGCTTCGGGCGGCATCGTCAACATCATCACGCAGTCTGGAACCAACGACTGGCGCGGACGCCTCTACGGCTTCCTTCGCAACCAGCGCCTTGACGCCGGGAATCCTCTCGCGTCTAGCAAAGACCCGCTGACGCAGGCCCAATACGGCGCGAGCATCGGTGGGCCCATCAGGCGCGACCGGACATTCCTCTTCGCCAATTTCGAGCAGACGCGACGCCACGATGCCGGCGTCGTCACGATCACGCCTGCCAGCGTCGCGCTCATCAATGCCAGGCTCGACCAGACCGCCTTCAACGGCCCACGCTTGAGCGCGGGCGTCTTTGCGGGCGGCTACGATGTGACAGACCTTTTCGCTCGCGTAGATCACATGCTCAACACTGCGAACCTGCTGTCTGCGCGCTACAGCCTGTACAAGCTATCGAGCGCCAATGCGCGGAACGTCGGCGGGCTCAACGACCGCGGTCGCGGCACGGCGCTCGAAAACTTCGACCAGACCATCGCCCTGACAAATGCCGCGACCCTTTCGCCCCGAAGCTTCAACGAGACGCGCTTTCAGTACACGCGCAGCCGTCTCAAGGCTCCGGTCAACGACCCCGTTGGCCCAGCCGTGAATATCAACGGCGTGGCCAGCTTCGGCACGGCGACCTTCTCGCCCACCGCGCGCGCGATAGACCTCTACGAGCTGGTCGATACTTTCACCATCGAGCGCGGCGCGCACGCTTTGAAGAGCGGCGCAGACTTTCTGCTCAATCGTGTGAAGATCAATTTTCCGGGAGCGCTGCAAGGCGTCTATACCTTCTCTTCGCTGGCCAACTTCCTGGCCGGGCGCTACGTCACCTACCAGCAGGCCTTCGGTGCGACCTCTCAATTCCAGTCGAACCCTAACGTCGGTCTCTTCGTGCAGGACGAGTGGAAGCCGCGACAGGGTTTGACCCTCAACATGGGGCTGCGCTACGACGCGCAGTTTCTCCCCGACCCTATCAGGACGGACGCGAACAACTTCGCGCCGCGCGTCGGGCTGGCCTACGCGCCCGGTGATCGCAGGACAATCCTGCGCGCCAGCTTCGGCCTCTACTTCGACCGCATCCCGCTGCGCGCCACCTCGAACGCCTTGCAGCGCGACGGCACGAAGTACCGCGTGGCCGTGCTCTCGTTCGGGCAAACGGGCGCGCCCCTCTTCCCCGGCGTGCTCGACGCCTTTCCGCCGAATCTTCCGGCGAGCGTGACGACCATTGACCCGGAGATTAAGAACAGCTACAGCGAGCAGGCGAGCTTACAGATCGAGCGCGAGCTGCCGGGCCGCGCTTCGCTCTCCGTGGGTTATTTACACCTGCGCGGGTTACACCTGCTGCTCTCGCGCAACATAAACGTGCCGACGGTTCCGGCTGCGGCGGGCATCGCGAACCTGGGTCGCCCCCGCTCAGACTTCGCCAACATCGGTCGCTTTGAAAGCTCCGGCGATTCTTATTACGATGCGATGACGCTCGCCTTCAACAAGCGTGCGGGCCGCTGGGCCAACTTCCGGCTCTCCTATACGCTATCGAAAGCGATTGACGACGCGGGCAACTTCTTCTTCTCAACGCCGCAGGATAATTTCAATCTGCGTGATGACAGAGGGCTATCCGATAACGACCAGCGTCATCGCCTGACGCTGAGCGGCTCTACGGAAGTCCCGGCGACTAAGCGCGGCTCGACCCTGCGGCGCTCGCTCTCGGGTCTTCAGTTGAGTTATATCTTCACCTGCGGCTCAAGGCTTCCGTTCAACGTACAGACGGGCGCTGATCGCAACTTCGATACGAATACGAACGACCGCCCCCTCGGCGTCGGCCGCAACACCGGACGGGGCTTCGACTTCGCCGCGCTCGACCTTCGCCTGAGTCGAAAGTTTCGTCTCGCGGAGCACCTCAATTTAGAAACGATTGTCGAAGGCTTCAACGTGCTCAACCGCGCTAACCTGCAAATCCCGAATAATATTTTCGGCACAGGCAGCACGCCGTCCGCGACCTTCGGCCTCCCGAACTCAGCCGCCGACGCGCGACAGTTTCAACTGGGCCTGCGCCTGGACTTTTGATTGTGATGCTCATGGAGAAAATAGTATTGCTGCTCGCCTGCGCGTGCCTCCTGCTACTGCTGGCTTCGGGCTGCGCGCGTTATCTGAATAAAAATTCAGGGTCAATCGTACAGGTTGGCCAGCCCGTACGCGTGTCACAGGAGAACACGGATGCCGCCGAGCCTGCGGTCGCTGCCGCCCCGGACGGCACAGCCTACGTAGCGTGGGTAGTGCATCGCGCCAATAAGGAATCGGACGTGTTCGTCGCGCACCTGGACGGCGAAGGACGCGCGACGGGCGAGCCGGTTCGCGTCAACGAGAAGGCCGGTGAAGCGACCGCCTGGCGCGGCGATCAACCGACGATCAGGGTCGCGCCCGACGGCAGCATCTACGTCGGATGGACGGGGCGAGTCGCAGGCGAGAGACATGCGACCAATCTCTATCTCTCGGCCTCGCACGACGGCGGGCGCACCTTCTCGCCTCCCTCGAAGGTCAACGACGATCAGAAGCCCGGCAGCCACGGTATGCATTCGCTCGCGGTCGCAAGCGATGGCCGCATACACCTGGCCTGGCTAGACGAGCGCAATGTGGGCCCACCCGCCGGGGCCAACTCCGGCCAGGGACAGGCCGAGCAGCACATGGAGCGTAACAGCGAGGTCTTCACGGCCTTTTCGGCGGACGGCGGGCGCTCCTTCTCCCCCAACCGTCGCGTCGCCAGTGAAGCCTGCCCGTGCTGCAAGACTTCGCTCGCGGTCGCGCCGGATGGACGCGTCTACGTCGGATGGCGACAGGTGCTTCCGGGCGAATATCGTCACATAGCGGTCTCTTCATCCGCCGACGGAGGCCAGACGTTTTCCAGTCCCGTCATCGTCGCCGACGATCAGTGGGTGATCGCCGGGTGTCCCGTCTCCGGGCCCGCGCTCAACGTCACGCGCGACAGCGCGCTGCGCGTGATGTGGTATACGGCGGGCGAGCGCGGCAAGACTGGACTCTACTGGGCAGAGTCGCGCGACGCGGGTAAGACTTTTTCGGAGAGCAGGCTTTTCGCGGGCGGGCAGGCTTTCGGCGCACCGCTCTTGCTGGCAAACGGACGGGACGATCATGTAGCGGTCTGGGCCAACGACGACGGCGGCGCTCAGCGCGTGATGGCCTCTACGCTCAACGCGGGAGACAATCAAAGCGCCCACTTCGTGATAAGCGCCGAGCTGCCGTCAGCCGCGACGGCGGGCGATCAACTCTTCGTCGGCTACATCATCAACGCCAACGACCGCCGCTCCATCTGGGTCGCTCGCGCCAAGCTTGCCGCTTAGGATGAGAGAAGGAAATTAACAGGGATGGAGAGAGATGGTCAGGATAAAGAAAAAGAGATGAACTAATCATAGAGCTATGCTTTTGTCTTTTATCTTGATTGTAGTTTTCATCCTGACAATCTCTGTCCATCCGGTTAGAATCTGCCCTGAATGACGCTCATCATTGCATGGCGTTGATGATGGCTTCGGCAAACTCCATGGTCTTGGCTTCGCCGCCGATGTCGCGCGTGCGGACTTTGCCTTCCTCGAAGACCTTCAGCATCGCGCTTTCAACCCTTTGCGCGGCGTCGCGCTCGCCCAGGTGTCTGAGCATCAGTATGCCTGATTGCAGAAGCGCCGTCGGATTGGCGATGCCCTGACCGGCGATGTCCGGCGCGGAGCCGTGGACGGCCTCGAAGACCGCGCCGAGTTCGCCGATGTTTGCGCCGGGGACTAGCCCGAGCCCTCCGATCAAGCCCGCGCACAGGTCCGACACGATGTCGCCGTAGAGATTTTCCAGCAGCATGATGTCGAACTGTTCGGGGCGCATGACGAGCTGCATACAGGCGTTGTCCACGATCTTGTCGTCGGCCTCTATCTCAGGATAGCCCTCGGCGACTTTGCGAAAGCAGTCGAGGAAGAGCCCGTCCGAGAGCTTCATGATGTTGGCCTTGTGAACGGCTGTCACCTTCTTGCGTCCCTCGCGCCGCGCGTATTCCAGGGCGAAGCGCGACACGCGCGTCGAAGCTTTCTCCGTGATGATCTTGATGCTTTCGACGACGCCTGGGACGACGACGTGCTCTATGCCGGAGTAGAGGTCTTCGGTATTCTCGCGCACGACGACCAGATCAAGCTCAGGGTAGCGGCTGGGCACGTTGGGCAGGGCGCGCACGGGCCGCAGGTTGGCGTAAAGGTCCAGCGCCTTGCGCAGTCCGACGTTGACGGAGGTAAAGCCCTTGCCGACGGGCGTCGTGATCGGCCCCTTGAGCGCGACCTTGTTGCGACGGATGGATTCGAGCAGGTCTTCGGGCAGCGTATTGCCGAATTTTTCGAGCGCCTGCGCGCCCGCGTAATGCGTCTCCCAGGCGATCTGTACGCCCGTCGCTTCGATGATTCGCACCACCGCCGAAGAGACTTCGGGGCCGATGCCGTCGCCCGGTATGAGTGTGATAGTATGTGTCATAAGATAGGAGTCAGAACACAGAACTCAGAATTCAGAAGCCGGAATCCGCAGAGCTATCGTCAGGAGTTAAGAAATTAGAAGATGGACAGACGCGAAAGCTTCTCTTCTGAGTCCTGAGTCCTGAATTCTGACTTCTTTGGCCCAGCATCATACCAGTAACTCTTAATCAATGCGAGATCAGGAATCACGGGGAGCGATTGAACGGGCGGAGGCCGTCATCGTCGGCGGCGGCGTCATCGGCCTCTCTATCGCGCGCTTGCTGGCCCGTCGCGGCATGGAGCGCGTGATTTTGATCGAGAGGTCGCGCCTCGGCGCTGGGGCTTCGCACGCCGCCGCCGGGATGCTCGCCGCGCAGGCGGAGGCAAATTGCGCCGACGCTTTTCTCTCCCTCGCCTGCGCGAGCCGCGACCTCTACCCGGCGTTTGCCGCCGCCCTTCTGGAAGAGACCGGCCTGGACATCGAGCTTGAGAGAAGCGGCACGCTCTACCTGGCCTTGACGGAAGAGGATGAAGCCGAGATAGAGCATCGCTACGAGTGGCAAAAGCGTGCGGGGCTCAACGTCGAGCGGTTGACGACCGCAGAGGCTCTGGGGTTGGAGCCCTGCATCTCGCCACTTGTCCGCCGCGCGCTCAGGTTTCCGCTCGACGTGCAGGTTGAGAATCGTCGGCTCGTCGCGGCGCTCTCGGTCGCTGTCGAGCGGGCGGGCGTGCGATTGATGACGGCGACAAACGTCGAGTCGCTCCTGGTCGAGCGCGAGCGCGTCGCGGGCGTCGAGACCTCGCGGGGAAATATCGCCGCTCCCGTCGTCGTTCTCGCAAGCGGGGCTTGGACATCTTTCATCCGCCAGCCGCACGCCGCCGCGCCGCCTGTTCGCATTGAGCCCGTGCGCGGGCAGATGCTCTGCTTTGAAGCCAACCCGCGACCCCTCGCGCATGTCATCTACAGCCCTCGCGGCTACGTTGTGCCGCGACTCGACGGACGCCTGCTCGCCGGTTCGACGACTGAGCGCGCGGGCTTTGATCGTCGCGTCACGGGCGGAGGAATCCATACGATCACCAGCCACGCGATAGAGATTGCGCCTATCATTAGTCGCCTGCCGCTGATGGATGCCTGGGCCGGGCTGAGACCTTTGGCGCCCGTGGACGAGTTGCCTGTCCTGGGCGGGTGCGCGGATGTCGCTGGGCTCTACTATGCGACGGGACATTATCGCAATGGGATACTGCTCGCGCCCGTCACGGGCGAGCTGATCGCGGACGAGATTTTGAGCGGCGTTCGTCCCAGGTTATTGGAAGCTTTCACGCCCGACCGCTTCGGGCACTGCGTCGCCATCAGTTAGCCGGGAGGAAATAGTTCCAAGGTATGAAAAGGTCAATCGCCTGCGCGCTCTATGTTTTGATGACAGTAGCGCTGCCTGGGCCCACCAGAACCCTTGCGCAATCGGAAGGCGCGGCGGCTGCTCCAACAGCGTCGCCCGCTCCGACAGCGTCGCCATCTACGACAGCGTCGCCTGCTCCAACGCCGACTCCAACTCCAGCAGCGTCACCTAATCCAACGGCGTCGCCTGCGCCCGTCAAGAGCGCGGCCAGCACTCTTTTTGAAGAGGCGGCGGCCTACGCGCCCAACAAGTTTAAGGAGTACGCCGAAAGGAAAGTACCGTTCGACCCGAAGCTCTTGGAGAAGACTCTACAGGAGCAGCGCGAGCTGGCCGCACGCTCCGCCACCCAACTTGGCGCACGCACAGACCTCGCGGGCGAAGATTTTTATTACCTGGGAATGCTGCACAATCTGGCTGATAACGCGGCGGAGGCGCTCGACGCGCTGAAGAAATACCTGGCCGCGAGCCTGAGCGCATCAGGCGTGCGTCCGCAGGGCGCTCGCTACATCGTCGCGCTGCAAGCGGCCCGTATGGATCGCCTTGAGGATGCCGAGAGTGCGCTCGCGGCTTACATCGCGCACGAGCCGCAGAAGCCGGGCGAACGGGTGGCCATGGAGAAGGGGCTGACGGCCGGATACCGCAAGGCCAAACAGCCTGAGCGTGCCACGGCTCACGCCGAAGAAGCTTTCAAAGCGGCGAAGCTCGTACAGCCTACGCCGCAGAACCCGACCGCCCGCGACTTCTCGCTCTACACGACCGGGATAGCCCTCGCAGACGTTTACTCTGAGACGAAGAAAACCAATGAGGCCATCGCCGTCCTCGAAGAGATTCGCCGCGTGGCGCTCGCCAACTCGTCGCAGCGTCTCTATGCGGACACCACGGCGAAGCTCTCGGAAATTCTCGTCGAGAACGGGCGCAAGCCCGAAGCCATGAAGATGATTGACGAGTCCATCGCCTACGTCAACGCCAACGTCAAGGATGCCGGCATTCAGCGCAATCTGCTCTACAGTCTCGGACGCAAGAAGCGGCAGTTACGTCTGCGAGGCGAAGTCGCGCCCGAGATTACCGTCGCGCAATGGATAGACCAGGAGCCGCTGAAAATATCTGAGCTGCGCGGTCGCGTCGTGCTGCTGGATTTCTGGGCGACCTGGTGCGGCCCGTGCATCGTCGCCTTCCCGCATCTAAAAGCCTGGTACGAGAAATACAAGGACAGGGGGCTCGTCATCGTCGGCATGACGAGGTATTACGGCGAAGGCGGCGGTCGCCCTTTGAAGCCAGCCGAGGAGTTGAGCTTCGTGCAGAAATTTGTGAAAGACCACGGGCTGCCCTACGGCATCGCCGTCGCTGATTCGGAAGACAACATGCGCAACTACGGCGTGACGGGCATTCCGACCGCCGTTCTCATCGACCGTCGAGGAGTCGTCCGCTTCATCAATAGCGGCGGCGATGCGGGCACGGCCCATGAACTCGCCGCCGCGCTTGAGAAACTGATTCAAGAGCAGTGACGGGCGGCGAGTGACAGGTGACGAGCAAGAAAACTGCTTTCAGCTCATCACTCATCACTTCCAGCTCGTCACTCGTCACTTGTCACTCGTCACTGTCTTTATGTCGTCTTTAATCTATCGCGCCCATACTTGGTTGGGAATCGCTGTGGCGGTGCCGGTGCTGGCATGGGCTTCGAGCGGGCTGCTCTACGCATGGCCCAACGCGGTCGAGGGCGGCAAGGTCGAGAGCATAGATGCCGGGCGCGTGAGAGTCTCTGCGCCGGAGGCTATGAGGCGGGCCAACGAGTATGCCGGAAAGCAGTTGCCGACCACAGCCCTGACGCTCGTCGTGCGCGATGGGCGGCCCGTCTACCAGGCTGTCGGCGGGATGGGCGCGGATTCGCTCTTGATTGATGCGGAGAGCGGGACGGTCGTTCGCACACCTCCGCCGCGTTGGCCGACGCGCTACTTTCGACAGGCGCATTTCTATTTCTTCGCCGGGAGCGCGCAGGTCTACCTGCTGATACTGATGTCTGCGCTGGCGTGCCTTTCGGCGCTCTCCGGCATCTACCTGAACGTCGCTTTGTGGAGGAGGAAAAGGGGAAAAAGCGCAGGCGCACGCGCCCTCCCGCCTCCGCTTTGAGACGAAACCTTTGCTATACTCTGAGACGCATCTTGCCATCCTTACGGATGATGGCATCTAACGGCGCAGGAAGGCAGCGCGAGCAGGCGTTTCGCTGAGGAATCCATAGTCGCAAAGCGATGACTGGAAGCATCTGAGCCCTTTGTTAAAGTTATGGAAAGCTCCAACATTACTATCCCGATTGCTTTCGCCGCAGGCTTTCTCTCGTTCATCTCGCCCTGCGTGCTGCCGCTCGTTCCCGGCTATATCTCTTTGATCTCGGGCGTGAGCATTGATCGCCTCAAGGCAGACGACGGCTCGCGCAAGAGCGCACGCCGCGCCGTTATCCTGAATTCGCTGGCCTTCAACGTCGGGCTCTCGATGATCTTCATCAGCCTGGGCGCTGCCGCCGGGTGGCTTGGCTCTTCGTTTCTGACTAATCCCTGGCTACGCTTTATCGGCGGATTTGTCATCGTCGCCTTCGGCCTGCAACTGATCGGCATCCTGAAGATCGGGGCGCTCTACAAAGACACGCGCTTCTTTTCGCAGCAGAAGCCGCGCGGAATGCTGGGCTCGCTGACGCTGGGGATGGCTTTTGCTGCCGGGTGGACGCCGTGCATCGGGCCCATCCTGGGCGGCATCATAGGGCTCGCGGCCACGAGCGGCGGATGGAAGAGCGGGCTCGTCCTCTCTTCTTTCTACGCCGCCGGGCTCTCCATCCCGTTTCTCTTGACGGGCCTCGGCATCAACCAGTTTCTAGGCTTCTACACCAAGTTTCGCCGCCACCTGCACAAGGTCGAAATCGTCTCCGGCATCATGCTGGTGTGCATAGGGCTCGTCGTCGCCTTCGGCTATACGACGCGCCTGACAAGCTCGAAGCTCGCCGCCTGGCTGCCGAACCTTGAGAATTGGGTCAAGGTCGAACCGGCGGCGACCAATGCCACGCCGCCCCAGCCGCCGCCTGCCTCTTCCGCGCTCGCGCCGGATTTCACCCTCAACAGGCTCGAAGGCCAGCAGCTTCGTTTATCGGAGCTGCGCGGTCGCGTCGTGATGCTCAACTTCTGGGCGACATGGTGCGGGCCCTGTCGCGCGGAGATACCGGAGCTGAACGCCATGCAGCGCGATATGCAGGCCCGAGGGTTGACGATCATCGGCGTCTCCTGGGACGACACGGTCGAGGGCGTGAGGGAGTTCCAGCAAGAGCTGCCGCAGGACTACACCATCCTGATGGGCGGCGAAGAGGTGCAATCGCTCTTCGGCGGCATACCGAGCCTGCCGACCACTTACATCATTGACCGCGACGGTCGCATTCGACAGAAGATCATCGGCGCGCGCGGGCGCTCAGTCTTTGAAGCGGCCATCAAGCCTCTGCTCGACGAAGCGCCCGTCACGGCGAAGAATCAATAGAGGCGCTTGCGTCCATCGCCTAAATGTTTTCTGCGCGGCGACTGACCGGCTTGAAAACCATTTCGGAGCAATAATCATCATGGGCAGACTTTTCATCTTCATCGCTCTCTGGTTGGCGCTCGCGCCCGCCGCCCTGCGCGCGCAGGCCGGACACGAATACGCGCCGCTTCAGGAGAAGACGGTCAACTACAAAGACTGGACTTTCAAAAGCCTGAAGGACGGCGCGCCCGTCTCGCTGCGCTCGCTCGTCGAGGGCAAGCGCCTGGTGATGGTCGTCTATTTTGCGCCCTGGTGTCCGAACTGGCGCAACGAAGCTCCCGTGGCCGCGAGCCTCTACGAGAAGTATAAGGCCCATGGACTTGAGATCGTGGGCGTCAGCGAGTATGCGACCGTCGCGGACGTGCGCGCCTTCTTCGGTGAAAGCGGAGCGCCCTACCCGGTCGTGACCGAATCCGAAGCGCGCGAAGACCGCGACAAAACGACGCATTACGCCTATCGCCAGTTGACCGGCGACACGCGCCGCTGGGGCTCTCCCTGGAATATTTTTCTTGAGCCGTCGAAGCTTCAGAAAAAGAGCGACGTGCTGACCGAAACCGCCTGGGTCGTCAACGGCGAGCTAATCGAAGCCGATGTCGAGAAGTTCATACGCGAGCGCTTAGGCCTCGACACCAAAGCCCAGCTCAGAGCCCTCGCCCAAGATCAAGCCATCGTTCCCTGTAAACAACAGTAGCGATTCCAGTAGTTCGATGAGAAGAAATTAACAGGGATGGACAGGATAAAGAGAAGCTAAAGACGGATTCATGCAGTAGTGATTTCTGTATTTATCCTGCTCTTAGTTCTTATCCTGACAATCTCTGTCCATCCCTGTAAAATTTCTCAGGGCTCTTGGTGCTAATTTATGAGGTCGGGCCATTCGTCCTGTGTATTGAGCGGGGCGGGCGAGGCGTGATGAACGATCATGCGCCATTCTTCGCCAACGAGTTGAAAGATATTGATGGCCTGTGCTGCTGCCGCGACGAGGCCCTCTTCCGTCGCCAGCGAGATGATCTCGGTGCAGGCAATCCATGCGACCTCGCCTGCGACCGTGATGCGCTCGTTGCTGGCGGCGATCATCATGGAGTCTGTGACGGAAAAGATCATGACCCAGCTTTCGCGTATCCGCTCGTAGCCGAAGATCGCTTCTCTGCCGGGATGGACGCAGATCGCCGCCTCCGTGTCCATCCAGATCAAGTCCATCTCGCCCACGTCAAGTGAATTCATCGCCGCGTAGAAACGGTCATTAGCCTGTCGCACGCGCTGCTTGTCGGACATTGCCTGGGCCTCTCCATTTTCAATCAAACCGCACTGCTGCTAAGATGGCGCGCTTCGTAATTTACAGAGAACACCTGGATTGATCAGCCCGATTGCATGAGACTTCGCCTACTTTATCACGGACACTGCTTTGACGGGGTCGCTTCGGCCACCGTCTTCACGCGATTTTACCTGGCGAGCGTTCACCCCGGCGCGGACGTTTCCTATACCAGCCTTCTTCATCGCCCCGGCGCTCTCTTCGACGAAGAGATGTTCGACGGCGACGAGAACGCCATCGTTGATTTCAAATACTCGACCTCCGAGCGCCTCACCTGGTGGTTCGATCATCACCAGTCGGCCTTCCTCAGCCCAGCAGACGAAGCGCATTACGCACGCGACCGCTCCGGCAAGAAATTTCTGGATGCGACGCGCAAGTCCTGCACGGAATTTATCGCCGATACGACGGAGAAGCGCTTCGGCTTCCGCGACGAGATGCTCGATCCGCTCGTCCATTGGGCCCATATCATAGACGGCGCGCTCTACGACTCCGCCGCGCAGTGCGTCGAGCTGGGAGCGCCCGCCTTGCAGTTGATGCAGGTGATCGAAAGCGACCCGGACGATCTCTTCATCGAGCGCATCATAAGGCAGTTGACGCGCCGTCCGCTTGACGAAGTTGCGCTCGGCGAAGAAGTGCAGGGCCGCTTTCGCCCCATCCTCGCCAGACATCTCGAAACGCTCGAAACCATTCGCCGCAAGGCCCGCTACTCCAACGGCGTCGTCGAGTTCGATCTGGTGGACGATGGCCTCGAAGGCTTCAATAAGTTCATCCCCTACTATCTACATCCAGAGACGACCTATTCCGTGGCCCTCACGCGCGGCCCTCATCGCACCAAGATTTCCGTCGGCTCGAACCCCTGGAGCCCGCGCCCGCGCACGCACAACATAGCCTCCATCTGCGAGCGCTACGGCGGCGGCGGCCACGCCGTTGTCGGGGCCGTTTCATTCAAGCCGGATGAGGTGGAGAGGGGACGCGCCGCCGTGCGCGAGATCGTGGCGGAGTTATCAAAGCAATAAGCGGCGAGCAGTAGAACCTTCCTTACTACTCACCGCCTATCGCCTCACTGCTTACTTTTCTATCGCGCCATCAACGCTTCTATCTCTTCGGGCTGCTTGGGCACTTTGCTTGAGAGCACGCGCTGGCCGTCCTCCGTGATGAGCACGTCGTCTTCGATGCGGACGCCGATGCCGCGATATTTTTCGGGGATGTTCTCGGCTTTCTCCGAGACGTAGAGGCCGGGCTCAACCGTGATGACCATGCCCGGCTCAAGGGCGCGCGACTGGCCGTCTTGGTAGTAACGGCCCACGTCATGAACGTCTATGCCAAGGAAGTGGCCCAGGCCGTGCATGTAAAACTTCTCGTATTGCTTCTCTTCGATCAGCTTCTCCGGCTCGCCCTCTAAAAGGCCGAGGCGCACCATGCCCTCGGTCAGCATCTCTATCGAATGGCTTTTCAATTCGTCCATGGTAATGCCGGTGCGCGCACGCTTAACGCAGTCCACCTGTGTCGCCAGCACCAGGTCATAGATGTCACGCTGCGCCGTGGTGAAACGCCCGTTGACGGGGAAGGTGCGCGTGATATCGGAGGCGTAGCCCTGGTATTCAGCGCCCGCGTCAACGAGCAGCAGATCGCCGTCGTTCAGTTCCGCATCGTTATTGACGTAGTGGAGCACCGTCGCATTCGCTCCGCTGCCGACGATTGAGGTGTAGGCGGGAGCAGCCGCGCCGTTCCTGCGAAAGATAAATTCGATCAGGGCTTCGATCTCGTATTCCTTCATGCCCGGACGCGCCGCCTTCATCGCTTCGCGGTGGGCTTCGGCGGCGATGTCTGCGGCGCGCTGCATCAGCTCTATCTCGTCCGCGCTCTTCAAAAGACGCATCTCGTGGATGAGCGCGCCCGTATCGATGATCGCTTCGGGGGCGCTGAAGCCTTTGCGGCCCATCGCGCGCAAGCGCCCGATCTGCTTGATGATGATGTCGTCAAGCTCCGCATTACCAGCGCCGATGCGATAGTAGAGGTTGCGCGCGCCGTTAATCAGCTCGCCGAGCTTTTGCCTGAACTCCTCGACGGGAAAGGCCGCGTCCGCGCCGTACTGCGCAATCGCGCCTTCGACTCCGGCCCGTCGCCCGTCCCAAATCTCTCTTTCCGGGTCACGCGGCCTGACGAAGAGCGTGAACTTATGCTCTTTGTTCCCGGGCGCGATGACGGCGATTGATTCCGGCTCGTCAAAGCCGGTCAAATAATAGAAGTCGGAGTTCTGGCGGTAGCGATAGTTAGTATCGTTGGAGCGCGTGGCCTCCGGCGCGCTGCTGATGATGGCGACTGAATCCTGGCCCAGACGATTGATAAACTCGGCGAGCTGCGGTCGCGGCATAAATGGCTTCTCCTCTTGAGATGAGATACTGGATAACCCCGTCGGCGTTCGAGCATTGTAACTGAGAGAGCGGGCCACGCGGAAACGCACACGCGGCTCGTTGTGCGCCGCAAAGGTTGGCCCATGTCCCACAGCCCGCCTGGCCCTTTCGCGCGCGCGCCTGTTTGAGAGATAATCCCTGGTCGGTGGCGGATCAACATTATGAGCATCAATACGCTGGACGCAGGAACAGAGAACCTTTCGGAGATCGTGTCGCGCGACGCGGCGACGGGCGAAGAGCTGGGACGCGCTGAGATAGCCACAGCCGAAGATGTCGCAGGCGCAGTCGCCGCCGCTCGTCAGGCGCAGGGCCATTGGGCCCGCCGCTCTTTCCGCGAGCGCGGGCGCATCATTATGAGCGCCCGCAAGCTTGTGCTCGACGAGATGGAACAGATCGCGCGTCTCATCTCCAGAGAGACGGGCAAGCCGCAGATCGAAGCCATCTCGATGGAGATTACTCCGACGCTCGACCTCATGCGGTTCTTCGCACGCAGGACGGCGCGACTGCTCAAGCCCGAGAAGATAGAGATAGGGCAGTACGGCCTGATGGGTCGCACGTCACGCATCGTCTATCAACCACTGGGCGTGATCGGTATTATCTCTCCCTGGAATTTTCCCTGGGCCATCCCGCTCGGCGAAGTCGTGATGGCCTTGATGGCGGGCAATGCTGTCGTCCTTAAACCCAGCGAATTGACGCCGCTCACCGGGCTCAAGATCAAAGAGGTGTTCACACGCGCGGGCTTGCCCGAAGGATTGCTGCACGTCCTGACGGGAGACGGGCGCACAGGAGCGGCGCTCGTCGAAGCGCGCGTTGACAAGCTGATGTTCACAGGAAGCGTCTCGACCGGCAGGCGCGTCGCAGTGGCGGCGGCACAACAACTGATTCCGGTCGTCCTGGAGCTCGGCGGCAAAGACCCCATGATCGTCCTCGAAGATGCAGACCTCAGGCAGGCCGCACGCGCAGCCGTGTGGGGAGCGTTCGCTAATTCCGGCCAAGCCTGCGCCTCTGTCGAGCGCCTTTACGTGCATGAACGGGTCGCGCCGCAGCTCATCGAACGCATACTTGCAGAGACGCGCTCGCTTCGCCAGAACATAGGGACGGTGGAAGAGACAGACATCGGCGCGATGTCGAGCGAAAGGCAGCTCCGTATCGTCGAAGATCACGTCAAAGACGCGCTGGCGCAAGGGGCCCGGGCGCTGACCGGCGGAAGAAGAGCGCCCGGACTGCCCGGCCCTTTCTACGAGCCGACTGTGCTCACCGGCGTAGATCATACGATGACGGTCATGCGCGAGGAGACCTTCGGGCCTGTGCTGCCCGTGATGACTTTCAAGACGGAAGAGGAGGCCATACGGCTCGCCAACGATAGCGTCTTCGGCCTCACCGCCAGCGTGTGGACGAAGAACGTCGCGCGTGGCCGCAAAATCGCCCTTCGCATGGAAGCCGGTACTGTGATGGTCAACGAAGTGCTCTACACGCACGGCATCGCGCAGACCCCCTGGGGCGGGATGAAGCAGAGCGGGCTCGGCAGGACTCATGGCCGCCTGGGGCTGCTCGAACTGGTCGCCCCGCAGCATATACACGTCAATCGCCTCGCCTCCCTCCCTGATTTCTGGTGGTTCGGCTACACGCCGCAGGCCGCGAGCCTGTTTCGCGGCTTCGCCCGCCGCTTCGCCACCGGAAACCCGCTGCAAACCTCGCTGCTCCTGCCCCGCATGCTGCGCAGGCTCTTCGAGCGACGCTCTTAAAAATTCCCGGCTGTAAAAATATTTTCGCGTTGCAAGAAAATTTGCAGCTCCCGGCTTGCATTATAGCGGACATACAGTTATACTGTGCATCCCCCTACAGTACAGGTGTTGTCTGTAACTCGCTTCCTTAGCTTTGCCGTCGGCCTGAACGCAGGTTCAAAAGCTGCGCGGTGCGGCTCATAAACACAAATTCATAACCTCGCGCTCCGGCGGAGAGTTCTGTTTTCTTCACGATAATAAACTGTGCCGTGGGCGTTTTTTTGCGTTTTGTCATCCCCCCAGCAACCGAGGTCGTCCCGAACAAGCGGCGGCTTCCTTCTCACCAACCCTTAATTTAATTCAGAGGAGATTCAATGAAGAAAGTTTTCGCGTTATCTGTTGTAGTAGTTCTATGCGCCATGTCGATTGCCTCCATTCTGGTTGTGGGCCAGCAGGGGCGCGCTCGCGTGGCGGGCCCTTCGGGGGGCCGCTTCTCAGACCAGACCCAGTCAGCCTCCGACTCAAAGCGACCCGATTTTGCCGAGGGACGCTACTTCGTCTCTTTCAATAACGGCGTGACGGCCTCCAACCGCGCGATGGTCAAATCTCACGGAGCCAGCGTGCGCCACGAATTCCCCGACCAGCGCCTCATCGCCATAGAGATTCACAACCCCAATCAGCTCGCGGCGATTCAGAATAACCCCAACGTCGAGTATGTCGAGCAGGAACCCATGCGCTACGCGATGGGCCTTTCAGACCTTTCAAGCAGCGAAATGACGCCGACCGCTACCAATGGCCTTTACGGTCTCGTGACGACCAAGACGACGAACGCCCACGCGCGCGGTTATACGGGCGCAAGCTTCAAGGTCGGCATTGCCGATACGGGTCTGGACTACACCCACCCGGACATCGCGGCCAACTACGTCGCCGGTTACGACACGTTTGAGAAGGATGGCAATCCCTGGTGGAACAACGACCCGCTGGAATCGCACGGCACACACGTCGCCGGAACGATTCTCGGCGTCAGGGGCAACAACGGCATCTACGGCGCTGCCTACAATGCGCGTCTCTATCACGCTCGCGTGCTCAAGGGTGACGCGGCGGCGGGCACTGCGACGGGCTCAAGCTCCGGCATCATGGCGGGCGTCAAATGGCTCGTCTCGGATGCATCAGGCCCGCAGGTCAACGTCGTCAACATGAGCCTCGGCGGCGGCGCGCCTTCGATGTCGGAGCAGCGCTTCTACAACGATTGTCGCAACAAGTACGGCGCGATCATCGTGGCCGCCACCGGCAACGACGGTTTCACCAATCAGGTCAGCTACCCGGCAGCCTATACGGTCAACCTGGCTGTCGGCGCAGTTGATAAGAATAATGCTGTGGCGAGCTTCTCGAATCGTGGAACCACTGCCATTGACCTCGTCGGCCCCGGCGTTGACGTGGCTTCGAGCGTTCCGCTAGGACAGGGCTTTGACACTTCTGTCACGACCACCTCCGCCTTCGCGGCCTACGGGATGACCTTCGCGGGTCAGACCAGCGGCATCACCCGCCCGCTGGTCAACTGCGGAATCGGTCAGGTTGGCGAGTTCCCGGCCTCTGTTGCCGGTAACATCGCGCTGATTCAGCGCGGCACGCTCAGCTTTGCCGACAAGGTAAAGAATGCGATGGACGCCGGAGCAGTCGCGGCCATCGTCTACAACAACGTGGCCGGAGATTTTGGTGGAACGCTCGGCGCAGCCACCACTGCCGACGGGCGCGCGTGGATTCCCGCCGTCACCGTCTCGGACGTGACGGGCGCGACGCTTGTCAGCCAGGCGGGCACGAACGCGACGGTCATGAATAAGGCGACCAACTGGGACTACTACAGCGGCACGTCAATGGCGACGCCGCATGTGGCCGGAATCACGGCCCTGTTGTGGGCTGCGAATCCGACCTATACGCCCGCAGCGATTGAGGATGCCCTGAAGAAGTCGGCGACCGATCTCGGCGCGGCTGGCTACGATACGACCTTCGGTTACGGACTGGCCAACGCCGATGCCGCGCTGGCACGCACAGGCAAGTAACGAGGGTTTGAAAAGGCGTGGAGTTCGGGCAAACTCCACGCCTTCACTTTTCTACCCGGCGATTTTCCGCCGGGTAGAAAAGTCTGCTTCACTGCCCGGCTTCGTAACCTCGCAATTCTACAGTGGGCCTCCCACTCTCACACGGCGGAATTACTCATGACGCGCTTCATCGTCAACGACTGTTTTTGACAACACGCTTTCGGGGCGGCCAGACCCCTCTCACCTCAAACCTATAAACCAGAGAGAAGGAGTAAAGATGAAGAAATTCGTAGCCTTGCTGACTGTCACGGCGCTGTGCGCCATGATTCTGGTCTCAGGATCGGTACAAGGTCAAAACTCGAAAAATAAAGTCCGAACGAAAGAGAAGAAGGTTCCCAACAGCTACGTCGTCGTGCTCGAAGACTGGGCCGTCGGGCAGAAGGGCGAAAACTCCGCTGCGCCCGACATCGCGGCCAATCTCGCGGCTATCTATGGCGGCAAGGTCAAGCATATTTATAAGCACGCGCTCAGCGGCTTTTCCATAGAGCTTTCGGAAGCCGACGCCCAGGCCCTCAGCCAGGATGCGCGCGTCAAGTACGTCGAGGAAGACGGCATTATTCACACGGACACAACGCAGACGGGCGCGACCTGGGGGCTCGACCGCATAGACCAGCGCGACCGCCCGCTTGACGGCAACTATACTTACACTCCGACGGGCGCGGGCGTCCACGTCTACGTCATAGACACAGGCATTCGCACCGCTCACACGCAGTTCGGCGGTCGCGCTTCCATCTCCTTCGATTCTATCGGCGACGGGCAGAACGGCAACGACTGCAACGGCCACGGCACGCACGTCGCGGGCACTGTCGGCGGCAGCACCTACGGCGTCGCCAAGGGCGTGACCCTGCATGCCGTGCGCGTGCTCGACTGCGCCGGTAACGGTACGGATTCGACCGTCATCGCGGGCGTTGACTGGGTGAAGGCCAATCATGTGAGCCCGGCTGTGGCCAACATGAGCCTCGGCGGCGGAGCATCCTCCACCATCGATACGGCGGTGCAGAACTCCATCGCCTCCGGCGTCACGTACGCGATAGCGGCTGGCAATGACGGCCTGAATGCCTGCAACTATTCGCCCGCGCGTGTTGCCGCCGCGATCACTGTCGGCAACTCCACCAGCACGGACACGCGCGCCTCGACCTCCAACTACGGAACGTGTGTTGACATCTTCGCCCCCGGCACAAGCATCACTTCGGCCTGGTATACGAGCAACACTGCGACCAACACGATCAGCGGCACTTCGATGGCGTCACCGCACGTCGCAGGGGTCGCGGCGCTCTACCTGCAAAACAATCCGAGCGCTTCGCCCGCGACGGTCGCCAGCGCGATCACGAGCACGGCGACATCCGGGCGGCTGACGGGCATCGGCACGGGCTCGCCCAACCTCTTGCTCTACTCGCTGCTCACGACAGGCGGCGGCACCGGCGGCGCTCCCTGCACCAGTTGCGAAGCCTACAGCGGCTCTCTCTCCGGCACGGGCGCTTACCAGTACCAGCCGAGCGGCACTTACTACTACAGCTCCGTCTCCGGCGTCCATAAGGGCTGGCTGCGTGGGCCCACATCGGGAGCAGACTTCGACCTCTACCTGCAAAAGTGGAACGGCTCGACATGGGTCACGGTCGCCAGCGGGACAACCTCGACCTCGAACGAGGATGTCACCTACAGCGGCACGGCGGGCTACTATACCTGGCAAATCTATTCTTACAGCGGCAGCGGCAGCTACAACTTCTGGATGCAGCGGCCCTAGCCAGACCTGAGCTTTAAGAGATAACAAGGCGGAAGTGTTTAGGGAAGGAGAAGCCCTACACACTTCCGTTTTCTTATACTAGGTTGCAATACGAAGAAAGGTCAGTAACGCCAAAGGTCTCGGGCGGGTCTCAAGCAGCGGCATCACCCGCCCGCCATCACAGGTGGTACGGACAGCAGTCGCATACATTTGCAAACCGCTACTCGCATCAATTGTGTCTCTCCCTTCAAAGCGATCTTTCAGTTATGGAACGCAGAGAAGCAGCTATGCCCGTCGCTTGATTCCGGGCGGCTGCGCCTTTAGGATGATCGCCTGGTAGCTTTTGGGCTCTCGTAACTTTTCCGCAGAGGCTTTTTGAGGCGACGGGGAGGCATCTTTGCTCGGACGGTTGATACGCGCGCGCGAGCGTCATCTCTCGCAGCGCGAGACAAACAGGATCGTGCGCCCCTTTGAATGGGGGCTCTCTTTTATTACGGAGCACGCGAACGGCGACGACCCGCGTCATCTGCTGAGGCAACATGCGCGGCAAGCGCTCGCTGCGAGCGCAGACTTCTACGCGACGACGCCGATCAAGGATTATCATCTGGACGGTCAGCATCTCACCTGGACGAGCGCCGTCGAGACGCCTTCGCCGGAAAACAACACTGTCCGCGCTCACTTTTTTCCGGCTGCGGTCAGCCGTCAATCGCCGTCTCTTGAGCGCCGCCCGGCGGTCGTCATCCTGCCGCAGTGGAATGCACAGCCGGAGAGCCACATGGAGCTTTGCCGCTTACTCAACCGCCTGGGCATCGCTGCGCTGCGCGTGACGCTTCCCTATCATGAAGCGCGACGGCCAGCCGAGCTTGAGCGCGCAGACCACCTCGTCAGCTCGAATATCGGTCGCACGATTCAATCCGTGCGCCAGGCCGTTTTGGACGCGCGCGCAGCCGTCCGCTGGCTGATAGAGGAGCACGGCTATAACCGCATCGGAATCATCGGCACGAGCATCGGCTCATGCACGGCCTTTCTGGCCTACGCGCACGAGGAGCAGATTGATGTCGGCGTCTTCAATCACGTCTCCGGTTATTTCGCGGATGTCGTCTGGCGCGGCATCTCTACGCGTCACGTCCGGGCGGGGTTTGGCGACGAGGTGACGCTCGAAGAGTTGCGCGAGTTCTGGCTGCCGATCTCTCCGCTCCCGTACATCGCACGCCTCTTGCAGATAAGGGCGCGTCCGATGCGCTTTATCGCCGCGCGCCATGATCTGACCTTCCCCGTCGACCTCTCCCGCGACGTGATCGCCGAAACCCGTCGCGCGGGTCTGCCGCTCGATGTCGCCTGGCTTCCCTGCGGCCACTACACGAGCGGAGAACGGCCCTGGGTTTACCTCGACGGCTGGAAGATCGCTTCCTTCTTCAAAAAGCACCTGTAAGAGAAAGGAAGAGAATTAACAGGGATGAAGAGAGATGGTCAGGATAAGAAGAGAAAGCAGGATGAAAGACGAAAGCAATGCTTGATGAATGCTTCATCGCTTTTTCTTTATCCTGACCATCACTGTTAATGCTCTTCTTTCATCCTTTCTTCATCTTACCTTCAACTAAAAACTGAGATATACTCGCCGGGCTCTCACAGTTGAGCCCCACCTCGCGCTCTGGCAGCGCACAGAGGGGCGCTTCGTCCTAAACGGCCACCGGGAAAGGAGAGACTTCCGTGCCCTTCTATTACAACATTGACGGCAGGAAAGAGAGCGAGCAGCGAATCGCCAAAGGACTGCTCAGGCTCAAAGACGGTTTCGACAATACGAAGCTGCCGAAGAGGACTGTGACGGAAACGCTGCTCCTCGCCACCTGGAACATACGCGAGTTCGACTCGACCAAGTACGGCAAGCGCGGTAAGGAATCCATCCTGTACATCGCAGAGATCATCTCGCGCTTCGATCTCGTCGCCGTCCAGGAGGTGCGCGACGACCTGACGGCGCTCGACATGCTGATGAGATACCTGGGCGGATGGTGGAAGTATCTGTTGACGGACGTGACACAGGGGCGGCAGGGAAACCGCGAGCGCATGGCCTTCATCTACGACTCGCGCAAGATAGATTTCGGAGGCTTCGCCACGCAGGTCGTCATCCCGCCGGTCGAGAAGGGCGGGAAAGTTCTGGAGCCCGCCAAACAACTGGCGCGCACTCCCTTCATGGTCGGCTTCAGCGTCGGCTGGTTCAAGTTCACCATCTGCACGACGCATATCCTCTACGGCGAAGCCGTGGCCGAAAACCCAGACCGCATCAGGGAGATAGAGGAGCTGGCGAAGTTTCTGGCAGCCCGCGCGCAGGAGAAGTACGCCTGGTCGAAGAATATGATTCTGCTCGGAGACTTCAACATCTTCAAGCCCGAAGACGAGACGCTGCAAGCCATCACGCGCCAGGGCTTCTTTGTCCCGAAGCAGATTCAAAAACTGCCCTCCAACGTGCCGCAGAACAAGCACTACGATCAGGTTGCCTTCATCGCCCCGGACATTCAGGACCAACTCGAACTCTGCAACGCGGGGGTCTTCAACTATTACACCTACGTCTATCGCCCGGAAGACGAGCAGATGTACGGCGACGATATGGGCAAAGCCTACACGGAGACGAAGGAGGGGAAGGAGCGTGATAAATCGGCGCGCACGCGTTACTACAAGGACTGGCGCACCTATCACATGTCAGACCACCTGCCGCTCTGGATTGAGCTACAGATAGATTTCGGCAAGCAGTATCTCAGCAAGAAAATCAAACGGGAGATGCCCCCCATGAAGATTCAGGGAGTCCAGCTTTAGATGGCAGGCCGCTGCGGTTCAGGTCAACGCCGCGCTGTGCTCAGCTAAGCCTTGAGCGAGTCCATAAACAATGCTTCGACGCGGGCGGCAACCTCTCTCGCCCGTTCGAGCAGATCATCGGAGCGCGAGCGATGCTCCGAGGTGAACTCTTCATCCTCTATCTCGGCTGTGTTGACGAGCACGTTGTAGCGCGCGGAGGTGACGGCGGCCAGTGCTAGCTGTGCGCCGGTGGCCGCGTCGGAGAGCGCGTTCGGGTTGCCTATCTCGGCCAGCGTCTCAAGCAGTTCGAGCACCTGCACGGCAACGCCTGCAATCTCCAAAGGCACGGTCGCCGCGCCCTTCAGAGCGGCCTCGATCTGGTTGGCCCGCAGCGACCTCTGATCTTCATTGGCCTGCGCCATGGCGCGCGCATCCATCACACTCTGGAAGCTCTCGGCATCGCGTGCGGCGGCGAGCCGCAGGTGCGTGCGAAGCGGCGCAAGCTCCGAGAGAGTCTCACGAATCTCCTGCTGCACGTCGCTGTATTTCTCGCGTCCCTCCGTGAGACGGGCGACCATTTCGCCGAGCGCTGCGCCGAGCGATGCCGCCTGCGCTGCCGCCGCGCCGCCGCCCGGCGCAGGCTCGCCGCTCGCCAGCGCTTCCGAAAACTCCCTGACGCTCTCCTTCTCTCCCTTACCCGCGAACGCCGCCTCGATACGATTCTCAAGCACGAGGCCGGGCGCGAAGTTTTCGATCTGCAAGTGATATTCGGCGGCGCGGTCGAGCGCAGCCTGCGGGATGAGCCCGACGATCTCGCTTCCGGCCACGCGCACGCCGTAGCGCTCGGCCTCGCGGCTCACGGCCTCGAAGGCGTGATGAAGCTGCGTCTTCTCAAAGTCCACGAGGTTCATAGAGACCTGGACGAGCGAGCGCGACTCAAGCTCGAAGCCGAGCGCCTTGAGATAGCGAAGACCGCCGTCGCGCCCGCGCACGGCCCGCGCAATCCTGCGCGCGATTGACAGATCATCCGTGTGGAGGTTGATGTTATAGGCGACGAGAAGAGGGCGCGCGCCGACGACGACGGCCCCGGCCCGCTGGTGCAGGCGGGATGGGCCCATGTCCGGGGCGCGCGCCGCAACACTCGCTATCTCTTCGCGCAACAGCTCGTAACCTCCGCGTCTTACGTCTTCCAGATTCACGCGGTCTGGACGACGCGCCGCGCGCTCGTAAAAGTAGACGGGAATACTTAGCTCCTGCGCGATACGCTCGCCCGCCTCGTGGGCCAAGGCTACGCACTCCTCCATCGTCACGCCGCGCACGGGCACGAACGGCAGGACATCCGTTGCGCCCAGGCGCGGGTGCTGGCCCGTGTGGCGGCTCAGATCAATCAACTCTGCCGCGAGCGCGACGACGCGCACCGCGGCCTCTACCACTTGCCCCGCATCGGCAACAAACGTGATGACGGAGCGGTTATGGTCAGGGTCCAGGTGCGTGTCGAGCACGGCTGCGCCCTCGACGGATTCGATGGTGCGAGCCAGCCGCTCAATCACTTCGGCCTTGCGGCCTTCGCTAAAGTTTGGTACACACTCGACGAGACGATCCATATAATGTTAGTCGGCAGAGTGCTGGCGCTTGCATGTAACTCAGGTCAGTAAAGCCTCAGGTCGCGGGCGGGTTGCCGACGCTGATAAGAAGCGCCCGCAGGCAGCAGGCAGCACTGAGCTGCTGCTCTCGCCAGGTAGCCACATGCAGTTGCAAACGGCTACAGATGTTAATATAAATGCTGATTGACTGACTACTGATTACTGTCTGCCCAGATTATTGATCGTGTCTTCCAACCGATTCATCAATCAGCGTAAGAACGCGTGGCAGCGGCTTGAAGACCTGCTGGCGCTGCTTGATCGTTCCTCTTTGCGGCGGCTGCACCGCGAGGAGGTGCGCGAGCTTGGGCGCATCTACCGTCGCACGGCCTCAGACCTGGCGATAGCGCGCGCCGAATCGCGCGACCCGCGCCTCATCAACTATCTCAACAGCCTGGTCATACGCGCGCACGGACGGATTTACCGCGCCGAAGCGCAAGGCGGCCATCGTATCAAAGACTTCTTCGCGCGCGAGTTCCCGCGCGCGTTTCGCCGCACATGGCGCTATACGGCGCTGGTCTTCGCCTTCTTTCTGGTCTTCGGCCTCATAGGATTTATCGGCACATGGCTCGATGCGGAGTTTTCAGAGTTCTTCTATGTCTCGCCGATGATGCGCTACACCATCGAAGCGAAGATTCACTGGTGGGAGGATTTGAATGAAGCGAATCAGATCGGCTCAAGCTTCATCATGTCCAATAACATCTACGTCATGGCCCGCGACTTCGCTTACGGAGCCTTTTTCGGTATCGGGACGCTCTACGGTGTCGGTCTCTTCGGCGCTAACACGGGCTCTATCCTCGCGCTCGTCTATCGCGCAGGCTACGGCAACGATCTCGTCACCTTCATGGCCGGTCACGGAGTCATCGAATTGAGCTGCGCTTTCATTACGGGCGGCGCCGGCGTGCTCATCGGGAGCGCGATTCTTCTGCCCGGCGACCTGTCGCGCGCCGACGCTCTGAAGACACGCGGCATAGAAGGTATGCGCCTCGTCGCCGGTTGCGTCCCCCTGCTCGTCATCGCAGCCGTCATCGAAGGCTTCATCTCGCCCGCGCCCATCAACCCCGCGATCAAGTTCACCATCGCCGCGCTCACAGGGCTTGCCCTCTACAGCTATCTATTGCTCGCCGGAAGAGAAGAAGAAAAGCAAGAATAAAAAAGCAGGTGTTAGATGCTGGATGTCAGATATCGGTGAGGTGCTTTGACCAGCATCTGACATCCAGCATCTGCCTTATAACAATCCGCGCTCTTTGACCTGCAAGTATTTTTCGAGAAGGGCGGGCGCGAGCGCAGCTGCCGTTACGTCCAGGGCAAGTCCGCCCTGTGATTCGACCAGGCGCAGGGCCGCCTCGCGCTGATGAATGATCTCTTCGGCGACGGATTGCGTAAAGAGGTCGCGTGTGCTGGCGGGCGTGTGGCGTACGACCTCCTTAAGGTCGCGGTCGCCGATGGTGACGACGAGCGGGAGATGACGCGGGCGCAGGAGTCTCAGAGAGGTGAGCAGCTCGCGTGAGCCCTCTTCGTCAACAAGGTCTGTGAGGACGACGACCAGCGCGCGCCGCTTGCAGTTGGCGGCAATGAATTCAAAGGCGCGTGCGTAAGAGGGCTCGATCATCTCGGGCTCGATGGCGTGCAGGGCTTCGAGCGCGGCGTCCATGTGCTCGCCTCCGCGCTTGGGCGGCAAGTAGGCTTTGATGCGCCGACCGAAGACGACGACGCCGGAGTTATCACCGCCGCGCGCCGCCGCCGACATCAACGCCAGCGTCGCATGAATCGCCAGGTCCAGCTTCGTCTCATTCTCTATCCGCGCCGTCATCAGGCGACCCGCGTCGAGCGCGACGAGGATAGTCTGATCGCGCTCGATCTGATACTGGCGTGTCACGAGCTTGCCGCGCCGCGCCGTGGCCGTCCAGGAGACGTGACGCAGCTCGTCGCCGCGCACGTAGTCGCGCAGCGATTCAAACTCGCGGCCTTCTCCGCGCCAGGATGAGCGGCGATGCGCCGACACCAGAGAACGTGCCCCGAGCGCCTTCAACTCGGCTTCACGGGCCCGGCGCATGTTCGGATAGACTTTCACCGCCACCGGCTCGCCCAGGCGCGTCTGACACCAGGCCAGGCCAAAACGAGAAAGATAGCGCACGGCTATGTGGCCGAACTCGAAGCGCCCGCGCCTGGGCGGCTTCAATTCGTAGACGAGCGCCGCCAGCCTCTGCGCCTCTACGCGTATGCGCGCTTCGCGCGATCCCTTCAAAAGCATCTGCGGCGGATATTCGTCCTTCACCCACAACGTCACCCGGCGCGGCGTGTTATTCGATACGTTCACGCGCACTTCGGTCTCTGCGCCGACCGCAAAGCGCGCGCCGAAGGCTCTCTCGACGCTCACTCCCTTGGGCCAGGGACTCAGCCGCGCATCAATAAAGGCTAGCGTCAGCAGAAGAAAATCGTAGATGAGCGCGACCCAGCGCCAGCCTGGCCGCCCCCATGAGAGCGACAGCGGAATGAAGCCCACGGCGAGCAGCACGTAGAAGAGCTTGGTGAAGACGAAACGCATAAAATTCAGATGTTGGATGTTAGATGCCGGATGTCAGTCTCAAACTATCACTAACATCCGGCATCTAACATCCGTCATCTTTACCTTGGCACTTCGACCGTCTGTAGAATGTCTGCGATCACGGCGTCGGGCGTTGCGCCGTCGAGCTCGGCTTCGGCGCGCAGGGCTAAGCGATGCCTGAGGACTGGGCGCGCGATGTCGCGCACGTCGTCGGGCGTGGTGAATTCTCTGCCGCGCAGGGCCGAGAGCGCTTTGGTGCACAGCAGCAGGGCGACGGATGCGCGCGGGCTCGCTCCGTAAAGCACGGAAGGATGCGCGCGCGTGCGGCGCACTATCTCCACGACGTAGTGCTGCACGCCGGGTTCCATGCGCGCATTACGCACTTCCATACGACAGCGTGAGATGGCGTCCGGTTCTGAGAGAGAGCGAATGTCAACGAGTTCGAGGCGGCGCGCGTTGAAGCCAGCGTCCCAGTTGGCGACCACCTGTCGCTCCGCCTGTTCTTCCGGGTAGTCGAGCAGGATTTTCAGCAGGAAGCGATCAAGCTGCGCTTCCGGCAGCGGGTACGTGCCCTCGTACTCAATCGGATTTTCTGTGGCGAGCACGGTGAAGAGCGGCGAGAGCGGGTAGGGCTCGCCGTCAATCGTGACCTGTCTTTCCTCCATCGCTTCGAGCAGAGCGGCCTGTGTTTTCGGCGGCGTGCGATTGATCTCATCGGCTAACAGGATGTCTGTAAAGATTGGCCCACGACGGAGAGTGAAGTCCGAGGTCGAGACGTTGAAGACGTTCGTGCCGGTAATGTCGGAGGGCATCAGGTCGGGCGTAAACTGTATGCGGCTAAAGCCGACGCCGATGATGCGCGAGAGCGTCTTGACGGTCAGGGTCTTGGCCGTGCCGGGCACGCCCTCAATGAGCGCGTGGCCCTCGGCCAACAGCGCGACCAGTATCTGCTCGATGGGTTCGTCCTGGCCGACGACCACTTTGCGAAGCTCAGTCAGAATATGTTCGACTGTCGAGGAAACGTATTCAAGCATTTTGGTAGATTTCAAATTTTAGATTTGACATCCATTGCGACGGCTAAGCATATGTCTTCCAATCCGAAATCCAAAATCTAAAATCCGAAATTGTCTTTCGCCTGCTTGATTTCACGCGCGCGCAGACGCAAGCCCAGCCTGCGCTCTACGTCGCGCAGGCGCGTGACAAGCTCAAGCGAGCGTCGCGCGCTCGTCTGTGCGCCGTTGATCGTCTCCTCGCAATCGCGCATGAGCTGCTCAAGCTCCTGCCGATCAATGGAGGAGCGCGCGGCGACACGCGCCGCGATCTCCGTGCGCGGGCTGTTGTGCTCCGCTCCGGCATAGCGCACGAGCACCCTTCGCGTCCGCGTATAGATGTTTTCGATGGCGAGGTCGAATGAGCGCGCGCGTTGTTGCAGCTCGGCCATCGAAGCGACGAACTCAAGGCTCGAACGCCTGTCCACCTGCGCGAGCGGCAGTGGACGGGCGAAGCGCCGCCCCTTCGTCCAGAGCAGTAGGAGCACGATCAAAGCGGCCTGACCGAAGGCGGCGATCACGGGCGTGCCCTCGAAGTAGGCCAGCATCTCATTGCGTGTTGCGCGGTGGCCCTGGTGATATTCGTCGAAGGCTATGAGGCCGCCGCCGCCGGCGATGACGTTGAGGGCGAGTTGTAGATTATCGGCGCGCTCCAGCCCGGTGTTGGCGACGATGAAGGGATCGCTGAGAACCATGATGCGCCCTGCGCCGTGCGGATAATCGGCGAGCAGCGCGCCGTTGTAGTCGGCCAGGTGAACGACCGGCGCGGGCGAGGCGAGTGTCGCATGCGTGGAAGGAGCGCTGTTGCCCGAGGCTTTAGGCGGAGGAGGCTGCGGCGAGCCAGCCGGTGTGAGGCCGTCTTCGGATTGGCCCACGCCGATACCCGAATCATCATCCGTATCGCCGCGCTCTCTCTTCGCGCTCTCCTGTGCGCGCGCAACCCTTTCGGCTCTCTTCTCATCGGGCAGCCAGATATGAATCAGCCCGGCGAAGCGCGAGGGCATGACCGATTCGACGTTGAGCGTCAGGGCCGTCGGTTGGGCGGGGCGCGCCAGTGAGACGCCCGCCGTCATCTCTTCTGGATTGTCCGGGTGCGCGTCCGGCGAAGGGAACTGTTTCAGCTCCGTCGAGATGCGCCAGTTGCCGGAATCCGGCAGCAGGCGCGGGTTCGGCCTTCGATCAATGATGACCAGACGACCGCCGCCCCTCACCCATTGCAGCAGGCTCTCCACTTCTTCGGTCTCATAAGAGATTTTCGGTTGCAGGATGACGAAGGTGGAAGGTTTCGGTTGATCGTTCTTGAGCAGGGCGGCGGGCGCTTCGCGCCATCGCGTCACCTCTCGTCCAGTCTCGCGCAGGAAATCATAGAGGGCACGCGTCCCCGTCGCGCCCGCGTTATAGGTCGAGCGATCAGGGTTGTATTCGGAATCCGGCGTCTGCTCAATCTGCACATACGACGCGGCGTTGAGCGCCACGAGCAGAAGCAGCACGAGCCCAATCCCCAAGATGACGGTCACATATCGTCGCATAATTTAAGGATGACAGCAGATTCAAACAGGATGGACAGAGATTGTCAGGATAAAGAAAAAGCGATGAATCATTCATCAGGCAATGCTTTTATCTTTCTTCCTGCTTACGGTTTTCATCCTGCTTTCTCTTCTTATCCTGTCCATCCTGTTAATTTTCTTCCTTCATCCTTGCTTTTCAAGTGCCTGCCGGTAGTGCAGGCGGAAAGCGGCCCAGTCGTTTTCCGTGCCGGGCGCGAAGCCGTACCAGTGATTCTCGAAACTGTTTGTCAGCAGTTGCATCTCGCTGTAGAGCGGGAGTCGGTCGGAGACAGAGCGCAGGTAATCTCGATTGGTCTTGTGCTGCGCGAGGCGCAGGACTTTACGGTCGCCCAGCTCGCACAGCAGCGCTATGTAGCCTTTGCGAATCGCGCCCCGAATGTCACCGGCGCGCGCCAGCTTTTCGGCTTCGGCCAGAATGTCCGAAGATGTCTCGTCGGGCGCGAGGTGTTCGCCGAGGACGACGCGGGCCTCGCGCTTCGTGCGTTTCCTGCCGCCGCGACTCTGTAGGAAGCGCGGCAAGAGTTTCCATCCGGCGTAAGCGATGGCGGCGAGCGCGAGCCCGATGACGATGATCTCGGCGAGGTTGGTGAAGAGCGGGAGACGCTGGCCGGGCTCTATCTCCTCCTCACTTCTTTTGGGGAAAAGGTCGCGCAGCCATCTCTTGAAACGCGCCCAGAGACGCGCGAGCGCGCTCTCCTCCGCCGCCCTGTTGTATTCGGAGCGGCGCAGGATTGTGTTCAGCCGAGCCTTATCTTCATCCTTGTTCTTAACGGCAGCGTTATCGCCTTTCAGGACTTCGTCCAGGCGCTCTCCGATTGCGTGCAGCCGCTCGGTGATGCTCCTGAGCGCCTCGTCGCGCTCCGCCCCAGAAGCACGAAGCTTCTCATATTTCTTGAGCGCCTCGTCGAGCCATGAGTTGTTGATCTCGACGGGCGCACCGTTCCATTCGACGGCGAGGGTCGGTGGAACTGCCCTGCGCACATCTCGCAAGGTCGAAGCGATACGCGCGGCACGCTCCCGCTCGCCCACGCCCTCGTCAAATGCGTTGAGGGAATCAAGCGCGATGGTGGCCTGGCCTATGCGCTCGCGGTATTCCGAGAGGGGTATGGCGGCGGCTGTTTGGGCGGCGACGCCGAAGAGAAGGATGAGCAGCGGCGCGTAGATCATGGCTCGGACGCGGCGCAGGGCAACGCCGCTGCGGATACGGCTCGCCCGGGCCGGGCGAGGAGGGCCGCCATGTTCGCGCGCCTGGCGTTCCTGATCGGGGCTGCTCATAAGAGAGGTTCTGTCGTTCACGTTTTAGAGTTCAGCGTAGGTTGAGCATAGAGCCGTATGCGCCGGAAGCGGCGGGCGGAGGCGGCGCGACCTTTGCTCCCGTCACGAGCGCCGGAATGTAAGAGGCGGCCTGAGCGCCGCCCAGCACGGGCATCTCGCCCAGCGCTCGCGCCGCCATCAACTCTATGTCATAGCCTTCATGACGCACCCTCTCGTCAACGTAAAGCAGCGAGAGTCCGAGCGTCCAGATGGGCGCGAGCAGAATCGAGCTTGATTGGCCGAGCACGCTGTAGCCTATGGCATACCAGGCGGGCCAGTTCGTCGCGTTCCAGGGCGAAGGGTCTATGCCGTTCAAGTGGCCGTAGAGCCCTAGTGGGATAATCAGAATCAGCAGCGCAGACCAACTGGCGAACCAGGTGAAGAGAAACATCGCCATCAAGCGGCGCACAGTGCCGCGCGCCAGCGCCGAGCTGCGGCTGAAGGCTTCAAACACTCCCTTGCCTTCGACCATCATGACCTGCGGCACGTAGACGAAACGCTTGACGAGAAAAAAGAAGAACCACAAGGCGGCGGTGACGGAGATGAGCAGCGTGATGATGCCGAAGACGGCGGAGACCCAACCGGCCACGTACATTAAGGCGACCGTCCCGAGCGCCATGATATTGAAAGCGAAGAGCCAGGCGAAGAGGGCCAGTACGGCGGAGAATACGACCCATAGCCCGACCAGTATGCTCGCCGCCAGCAGCCCCCAGAAACGCGCCCGCACGTTACGATACGTGGCGCGCGCCGAGACCGGCTCGTTCCATAAAAGATGAGTCACGAGATTGCGCGTCGCTCCGCCCATGACGATCAGGTTCAGCAGCGTTCCCGCGAGAAAGAGAAGGATGCCTGCCATCAATGTAAAGCCGTAGATGGCCAGCGAGACCTCGCTGCCCGTCGCCATCAACTCGCGCCAACTGCTTGTCAGCATCACGTAACCTAGAGTCTGGATGACGAAGGGGGGCGCGGTGATGCCGATCAGCGTGATGAAGTGACGCCGGTACAATCTGACGGCGCGATCAATCAGGTCGCCTGCGCCGAGCGGAGCTAAGGAGAGGTGCGTGAATGCCGAGGTCGCCATCTTGGGAAGCGTATGAGCACTATTTCCGAGTTGACTTTGATCGCCAACGGATTCTATCACAGCGCCCTCTCACTAAACGATGAGTCCGCCCGTCAGAGCTCTCACCCCTTAATCCCCATCAGATGGGCGATTGGCGTTTGAAGACCCGGAAAACCGGGACGCTTCGACGATACGGCGTTGAGCCGGCAAACCTCCCCTTCCCCCAGGGAAATCGCGCGCCGGAAGGCTCTTTCGGGCCGGTTCCTCCGGGCGGATAAATCCATTTATTTAAAGATTTCTTCAAAATTTCAAATGCTCGCCCCGTAATTTCACCCTGGATAAAGGGCCGGGCTTTTAAATTCCCCTATTTATTTGAGAGTCCAGGTGCGCCGGAGGCTGGAATGGTATTTGCTTCAACAGCCTGCACATTGGAACCTGTTAATCATGAGGTGTTCCAAGCACAGGCGCTTGAGTAAGGGGTTCGGGGCTTTTCTGAAGATTCGGGAAAGCTGAGGTCGCTTCAAATAATCTCTTTAAAAACCAGCCCTCTTCCGGCAGCCTGTGAAGAGCGACAACTGTGGAAACCAGTCGCCGCCAGCCTCCACGTAGTTTCAATGGACAATCAAAGAGAAGGTTGAAGGCAAAGGGCATTGGGTCGCACCAATGCAGGGTATTTGCAAAACCGTTTCGGCCCAAACCTTGGCGATTGATCGCCATAATTTTTGTTAGGAGAGAGTCCCAAATGAAGATAAGAGCCCTGATGCTCCTCGTCACGCTGCTCGGACTTTCGCTGGCTGTTTCAGCCCAGACTAGCCGTGGTACTGTCAGCGGCACTGTGACTGATCCGACCGGCGCTGTCATTGCAGGCGCTAATGTGACCTTAATCAATATTGAAACCACCGTCGAACGCTCGACGGTGTCAAACGACGAGGGCTTCTACCGCTTTGACGCGGTTGACCCCGGCCAATACTCAGTTAAATTCAGCAGCAGCGGCTTCGGCGAAGTCATCAAGACCAACATCCCGGTCTTGGCTAGCCGGACCGCCGAAGTGAGCACGTCGATGGCCCCTGGCGGGCAGCAGGTGACGGTGGACGTGACGGCGGAAGCCACCGCGCTACTGCAAACCGAAGCTGCCGTGCGCGGCGGCAATATCGAGACCAGACGCGTGCAGGAGCTGCCCTATGCGGGCCGCAATCCGGTTTCGCTGGCGCTGACCTTGCCCGGCGTCTCAAGCAATCGCGGCGGCGCTGGCGCGAGCACCTTTTCGGTGAACGGCGCGCGCGCGCGCTCCAACAACTTCCTGATTGACGGCACGGAGAACAACGACATCTCGGTTGCCGGTCAGGGCTTCCAGATCACCAACCCTGACGCGGTGCAGGAAGTCTCCGTGCAGACAGGCATCTATGACGCGGAGTTCGGTCGCTCGGGCGGCGGCGTCATCAACACCGTGACCAAAGGCGGCACGAACGATTTTCACGGCACGGTCCATTTCCTCTATGACTCGACATACGATGATGCGCTGACGAGCCAGCAGTCTCGCGTCGCCCTTAACCTGGCCCCCAAATCGCAGGGCGGTCGCGGCGGCCATCCACCGTCAGGTACGGAGTTCTATGCCGGTGGCACGATTGGCGGCCCCGTCATCATCCCCAAGCTTTACGACGGACATAACCGCACGTTCTTCTTCTTCTCGGGCCAGCAGCAAGACCAGCGCTCGACCGGAGAGTCCACGATCTTCGCCTTTACGGCGGCGGGTCGTGAGCGGTTGCGCCAGTTGTTTCCGGCGGGAACCAATGCCAATCTAGACCTCTACATGGGCTTGACGAGCGCGACCGTCGGCGTCGCCGATCCGTTCAATATCGACATCACCCCGCGCACCGGCTGCGGCACATTCGCCACGCCCGGAGTCGCAAACTCTTACGTGCCTTGCAACGTGCAGGTGGGCACGTTCACGCGAAACCTGCCCGTCACCTTCCTGGAGCGCCAGTTCCAGATTCGCATTGACCATAAGATCAGCGACAACGATCAGCTTTCAGGACGCCTCTTGACGGCTCGCGGTGCTCAGCCCTTCGGCGGCACTCTCGGCACGGCGACCTTCGAGGGCTTCGACGCCGACTACTCACAGCGTTTCTACAACTTCCTCGTTTCCGAGACGCACGTCTTCAATCCGACGCTCACCAACGAGCTGCGTCTTGCTTACAACCGTATCCAGCTCGGCTTCCCGCTGAGCGATCCGGAGGGCCAGGCCGGGACGTTGCCGCGTATTGAGTTCAACGGCCTGACGCTCTCATTCCTGGGCGCTGACACAACCTTCCCGCAAGGTCGCACGGCCAACAACTACGTCATCCAGGATACGGTGACGAAGATTCACGGCGACCACACGTTCCGCTTCGGCGCTGACTTCCTGCGCCAGATTTCCACGCAGTCAGCGCCTTCGATTCCGCGCGGATTGCTTACCTACTCTTCCAGCAGCGGCACTGATCTGGTTCCTAGCGGATACAATTCCTTTGCCAACTTCCTGGACAACTTCGGCGGCACTGCCGGCGCGGCGACACGCGACATCGGCAGCCCGAAGTATTTCCCGCAGCTCTATCGCGTGGCACTCTTCTTCCAGGATCGCTGGAAAGCGACCGAGGCTTTAACGCTGACGCTCGGCGTCCGCTATGAGAACTTCGGAACGCCCTTCAACGCGTTGCGCACGCCCGCTTTCGCCGGTCTCTTCAACGTAGACCCTGTGACGCGCACCGGCCCGTTCAGCGTTCCCAACAGCGTGCATCACGATCAGAACAATTTCGCGCCGGTCTTCGGATTCGCCTACTCGCCCGCCTTTGAGAGCGGGTTCATGAACCGCCTCTTCGGCAACAAAGAGACGGTCTTCCGTGGCGGCTTCCAGATCGGCTACGATTCGTTCTACAACAACATCGCGTCAAACGCTCAGTCCTCTTCGCCGAACCTGATCAGGACGACCGTGACCTCCAATGCTGCGGCAGGCGTTCGCGGCATCTCTAACTTCAGCTCGCAGCTTCCTTCGACAGCCGCGACGCTCAGCGCCGCCAGCTCGCAAACGCTGATTGACCCGAACCTGGTCAATCCCTACTACATGCGTTGGTCAGTCGGCCTACAGCGTTCGCTGCCTTGGAATCTGATCGTGGACATGTCCTACGTGGGCTCCAGAGGCGTTAAGCTCTTCGTCACGGAAGACCTCAACCCGACGGTTCCGCCCGCGCTGCGCATCACGCCTCCGGGAGCGGTCGGCGGATTGCAGAATCGCCTGGATAACCTTCAGGGCATTCGCAACATCCGCACCAACGGTGGCTCTTCCATCTATCATTCGGGCCAGCTTGAGGTCACGCGTCGCTTCGCCGACAACTTCACGATCACCGGCTCTTACACCTGGTCGAAGCTGATTGATAACTTCAGCGATCCCTTCGCGCAGACGGGCACGACGGCTGGCGCAACCTTCGCTTACCCGTCAATCGCTGCCGGTCTGCCGGGACTCCCCGCAGGATATGGCCAGCGGCTCGACCGCGCTGTGGCGCTCTTTGATCGCCCGCATCGCGCTTCGATCACCTACGTCTATTCGGTTCCCTACTTCAGGGAGCAGCGCGGCGTGCTCGGTCATCTCCTCGGCGGTTTCCAGATCGCCGGTGTGACGACCTTCGAGTCCGGTTATCCCTTTACCGTCTTCAACAGCTTTGACGCGGACGGTATCTCGGGCGGCCTCGACCGACCGACTTACAACCCGCTGGGCCAACGCGGTGTTCGCGCCATCCCGGTTACAGATGCCAACGGCAATATCACGGGCTACACCAACCCGGATTCCGATACCCCGTCGGCGCTGATTGATCCGTTGACGGCGGAGTTCATCGTTAATCCCGCGTACGTTCCGACCCTGTCCGGCAGCCGCCAGCGCTTTGGCAACCTGGGCCGCAACACGGAGCGCACGCCCGGAACCAACAACTTCAACGTCAACATCACCAAGCGGACGAAGATTAGCGAGAGGATGAACGTCGAGTTTCGTACCGAGTTCTACAACATCTTCAACCATCCGCAGTACATCCAGGGCAGCGTCAGCCCCTTCTCGCCCGGCGGCGGAACTCTTTCCTCCAATGCCTTCTCGGCGGCCAAGGGACGCTTCCTGAATCCGAACACGCCGACCAGCGATGGCGGCGGTCGCGTGATTCGCTACCAGATCAAGTTTATCTTCTAAGGAAGGTGAACACTTTGGAGCGGAGCGCCTTGGTGCTCCGCTCCTTTTGAAAGGCCCGGCAACACCTCGCAGGTTGCCGGGCCTCTGTTTTTATCACTAGTGCAGCCCTGGCCTTTTGGCCGATCGAGAGCTTCATCCGCGCTCTTAATGTCGGTCTTTGGGATTGCAAGGAAGTAGCTGCGGGATTATATTAAGCCTCAAAGACCAAGCCATCATTGCAGGGAAGGAAGGGATTCGTTATGCGCTCCGGTCATCAAAAACGTGCGCTGAACATCGCGGTCTTCAGTGCTGTGCTGTCCGCTTTTCTCTTTTTCAACGCCCCTTCGCTGTTGGCCCAGCAGGGCAGATCGGCAGCCGATACGGCAGCCGAACGCCAGCGCCAGCGCCAACTCCGCCGCGATGCTCAGATCGAGAGCAACCTCATGATCACCACGCTTGAGAAAGAGAGCCGTAGGCCCGCAGAAACTTCGGGTCCGCGCCTGGCCTACATGCAGATCAAGGAGGACTTCGAGCGCATACAGACCGTCCACAATCAGATGATGACGATGATCTTCTCGAACAACGTGCTCGATTACAAACATATCGCCGAGACAACGACGGAGATAAGAAAGCGTGCCAGCCGCTTGCTGTCCAACCTGCCGCTTCCTGATTCCGAGGTCGCGGACAGGGATAAAAGAACTCTGAAGGGTTGGGATGAGCTAGATCAAGGGCAGGTGAAACCGGCGCTCCTGGCGCTCGACGATTTGCTGATGCGTTTCGTCTCGAATCCGGTCTTCCAGACACCCGAAGTCGTTGACGTGCAGCAAGCCTCGAAAGCCAAGCATGACCTTGAAGACATTATCAAACTGAGCGCGAAGCTCAAGAAGGCCGCCGAGAAGCTGAGCAAAAACAGCAGCCAGTGACCTCTCGCTCCCGCGCTTCTCAAGCGAGTGGGCCCAAGCGCTTGATGCTCAAGAAGAGGAGAGCAGAAAGCGCGCGAATGATCGGAAATCCAGAGCCTCGACGGGAAGGCCCAACTGCCCGCGCACCTCGCCGAGCGTCAGCCCGTCGAGCATCACTTCTTCCCCGCTCTTGAGCATCGAGCCGGGGATAATCACAAAGCTTCCCCTGACCTTCTCACGCGCCGCCAGCAGGTCTTCGCCCGTCAGCAGGCCAGCCACGGAGACATCACCTCCGAAGTAACCGTTCTCGACGGCGACCGTGTGAAGCCGCGTGCCGAAACGCGCGTTCAGCCGGTCGAGCCTCTGCTTCAACACTGGCGCGAAAAGCGTGCCGGTCATCACCGTCCCGTCCCGCTTCTCGATAGGCTGCCTGGCTTCGCGCCGCTCAAGCCTTCGCCAGAGCGCGCGAAAGTCGTTATCGAAGGCGCGCACCATGCCGATGCCGTCCTCTATCTGCGGGTAATCGCCGTAGTGCTTTCGAGACGGCAAACCGAGTCCGGCGCGAAGGTAAATCTCATCGCCTGCGAAAGCGAAGGTCGTGCCCAGACGAGCGCGAAACTCTCTTTGCAAAGGGATAAGCTCGCTGATCGTGCTGCGGCAAAAATCAGGCGTGACGGCCTGAAGGCGCTCGTCCGTGTTGTAGCGTGTGAGGCCGAGCGGGACAATCGCCACGCTCTTGATGCGCGGATAATCGGCGGCCAGCGCCCGAATGGTGCGCTCCAGGATAGGGCCGTCGTTGATGCCCGGACAGAGCACTACCTGCGCGTGAATCTCTATTCCGGCATCCAGCATGCGCCTCATCTTGGCGTTGATGTCGGCGCGCGCGCGATCAATCCCGAGCAGGTAAGCGCGCACGTCCGTGTCCGAGGCATGGACGGAGACGTATTGCGGCGTCAGGCGCTGCTCGATGACGCGGTTCATCTCGTCCTCGGTGATGGAGGTGAGCGTCGTGTAGTTGCCGTAGAGGAAGGAGAGGCGTATGTCCTCGTCGCGTATGAAGAGCGAAGGGCGGGCCGTTTCAGGATTGCCTTTGCAGAAACAGAAGAGGCATTCGTTGGCGCATTGACGCGGCACGATCTGCTCGAAGCCGAGGCCGAAATCCTCGCCCTCGTCGCGCTCAATATCAAGCTCCCATTCCTCGCCGCTCTTCTTGCGGACTTCAAGCACAAGCTCGGTCTCGCCGCCGGTCTGGAAGCGAAAGTCCAGATAGTCGCGCACCGCACGGCCATTGACCTTGATGATGCGGTCGCCCGCCTCAAGCTCAAGCTCTGCGGCCAGGCTCTCTGCCGCGACCTCGGTGATTTCGACTCCGCGACGGCGTATCTGCGTGACCGCCGGGGCGACTGCAAACTCGTACATGATAAAACTCTTATCTCAAACAGGATTCCGGCTAAATATTTCCAGAGCAGCGGGGCTCGCTCCAATCATCCTCGACCCCAGATGATCGAAGCCGTTTTACGGGCCCATCGGGGAAACCAACAGTGTAACAAACTCGCGCCCTTTTGTTGAGTTGACCGGGTTCTGGACAACGGGGCGGGCCGGTTTCAAGCATGCGGGTAAAGGAGAAGTGCAAACAGCCGACCACATGCGCACGTCAGGCGGCTGACCATTGCTCGGGCGCTTTCTTCGTCATCGCCTGTGCGTAGAGGCAGGCGTTCAAACCTTCCGGCGGATTGACCAGCGCGGTGACGGCCAGACTTCCATGCAAGTCCCAGCCCTCTTTGAGACGCTCATTGATCGCGGCGATCACCTCTTCCAACTTAAAGCCATCAACAATCGTGTATTCCATACTCATCCTTTCGTTACGCGTCCACACGCAGATTATAGGTGCTTAATACTCCAAAGCCCAGGCAGGGACTAAAGGACACTTCAAGGCAGAGGGCTCACAGCACAGCCGTCTCTTCCAGCAAACGGCCTTCGGCGAATCTTTCGGGGCGCAGCGCCGTAGCATCAATCGTGCGCGCGTGCCCCTCGATGATTATCTCCGAGACCATTCTGCCGGTGGCGGGCGAATGCATGACGCCGTGACCGCTGAAGCCGTTGGCGAGAAACAGGCCCTTCAGACCCGGAGCCTGCCCGATAATCGCGTGATGATCGGGCGTCACTTCATAGAGCCCTGCGCGGCAGCGCGAGCTGTCTACGACCACGCCGGCAAATGCAGGTACGCGCTGCGATGCGCGCTTGAGTATCTGTGCGATGAAGGCCGGATCAAAGTCCGTCTTAAAGCCGGGCGTCTCTTCCGGCGCGGGCCAGGCCATCAGCACACCCGACGACGCGGACGGAGCGGGGGGCTCGCGGCGAAAGTGAAATCCGTTCGACATGTCTATGACCATCGGCAGCGGCGCGGGCGGAAGAGAGTCGAATGGCTCTGTGATGACGAGTTGGCGGCGGAGCGGCACGACAGGCAAAGAGATGCCCGCAAGCTTCGCCACGCCAGCCGCCCAGGCCCCGGTCGCATTAACAATCGTGCGCGTCGCTACAGGCCCGCGCGTCGTCTCGATGCCGCACACTTCGCCGCCCTGCGTCTCTATCCCTTTCACTTCCGCTTCGAGCCAGACTCTTGCGCCGCGCTCGCAGGCGCGCGCAGTAAACCCGCGCATCACGCTCAAAGGCTCAATGAAGCCGTCTGTCTGGCAGAAGCTTCCGCCGACCACATCGTCCATGCGTAATTGCGGGATAAGGCCGCTGATATCCTGCGGCGTTAATATCTCCACGCCCTTGAGGCCGAGCGCCGTCTGTCGCTCGCGGTTCTTTTTGAGATAGTCCAGATGCTCTTCGCTCGTCGCAACGAACAGGTAGCCGTCCGGTCTGTAGCCTGCGGCGCGTCCCGTCATTTCCTTAAAACGCTCGAAGAAGGCAATCGAATAGAGCGACATCTCTATATTGATCGCCGTGGCGAACTGCGCGCGAACGCCGCCCGCGCCCTTGCCCGAAGAGCCGAGCCCCTGCGCCCGCTCACGCTCGACTATGAGAACATCGCGGCAGCCCGCTTCCACCAGATGATACGCGACGCTCGCGCCGACAATGCCGCCGCCGATGATAACTACGTCCGCCGTCTCAGTCATCAGAAGTTAAAGGAAGAGAATTAACAGGGATGGTCAGGATAAAAACAGAAAGCAGGATGGAAGATAAAAGCATTGCTTGATGAATAGTTCATCTCTTCCGCTTTATCCTGACCATCTTTGTCCCTCCCTGTTAATTTGTTTTCGGTTTTGTTAGCGACTCTTAAATTTCGGTTGCGAGGTCTGTCGAACCGGTCGCCGTTTCGTATTCGCGCAGCTTACGGTAGAGCGTGCGCGCCGAGATGCCAAGGATGGCCGCCGCGCGTTCGCGGTTGCCGCTCGTCTCATTGAGCACGCGAAGAATGTGCTGGCGCTCAAGCTCGTCGAGCGTGGCGGGAGGCTGTAGCCCTGGCCCGGCCTGTGCCTGAGCGGGCGCACCGCCCGCACCGCCCTGTCCTCCGCTCGAAGGCGGCAGGATCAACTCGGCTTCTATCACGTCGTCGGTTGAAAGGGCCGTGGCACGTTCGAGGTAGTTGCGCAACTCGCGCACGTTGCCGGGCCAGGCATAAGCTTCCAGGCGACGACGTGCCTCAGCAGAAAGAGCGAGCCTGGGCCTATTGAATCGCTGGCGATAAATCTCCAGAAAGTAGTCTATCAACTCAGGGATGTCTTCGGGCCGCTCGCGCAGCGGCGGGACGTAGAGCGCGACGACGTTGAGGCGATAAAAGAGGTCTGCGCGAAAACGCCCCTCGCGCACGTCGTCCGGCAGATTTCGATTAGTGGCGGCGATGACGCGCACGTCCGCGCCCTGATCGCGCGTCGAGCCGACACGGCGAAAGCGTCCCTGTTCGAGAAACTGCAAGAGCTTGACCTGCATCTGTAGCGGCATCTCACCGATCTCGTCCAGAAAGAGGGTTGAGCCGTCCGCCGCTTCCAGCAAGCCCCGCTTGAGAGCGCTCGCTCCCGTGAACGCGCCGCGCTCGTGGCCGAAGAATTCCGATTCGAAGAGAGCTTCGGGTAATGCGCCGCAGTTGATGGTAATAATCGAAGACTCGCTGCGCGCGCTCTTGGCATGAATGAAGCGCATCAGGACATCCTTGCCCGTCCCGGACTCGCCCGTGATGAGGATGGTCGTATCGAGGCGGGCCGCCGCTTCCGCCTGCGCGACGATGCCCTGCATGACGGCGCTTCTGTAGATCATCGGCGGCACGCCGACCTCGTCCGCATTGGGCGCTCGCACGGCGGCGCGCAGAGAAGCGTTCTGCCTGACAAGCCGCCTCTTCTCGTCCGCCTTGCGAATGACGGCCTCCATCTCGTCGAGCGTCGAAGGCTTGGTCAGGTAATCGTAAGCGCCGAGCCGCATCGCCTCAAGGCCCGTCGGCAGAGAGGTGTCCGCCGTCAGCATGATGACCTCCGGCGCGTCCTCTATCTTCCTGATCTCACGCAGCGCGTCGAGCCCTGAGAGCCCCGGCATCTGTATGTCCAGCAGCACGACATCAAAGTCCTTCTGCCTGAGCGCCTCGAAAGCCTCCCCGGCATTGGCCGCCGCCGCCGCGTCGAATCCAGACCGCAAAAGCTGCTCGGTCACAAGCTTTCGCAGCAGATTGTCGTCGTCAACCACGAGCACGCGAATTCGTCTTCCCATAAGGATGAAGGATGAAGGATGAAGGATGAAGGATGAAGAAAAGACACCCCTATCCATTCTCCTCGGCTCCTTAAGTCCTCCTCCCTTTGCTTTTGACAGCCTTCACTATTGATACGAGCATGGCTATGATTCCCTCCGCTTCATCATGTAGCGGCTTTAGTCGTTCTTCAGAGATAATTCTTGATGCAGCGATCAATTCTAACCAATAAATAGTCTCTTCCAATTCTTGCAGCCCACCTTCGACTTTACTGATGAAATCCGCATCCGACTTTGCACGTTGCGCTTCATAATAATGGGCTCCAACAGATGTTCCTGAGCGAAGCACCTGCTTGCCTAAGACTTGTGCTTCGCCACTTTTGGGTAGTGCCGTATAGAGCTTAATGATTCGCAGGGCGAAGGACTTCGTTCTATCCTTTAAATCACGTTCTTTCATCCTTCATCCTTCATCCTTCATCCTTCCTTTTCGGGCGCTCTGCGTGGCAGCCAGAGGCGAAAGCGGCTGCCGGTGTGCTGCTTGGATTCGACTGTGAGCGCACCGCCCAGGGCTTCGGCGAGCGTATAACAGATGGCGAGGCCGAGCCCGGAGCCTTTGCCCGGGTCTTTGGTGGTGAAAAAGGGGTCGAAGATGCGCACGAGCAGGTCGGGCGCGATGCCGTGGCCGGTGTCCGCAATCTCGATGGCGATGCGCTCGCCTTCGCGCATGGTCTGGACGTTGATCTGTCCCTCCGAGCCCACGGCGTCAAGCGCATTGCTCAAAAGATTATCGAGCACCTGTCGCACCATCCCCGCGTCGGTCGCCACTTCTCCGACGTTTTCATCCAGCTCGACCGTGACGTTGACAGCCTCGGAGGCTGCGCGCTGCTGGGCCAACCTGGCGCTCTGCGCGACGAGCGCGTTGATGTCGCAGGCCGTGCGATGTGGGCGGCGCTGGCGCGACAGATCGAGCAGCCCGCGCGTGATGACCTTACACCTGAGCGCCTGTCGAATGATCTCTTCGAGATAGAAGTTCCATTCCCGCTCTTCGGCGAGCGCGGCGGTTTCAGCGCCCGCGCGCATGTCACGCAGCGTCGCTTCGGCGCAGGTCATGATGGCGGCCAGCGGATTGTTGATCTCGTGCGCGACGCCTGCGGCCAGTTGGCCCACGGTCGCCAGCCTGCGCGAGCGAGAGAGCTGCTCCTGCATCTCTGACAGCTCCGTCACGTCGCTCCATGTAATGACGCTCCCGCCGGGACTGCCCGGCTGATCGAGGGGTGCGACGGCGACCAGATAACGACGGCCATCTTCGGCCTGAAGCTCGAAGGACGAGGCCGTCCCCGTTGATTGGCCCATGTGATAGGCGGCGGCGCGCTCGCCGAAGAGGCGCGAGAAAGCGTCAGCGCAGGAAAGCCCGATAGTCTCCGACGGCGAGAGTTCCATCATCTCAGCCGCGTGAGCGTTGCAGCGCACGATCTGCATCAGGTGATCGTGAACGATGATGCCGTCAGGGATGGCGTCGAAGGTCTGTTCCCAGATTCTCTTGCCCGCGCCCACCGTCTCAATAAGGCGCGCGTTGTCGAGCACCATCGCGGCCATCTCCGCCAGGTCTTCGAGCAGGCGCTTCTCGTCGTCCGTAAAGCTGTGCGCCGAGCGATAGCCGACGGCGAGCGCGCCGAGCGTCTCGCCGCGCGCCTTGAGAGGAGCAAGCGCCAGATCGCGCACGCCCTCCGGGCTGTAGAGCGGAAAATCCTCCGGGGGAAGATCGTCGCGCAAGCCTATGCCTTCGATAATCATGAGCCGGTCGGCGAGCGCCGCCTCTTCGTAAACGTGGCCGCGCAGGGGCATCGTAATATCTCGCTCGCCCGCGCCGACGTGGGAGCCAAATCCGCTCATCGCCTTCCAGACGATTGTTTTATCGGCGACGGAGAAGCTGGCGACGCTTGTCGTATCGGCGCGCATCACACGCCTGACCGTCTCGACGACGGTGCGTAGAGTCGCATAGCTCTCGGGATGCGCCTGATCGCCCAAAGGCGCGGCGGGTCTTGCGCCCGCAGCAGTCTCGGCAGGGCTCATCGCGCGCTCGCTGGCAGAATCGTCCGACTGATCGCTCATCACGCTTTCACCATTACGGCCTCTCACAAAAGCGTCACACGATACGCCTTTAATGCTACGGAGTCTATCACATCATTACTGCTGCGGGAGCGCCGCGATTTTCTTTCACATGATAGCCGCCGATGGCACTGGGCGAATTGAGCCCACGCCGCGCCCGCGCGATTTTATCGTTGCCCGCCGCTCGCGGCACAGCCTTTGCCATTAAGCCTGGCCGGAGATTTCGCTCCCGGCCCCGGAAGCGAGAGGGCCCGGGCGAGCCCTGCCGCCATGATGCGCGGCGTGGGCCCAAAGCAGGAGGCGACCATTTATATGAAGCTCCGAGCCGTCATCACTTTGTTGCTCACTTTCACGCTGACCGTAAACGCTGCAAGCTTTGCGCGCAACGTGGCCGAAGACCCGACCTCTGAGAAGGAGGACAATAAGATCACTGCGGAAGAAGATCGGGAGGCGCGCGAAATCGCCGCGCAGTTTAGCAGGCGTTGGCAGGAGACGGAAGACATAGGGCCTCTCGTCAAAGAGTTTTTCGTCGCAGACTTTGCAGATCGCCTGCGCCATGAGCCCTCTCTGCTCTTTTTCGCAGAACTCAGGCCGGAGCTGATGAAACCCGAAGCCCGTGAAGAGCTGCGACGCAACTATGTGGCGATGACAAACTTGCTGTACCTGTTCGTCCGTCTCTACGAAGTCTACGCGGTCATCAGGATGCAGGGACATGAGCGGGAAGATTTGAATCTGAATCACATACTCCCGGTCAACATCTGGAAAGTGCTCAACAGCAACCCGACGATGAAAACGCTCCTCGATGAAGAGGTGGGAGAGAGCGCACAGAGCCGGACGGAGCACGGCGATCAGGACGCGGACAGGCAGGCGCATGCGAAACGCATAGATAGCATGGAACAGTTGCACAGCCTGACGACGACGTTGGAGCAGGCGGTCGTACTCCTGCGCGATCACGTCAGGACGCTCCCGTCAACGATTCGCGCAAGCGAGTTGACGGGAAAGCAGCCGGGCGATGCTGCTTCCAGCTCGACGGAGAGCAGCGATCCTCTGACGCCGCGCGTGCGTATCACGGGCGAAGAGTTCTACGGCTATCCGGCGGGCACACGCCTCATCTCCGTCGAACTCCTGCCATTTCAGATAGACCTCGTGCGCGCCGGAGGGCGTCTCAAGGTGCTCTCCGTCTATATTCGCGGCGACTGAAGAAAAACTTTAACGGTTAGCAAATGGATGTTGCTTTGTCAGTACAGCCAAAGGTCTCTGGCGGGTTCTCGACGCTGACAACACCCGCCCGAGACCCTTGGCTGTACTGGCCTCCACGCTGCGCTAAGGGGTTGCTCCTACCGGCAAACCGCCATAGGCAGGCGGCGCGAATTTTCAAGGCTGCTCATGAAATAAAAAGGGCGGCCATGGTTGCCGCCCTTCATCAATTCTTAAATTCCTGTTCTACGCTAATCCGCGACCGGCGCAACCTTGCGCACGGCCTCCGAGACGCCGTCCTCGTACTTCTTGAAATTCTCATTGAAGCGGCGGGCCAGGTCGCGCGCTTTGAGGTCGTAGGCTTGCTGGTCGGCCCAGGTGTCGCGCGGTTGCAGAACTTCCGTGGGAACGTCTGGACAGGAAAGGGGTACGCCGACGCCGAAGAAAGGGTCTGGCTGAGTTTCTATGTTGGCGAGTGAGCCGTTCAGGATGGCGCGAATCATGGCGCGCGTGTGACTGATCTTCATGCGCGAGCCGACGCCGTAGGGCCCACCGCTCCATCCCGTGTTGACGAGCCAGCAGTTGGCCTTGTGCTCCGCCATGCGCTTGCCCAGGAGGTCAGCGTAGACGCCCGGATGCAGCACCATGAAGGGAGCGCCGAAGCAGGTCGAGAAGGTCGCTTCGGGCTCTTTGCCCAGCCCCTTCTCCGTGCCCGCGATCTTCGCCGTATAGCCTGAGAGGAAGTGGTACATGGCCTGCTCGGGCGAAAGACGCGCGACCGGCGGCAGCACGCCGAAGGCATCCGCCGTCAGCATGATGATGTTCTTCGGATGGCCCGCGTAGCCCTCCGGCATGATGTTCGGAATATATTCCAACGGATAAGCGGCGCGCGTATTCTCTGTCTTCACGGCGCTGTCGAGGTCTAGAGCGCGGGTCTCCGCATCATAGACGACGTTTTCAAGGACGGTCGCAAACATGCGCGTCGTGCGATAGATGTCGGGCTCGGCTTCCGGCGAGAGACGAATCACCTTGGCGTAGCAGCCGCCCTCGAAGTTAAAGACGCCGTGCTGCGACCACCCGTGCTCGTCGTCGCCGATGAGCTTGCGCTCCGGGTCTGCCGAGAGCGTGGTCTTGCCCGTCCCGGAGAGACCGAAGAAGACAGCCACGTCCCCGGCCTCGCCGACGTTGGCCGAGCAGTGCATGCTCATCACGTCGCGCTGCGGAAGCAGGTAGTTGAGAATCGTAAAGACGCTCTTCTTGGTCTCGCCCGCGTAGGACGTGCCGCCGATCAGGACTAGCTTCTGGCTAAAGTCAACGAGGATGAAGGTCGGCGAGCGCGTGCCGTCGCGCTGCGGGTCGGCGTAGAAGCTCGGGATATTGATGACCGTAAATTCTGGACGACCGGGCGCGCTATCTTTCTTCTCATCATTGATGAACATGGTGCGCGCAAAGAGCGAATGCCAGGCCATCTCGGTGATGATGCGAACGCTCAGGCGATAGCGCGGGTCTGCTCCGGCAAAGGTGTCCTGGACGAAGAGGTCGCGCCCGCGCGTGTGGGCCATCATGCGCTCCTTGAGAGCGTTGAATGCTTCCTGCGAGAACTCTTTATTGACCTCGCCCCACCAGACCTGATCCTGGCTCGAAGGCTCGCGCACAATCGCCTTGTCCTTGGCGGCGCGGCCCGTGTGCTCGCCCGTGTCAACGATGACCGCGCCGTGATCGGAGAAGATGGCTTCGCCGCGCCTCACGATCTCTTCGCAAAGCTCAGAGCGGTTGAGATTCCAGTAGACGGTCGCCGCCCCCTTGATGCCATAGTTGTCCAACTCGTAACTGGTTCGCTTGCGACCTTTGTGCCGGGTCTCAATCTCTCTCTTCAGTGAAGTCATAATGCTCCCATCAATAGGATAAAAATATCTAGAGACGCGCCGCTCGACGCAGAGGCAGAGCGGAGTTGTTTCGTCCCCCTTCGCTCTCGTCTCACCTGGCTTCTTCGCGTGCGATGCGTCGCTCGCGCGCCAGCTCGCGCAGGGCGACGACCATGTCGCGCGCGGCGCGTTCCAGACCGTTAGCGCAGGCTTCCAGGCTGTCGGCGTCCGTATTGGTACGAACGGCGACAGCCGCGAGCGCCTGTTCAATCTGCCCCGTCAAGCGGCGAGCTTCCGTTTCCGCTTCCTGCTCGGCGCGCGTCATCTGAAATTCGGAGATTTGTGGTTGCGTATTCATAAGTGGATAAAGACTAGGGGCGTAAAACTCTTGTTTGATTCAGGTGCGGCGCTTGTGGCGGCGCGTATATCCATCAGTCGAGCCGCACGCGCCCGCCAAAGACTGTACGAGGGTGTCTAGTGCGCGCGTACGTGTCGGGTATCGGCAATGGTTTTTCGGTATCAAGTTAAGCACTTTAACATTATCCAAGGGCCTCCGACAAGAAAAGCACAGGGGCGAAGAACGAAGGGAAGAAGTGACAGGGATGGACAGGATGAATAGGATTAAGAAGAAGGGATGATGGAGGAATAAGAAAAGAGAGATGCTTTCCTTTCATCCCTCCGCCCTGCGGCCCTCATCCCTTGCTTCTCTCCTGTCTATCACTGTTCATTCCTTCTCCTCTCCTTTTGCCTTTTCCGCCTCTCTTCTGTTAATAGCTTTGGCGATGAAGAACGTGCCCGGCAGAGATGCTTTCACGGACGCAGAGTGGAGGCTGATCCAATCGCTGCGTACTCCCAGACAGGTGCAACACTACCTGCGAACCGTCCCCTATAACTGGGAGCGCGAGGGCGGGACGCAGCGTTCCTTTCGAGAAGTGGTGCGGCGCAAAGAGGCACACTGTATGGAAGCGGCGCTCTTCGCGGCAGTGATTCTGGAACAGCACGGCTATCCGCCGCTGCTGCTCAGCCTAGAATCACAGGATCAACTCGATCACGTCGTCTACATCTTTCAGAAAGATGGGTTGTGGGGTTCTGTCGCGCGCTCGCGCGACACGGGCCTGCACGGGCGCAGGCCGGTCTTTCGCCGCCTGCGCGACCTCGCATGGAGCTATTTCGATCCTTACGTTGACTTGACGGCGCGCATTACCGGCTATGCCTCGACCGATCTCAACGTGCTCGGCAACTACGACTGGCGCTTCTCCCGGCGTAATCTCTGGAAGGTCGAAAACCACCTGCGCGAGATACCACACGCGCCTCTACGCTCTTCCGAGAAGAGGTATCAAAGACTTCTCGTGCGCTTCAAAGAGTTTCGCAAGCTTCACCCGCACGAAGCGCCCACTTACTTCGCAGACCGCGACAAGTGGATGCTCTGAAGTTGCCCGCTTTCGTCCTCGCAGACGGGCAGCTCAAATTCTCAGTCCAGGCGGGCGCAGCGAGAATCTCAAGATTTCTTTGAATCGGAGGCGCGAGGAGTCGTAGAATGAGACGGCTATCGGGCGACCGTGAAAGCATGGCGGCGGCTTTCTCTCCAAAGGCAGTAAAAATACGATACATAGATCGCTCGCGTAATTAGAGAAGAGAGGCAATATGCGATTGGACTCTTCGCAAAGCATAAGCACAGCAATTCTCCTGGTCTTAACATCCTTCGTTTCGGTGCAGGCGCAGAATGTCCATGTCGAGCTGGGGAAACGCAGCACCGCGATTCCCCAAGTCTGCGAATCAATCGTCCCGGCTCAGATAGAGGGCCAGGTTGATGTCCCGGCGTTGATGAAAGAAGCGAACTGCAAGGGCTCAGGCGACGTGCTGGTCGAGTTCACCTACGTGATGACGCTCGCCAAGCGCGAGAAGAATAAGAAGGGTCAGGTCAGGGAAGAGCAGAGCGTCTACGAGGTCTACATCCCGACTCTAAGGAGCGGCACGCGCGCGCGCGGCGTGCTGCTGCTGACGAGTCATAACGGGGTGGCCGTGCCGGCGGAGGATTTGGACAGGGAGCGCTTGCGCGCGGGCGAGCGTCTGGAAAAGGCCGAGGACAAGATAGAGCGCGACGCCATGTCGCATCCGGCGAGAGTCGTGGAAAGCGCGGCGGGCATGCTCCCGCTCGGCACGTACCCGCGCACGGGAATCAATCGTGACGCCTTCGGCATCCGGCGCGGCGGCGTAACCCTGGACGTACGCACTTTCCTCAGAACGTGCGAGTTGACGCCGGTCGGGCACGAACAGGTCAACGGACGCGACACGCTGGTGCTGAGCTTCAAGCCGCGCCCGGACGCGCAATTCAGCCCGAACGAAAAATATATAGCGCAGCTCCTCGGCACGATCTGGATTGATGCGCGAGACAGAATCGTCATGCGGCTCGCCGGTTGGCCTGCGGGCGCGACCGAAACCAACAGCTCCAACTCCACAGCAACACACAGCGCCGACTCCACCTCGACGGGCGGACGCCCGCCCGCCGTTTACCTTGAGATGAAGCTCCTCGCAGAAGGAACGTGGCTGCCCTGGATGTCACGCATCAACGGAGCGGATTACCCCAAGCTCTTCGATAACGTCTCGTATGATTCGACCATCACCTACAGCGAATACAAACGCTTTAATACGGAGACCATGGGCGTACAGCTAGAGACGCCCAAAGCGCCTTGAGGCAATGGCTCATGACAGGCTGCGAGCCTGCTTATGGGAGCGGGATGGCGCGCGCTTTATGTGCTCCCCAGAGCGTGTGCGAGACGACGGCGGTGATGATGATCGTGCCCCCCAGGATGGCCCAACCCGAAGGGCGCTCGCCGAGGATGAGAAAGACCCAGACGGGATTCAAGACCGGCTCGACGTAGCCGACGATGCCTGCGTCCAGCGAGCGGACGCCGCGCGACATGCCAAGCGTGAAGAGCGTGTAGGCGAGGCCGATCTGAATGATGCCCAGATAACCGACCGCCACGAAATCCCAGGCGCTCGTGTGAGCCACGGCGCTCAGTCCAGCCGGAGCCGTGACGAGCACGAGCAGCAGGTTTCCGTAGATCACGGATGAGGCGCGGTTGACCTCCTTCGAGCGCGAATGGCGCAGCAGCAGGATGTAGAAAGCGAAGCAGAGGCCGGAAGCGAGCGCCGCGACGTTGCCGCGCACATCCGCCGGGCGCAGTTGGCCCACGAAGAAGAGCGACATCCCCAGCATGCACGCGCCGACCACTCTCAGATCGCTCGCACGAAACTTCTCCTTGTAGAAGACTGGCTCAAGCAGCAGCACGTAGATCGGCGCAGTGTATTGCAGGAAGATGGCGTTCGCGGCGGTCGTCCACTTCGTAGCGAGCACGAAGAGAAGCAGCAGCGCCGCGTAGAGCACGGAAGCGAGCGCCGTGATGCGATTGAGCCCAAAACCCTCGCGCCGCGTAAAGAGGGCGACGGTGAGCGCCGCAAGGAGCGAGCGCCAGAATGAAAGCTCGAATGCCGAGAGCGTCGTCCACTTGATGAAGAGGCCGCCCGTGCTCCACAGAAGCGCCGCCGCCATCACCAGCAGTATCGGAGAGACGCCGAACCGCCTGCTCCGCCCGCCTGCTCTGCCAGCCAAACGCTCCGCCGCTTCCTCTTGATCCAGCATCACTCTCTTCTTATCCCGAGCCACTCAAAAGAAAGCAGAATCTAACAGGGAGAGACAGGATACGCAGGATAAAGAAAGAGAGATAACAACTTCATGGCAGCAATGCTTTTATCTTTCATCCTGCTTGTAGTGCTTATCCTGACACTCTCTGTCCATCACTGCTAATTCTTGCCTGCCGCTCCGGGCTCGCTCATCTCTTCGGCGTGAAGAGCATCTCTCTCGTGCAGGTATTTGCCGAAGACGCCGTTCCAGGGCGGGATGACGATGGAGACAGCGCCCGCGCTCTGGGCCATGCAGGCGAGGCGGATGATGGGCTTCGGCTCGTCCGTCTCTATGTAGCCGAACTCCTTTATCTTTTTCCCTTCGCGCACCGTCACGTCAGAGAGTTTTTCCGCGCCGCCCAGCACGCCGACCCAGCATGTGCCGCAGGAGGCCGAGCGACATTCGACGGGAATGGGCCCTTCGATGCAGCGCGGGTCGAGCGCGCGCCAATCACGCGACTTGTCACGGGCCGCGCCCGATGCCAGCTCCTCCATGTGAATCAGCTTATAGCGCGCGTCACGCTGCGTCTCGTCATAAGTGACAGTCCATTGGCTATCCACCGTGCGGAGAAAGCCCAGCAAGCCCTGGCTATCGTCCCTGGCGCGTTGCGCGAGCACCTGGTCGGGCGAGCGCCTGGCATGCTTGCCGTCAACGCTCGTCGCGCCGGGCGCTGCCTTGAACGCTTCGAGCCCGACCTGCGCCAGCGTCATGAAGGCGACGGCTGTGATGCCTATCAGCAGAGACTCTTCCGCGCCAGCCTGCTTCGCCGTCGCCTTTGCAACCTCGTGTATCTGATCTGCGAGCGGCGTGCTGGCTGCCGCGGCGGAAGAGGCGGCGTATTGCTCGACACTCTTCTTAACGTCGGGCCAGTAGCGATGCCCGTACAAAAATTTGTGTGAAGAATCTATTTGATCGCGCAGGCGGTACTTGCCCTGTAGCAGAAGTCTACGGGCCAGTTCTTCCGGGTCTGCCGCCTGCTGCAAGGCGCGAAAGAGACTGATCGGATAGAAGGCGAACCAGATTTGTGTCGCCGTTCGGTCTACCTCATGTATGAAAGGCAAAAGGCCGCTCAAGGCCCTGGCCCACCGGTCCTCGTCCTGTCGCTCCAGAAAATTCTGGAAAGGATTTTCGTTGCTCATGCTCATAGTGGCCTCTATTGATAATTCATCTCCTGATCGAAATCGGATACTTTAACAGCATCCGTCGCCAGGCTCAAACCATCAAGGCCGGAGGGCATCGGCGGCGCTCGCGGCCTGCCCTGGCCGGCATCCCGACTCATGAGTTATCTGCCCACTCAACGCGCACGACCTCGCGCCGTTTCATTGGTGCGGATGCTTCAGAAACAAATAAGATAAAAGCGGATCAGATGAAAAAAAGGCGCTACTATTTCGAGAGATTGTCGGCAGGAAACTCGTACGGAATCGTACAGACCTCAAATCTCAGGCTCTGCTATAAGATTGTTCATCCCCCCGTTATGTGAGCCGCTTTCATGCGGCCTCATCGCGGGTTTTTTGATGGGCGACGATTGACGCTTATCTGGACAAGGAGGTCGCATTGGCCATGTCGCCGTTGCGGCTGGGGTGCGAGCAAGGGAAGGTCTAAGGGTGAAGTTTCGTCCAGGCGAGCTTCACCCTTCAGTTTTTTCAGCCGTGCCGGGGAAAAGCCGCTCGTCAGACCATCACGGCGCGTCTTGTCGCGGAAGGCGCGGCTGTGATAACTTTCCACGCATATTCGGATACGCTCTCGACTTTCTGCCTGATTCCATACAGATCGCTATTTTGCTAACCCGAGAAGGTGGAGGATTCGAGATTCATGGAAGTTAAGAGACCTGCATCCGTTAAGAGCGGACGCACGTTCGATGGCGCTTACGGGTTTTCGTTTGCGATTGGGCTTGGACTGGTTCTATTTATCGGCGGGCTGGTTCTGAGCCTCACGCTCGGCGAAGGATCGGGCGCGGGATTGCTGTTCGGCATCCCACTGCTGCTCGCCGGATTGATTCTTCCCCTCTTCATGTTGCGCGACGTTTTTGGCGGGCATGGTATCGAGGGCACATGTCCTGCTTGCGGGACATCCATCCAAACAACAGACTCGACCATCAGGCTGAATTGTCCGGGCTGCGGCAAACAACTGACGGTTCAGGATACGAAGTTCATCGAAGCGAAGTAAGCCTGTATAGAGCTGGCGTCACCCTGACAGTCCAACGCCGGAGAAATAGTGCGGGACGAAGTGTGCCTCAGCGCGCGAAGGCAGGGTGTAGGCTGTTGAAAAAGAGAGAGAGGGCTTCAGGTGCAGCGCTGCACTTGAAGCCCTCTCTCTTTTTCAAATCAAACGGAAGCCGCCCTCAGCTACTTGACGTGCTCGCCGGCGACAGACGGCTGCTCGGTCGGCATTGGCGCTCTCGTAAAATAGTCGCTGAATGTGAGGGCGAACATAATCCCCATCCAGAAGAACCCCGCGACGACGATCACCCAGATGAGGCGCGAGCTGTAACGGACGTGCATGAAATAGAGCACGACGAGCGTCGCCTTGACGACGGCGATGGTCAGGGCGACGACCGTGTTTGCTCCGTGAAACAGGTTGTCCATATCTCTGAAGGCGGCCAGCACCGTGAGCGCCGTCCCGACCATCAGCGTGCCGAAGATGACGAAATAAACCTTTTTCGAGACGATGTGTTCAGACATATTCGAGAACCCTTAATGACCCCCGCCGACGTGCCTGCCGAGCAGGTAGAGCAGGGGGAAGAGGAAGATCCAGACGATGTCAACGAAGTGCCAGTAGAGACCGGAAATCTCCACGGGCGCGTGATACTCCGGCGAATAGCGACCGCGCCAGGCGTGATAGAGAAGCCACGCCATGATGCCCAGACCGATAATCATGTGCAGAGCGTGCAGGCCCGTCATCGCAAAGTAAATCCAGTAGAACATCTGCAAGTGCTGCGGCGCGACGCCATGCGGCAGCGTCCCCTCCCAGTTGAACATCCCGGCCACAGGTATCAGGTGGTCTCTGTACTTGTCGTAGTACTCCACTCCCTTGATGGCGAGAAAGGTCGTCCCGAGCATCATCGTCAGAATGATGAAGACGATCTGTAAGCGGCGCACGCCCGTCTGCGCGTAGTAGACGGCCAGCGCCATCGTCAAGCTGCTGAAGATGAGGACGACCGTATTGACCGCGCCGAGCGTAATGTTCAAGTGGTTACTCGCCGCCGCGAACGCCTCTGGATAGTTCGACCGGTAGAGGGTATAGGCCAGAAACAGCCCGCCAAAGAACATCACTTCCTGGGCCAGAAAGACCCACATCCCGAGATTACCGGCCTCGCGCTGCTGCTCCATGTTATCGAAATGGTGCTGCAACGCCGCGTGCGCGTGTCCTGCCTCCGCATGAGTAGTAGCCAACTTTTTATGCTCCCCGTTAACGAAGGATGAAGGATGAAGGATGAAGGATGAAAGAAATGCTGCTCTATCTTGAATGCTTTTACTTCATCCTTCCGCCTTCATCCTTCATCCTTTCTCTTATACTTCTGCAATCGGATGATCGGGTCTGTCTCCGGGCTCGAATTTGCCGATGACCTGCAACTCTTCGGGCGGCGCGAACTCGTAAGCATCCCAGGTCACGACGGGCGTGACGATGAAATTCTCCGTCGGCGGCGGGGATGCCGTGCGCCATTCGAGGCCGGGCAGCATCCAGGGATTAGCCGCCGCGATCCGACCGTAGCGCATAGACCAGATGAGATAGATCATCGGAATCAGCACGCCCGTGCCGAGGATGGAAGCGCCCGCCGAACTCATCACGTTCAAGACCTGAAACTCTTCGGCGTAAGCGTGATAGCGGCGCGGCATCCCCATGTAACCGAGCAGGAACTGCGGGAAGAATGTCAGGTTGAAGCCGACGAAGATGACGAGCGCCGCGAACCTCCCCCACCCCTCAGGGTACATGCGGCCCGAAATCTTGGGCCACCAGTAATGAAGCCCTCCCAGATAACCCATCAACGCGCCGCCCACCATGACGTAATGAAAGTGCGCGACGACGAAATAAGTGTCATGCACATGCACGTCGAGGCCCATCGCCGCCAGGAACAGCCCCGTCATGCCGCCGATCAGGAAGAGCCCGATAAAGGCCAGGGCATAGAGCATCGGCGTATCGTATGAGATCGAGCCTTGATAGAGCGTCGCCGTCCAGTTAAAGACCTTGACGGCTGAGGGAATCGCCACGGCGAAGCTCAGGAAAGAGAAGACCAGCCCGGCATAAATTGACTGGCTCGAAGTGAACATGTGATGTCCCCAGACGAGAAAGCCGAAGACCGCAATCGCAATGCTTGAGAAGGCGACGAAGCTGTAGCCGAAAATATTCTTTCTCGAAAAATTGGCGATCAACTCGCTGACGACTCCCATCGAGGGCAGAATCATGATGTAGACCGCCGGATGAGAGTAGAACCAGAACATGTGCTGGAAGAGCACAGGGTCGCCGCCGAGCTTCGGGTCGAAAATCCCTATGTGAGCGATGCGCTCAAGCGCGAGGAGCAGCACCGTGATCGCTATGACGGGCGTGCCCAGAATCATGATCAGGCTCGTCGCATAGTGTGACCAGATGAAGAGCGGCAGGCGGAACCAGGTCATGCCGGGGGCGCGCATGGTGTGAATCGTGACGATGAAATTGAGCCCCGTCAGGATGGACGAGAAACCGTTGATGAAGATCCCGAGGCCAGCCAGCAGGACATAAGAGTTCGAGTAGGTCGAGCTGTAAGGCGCATAGAAGGTCCATCCGGTATCCACGCCGCCGCTCAACAGCGCCCAGATCGTAAGGATGGCCCCCAACATATAGATGTACCAGCTGAGCAGATTGATCTTGGGGAAGGCCAAATCTTTCGCGCCGATCATAATGGGGACGAGAAAGTTTCCGAGCACGGCTGGAATCGACGGGATCAGGAAAAAGAAGATCATCAAGATGCCGTGCTGCGTAAAGAGCTTGTTGTAGGTGTTGGATTCGACCAGGTCTCCATGCGGCGTGAGCAGCTCAAGGCGAATCGCCAGCGCGTAGACGCCGCCGAGCAGGAAGAAGATCGTGATCGAGCCCAGGTAGAGCAGGGCGATGCGCTTGTGATCTTTGGTCAGCAGCCAGGACTTGATGCCGTATCGCGCGTTCAGATAGTTGACGCGAAAGTCCGTCGGTGTCACTGGCTCGAATGGTGCGCCTACTGCTGTTGTGTCCATAGGATTATTCCCGAAATAATTATTATCTTGGATTGTTGCCGCCGGGACGCGACGGCGATGCCGTGGTGTTGGCCGCGCCTCCGGGGCTCGCAGACCTCGGCGGAGTCGAGCCGACAGGGTTCGACCGCTGCTCATTCACGGAGCCTGCGCCGGTCGCTTCAGGAGTCGCCGGGCCGGTCTGCGGATTGTTCGAGCGCGCGGGCGCAGTCGTCTCAAGACCGGAACTCTTGCCCGGGCTGAGCGACTTGATGTAGGTCAGGAGCTGAAGCAACTGCTCTTCGCTGATCTGTCCCTGGAACGTCGGCATGATGGGCTGAAATCCGGCGACCAGCTTGGCGCGCGGGTTGATGATTGACTCGCGTATGTAATCGTCGTTGGCCGTGATGGTCTGCCCGCCCTCCAGGCGGACGGTCGAGCCGAGCAGGCCCGTCAGCGCAGGCCCGCGTCCGCCCGTCCCGTCCTCTTTATGACAGGACGCGCAGCCCAGGGTTTGCGTGAAGAGGCGTTGACCGGCGGCGATGGGAGATTCCTGATTCAGATTCCCGGCCAGCCAGTTATCGTAATCCGCAGGCTCCATGACATTGATCCAGCCGCCCATCCCCGAGTGGTTCGTCCCGCAATACTCGGCGCAGAAGAGATGATAGCGCCCGGGCTTCGTGGCATCGAACCACATATAGGTGTACTTGCCCGGCACGACATCTATCTTGGAACGAAAGGCGGGAACGAAAAAGCTGTGGATGACATCCTCTGTCGTCATCACCAGCTTGATCTTGCGCCCGACGGGGACGTGCAGCTCGTTGATCTCGCGCTGGCCCGTGATGTGCTGAAACTTCCACATCCACTGCTTGCCGACGACGTAGACTTCCAGGGCATCTTTCGGCGGGCTGTACTGTGTGAAATAGACGGCAGCGCCCCAGACGAAGATGCTCATCGAGATCAGGAACGGAATCACCGTCCAGAGCGATTCGAGCTTGATTGACCCGGCGATGGGACGCGGTATCTCGAAGGGCAGGCGGCGACGATACCTGATGACGAAGACGACAAGGGCGGCTGAGATCAGCGTCGTAAAGAAGATCGTGATGCCGACCAGATAGAAGTAGAGCGCGTCCACCTGTCCCGCCAGTGTGGATGCAGAATCCGGGAATGGAATCCATGACTGCATACGCTTAAGCAGTTCCTCCTTGATTGAGGCGCGGCGCTGCCGCCTTGGCCGTCCCCCGCCGCAACAGGAAAATCAGGAGAGCGATCATGCCCCCGACCGTCAGCACTCCGCCCAGCCTGTAGAGGTTGATGACCCACGCGTATTTCCCCGTCGAAGGGTCGTAGTGATAGCAGTAGAGCAGCAGTTGATCGACGGGCGAGCCGACGCGCCCCGCCGACGCTTCGACCAGGCCGAGCCGCACATCACGCGGCCCATATTCGACGCCGTAAAAGTAGTGCGAGATTTTTCCCTGCGGCGTTAAGACCATGATGCCGCTCGCGTGCGCAAACTGGTTGGTCCCGGCGTCGTAGCTGTAGCGAAACCCGACCGCATCCGTCAGGCGCTTGATATTTGGTTCATCTCCCGTCAGAAAATGCCAGCCCTCCTGCGCGCCCGCGCGATTAAGGCCGTGCACGTAACCCTCTTTTTTACGCCGCGCCAGCTCGGGGCCCTCGCGCGCGTCGAAACTGACGGTCACAACATCGTAATCCTCGCCGATCTTGAGCGACATGACCTTCATCATCGCCGTCATGCCGTTCAATATCTGGTTACAGAGCATGGGGCATTCATAGAAGACCAGCGACAGGATGACGGGCTTCTTGCCGCCGAAATATTCTCGCAGTTGAACGGTGCGGCCCGTCTCGTCGCGGAAGGTTGCGTCCATCGGGATCTGCTCGTTCAAGCGCTGGTCAATGCCGACGTTGACGAGCGCCGGAGGCAGTCCCGTCTGTTGCTCGCCCCGCTCGCGCATGGGCCCATAGCTCGGCACGGGCACGCGAGACTGCGCCGCGACGGAAGGCGAGGAGGAAGGAAGAAGGAAAAAGGTAAAGGGTAGAAGTAAGAGGGACAAATGCAGTAAAGGATGCGCGCGACGTGGCGGCAGACGAAGAGCCCGCGCCTTCTGCTGAGAGGTCGCTTCCTGCTGAGTCCCGAGTCCTGAGTCCTGAGTCCTGAACTTCATTGATCTCTCTTTTCCATCTTCTGCCCTGAGCTTTGATATGACGGAACATCCAGGCCGCCGGTGATGCTCACGGGGCTTCCGGGTTGCTGTCTGGTCGGCAATCCCTTCTCGACGAGCTGGCGCTTGGCCTCCTCTATGGGAATGGCGATGACGTTGCCGGCTGCGTCCCTTTGTCCCTCCCTGAGCACCCGCTCCCATTGCTCACGAACCACCTTGTACTCCGCCGTAGGCTCTTTCAATCCGAGGTCAACCCTGCGTCCCTCGCCCAGATCGACGCCGAAGCCCGGGGCCACCTGCAAACGCGGCTCGGGAGGCAAACGCTCTTTATCCTTCAAAGCCATCGGCGCAGGCGCAGGCGTCAATCTCTCCTGCCGCTGCTCGAAGAACTTGAGCATGTACCACATCAGCACATGGACGACCACGGCGAAGATCAGCAGACCGACGACGAACTGCAAGATCGCCCTGACGTTGACATCGCTCTCTTCGTGCGTGACATCCGGGTTCTGGATGTGGGAAACATCCGGCGTCTCGTGTATGTCATCGCGCCGACCATGCCTTGCCATAATCAACCACCTCTGTTAGTACCGCCTGCTCAAGCCGGGCGGTTGTCTCAGGTCCGCTACCGCAGGCGGTAGCGGACCTCCACTTATCAATGTCCTCCGGTGCGGTGCGCCGCTTCCATGACGCCCGGCAGTTGCGGGTCGTTGAAAGGTATCAACGGCCTTTGCTGCAACTGCCAGAGAAAGAAGGCGAGCCACAATCCGCCGACGCCGATGGGGGCCACTACGTCCGTCCAGCTCATCGAGAAATGTCCCTCGCTGAACTTGGGCGCGATGAGCCAGAAGAGATCGACCAGGCGCATGAAGAGCACGAGCCCGGCGACCATCGCCAGCCGCTTCGCGTTGCGCTTGAGATCGCGCGACAGCAGCAGCAGAAACGGCAGCGCGAAATGTAGCAGGACGAGCGCCAGCGCCACGACCTGCCAGCCGCCGCGCATCCTGTACAGATACCACTTGGCCTCTTCCGGGATATTGCCGCTCCAGATAATCAGGAATTGAGAGAAAGAGAAGTAGGCCCAGACCATGACGAAGGCCAGCATCAATTTCCCCAGATCGTGAAAGTGCGAGGGCGCGACCACGCCCGCCATGGGCTCCTGCCTGGCGAGCAGCGCCATCACGGCGATGACGAAGGCAAAGGAACTCAAGGCCCATGAAGCGACAAAGAGCAGTCCGAAGATGGTCGAGAACCATTCCGGGTCAATGGACATCACCCAGTCAACGGAGGCGAACGTGACCGTCAGAACGAAGAGCACCATGCCCGGCCCGCTCAGGGCTTGCAGCCTTTTGGTAAAGCGCCTCTCAGCCGTCCGATCCTGCTCGCGCGACCAGAGGTTCAGGAGGTAGGCGAGCGCTCCCCAGATCGCAAAGTAGATGACTGTGCGAATGATGAATCCGGGCACGTTCAGGTACTTGCTCTTGTGCACAAGCATCTTGTAGAGGTGCTGCTCTTCGACCGTCTTGCCGTGAGCGAAATTTTCTATGTGCGTCCACTCGTAGAGGTGGCCCATGCCGAGGATGATCGGCACAAACAGGACGGCCATTAGCGGCAGGGTGCGCGTGCCGGATTCGAGCACGCGGCGAATGACGAGTCCCCAGCCGCCGCCCGAGAGATGTTGCAGCATGAGGATGGCGAGGCAGCCGAGGGCGATGCCCGTCCAGAAGACGTAGGCCAGCAGGTATGAGCGGAAGAACAGCTCGCGCGGGCTCAGGAAGAATCCGAGCCCGAGGATTAAAGTGAAGACGACGCCGACGATGAGGGCCAATCGTTGATAGCGGCTGGCCTCCGCAGGCGTTGTGTAGGAAGCGTTCATCTCTACCTTTGCCCTCCGCGTTCCGCGAGCGGTTGCACCTGGACGCGCGTGTCCGGCTCACTGGCCGGGCGGCTCAATTGCAGCGCGCGGATGTAGGCGACGATGGCCCACCGGTCCTGCACCGGAACCTGCTGAGCGTAAGCAGGCATCGAACCCCAGCCGTTCGTTATCACGTCGAAGAAATGGCCCACCGGAGCCTTGCGCAAGTCTTCCGTATGATAGGAGGGCGGCTGCTTGTAGCCGCGACGCACCACCATGCCATCGCCCTGACCCGTCGCGCCATGACACATCGAACAGAAAATCTGGTATCGCTCCTCTCCGCGTGCGACCACCTCAGCCGTTACGGCGAAGGGGAACGTATCAACGTCGTCAGGGAACATATTGCCGCCGCTCGCCTGCGCGCCGCCCCCTGCTGCGGCGGCGGCGGCGGAGCCACCGCTTGCCGTGCCTCCTCCTGCTGCTGCTGCTGTCGTCGCAGTCGCATTCGAACCTGCGCTTGCGCTGCCAGAGCTGCGACCAGCGCCGCCGGGAGTCTTCTTGCCCGTGTAGAACTGCGCGTCTTCGCGCAGGTAGCCGCGCGGCACTGTCCCCTCGACGAGCGGGCGCGACGAGAGACCGTCCTTGAAGAACTTGCTCTCTTCGTAAGCCTCGTAGCGCGGCTGATCCTGCATGTCCTGACGACAGGCCGTGAAGAACATCAGGCAGCAGAGGGCGACGAGCGGGCTGTAAAAAGCCCTGCGGCCCTGCGGCCTTCGCCCTTGACCCTTTGCCTTCTCTTTATACCTCGACATCTGTGATCCCTCGCGGTGACAGGCTGGCCAAAAACCTCTCCGTCTCTTCACGGTCGAACTTCGGGTCGTTGGCTTCGATCACCAGAAAGAAACGGTCGCGCGTCGCCAGCGCGAATCGCTCCACGTTGAAGACCGGATGATAGGGCTGCGGCAGCTTGTTGAGAGCCAGCATGCCGAAGACGGCGGCGAAGGCCGCGCACAGGATCGTGCACTCGAAGGTGATCGGGATGAAGGACGGCCAACTATGATAGGGGCGTCCGCCGACGTTGATCGGGTAGTCTATGACCTCCATGTAATACTGCATCAGGTAGCCGCCGATGCAGCCGATGATGCCGCCGATCAAGACGATCAACGGCAGCCGCGTATGGAAGTGCAGCGCTTCGGAAAGCTCCTCAATCGGATAGGGCGAGTAGGCGTTGATGCGACGATAGCCCGCATCCCAGGCTTCGCGCGTCGCCGTCACCACGTCGGTCGGATTGTCGAACTCGGCCATCAGGCCGTAGAGCGGTGGATGTGCTTCCATAACACCTCAGACCAGCAGATGTTAGATATTAGATACCGGATGCTGGATTTTACTGACATCTAGCATCCGGCATCTGACATCTGCCGTTATGCTACTTCCTCTTCGACTTCAGCTTCGGGCAGAATCGTCCGCATCTCGAAGATGGAGATGATCGGCAGGAAGCGTATGAAGAGGAACATCAGGCTGAAGAAGAGCCCGATGGTTCCGAAGAACATCGAGAAATCCCAAACGGTCGGCGAGTACATGCCCCAGGACGAGGGCAGAAAGTCGCGGTGCAGACTCGTCACGATGATGACGAAGCGTTCGAGCCACATGCCTATGCTGACGATGATCGAGATCGCAAAGATGATCGGCAGGCTGCGACGGAAGCGTCGGAACCAGAGCAGCTGCGGTATCAATCCATTGCAGAAGATGAGCATCCAGTAGTAATGAGCGTATGGGCCCGTCATGCGATTACTGATCATGAACTCTTCATAAGTGTTGGCGCTGTACCAGCCGAAGAAGATCTCCATCAGGTAGCCGTAGAAGACGATCAACCCGGTCGCCAGCATGACCTTCGCCATGTTGTCTATGTGGCGCATCGTGATGAAATCTTCCAGCCCGTAGAGCTTGCGCAGCGGAATCGTCAGCGTCAAGACCATGGCAAATCCGGCGTAGATGGCCCCGGCGACGAAGTAGGGCGGGAAGATCGTCGCGTGCCAGCCCGGCAGTTGCGCGACCGCGAAGTCGAAGCTGACGATAGTATGAACGGAAAGCACAAGGGGCGTGGCCAGCCCGGCCAGCAGCAGATAGGCCGTCTCGTAGCGATGCCAGTGGCGAGCGCTCCCGCGCCAGCCCATCGCCAGCAGCCCATAGACAATCTGAAAGGGGCGGCTGCGAGCGCGGTCGCGCAAGGTAGCGAAGTCCGGTATCAATCCGACGAACCAGAAGAGCGCAGAGACGGTCGCATAGGTCGAGACCGCGAACACGTCCCACATCAGCGGGCTTCTGAACTGCGGCCATACGCCCATCGTGTTCGGATAAGGAAAGAGCCAGTAGGCGAGCCACGGCCTTCCCGTATGAAGCAGCGGAAAGAGCCCGGCGGAAGCCACGGCGAAGAGCGTCATCGCCTCGGCGAAGCGGTTGATAGAGGTGCGCCACTCTTGTCTGAGGAGTAGCAGGATGGCCGAGATGAGCGTTCCGGCGTGGCCGATGCCGATCCACCAGACGAAGTTGATGATGTCGAAGGCCCAGCCGACGGGGACGTTGTTGCCCCAGATGCCGATACCTTTAAAGACCAGATAGGTGATCGTAATCAAGAGCATCTGCGCGAGCATGAAGGCCAGCGCGAAACCGATGAACCAGTAGACAGGAGTCCGGCGGCGCAAGACCAAAGCGCTGATCTTGTCCGTGACCGAGGCGAAGGTATGGCCCGGCTCGATCACGGGAATGGCCGTTCCGTGAATGCGCACGTCATCATGTGGTTGGTCAACGTCTGCCATGATCTTCCTTTAAGCCTTCCCGGTGATTTCAGGGTTGGGGTTACGCAGCGACGAGAGATAGGTCGTGCGCGGCTGCGTGTTCAAATCGGCCAACAAGCCGTAGTTGCGCTTATCCCGCTTGAGCTGCGCGACGCGGCTCTGCGGGTCGTTGGCGTTGCCGAAGACGATGGCCTGCGTCGGGCATACGGCCTGGCAGGCCGTGACGACCTCGCCGTCCTGTATGGCGCGGCCTTCCTTCTCCGACTCGATCTTGGCCACCTGAATGCGCTGGATGCAATAGGTGCATTTCTCCATCACGCCGCGCGAGCGAACACTGACTTCCGGGTTGCGCATCAACTGGTAGGTCGGCGTCTGAAAATCCTGGTAGAGCAGGAAGTTGAAGCGCCGCACCTTGTACGGACAGTTGTTCGAGCAGTAGCGCGTGCCGACGCAGCGGTTATAGACCATCACGTTCAAGCCTTCGGTGTCGTGCACGGTCGCGTGGACGGGACAGACCGGCTCGCACGGCGCGTTCTCGCAGTGCATGCAGGGCACGGGCATGAACTCGGTCGCTTCAGGGTGGTTCTGGTCTCCCTTGAAGTAGGTGTCAATGCGCAGCCATTGCATCTCGCGGCTGCGCATGACCTGATCTTTGCCGACCACGGGGATGTTGTTCTCCGACTGGCAGGCGACGACGCAGGCGTTGCAGCCGACGCAGCTTGTCGTGTCAATCGTCATGCCCCACGCAGCATCATGCTTGTAATCGTACTCTGGATAGAAGGACTCGTCCTGACCCGGCTTATGCTCCGCTTCTTCGCCCCCGTGCTCTGCTTCGCCGCCCGCGGACTCTCTGAGGTAATCGGCGAGCGAGCCGCCGCGCACCACGTCGCGGTTCTCCATGCCGAAGTGTAGCTGCGTGGTGGCGAGCGGGTAGTATTCACCCGTGTTGCTCAGGCGCACGCCCCTGTTGGCCCAGGGCGCATCGGAAGTGCGAATGGCGTAGGAGTTGAAGCCCTTGCCGTTGCCGACATGGCCAGCCAGACGCCTGCCGTACCCTAGATGCACTGTGACGACGCCGTCGGGCTGGCCCGGCAGAATCCAGACGGGCACGCCCGAGAGCGTGCGGCCCTGATAAGTAAGATTGGCCTTGCTCACGGCCACGTCGCCGCCCTTGACGCCGATGTCGTTCTTGAGACCGAAGCGATTGGCCGTCGTCGGGCTCAGCATCAGCGCGTTGTCCCATGTGATCTTGGTCAAAGGCTTGGGCAACTCCTGTAGCCAGCCGTTGTTACTGAAGCGGCCATCGTAGACGGACGGGTCTGTGCGAAAGACTATCTCCAACTCGTCGCCGGACGGGGCGGGAGCGGGCGCGGCGGGCTGGTTGGCCCAGTCTGTCTTGAGAGCGACTGTCTTTATTGGCAGCGCCGTGTTCGGGACAATGCCGTCGTGCACCGCCTTGCGCCAGAGCTTCTCGAAATCGGCTGGCTCTGAAGCCGTCGCCGCTGAGCCTGTAGAACCCCCAGCCGCTGACGTGCCTGTCGATTGATTGCCGGAGGAGGTCGTTCCCGTTGACGGCGCTGCGCTTCCACCTGTTGCCGGGGTTGCGGTGCTATGTCCGGCTGTTGTTGCGGCGGACGTGCCCTGCCCCTCCGCCGCTGCGCTGCTCTGTCCAGTGCCTCCCGTCGCCGCTGCGCTGCCACTGCTTCCGCCGCCCTTCATTTGTCCCTGCCAGTAAGTGCGCAGGATGTCGTAGCCGGTGCGGCTCTGGTCAGTGGAAAATACTGCGAGTATCTCGTGGGCGCTTCTTCCGCCGTAGAGCGGCGCGATCAGCGGCTGCATGATGGTGGCCGTCCCGTCGTGGCCGCGCGTATCGCTCCATGCTTCCAGGTAGTGCGCTTCCGGGATGTGCCAGTGACAGAGCTCCGAAGTCTCATCCCTGTAGAGGCTGAGATGAATGCGCATCGCAACTTTCTTGAGACTCTCGCCGAAGTTCAAATCGGCGGGCGCGTTGTAGACGGGATTGCCGCCGAGAATAACCAGCGTCTCGACCTGGCCCCCGTTCATGTCCGCGACCAGCGTGCGCAGCGACTGCATCTGGTTTTCCGGGAAAGCCTCAATCGGGTCTGTGTGGATGACGGTCTTGCCCGTGTTGCCGAGCGCATCGTTCATCGCGTGGGCCAACGCATGTACGACCGCCGACTGCTCGTCGCCGGGAATGATAATGGAGCGCCCCCTGGACTGCTGTAGGTCGCGCACGAGCGCCTGTGCCCACCAGCCGTATTGTCCCGCGCCGGAACCCTGACCGCCTGCGCCGAGGTTGACGCCGAGCCCGCCTGCCACGGCCCGCACGAAACCTTCGATCTCGCTCGGGCGCAGGGCCAAACGATGATCTGCCTTCCCGCCCGTATTCGTCAGCGTCGTCTCGACCACGTAGAGGCGGCTCATCTCGCGCTGGTGGCCCTCGACGCGCCGCTTGTTGGCGAAGTCGCGCGCATAGATCAGGCTGCCGGGGCCGCAGGAGAGAAAGTCTGAATCAATGGAGAAGATGCGATCAGCCTGATCGAAGCGATAGATGGTGTTGACGGGCTGGCCGAAAGCGAGCATCGCGCCGCCGTGCGCGCCGTCGCGTCCTGCGGGCTCGTATTGATGCAGGCGTGCCTGCGGCAATTCGGTGAAGATGGCTTTCAGTTGAGCGGCGAGGGTCGGAGAGGTGACGGTCTCGGTCAAAAATCTCAGCCCCGCACCCTGGCGCGCACGCGCGGAGTCCACAGCCTTCTTGACATCATCGAGGAAACCGGACCAGGGGCGAATCTCTTCACGGAAAGCCAAGGTCTGCGAGCGGTCCGGGTCGTAGAGGTCAAGGATTGATGCCTGGGCGAACACGTCGGTCGTGCCGCGACTGGATGGGTGCTCGGGGTTGCCTTCGAGCTTGGTCGGCCTTCCCTCGTTGCTCTTGGCCAGAAGCCCCGTGGCGACGCCGCCGAGCTGCATGGCGGTGGCGAAAAACAGCGCCTTGCCCGGCACTATCTCTTCGGGTTGCCGGACGTAGGGCACGATCTTCTCGGGCGGCTGGTAGACGCAACCGCTCAGGCCCGCGAGCGCTAAGGACGCGCCCATCAGCTTGAGGAACGTGCGCCGCTCGATGGGGTCATCCCATTCTTCCGCCGCCTGCGGAAACTCCCGCGAGACGAACTCTCGAAACTCTTCCGTGTCGGCAGCCTCTTCGAGGCTACGCCAGTAAGCTTTGCCGTCCTGACGGCCAAGTATACGGTCGCGCATCAAAGCGAAATTGATATGACGGTCTTGGGAAGACATCTGGTTATCCTTATGCTTACCTGTGACATGTCGAACAACTCGTCAGCGATTGAGCGTTGCGAATATGGTTGGCCTTGACGATCTCTCGCCCCTGCGCGATCTGCTCGGCGGTCGTATTCCTCGGTCGCCAGGCCATGTTGAATATCTGCTCCCTGGGCCGAACGAACCGCTCGGGCGAGCGGTGGCACTCTAAACACCACTCCATTTGCAGCGATGAAGCCTGGTACATGGCAGGCATCTCATCAACCTTGCCGTGACAGGTCGAGCAGCCGACGCCCTTGTTGACGTGTATGCTGTGATTGAAATAGGCGTAGTCTGGAAGGTCGTGGACTCTCGTCCATTCGATGGGCTTGCCCGTGCGCCAGCTCTCGCGCACAGGCTCAAGGTACGGACTATCGGCCCAGATTTGCGAGTGGCAATTCATGCACGTCTGCGTCGAAGGCATCCCTGCGCTCGACGAAGTCTCGACAGACGTATGGCAGTAGCGGCAGTCAATCCCGTCGTCGCCGCTGTGATGCTTGTGGCTGAACTGCACGGGCTGCTGTCGCTCCGTCCATTGTCCGGTGTTCCAGGAAGAGCGATTGATCTCGGCCAGCACCCAGACGGCGGCGACCAGAATGAAGACAGCGCCGAAGATACTAAGCCGAGCGAGAAAGTTGGTGCTATGGTGAAAAATCTGGGGCATCGCCGCAAACCTTTCCTCTTAACCGTTTAACTGATCTTGCCGGGAGGCAGGGCGTGTAGTCTTTCGGCGTACTACACATCAACTGAACAGGCACAAAAAGTCCGAAGGCGCTCGACTTCTATTGGTGGAACACCTGTGCCTTGTTCTCCCCACTGCTTTTCGCTGCCATGAATTTCCCATGTGATACTACTTTTTGACGTGATGTGCAAGTTTTCACTTTATAAATTTCCATGCGCCGTCTCTTGACAGCCGAGGGGCGTGCCCCGCATCCACATAAAAGCATGAGCAAGAGCGCCGAAATCTGCGGCATCGGGCGCCTCCGACGGCGCTTGAAAAATGAGCGATAGTTGAAGAGAGCGGGCGTCGAAGACCCGGAATCTAAGATCAGGCGCAAGCCGCGCGTCCCGTTGAGTAAAATAAATGGGGAAGCCCGATGTGGTAATTCTCCGAAACGGTTGTCACCACATCAAGCTTCCCCATGCTCTTCATCGGTAGGAAGAAGGCAAGCCTACGCCCACACCGAGACGCCTGTCTGTACGCAAACGGACTATTTCACGCCCGCTCGAAAAAAAGGTTTTGACTGGATGGTTCGCGCCGGGGGTTTTGGCGCTCTTGGAGTTGATCTGCCGGGGCTTCTACCTGGCGACGCGCCCGGTATAGACTAAATCTTCGATAGTCCAGCGCGTCGGGTAGCCGTACATCAGGATGCGGCCCTCGCTGTCTGTTTCGAGCAGGCGGAAGGCCGGGGCATTACGCTCGGCGACGACTTCACCAGCGCCGTAGAGCTTCCAATCTCTCAGGTAATAGAGCCGCGAGCCCTGTCCGTCTGCGGGGCAGGCGACCACCTGCGTCCCGTCCGGGAACGCATAGATGCCACGCTCCTTCAGAGAAATCTCTCCTATGTCCCGTCTGTCTAGAGTGAACATCCTTGAAAAATTAGTTGGGTCGCTTGCGTCGGAAAATCGTCGGGCGAGATTAACAGAGGCTCACCCTTCATCCCTTGAGAGCTTTTGTCTAAAGAACCTCATGGCGGTCGGTGACCGTCTAAGCCATTAATGAATAGCAGATTTTTATCATAAGGAAGCGACGCTTGTCTGTACGTTTACGAACCGAATTTAGCGCAGCCAGCAGGCGGGCTGCGCTAAAGTCGAGTCCGTTATCGCTCGCCTCGTCGCCGCAGATGCTCTCGAACTATTTTCTGACTTGCGAAGGCCGACAGCGGAAAGCGAAGCGCATGGCTTTGGGCCTGTGGCCGAAGAGTTATGTTCGCAAACGTACGGACATGGCGCTTCAGACTTCCTTACAATTTGCCGGCACCCCATAAAACGTGACCAGCATGCGCTCGCTCTATTCTTTATCAACGGCTCGGGCCAACCTACTTGAAGGAGCACGTCAATGGCGACAAAACGGAATCAGGGAGCGACGAAGACGGCTGGCGATGAGCGGCGGACGCGGCGCGTGAGCAAGAAGGATCAGATCGTCGCGCTCTATCTATCGGGGATGAACGAGGTGGAAGACCTGGCCATCATCACCGGCTCCAGGCCCAGTTATGTCGGCTCCATCTTGCAGGAATCCGGGCTCATCAGCAGTTACTTCGACCTCTACACCTCGACCGCTCATCCGATGAACGTCTATTCCAAGTTCTTCGCGGGCAAGCTCGGGTTCAGGGACGAAGAGACGGCTCGCGCGAGCGTCGATTTGATTAACAGGTTGTACGAGCAGTTCGAGCTGGCTCAGGATCGTGCAGGCCAGCATCATGCGCTGGCGATGGCTTTGACGATGTTCGACCGCGCACGCTGGACGGGCAAAGGCACAGAAGCAGACATCTTTCGCCACTGGCTCTTGGAGCGACTCAACGAAGCACAACTCGAAGATGAAGCGCCCGTCGAAACCGAGGCTGAGGCAGAGCCCGCGCACGGCTAACGTGCTCACGCGCGCGCTCTCTCAGGTGTAAAAGATAAGAGGCTTATCATCCGAGATGATAAGCCTCTTATCTTTTACACCTCCCCGGCTCGTAGCCCAGCCCGCGCCGGTCGCATTGCCATTGACTCTCAATTGAGGATTAGCGCATGGTCGCTTCCTGCTGTGCGGCGTCGCGCGCGAGCATGGCCGCGCCGATAGTGACGGCATCCGTGCCGAGCGCTGCGGCGGCGAGCTGTGTCGCTTCAAAGCAGGGCTGAAACGAGCGCCGCCCGGCTTCGCGTATGATCGCGTTCAGTATCAGCTCGCCCGCTTCCATCACGCCGCCGCCGAGGATGATGCGCTCGATGTTCAATAGGTTGATGACGCTGGCGACAGCCGCGCCGATATACTTGCCCGTGCGCTCGATCATGAGCAGCGCGAAGTCGTCGCCCTGTTTGGCTTCGCGTGCGATGTCGGCGGCTGTGAAGTCACGGTTGAGGGCGAGCTTGGAGAGCGAGGATGTGTTGTCGCGGTAGAGCCGCTCGTTGGCCCGCCGCACGATGTTGGGCGCGGAGGCCACAGTCTCAAGGCAGCCCGTATTGCCGCACACGCACTCTACTCCCTCGGCGTCAATCGTGATGTGCCCGAACTCTCCGGCGAAGCCCGAAGCGCCGAACCATAATTTACCGTCGAGGATGATCGCGCCGCCGATGCCTGTCCCGATGGTGACATAGAACATGTCGCGGCTGCCTCGGCCCGCGCCCACCTTGTACTCGCCGTAGGCGGCAGCGTTGGCATCGTTCCACAGCTCTACGCGCAGGCCCGTGGCGGCCATCAGCTCCGGGTGAAAGTCTCCGTGCACGACCGAGGGCAGGTCGGTCGAGATGTAGACGCGATCAGTTCTGGGGTTGACCAGACCGCGCACGCCGACGCCGATGGCGGCCACCGCAGGCGTCACATCGCGCAGCTCCGTGACGAGCTGGGCCACCTGCGCGGTCAGATGGCTGTTGTCAAACGGGGCTTCTCGACGTTGGACCAGGCGGCCATCATCGGCGACGAGCGCCGCGCGCATCGTATGGCCGGATAAGTCAACTCCAATATAACTGGCCGGGGCTATCGTGTTCGGGCTTGTCATGTTTCCAGAGCTTTCAAACGAGGTCTAAAGATTATGCGCGCCGGAGGCAGGAAGCGTCCGTATTGTAATAAACGGTTTGAGGGGGTGTCAAACAACGCCCCGTCCGTGTAGAATGAGGCCGGGCCATAATGGAAATACGTTCAATCCTTTTGCCGACCGATTTCAGCGAGTGCGCCAATTACGCGCTCTCGTATGCGGCGTCGTTTGCGCGACAGGCCAACGCTTCGATCATCTGCGTGCATGTCATCGAGCCGGTCGTGCCGACGGTCGGCTACACTGGAATGGCCGAGCCTTTGCCGATTGCCGACATCAGCGACCAGTTGGAGTCCTCCGCCGAGCGCGAGCTGCCGAAGATCGCCGAATGCGACGAGTGCTCCGGTTTGCAGGTCGAAGAGGTGATCGCGCATGGCGATGCTTCGTCGGAGATCGTGCGCGTCGCACGCGAGCGCGGCGTTGATCTGATCGTTATCTCATCACATGGTCGGACGGGATTGGGCCGGATGCTTTTCGGCTCGACCGCTGAATCCGTCGTCCGGCACGCGCCGTGTCCCGTGCTCGTCGTCAAGCCACCAACCGAGAGTGACAGGTGACGAGTGACGAGTGACAAGTTAAGAAGCCTTCATCTTGTCGCTTGTCACTCATCACCTGTCACTGTTTTTAAATGGATAGCCATCCTTTTTACGAGCTGATCGGGCGGTACGGGCTGTATGCTGTGTTCTTCCTCACAATGATGGAGGGAGACATCACGCTCCTGCTCGCGGGCGTGCTGGCGCACAGCGCTTTCTTCGATAAATATTTTTTCGACGGCTATAGTTTTTTGAAAGTGCTGTTGGCGGGCACGCTCGGCGGAGTCGCCGGTGACAACATCGCTTACGTGGCGGGACGCGGCTTCAGCAAGAGCGTGCGCGGCTTCCGCTTCTACCGCATCGCCAAGCCGCGCATCGAGCGGCTGACGCAGAAGTTCGGCACGCTCTCGATCTTTCTCTCGAAATATATTTACGGCTTGCGCTGGGCGTCATGCGTCTTCTACGGCGTCGGGCGGATGCCGTACCTGCGCTTTCTCGCGCTCAGCTTTGCGAGCTGTTTTCTGTGGGTGCTCGTACTGTCGGGCGCGGGCTATTTCTTCAGCGGCGCAATCACAAACCTGCTCGGCGACTTTCACCAGATCGGCTACATCCTGCTCGTGATCGTCGTCCTCGGCATCGTCGGCTTTTACCTGGCCGAGCGCTTCTGGTTCTCCAAGAAGGTGGAAGAGGCCGACCCCGCGACGCTACAGGAGTTCGAGCACGCGGCGCAGGAGAAATTGCACGAGCTCAAGGAAGAGATTCAAGAGCGCATCCACTTCAAGCCCAAACTGCCGCGCCGCAAAGTCTCGCGCGCGCGGCGGCGCAGGGCGCATAAGCGAGGCTAAAACAGATGCCGAATGCGGTTTCGGGATTGCGGAGGGAAAGGGCGGGCAACTCTTTCTTTCGACCAGCAATCCGAAATCCGCAGTCCGTAATCGAAAGGTTCTGGTTAAGTGATCATCGAATCATCCGCTCCTACTCGTGTTGACCTGGCCGGAGGAACCATTGACATCTGGCCGCTCTATCTTTTTCATCCCGGCGCTTCGACCGTCAATTTCGCCATCTCGCTGCGCGCCCACTGCCGCATAGAGACGCGCGAAGACCGCCGCATCATCCTTGAATCGCGCGACCGTCAAGTCTCTTTCGAGACGCACCTTGAGGCCATCGAAGACCTCATTCATGAAGAGCGGCTGGAGCTGATCGCGAAGCTCGTTCATTTCTTCAAACCGACGGTCGGGTTTCGCCTGACGGCTGAAAGCCAGGCCCCTGCGGGCGCCGGTCTCGCCGGGTCGAGCGCTCTCAACATCGCCTGCATCGGAGCGCTCAACCGTCTGGTCGGAGACCGCTATCACGAGCGCAAGTTCGTCACCATCGCCGCCAACGTAGAGACCACCGTGATTAAAGTCCCGGCGGGTTTCCAGGACTACTACTCTGCGCTCTACGGCGGCACGTCCTGCATACACTTTCGACCCGACGGCATCTCGCGCGAAGCTTTGCAGGTGGACGAAGAGACGCTCGAACGCCGCATCGTCATCTGCTACACGGGCGAGCCGCGCCTCTCTGGAACCAATAACTGGGAGATTACCAAGAACCACATTGACGGCGACCCGTACCTCTTCGAGATTTTCGACCAGATACGCGATTCCTCGTTACGCATGAGGGAGGCGCTTTTGGCGGGCGACTGGCAGGCCGTGAGCGAAACGATGCGCCGCGCCTATCCGAATCGCAAACGGCTCGCGCCCGGCGTGACGACGCCGCAGATGGAGATGCTTGTGGAGAAGGCTCTCGGGAGCGGCGCAGAGGCGGCCAAGGTCTGCGGCGCGGGCGGCGGCGGCTGCATAGCCTTCCTCTGCGCAGAGGGCAGACGAAGCGACGTGGAGCGCGTGCTTGCAGCCGAAGAGGGCGTCGAAGTCCTCTCCTGGAAGATCGAGCGCGAGGGGTTGGTGATCAAGGAAGCGTGAGCGAAGGACGGTTATAATACCAGGTTGTAATACTAAAGAGAGGTCAGTACCGCCAAAGCTCTCTGGGCGGTTCTCAATCGGCATCAGCACTCGCCAGAGACCTTTGGGTGACTGCACGATTTCACGTCCTCTCTTTTGATTGCATATAAAGCGAAGAGCGCGGGAACCGTTTGGCTCCCGCGCTCTTTTTATTGACGCGTGCGATGTGAGCAAGCTGCGAGTGAGATGTTCGCGGCTATTTCTCTTCCGGCGTTGTGCCTGGCGATCTGGTTGCGGCGGGCGAGCGTTCGTCGGGCGGCGCGCCGGGCGTCAGCTCTGTTGAAGCCTCCGGCGCAAGATCAGAGACGGTTTCGGCCCCTGCGGCGGGCGATGCGGTTGCCGCCGCCGGGCTCAAAGGCGCGGCTGAAGCCTGGCCCGTCGCGGCTTGGGCTTCTGCGGCGGGACGATGCGCGTCGGCCTGTGCGGATGAATCCTTGGCGCGGGCTGCTGCCGCGGGCGCAGGCTTCTTCGGGGCAGCGGTCGGCGCGGGGCTGGCTGTTGCCGGCGCTGCTGCTGCGGGCGGCGCGTGTTGAGCTTCCTCGACGGGGACGAGCGTGCCGCGCTCTGACATCTTGAAGGCCGGAAGCGTCCCGCCCGCCGCTTGCAGGATGGCCATCAGCTCTTTCTCGACGAAGCGCGATTGCTTCTTAGGGTCGCGCACATGGCCGAGCGGTGGGCCCATGTAGAGCGCGCCGCAGGTCTGGCATTTGAACAATACGTCATCGCCCCTGAGGTGCTTTTCCGCCTCTTCGCCTCCGGTGCGCAACTGCTTCAAATGACCGTTGCACAATTTGCCTTTCTCGTTCTTCTCGTTGCAGACGGTCTGGGCGTTGGTGATCTTTTTCGGCACACCCGGCTGCGAGGTTTGCTGCGCGGTCGGCGCTTCTTTGGCCGTAGTGACCGGAGCGCTTTCGGTGTCGGACGGATTCGATGACATGGCCCTACTATAAAGGCAAAAGTAAAAAGGGAAAAGACAAAAGTTTAGGGGGCGGGCCACTTTAATCGAAATGCTTTCGTTCGCACTTTTGCCTTTTACCTTTTGCCTTGTTCCCTATATATTGAGCGCGCATGTTGAAAAAATTGCTCGGGGCTCTATGGCGGGGTGCGCCGAAGAGTTTGCGCCGCTGGGGCGTGCGGCTAGTCGAGCCGCGCTTCACCGTGACAGCCGGGGCGGTCGTCCTGGACGAAGAGGGTCGCGTGCTCCTGCTCGAACATGTCTTTCGCGCGGGCAGCGGATGGGGCATTCCCGGCGGCTTCATAGAGCGCAGCGAACAGCCGGAAGAGGCCGTCAGGCGCGAGTTGCGCGAAGAGATCGGATTGGAGTTGGAACGGGCGGAACTGGTCTTCGTGCGTACGCTCAAGCGTCCGGGCCAGGTCGAGATTATCTTCCTCTGCCGGGCGCGCGGCCCCTTAGGTTCGCAGAGCATGGAGATTAAGCGCGCGCAGTGGTTCGCCCTGAACGCTTTGCCCGAAGCCCTCTCGCGCGACCAGCGGCGAATCATCGAGCGAGCGTTGCATGAGGCGGCAGACCGTCGATCCATGCCGGGATAAAGAGAGCGACGGAGGCGGTCGGCCAGCCGTTGAAGCGAGCCTCCGACTCTGACCTCTAAAGTTTATAGGAGACTAGAAAAATGGTGAGCCTGATCCCATCATCCGATACAATAATGCAAATCCTGAAGCGCACGGGCGCTTACCGCGAGGGCCATTTCGTTTACCCGTCGGGCAAGCACACGCCCCATTATTTCCAGATGCCGCTCGCCTTTCGCTACTACGATACGGCGCGCGTGCTGGCCGTCGCCCTCTCGCGCAAGTTCCGCGTGGACAGGGATATTTCCAGCCAGTTGCCGAAAGTCTCGATCATCTCGCCCAGCTCTGGCGGCATCCCTGTCGCCTTCGGCGTGCGTGATGCCTTGAGCGCCGAGCAGATTTACTGGGCCGAGAAGGAGGGCGGGGACGGCAAGCGCATGTTTCGCCAGTACGTCAACCAGGGCGAGGTCAATCCGTGCATCATCGTTGACGACATCATCCGCAGCGGGCAGGCCATCGAAGAGACAGTCGAGCTTGTCCAGGACCTCGGCGCGAATGTCATCGGCTGCGGCTCGATCGTCCGGTTCACGTCAGCGCCGGAACAGATTGCCGGAGTGGCGGTCAGGTCGCTCGTCGAGTTCGATTCCAGATTGTATGAGTCCGGCGAGGAGTGTCTGACCTGCAAGGACGGAATGCCCGCAGAGCAAGTCCGGTTCTGAAAGCACGGGCGTGATTGAGGCGCTCGCGTGGGCCCAAAAAGGCGTGCGCCCTCACGTTTCCGAGGACGATCATTCTTTGCGAGCCAGGAGTCGCCAGCGCAGCTCTTCGATCTCCCGGCGATGAGCTTCGTCGTGAGCGCGCATCATACTGAACAATCCGCCCAGCGTGATTGGCCCAACGGTTTCGAGCGTTCCGGGGCGTTCGAGCTGCGCGGCGCTAAGTCCCTCAGCGACACGCACGTTACCATCGCGCGCCCGCGCGAACTCCTCCAACGCCTCCTCCATATTCTGGTTATTATAGTCTCGCTCGCGCGCCAGGCGGCTTCCGTCCAAATCCGCAAGCGTCGGCCCGTCTTCTTCGAGCAGCCGCTCGATACGCACGGCGTAGCCTTCACGCTCTATATCTAGCAGGTGGCAGACATTCTCCAACAGGGAGAACTCCGCGCCCGTCGGCTTCCAGCGTCTATCCTCGTCCGCGAGGCCGACGATCATCCGCCCGATTGCGGCGGGCGTCTCCGAGAGATAAGCGATGAGTCCATCGAATTCCGTAAGGGTTCGCGTCACGCGCACGCCTCCGTCCTAAATCTCGTGACGATTGGCGAGCGCTTTGTCCATCGTCACTTCATCCACGTATTCGAGGTCGCTGCCCACAGGCATGCCCATGGCGATGCGCGTCACGCGCACGCCCAGGGGCTTCAAGAGATTGCTGATATAGTTGGCGGTGGCCTCGCCCTCCGTGTTCGGGTTGGTGGCGAGGATGACTTCGCGCACCTCCACGCCCTCGTTATTCTCGGGCTTCAAGCGCGGGAGTAGATTGGCCAGGTGGAGGTCAGCCGGGCCGATGCCGCGAATGGGCGAGAGAGAGCCGTGCAGCACATGATAGAGCCCGCGATAGCTGCGCGTCTTCTCGACCGCGACCAGATTATATGGCTCTTCGACGATGCAGATGATGGAGCGGTCGCGCCCCGTCGAGGAGCAGAAGCGGCAGGGGTCTATGTCTGTCAGATTGTTGCAGACGGAACAGAAGATGATGCGGCGCTTGACCTCGCGCAGCGCCTCGACGAAGCGCTCGACATCCGTCTCGGGCGTGCGCAGGATGTGAAAGGCCAATCGCTGCGCCGTCTTATGACCGATGCCCGGCAGGCGTTTGAACTCGTCTATCAGCTTCGTGACTGATTCGGCGTACTCTAACATAATGGTGAGAGGCGACATGTGACAGGCAACAGGAACAAGTCTTCAGCTTGTCACTTGTCGCCAAGTCACTTTTCACTCTATTAAAGAAGTCCCGGCGGGAGCATGCCGCCGAGCTTGCCCTTCATCGCCTCTTCAACCTTGCGATTGGCCTCGTTGATGGCGGCGACGATCATGTCCTGTAGCATCTCCACATCGCCCTCCTTAACGGCTTCCGGGTCAATCTTGAGCGATTCGATCTCGTGATTGCCTCTCATCTCGACCGTCACCACTCCGCCGCCCGACGAAGCTTCGACGCGCAGCTCCTCCATCTCGCGCTGCATCTTCTCCTGCATCTGCTGCGCCTGCTTCATCATCTGTTGAATATTCATCCCGCCCGGGAATTTCATCTGCTTAACCTCTCTTCCGCTCTGGATTGATAGATTAGAGAATTCGTCTCTCTCTCTCTCTGTTTCTGTGATGTCACATCCTAGCTTTCATCCGTCTCGAATGCAACGGCGAGGAAGGAATGAGGGAGGAAAGAATGGTGAGCTTCGTTCAAGGGCAGAATTCAACAGGGATGAAGAGAGATTGTCAGGATAAAGATAGAAAGCAGGGCGAAAGACGGAAGCACTGCTCCGTGAATATTCTCTTTGCTTTTCTTTATCCTGACCATCTCTCTTCATCCCTGTTAATCTTCTTCCTTCATCCCTCATCTCTTTGGCTGCGGCTGTGCGGCGTGCTATAAGCGAGGCAGAGATTATGAAGCGTTACGTCATCAAGCGCGCGGACGCGGATGCTTCGCCGGGGCTGGCGCGTTATCGCGCGGAACTCAATGAAGAGCAGTTCAGGGTGGCGACGGCCAACCCCGGAGCGGCGCTGGTGGTCGCGGGCGCGGGCTCAGGCAAGACGCGCACGATCACCTACCGCGTGGCCTTTCTCGTCGAGCAGGGCGTTGCGCCCTCGCGCATCATGCTGGCGACCTTCACCAACCGCGCGGCGCGCGAGATGCTGCACAGGGTCGAGGCGCTCACCTCCGGCGGCGACGTGCGACGCGTCTGGGGCGGCACGTTTCATCGCATCGCCAATCTCATCCTGCGTCGTCACGCCGCCTCTCTCGGTTACGAATCGAACTACACCATCCTCGATTCCGAAGATGCGCGCGATTTTCTCTCCGTCTGCGTGGACGAGGCGGGCATTGACACGCGCGCCCGTCGCTTTCCCAAAGCCGAAGTCTTGCAGGACATCATCAGCTTCGCCAATAACACGGATCAACCCATCGAAGAGGTGGTCGCGCGCCGCTTCCCGCATTTCGAGCCGCTGGCCGGGGCCATCAGGCGCGTTGACATGATCTACATGGAGCGCAAGCGCGAGCGCAACGTGATGGACTACGACGACCTGCTGCTCAACTGGAAGCGACTGTTGATGGAGAAAGCGGAGATCGCCAATATCTATGCAGAGCAGTTCCAGCACATACTGGTGGACGAATACCAGGACACCAACAAGCTTCAGGCCGAGATCATCGACCTGCTCGCTGCCAGGAGCCGTAACGTGATGGTCGTGGGCGACGACGCGCAAAGCATCTTCGCCTGGCGCGGCGCGGAGTTTACCAACATCTACGAGTTTCCAGAGCGTTACCCGGAAGCGCGCGTCTATCGCCTGGAAACCAACTATCGCTCGACGCCGGAGATTCTCTCGCTCGCCAACGTCTCTATCGCGGCCAATCGCAGGCAGTTTCCCAAAGTCCTGCGCGCGGCGCGTCCGTCTCAGGGCATCGCCCCGGCGCTTGTGCCCTGCCGCGACGCAGACCAGCAGGCGGCCTTCATCGCATCCCGCGTCCTTGAGCTGAGAGACGAAGGCGTCCCGCTCGAAGAGACAGCCGTGCTCTATCGCTCGCATTATCATTCGCTTGAGCTGCAACTGGAATTAACACGTCGCGGCATCCCCTATCGCGTGCGCAGCGGCGTGCGCTTCTTCGAGCAGGCGCACATCAAGGACGTGGTGGCGTATCTTCGAGTCATCACCAACCCGCGCGACGAGCTTGCTTGGAAGCGCATACTGCGTCTCATCCCGCAGGTGGGCGCGGCGACGGCCAATAGAATCTGGGAGCAGCTCGCCTATGCCCCAGACCCGCTCGCGCTCGTCCGCCGCGACGATTTTCAGGCCGGGCCGCGACGCGTGGCAGGCTGGTCGGAGTTTCTGTCTTTGATCGAAAGCCTTGTCTCGGACGAGACGCGCCACACGCCCGCCCGCCAGATCGAGCTGATACTGGCGCGCGGCTACGAAGCGCACCTAGCCAATACTTACGAGAACGCCGAAGCGCGCACGGAGGATTTGCGGCAATTGGCCCACTACAGCGCCCGCTACAACTCGACCGAAGAGTTTCTCGCAGAGCTGGCCCTGCTCTCGACCGAGCGCTACGGCGCTCCGCAAACGGTGGCGGGCGAAGACGTGGTGATGGGCGGCGACGAGGACGAGCTGCTGACGCTCACCTCCGTTCACCAGGCGAAGGGTCTCGAATGGCGCGCGGTCTTTGTGATCTGGGCGGCGGACGGAAAGTTCCCCAGCCCGCGCTCGCTTCGTGATGCGGAGGGAGAAGAGGAGGAGCGTCGCCTGTGGTATGTCGCCCTCACACGAGCGCAGGATCAGCTTTACCTCACCTATCCGCTGATGATTACGGATTACAACCGGCAGACGGTCGTGCAGAAGCCCTCGCGCTTCATCACGGAAGTGCCGCCGGACCTCTACGACATCTGGGCGCTCGAAGAGGAGAGCGCCGCGACGCTGCCAGCGGCACTGGAAGAGAAAGAGGACGAGCCCGGCGGCTATCTGAATTAGGGAGTTTACTGTGCCGGTTCAGGTTCCAACTTCCTGACCCGCTCTTCGAGGTCTTCCTGCTTATCCTGCGCTTTGAGAAAGTCGTCTAAAAAGACGCGGAACTTGCGATTGAGGCTATAGACTTCCGATTCGACTTTATCAAGCCGCGCTTCAATCTTATCAAGCCGTGTCTCGATTTTATCTAAACGCGTTTCGATCTTATCCAGACGCGTTTCGATCTGATCAAGGCGACTTAGAACTTGCTCCCAGATCGGGCGTGTTTCCTGCAAGCGCCGGTCAACTTTATCTTCCAGCGCCGTCATTCTATCTTCAAGCCCGGTCATGCGACCGCTCAGATTATCCAGGCTTCGGAGAATGAGCTGGACGCCGTCGTTCGGTAGCGGCTGGGTGAGGTCTTCACTCATAGTTTGTACTCCTTTGCGAGTATTATGAGCGCTCTTGCGGTTTTCCTCAAGAGGGAAATTTAATCATGAGTTATGGAAAGGGAAACCGTCTCATTTAAAGGCAGAATAAGCGAGAGAGTTTGAGAACTATGAGCGCAGATGACAAAGCATTGAGGGAAGAACTGACGATTCCCACCGCGATCAAGCTTTATTATGACCTCTATGTGCCGGATGAGGGCGGGCCGCATCCGCTGCTTGTGGCGCTTCATGGTTACGGAGCCAATAAAAGACAGATGATGAGGGAAGCCCGACAGCTTGCCCCGTCGAATTTCGCCATCGCCTCGCTGCAAGGCTTTCACCAGCATATCAGGGAGCCGAAGGAAGAGGGTGGGCCGCTGCGCTTCGGTTTCGGATGGGTCACGAATTTTCACCCGGAGGAGTCCATTGCGCTCCATCAAGGCGCAGTGCTAGACCTCACGGATAAACTGGCGAGTGCCGGGGTCGCCGACCCCGCTCGCATCTTTCTACTCGGCTTTTCACAATCATGCGCGCTCAACTACCGCTTCGCCTTTACACATGCAGAGCGCCTGCGCGGCGTCATAGGCATCTGCGGCGGCATCCCCGGCGACTGGGAGACCAACGGGCAGTACCGCCGGACGAAAGGCGCTGTGCTTCACCTCTGCGGCGCGCGCGATGAGTTTTACCCGCCCGCGAGAGTCAGCGATTACGGCTCGCGCCTCAGTGAGCGCGCGCGCGATGTCTCAGTTAAAAGTTATGACGCGGGCCATGAGATAGTACCTCAGATGCGCGAGGACGCGCGCGCATGGCTGCACACGCGCGCGAGCCTATGACCGGCTGAATAACGGGCGGGCAGGTTCAGCGTTCGATCAGGAGCGAGCGTGCGGAGTTGAAACCGCATGCTTGATACAAGTATAGTGATCGCCTAATCCCCTCGACAGCAGAAGAGAAATCGGTATCACTATGAGACGCTTATTCGTCCTGGTCGCCGCGCTGGCGACATCTGCGAGCGTGCTGAGCATCGCCAACGCTCAGCACGCTCGGTCTGCGCGCGACGAGAGAATTATCGCGGCGGTGCGCGCCGTTCTGGACGCACAGGTCGCCGCCTGGAATCGCGGCGATATAGAGGCTTTCATGGAAGGCTACAGGCGCAGCCCCGAGACCGTTTTCATTTCCGGCGATTCCTTGACGCGCGGCTGGCAGACGGTGCTCAATCGTTACAAGCGTAACTATGACACGCGCGAGAAGATGGGAACGCTCTCGTTTTTAGAGATCGAGATCGTGCCGGTCAATAGTGATACGGCTGTCGCGTTCGGTCGCTGGCAACTGTCGCGCCTGGCTTTCACGCCGCACGGTCGCTTCACGCTCATCCTGCGGCGCACTAGAGAGGGATGGCGCATCGTTCATGATCACACTTCCTCTGCAACCTAAACACATCAGCATTGAGGAGAACCTCGCTATGAAAAGAGTACGAAGCTCGGTCATCGTAATGGCGCTTTTATTGGTCACCGCGCCCATCGCTTCTGTCCGCGCACAGGTCTTGAGCGCGAGCGCGGCTGCCACACGCGAAAGCTACGGGATTGATCGTTACCTGAATATACGCAGCGCAGCTACGCCCGCCATCTCGCCCGCGGGCGACCGCGTAGCCTTTCTGACCAACATCACGGGCACGTCGCAGGTCTGGATGGTCGGCGCGCAGGGAGGCTGGCCCGATCAGCTAACTTTTTATACGGACAGGGTGGAGTTCGTTCAATGGTCGCCCGACGGCACGGGCTTGCTCTTCGGCAAGGCTGTGGGCGGAAACGAGAACGCGCAGCTTTACTGGCTCTCCGCCGATGGGTCGCAGATCCGGGCGCTGACGAATACGCCGAGGATCAGGCATAACTTCGGCTCCTGGTCGCACGACGGAAAGCGTATCAGCTACTCGTCGAACAAGCGCAATCCTGACTACTTCGACGTGTACATTATGGAGGTCGCAACGGGGCGCGAGCAGTTGGTCTATCAACAGGACGGCTCCAATAATCCATACGCCTGGTCTTTCGATGATCGTCAACTCATCGTCTCGCACGAGGGCGAAGAGCTGAGTTTAGACTCCGATCTGTACCTCGTTGACATTGCGACCAAACAGGCGACTCATCTCACGCCGCACGAGGGCGCGGCAGAGTTCGGCGACGTTCACTTCACGCGCGACAATCGCTCGATTCTGTTCAGCACCAACGACAAGCGCGAATTCATATCGCTTGCGCAGATGGACTTGCAGAGCAAGCGCGTCGAGATTCTCGACGATACGCAGTGGGACGTGGGCTCGACCGAGATATCTGACGACGGGCGCATGTTTGCCTACACGATCAACCGCGACGGCTTCAGCGAGCTTTTCGTGCGCGAAGTCAATCCTGATGGCACTCTTGGGCCCAAGGGCACACCTGTCGAGCTTCCGGGCAAGGGCGTCGTCGCCGGGTTGGAATTCTCAGGCGACAATCGCAAGCTCGCCTTCAGCTTCAACGGCGCACGCTTCAACACGGACATATGGCTCTACGACGTGCGCGCTCGCACCATCGCGCAGGTCACGCATAGCTCGCGCGCGGGCATTCCGCAGTCCTCCTTCGTCGAGCCCGAGCTGATTCACTACAAGAGTTTCGACGGGCGCGAGATACCCGCCTGGTACTACCGCCCGCAGAGTGTAGTCGCGGCCAGCGCCGGGACTTCAACTGTTCAGGTTGCGACCAGCAACGGTGCGCTGCCGGTCTTGAGCGGAACGGTCAACCTCTCCGGTACGCAGGTGAGCTTGAGCGCCGGTTCAGGGCGCAAGCTGCCCGTCATCGTCAGCGTCCACGGAGGGCCCGAAGGTCAGTCTCGACCCGACTTCAACTCTATCAATCAGTATTTCCTCTCGCGCGGTTACGCCATCCTTGCGCCGAACGTGCGCGGGAGCACGGGCTACGGGAAGACCTTCACGCATCTGGACGACGTGCGCAATCGTGAGGACTCCGTGAAAGACCTGGCGGCTGCCGTGGACTGGTTAAAGACGCAGGGCGGAGCAGACCCACAGCGCATCGCCGTGATGGGCGGCTCTTACGGCGGCTATATGACGCTCGCGGCCATCACGCTTTATCCCGACATCTGGTCGGCGGCGGTCGACACGGTCGGCATCGCCAACTTCGAGAGTTTTCTACAGAACACTTCGGGCTATCGCCGCAAGCTGCGCGAGGTCGAGTACGGCTCACTCGAGAGAGACAGGGAATTCCTGCGCGCCATCTCGCCGCTGAGCAAGGTCGCGCGCATCCGTACGCCCCTGATGGTCATTCAAGGCAAGAACGACCCGCGCGTCCCTTACACGGAGGCCGAGCAGATCGTCAAGGCTCTGCGCGAGCGCGGCGCGCCCGTCGAATACAAGCTCTTCGACGATGAAGGACACGGAATCAACAAGCTCTCGAACCGCCTCATCGTCTATCCCTTAATGGTGGATTTTCTAGACCGCCACATGAGGCAGACACCGTAAGATGGGGATGAGGGCGGAGGAATGAGGGGTGAATAAGAAATCATTCGACTTGAATAGCGATTCTTTCATCCCTCCGCCCTCCGCCCTCCGCCCTTCTCAAACGCTCGCCGTCCTTGGCTGTTCGCAGCTTGTCACGCTCGGGAGTTCAGAGCGTGGGCCACGCACGGGCGAGGCGATGCGGGAGCTTTCCATCATCGAAGACGGGGCGATGATGGTGCGCGAGGGTCGCATCCTGAAGGTCGGGGCGCGCCGTGAGATCGAGCCGCTGATCGAAGGTGACTGCGAGGTTGTGGACGCCGGAGGGCGCGTCGTGCTGCCGGGATTCGTTGACGCGCACGCGCACCCGGTTTTCGCCGGAACGCGCACGGACGAGTATGACGAGCGCGCGGGCGGGGCCACATACTTGGAGATCGCCGAGCGCGGAGGCGGCATCCGCTCGACCGTCAGGCGAACGCGTGCCGCAACGCTCGAAGAACTGGTCAGGGCGGGCAGGCGCTACGGCGAATGGTTCCTGCGCGCGGGCACAACGACCGTCGAAGCCAAGTCCGGTTACGGCCTCACGGTCGAGGACGAGTTGAAAATCCTGCGCGCGATCAGGCGGCTCGACGACGAGACGCCGCTTCGTTACGTGCCGACATTCCTCGGCGCACATACCATCCCGGAAGAGTATCAAGATAGTCGCGCAGAGTATGTCGCGCTCCTCATCGAAGAGATGCTGCCGCGCATTGATAGTGAGCGCCTGGCAGAGTATTGCGACGTGTTCTGTGACAGTGCGGCCTTCACTAACGACGAATCCAGGGCCGTCCTGACGGCGGCGCGCTCTCTGGGATTGCGGCTGCGCGTGCATGCCGATCAGCTCTCGCTTTCGGGCGGCGCGCAACTCGCGGCGGAGCTGGGCGCAGTGACCGCAGATCATCTTGAGCATACGGACGCGGCGGGAATCGCAAGGCTTAAATCTGCGGGCGTGCAGCCGGTGCTGCTGCCCGCTTCCGTCTACGCGCTCGGGCATGAGCGTTACCCGCAGGCGCGAGAGATGATCGCGGCTGGGCTCTGTGTCGTGCTTGCGACGGACTTTAATCCGGGCTCGTCGCCGACCGTCTCGATGCCCATGGTGCTCTCGCTCGCTTCGACGCACATGAAGATGACGACAGCCGAAGCGCTCACGGCAGCGACCGTCAATGCCGCTTACAGCCTCGGCAGAGGCGATGAGCTGGGCTCGCTTGAAGAGGGCAAGCGCGCGGACTTCTCCATTCACGACTGCGCGGACTATCGCGAGATCGCTTACTTCTTCGGCATAGAACACGCGCAGGACGTCTACGTTGATGGTCGCCTGGCCTTCCATCGGTCACACTCGATGAACCACAAGATAGGGAGTGAAAAGAGTTCTTGACGCACTAGCTGTTGTCATTTATTATCCTCTTAACACTGGAAAGGAGGTGATCAAAAAAGTATGAGTTCTTATCACAGTGAGGTGGCTGAGTCCTAAGCCACTGGACTGATAGCCCGAATATGTTGGGATTTTCTGTCCAGACGTGACTCGGTTTAGTGCCTTTGCAATTTAAACGGCACACCACAGGCACACCAGGCTCAGGGCAATCCAAACAGTTCACCGGAAAGCCGTCTGCTACTATCCAGCAGGCGGCTTTTCTCTCTTTTGTCGTCAAGAAGTGAAGAAAGGGTCTTGTCTCGCCCGTCGCGCCTGTGGTAACGTCATCAGCAGAATTACAGGAGTAAAAAACATGTGGCGAAATATCATCTATCTGTTTGTCTCGCTGGCGACCTTTTTAATCGGCATCACCATCGCTGCTCCCTGGAGCGCTGAGCGCCATCCGGCTGCCCCGTACAGCGGCGAGGAGCAGGAGCTATTAAGGGTCGAGCGCCGTTACCTGGACGCGCACATAGAGCGCGACGTGGCCGCTTTAGACAGCGTGCTCGCCGATGACTTCGTCGTCCTGCATCGCTTCGGCAGAGTGGGCGATAAGGCCGAGCGCCTGGCGCTGCTTGAGAATCAGGATTTCACCTTCCTGGCCGTAGATACCGACGGCGTTGAAGCCACGGTCAACGGTGACGCAGGCGTAGTGACCGGGCGAGCCGTCGTCAGAGGCCGCTATGGAGATCAGGAGTTTCTGAGCCCGCCCTACAGGTTCATGCGAAGATATGAGAAGCGGCAGGGGCGCTGGCAGATCGTTTCCGTGCAATTCTCCAGAGACCGCTGAAAGTTTCGCGTGAATGGTTGAGCCGTTCGCGCAAGCGCAAACAGAAAAGACTCGCATCGGAGCACTAGTGCTCCGATGCGAGTCTTTTCGCTTTGTGAAATCGAAGGGATTGACGACAGGCCCATGCGCTCTCAGCCGCCAGATAAATGCGGGGCTCGATAATTCATCCCTGACGCTTATCCCTGTTGCCGCTGTGCGAGCTTGGCGAGCGCTATGGTGAGAGCCGTCGCGCCAAGAGTTTTGACGAGCGTCGGGTGCTCAGCATAGAAGTTGCTGACCTGATCGACGATAGAAGGGTCTTTCCTCTCCGCATGTTCGGCGATCTGGCTGACGGCTTCGGGCGAGACCTGCTCGGCCTGTTCAGCCGTGACCTCACGCTGCCCTCCGCTCAACAGCCCGGCGAGACCAGAGGCGCCCGTCTGTGAAAATAGCTGGGCCGCAATCGTTGGCCCAAGCGTCGAGATCAGCGTGTTGAGTATGCCTGCGCGTTGCTGGCCGCTGGCGTTGCCGAACAGTTGCGCGACCATCTGGCCGAAGGCGGGAGTCTGGTTCGAGCGGAATGCCGCCGCCAGGCCGTCTGCGAGCGCCGATTGCGGCGCAGCCTGCGCGAATTGATCGAAGTCGTCATGCACCGTGTCCGGCGCTTGACCGGGTTGCGCGCCCGAGTATTGCTGCAATATCCCGCTCAGTTGGTTCATCCAATCCATCTTTATTTCCCCTTCCGAACTTGTCTTGATGTCAGTCTACACGAACCTCCTCACTAAAGCGATGAGGCAAAGCATCAAAGCAGATGCCGGATGTTAGATATTAGTGAAAGCCATTCACTAGAGCGGGCTGCGAATGACTATCAGGTCAGTGCCGCCAAAGCAACATCCATACGGTTATTCGCAATCCGCTCTAATATCTAACATCCGGCATCTGGCATCTGTTCTTTCTTACGGCGTCGTTGTGAGCTTCGGCGTCGGTTTCGGAGTCTGCTCGGTCGTTCGTTCCGAGGGGAGTACGCGCGCGGGGTCCGGGGCGTCCGGCGAAGTATGCAGGTGAATAGCTTTCCATGCTGTGCCGATGTGGCGAAAGACGAGCGTCATCCGTCCCGAGGCGTTCTCGGGCGTGCCGCGAAAGGTCTGCGACTGCGTCCACAGGCAGGTGACGACCGCACCGTCGCGTCCGAGCATCTGTACGCGCCTGTCACGGATCTCGATCTTGACATCCTTCAATTCGGGATAAGAGCTTTCACGGTTCTTGCGCATCTGCTCCCAGCCCTTCGTGACTGTGCCGTTGTGGTTGAAGAGAATCAATTGCGGCGAGTTCCAGTAAATGCCCGTCACTGCGTTTACGTCTGCACGGCGTATGCCCTCTATCAAATTGTCGAAAGCGGCGAGCACGCCTTCCGCCGCCGCGTCTCTCCCGCCCGCTTGATTGCTGCTACTGCTCGCACGCCTTGTGCGCGTGGTCGTCGTCGTTTCGGTCGCGGGAGTCTCCGCCTGTTGCGTGCGTGCGGCGGGCGTTTTCGCCGCAGGCGCAGTCCGCGTGGAAGTGTTAGCCGAAGAGGTACGGCTGCCTGTCGTCTGCGTGGACGTATTACTATTTTGCGCGAAGCCCTGTGGCGCAAAGGCCAGCGTCAGCATCGCTGCCAGAGATAAAGTTTTTAGCATGACATACTCCATGAATTTAACTGTAGGGCAGAAATTAACAGGGAGGGACAGAGATGGTCAGGATAAGAAGAGAAAGCAGGGTGAAAGACGAAAGCAATGCTTGATGAATGTTTCATCTCTTCTTTCTTTATCCCGGCAATCTCTGTCCTTCCCTGTTAATTTCCTCTCCTGTCACTGCGCGTCGAAGTCAGACCAGGGGAGGGCGCTTCGCAGGCGTTGGACGGAGCGCTCGCGCCCGATGATCTCGAAGACCTCGAACATGGATGGGCCCACGGCCTGCCCTGTCAGCATCGTGCGCGCGGCGTTGATGAGAAGGCCGGCCTTCACATTGGCCTCCTCGGCGTAGGCACGCAAAGCGGCCTCGATTGTCTCAGCCGTCCAGGGCTCGACCTTTTCAAGTCGCGCCGCCAATCGTGGCAGCATCTCCCTCAATCGCGGCTCCTTGTAGAGATTCTTCTTGAGCGCCGCCTCGTCGAAATCGAAATCGTCGGAGAAGTATGCTCGTCCCTGATCGGAGAAATCCTTGAGCGTGAAGAAGCGCTGGCGAATGAGGTCAACTGTTTTCTCGAACCACTCACGATCATCATCCTCGTATTCGTCGCGCCAGAGCTTATTAGCGCGCAGCTCAGCCTTGAGCATCGGCAACAGCTCCGCGAGCGGCAGCGTGCGAATATATTCGGCGTTCATCCAGACGGCCTTGGCGTCCGTCCACTGCCTGGGATCGCTCTCGCTGAAGTTGAAGATGGCGTTAGCACGTCCGATACCGGAGAGCGAGAATTTTTCCGTCAGCTCTTCGAGCGTCATGATCTCCTGATCCGTGTCAGGCGACCAGCCGAGCAGCGCAAGGAAGTTACGAAAGGCTGCGGGCAAAAATCCACGGTCACGATATGTCGTCAGGGAGACGACCTCGCCGTGCTTGCGCTTGGAGAGCTTGCCTTTGTTGGGCGCGAGTATCAGCGGCAGGTGTGCGAATCGCGGCGGGCTTGCGCCGAGAGCCTCGTAGATCAAAATCTGCTTGTGCGTGTTCGTCAAATGGTCTTGCCCGCGAATGACATCCGTGATGCCCATCTCTATATCGTCTAGGACGACCGACAGGTTATAGAGCGGATGCCCGTCCGAGCGCAGCAGCACTAGGTCTTCGATCTCCGCATAATCGCGCTCCTGCGTACCGTAGACGGCATCCTCGAAGCGCGTGCTTCCCTCGCGCGCTACTTTCAAGCGAACGGCGAAGGGCTCGCCCGCAGCGGCTCGCCGCTCAGACTCCTCTCTTGAAAGCTCGCGGTAAGGATTGCTGCGTTGGTCTGTGCCTTCTGAGGCGGCGGCGCGTGCGCGCTCGGCGATGCCCTGCTTGACGTTTGCGTCCGTGCGCTCCGCCTTCGGCGTAAAGTCACGATAGGCTTTGCCCTCTGCGAGCAGACGTAGAGCCGCCCGGCGGTGCTTCTCGAAGTTGCTCGATTGAAAGACGATCTCTTCGTCGTAGTCCAGACCGAGCCATTCGAGCCCCTCTATGATCGAGCGCCTCGAAGCCTCCGTCGAGCGCTGCACGTCCGTGTCTTCGATGCGCAGCAGAAACTTCCCGCCCTCGTGGCGCGCATAGAGCCAGTTGAAGAGCGCCGTGCGCGCCGAGCCGATGTGCAGGTAGCCGGTCGGGGACGGTGCGAAGCGAACGCGAATCGTCATAATAAAAAAGAGGTCAGAGGCTAGAGATCAGTAAGAACCTCTGCCTTTCACTGACCTCTAGCCTCTGACCTCTGACCTTTCAAATTGATGGCGGAGATGACAGGATTCGAACCTGTGATGGGCTTTTGACCCATAACGGTTTAGCAAACCGCCGCCTTCAGCCACTCGGCCACATCTCCGTGCCCGCCTCTTTCTCAGGCGAAAACTTATTCTAATGCGCGAGCGTAGATTGTCAAGGCGAGGCACGCCGCAGAGTAATTAACAGGGATGGACAGAGATGGTCAGGATGCAGGACTAAAAGCAGGATGAAAGATGAAAGCATTGCTGCAATGAATCTGTCTTTAGTTCTAATTCGTCCTTGCTTTTCTTATCCTGTTCATCCTGTCCATCGCTGTCAACTCTCTTCTTTGCGCCTCTCGGCGCTTTGCTTATGAGTCGCCCCGAAACGCTAAAGCGTGGTTTCGGGTGTTACAATCAAGGGCACGATGTCTGAATTCAAGTTAACGAGAAGACAATTCCTGTCGGGAGTGGCCGCCGCGCCTCTTCTGGCCATCTCTGCGACCTCCGCTTATGCGGGCCTCGTCGAGCCCGGCCATTACGAATTGTCCGAGACCGACATCTTTATACGCGACCTGCCCGGGAGCTTCGACGGTTTTCGCATCGTGCAGGTTTCAGACGTGCATCACAGCCGCATCGTCTCGCTCGCAGAAGTGCGTCGCGTCGTCGAGTTGGCCCAGAGCGCACGCCCGGACCTCGTTGCCCTGACCGGCGATTACACGACGATGTACCGTCGCTACATAGAGCCTTGCGCCGAAGCGCTGGGCGCATTGACTGCGCCGGAGGGCGTCTGGGCCGTGCTCGGCAATCATGACTATTACACGGACGCTCAACTGACGACGCGCGCTCTGGAACGCGCGCATATCAGCGTGCTCGGCAATGCCAATACCCTGCTCAGACGCGGCTCCGAAGCGCTGCAACTGGCGGGCGTGGACGACTGGTCCTGGGGCCGGACGGATTGGGCCCGCGCCTTCCATGGCCTTGATCACAAGCGCCCTTCAGTGCTGCTCTCGCACCAGCCGCGCGTGCTCGATCATGCGGAAACCCGTGGCGTCTCTCTTATCCTGAGCGGCCATACGCATGGAGGGCAGGTGAGACTACCTTTGATCGGCTCACCCGCGCGCTTCATCTCTGACGAGATGAAGTACGAGCGCGGGCTCTACGAGCGTGGCGGCACGCAGCTTTACGTCTCGCGCGGCACGGGCGTCATAGGGCTGCCCGTGCGGCTCGGCTCGCGCCCGGAGGTCGCCGTGCTGCGGCTGCGCCGCGCAATCTCTCTTTAAGCCTTGATCGAAAAAATAGAAAGCGGCCCGCGACACTGCAATAACCAGTCGCGGGCCGCTTAACTTTGCCTACGGGTTCGTTCGAGCTTCTACTGCTGCTCGTTACCCTGACGATCCCGGCGATGGCGCTCGCGCATCTGCTCTCGACGCGCCTTGAATTCCGTCTCCATCTGATCGAACTTGGCGCGCTGTTCAGCCGTCAGAATATTCAGCAATTGAGCGCGCGTGTTCTTCATTGATTCCTGAATCTGCGCGCGCAGCTCTTTCGCCCGCTGGGACACATCACCCTGCACCGCGCCCTGTTCTCTCTGTTCGCGCAGCCTGGACAGCTCTTCGCGCTGCGGTTTGATAGCGGCCAGATGATTTTCAACGATCGTGCGTGCCTGCTGCTGCTGCGCTTCGGTCAGGTTGAGCTCGCGCAGAATCCGCAACATGCCCAAGTCGCCCCCACGCTTTCCGCGATGACGCGGGCCGCCGCCTCTTCCTCCACGCTCGCCACGATGCGCGTCGGGACCTGGCCCGTTCGTTTGCGGTTGCTGAGCGAAGACGGGAGCGCTGATGCTGAGTGCCAGGCCAAGCGTCAGAGCGGCCAGAACTGATTTACCTCGCAAAGACATTATTCGATTACTCCTTCCAGAAGTCCTAAATGTTTATCTCTTGTCTTGAGATGGTGGATGCCGACGCCTGTTGAGGGCTTCAGCGGTGCAGTATCAACTTGAATACCGGCACGCTCCTTTAGACGAGCGAGCCGTGCCGTTGGTCTGGAAAATTTGTCGGGCGCAAGCGGCGGCCCGTTTTATGTATTGACCCGGGCGCGGCTTTCCTGTTATAAAGCCCTTTACCGGGCAAAGGAGGCGGGGTGAGCCCGGCTGAACGCGCCAGAAGACCTCTTCCGCCGATGGTCTTTAGATAATTCCAGAGATAGCTAAATCCGGTCTTACAGAGTAAAATACGCACGCTTATGAGACTCCTAGAGACAATCAACTCGCCCGCCGACCTGCGCAGCCTGCGCCCGGACCAATTGACCGAAGTGGCGGATGAGATTCGCCAGTACATCCTCGAAACGATGGCGCGTGTGGGCGGCCACACGGGCGCAAGCTTAGGCGCTGTCGAACTGGCCGTGGCGCTTCATTATGCTTTCGACACGCCGCGCGACCGCGTGGTCTGGGACGTGGGCCACCAGGCTTACGCCCATAAGATTCTGACCGGAAGGCGAGAGCTGCTGCCGGGCATCAAGCAATACGGCGGCATCAGCGGCTTTCTCAAGCGCGACGAATCCGAATATGACCTGTTCGGAGCGGGCCACGCTTCAACGTCGCTCTCCGCCGCGCTCGGGATGGCGATTGCGCGTGATCGCAAGGGAGAGTCGCATCACGTATGCGCCATTATCGGCGATGCGAGCTTGGCGGGCGGCATGGCGATGGAAGCCATCAACCAGGCGGGCCATTTGAAGACGCGCCTGATCGTGCTCTTAAACGATAACGAAATGTCTATCGCTCCGGCGGTCGGCGCGTTGACGGGTTATCTCAATCGCTTGCGCGGAGCGCAGGGCTATCATCGCTTCAAAGGCGAGGTGGGCGAGACGCTGCTCTCTATCCCGGCTTTAGGCGAGACGCTGCATCACGCGGCCAAGACGGTCAAGGATGCGCTGGCGGCGGCTGTGCTTCCGGGCGCGCTCGTCAACGAGCTGGGCTTCAAGTACATAGGTTACGTTGACGGCCACAACCCGCGCGCGCTGGTGGCGGCGCTGCGCGAGGCGCAAAAGATTACGGATGGGCCCGTCATCGTCCACGCTTTGACGACCAAGGGCAAAGGCTATTCGACAGCCGAGAAGGACTACTACAAGTGGCATGCGACGGGGCCGTTTGATCTGGCGACGGGGCAGGCAATTAAGTCCGCCTCCTCTGCTCCCACCTATACGAGCGTCTTCGGACAGACGATGTGCGAGCTGATGGCCAAGGATGAAAAGATCGTGGCCCTCACCGCAGCGATGCCGGACGGGACGGGCATCAACATGGCGCTCGAAAAGTTTCCCGAAAGGACTTTCGATGTCGGCATCGCAGAGCAGCACGCCGTCACCTTCTGCGGCGGCATGGCTTGCGAAGGATTGAAGCCCGTGGCCGCCATCTACTCGACCTTCTTACAGCGCGGCTTCGATCAGGTCATTCACGACATCTGCTTGCAGAACTTGCCCGTGACCTTTGCGCTTGATCGCGGCGGCATAGCGGGCGGCGATGGGCCCACCCATCACGGGCTCTTCGACATAGCCTACATGCGCCCGATGCCGAACATGGTGCTGATGGCCCCGAAGGACGAAGCCGAGCTGCGCGACATGCTGCTCACGGCCATAGAGCATCCGGGCCCTGCGGCTCTGCGCTACCCGCGCGGCAACGCCGTCGGCGTGGACACGAGCCGCGAGCCTGCGCTTTTGGAGATCGGTCGCGGCGAAATCCTGCGCGACGGCGGCGACGTGGCGATTGTCGCTTACGGCTCGATGGTTATGCCCTCGCTCAAAGCTGCGGAGAGGCTTGCAGCCGACGGGATCGAGACGACAGTGGTCAACGCGCGCTTCGCAAAGCCGCTCGATGCGGCGCTCCTGCTTGCGCTGGCACGCACCAAGCGACTGATCTTGACGGTCGAGGAGGCATACCTGGCGGGCGGCTTCGGCTCTGCCGTCATGGAGTTGTTGGAGGAGAACGGCCTTCAAGACAAGGTGCGCGTCGTGCGTATGGGCGTCCCGGACACTATCGTCACGCACGGCGATGCGAAGCTGCTGCTGGCCAAGTACGGTCTGGACGCGGACGGCATCTACACGCGCGTTAAAGAGAGCATAGAAGTCCTGGACGATCGTCGCGCCAAGCGACAGAAGGTTCAAATCTAAAGCTTACCTTTCAGGCGGCCACTAAAGAATGGCTCTTCCTCGCCGACGCTTGATTTAGCCTGCTTTAAGCACATGCCCCGTCCCCCTTTCACGGGCAGGCGGGGCAGGCTATTTCCCATACACTATATCGTGTTCCCGGCGTACCCTATCGGCTCTTCATGCATCAAAGTCCAGTTAAGCGGGGCGATATTTAAAGGGAAACGCGTGAGCCTCTCCTATCGCCGTCGTGGCCCCCATTTTGCTATAATTTATCGCGGTAAATTTGTCACAGGCAGGACGGCGTTTTCATTCCCGACTGCGAGCGCCTGAAAAAGAGATGGAACAAAAAAGAAAGATTATTATTCCGCTCGGTGGGGCTTCACGCGAGGCGAGTCCGGCCAGAGATTTCGATGGCTCGACGACCGTTCCCGCGCCGCTCTTCGATGCGGAAGCGACACTGGGCGCGCGTCCGGTCGTCCCAATCGCGGAGGCTCAGAAGTCCAGAAGCTTCCCCCTGCTTGCCCTGGTAGTCCTACTTGCCGTCAGCGCGGGCATCGCCGGTGGATTTGCGATCGGACTCTACAGAAGCCGACAGCCACAGCAGAGCGCGACTTCGCCCCAGGCCACCACGACCATAGGGACGGACACGACAGCGCAGCAGCAGCCTGCGCAACAGTTGCCGGCTACCACCGCCACGGCAGCATCGGAAAGAACCTCGGAGCCTGTTGAGCGCACGACGGCCTCAAATGCTCCGGTCGAACAGACGGCGCGTGACAGCAGGCCGAAGCGTGATGAGGAGGAAGTGATACCGCCCGTAGAGGTGCGCCAGCGCCCGCGGGAAGAGCGCGTGAGAAAAGAGAGCGAGCGCGAGGCGCGAGATCGTGACGAGAGAATCGCGGCGGATGATGAGCGCGAGATTAAGAGGCAGAAGAGAGAGCGCCGCCGTCGCGCTCGTGAGAACGACGAGAGGGACACAGACGTTAACCAGCAGATTGAGCGCGGCGCGCGTGAGCTGAATCGCATCAGAGAGATATTCGAGGGGCAGCGCCCCTGAAGAGCTCGCCGCTGACTTTTTCCAGTTAAGGCCGGATGCGTCCTCATGAGACGCTTCCGGCCTTTTCGCTTTCCCGGCCCGCGCCTGCTTTATACTAAGTTCAAAGAGAGGGCGCGGGGTCGCGCAGTCAGTACCGCCCGAGGTCTCGGGCGGGTTGCCAATGTTGAAAGACCCGCCCGAGACCTCGGGCGGTACTGGCCTCTTTTTCTATTGCAGCTTGGTATTACTACACTGAGCGTCCGGGCGATTTGTGCGATAAAGTGTGAGCGCGATGAAACGGGAGCGTATAGACAAGCTGATGGTCGAGCGTGGCCTGGCGCAGTCGCGCACGAAGGCGCAGGCGATGGTGATGGCGGGCGTCGTGCTCGTCGGCGAGCAGCGCGTGGAGAAGCCCTCGGAGAGTTTTGAGCCGGGCGCTGAGATTCGCATCAAGGGCTCGGGCGACCCTGCTGCGCGCTACGTCGGGCGCGGCGGTTTGAAACTGGAAGCGGCGCTCAGGGAGTTCGCGCTGGATGTTCATGGTCTGGACTGCCTGGACGTGGGCGCTTCGACGGGCGGGTTTACGGATTGCCTGTTGCAGCACGGCGCGCGGCGAGTCCTGGCCCTGGATGTCGGGCATAATCAGATTGATTGGCGGCTGAGGAACGATCCGCGCGTCGAAGTCAGAGAGGGCGTCAATGCGCGCTACCTGAAGCCGGAGGATTTTGCTTTGAAGTTCGACCTGGCGGTGATGGACGTGTCCTTCATCTCGGCGACCAAAGTCCTGCCCGCCATCCCCCCTCTGTTGACGAGCGAGGCCAATATCATTACGCTCATCAAACCGCAGTTCGAGGTGGGACGAGGTGAAGTCGGGCGCGGCGGCATCGTCACAGATCATGCCAAGCGCGAGCGGGTCATTGAAGAAGTCAACGGCGCGGCACGTGCGCTGGGCCTGCGTCTATGCGGAGTGATGGAGTCGCCCGTACGAGGCGCGGACGGGAACATTGAGTTCCTCGCTTGCTACGGAAAAGGCAGAAGCGTTGCATAGCCTGGAAGAGCCGGAGGCGCTGTCGCGTTTGCAGCGCATTAAGGCTTCCTATCAAACTCACATCAAGCTCAATTACGAGCACGCGGCGGCGGATTGCCGTACGTGTCCCGTGCGCGGCACATGCTGCACGGACGCGCATTTCGTCAACGTCCATATCACAAGGCTCGAAGCCGTTGCCATCCGCGAGACTCTGCAACGCACGCCGCGATTGACGGAGGACGAGAAGCGCGAGGTTTACAGCCGGGCACGCGAAGCGGTCACGCGCTACCGTTTGCGCCCCTCGGGCGACACCTTCGCGCAGACCTACGCCTGTCCGCTCTACGAGCCGAAAGCCGGATGCCTCGTCCACTCTCGCGCCAAGCCCGCGCCCTGCATTCAACACGCCTGCTATGACCGCTGGGAGGATTTGCCTCCCGTCTCTTTAGAGGCACGCGCCGAGCATCGCATCGAACAATTGAACACGGCTGTTTACGGCTCGGCCTGGGCCTGGCTGCCCACCCCGCTCTGGCTCTGCCTCGTTGACCCCGCCTCGGACGGCGCTGAGCTTGAACGCCTCTCTCGTGTCTGGGCCACACGGCGCATAAAGAAAGGATGAAGAACAGATGCTTGATCTCAGCTGTCGGCTGCTAGTTGTACGCCAATCACTGGCATCCGACATCCGCTTTTTCATTCTTGCTCTTCAAAGCGGGCGCGGGTATCATCCGCTTCGGTCTCTTAAAGTAATCACAAGCAGAAACTTTTCAGTCGGAAGGGCTGCGGCAGGAAGTCCCTCGCACGCTTTTGTGCCGGAGGCGTAAGGCTCGCCTTACGCCTTGAGTCGTTAAGGTCTAGATGATGAAGTCCGCTATTGGTCGTATCGGCGTCGTCGTCAAGCCGCATCAACAGGATGCGTTGAAGACCATTTGTCATCTCGTCGAGTGGCTCAACGAGCGCGACATCAGGCTCATCGGCGGCCCGGATGTCGAGCGCGAGCGAATCGAGCACGAGACCGGCTGCGCCATCGAGACTGTGGAGAGCGACCGCCTGGCCGCGAGCGTTGATCTGATCGTCGTCCTCGGCGGCGATGGGACGATGATCGCCACGGCGCGGATGATGGGCGATAGCGTCGTCCCTGTGCTCGGCATCAACTACGGGAGCCTTGGCTATCTCGCCGAGTTCAAGATGGAGGAGATGTTTCCCGCGCTCCAGTCCATCCTTGAAGGCGACTTTCGCCTGGACTCGCGCGTGATGCTGGCAGCCGATCAGTTTCGCGGCGAGGAGCGATTGCTACACTCGCGCGTCCTCAACGATGTCGTCATCAACAAGTCTGCGCTCGCGCGCATCATCGAGATCGAGGCGAGCCTCAACGGTCAGTTCGTCAACTCTTTTCGCGCCGACGGCCTGATCGTCTCGACGCCGACGGGCTCGACCGCCTACAACCTTTCGGCGGGCGGCCCCGTCATCTACCCTTCGATGAACGCCGTCGTCATCACGCCCATCTGTCCTTTCACTTTATCGAACCGCCCGATTGTCGTCCCCGACGACTCCCTGATCGAACTCTCTTTAAAGACCCCGGATGAAGAGGTGGCCCTGACGCTCGACGGGCAGGTCGGATTCCCCCTCATGGTCGGCGACCGCGTCCTGATTAGAAAGAGCCGCACGACCTTCAACCTCGTGCAACCGACCAACAGAAACTACTTCGACGTGCTGCGCGACAAGCTGCGCTGGGGACGGTAAAAACAGTGATGAGTGATGAGTGAAAAGCAAGTGCTCGTCTTTCACTCGTCACTCATGACTCATAACCATCTTGTCACTGAGGTTAAGCGATGGCTGATAAACGTAATGATCGGCGCTCTCGGCCTGAGATAGAGACGGATGCTTTCGAGCGAGAGGTCACGACAGACCTTGACGACGAGACGCCTGATCGCCCGAAGGGAATGCCGCTGCATACGCGCATTCTCCTGGGGCTTGCCGTCGGCGTCGTGGCGGGCGTGACGGTCAACAGGGTGCTTGGCGGCGACCATCCGAGAGTCGTCTGGGTGGTGGATAACATCACGGGCCCACTGGGCCAACTCTTCCTGCGACTGCTGTTGATGATCGTCGTGCCGCTCGTCTTCTCCTCGCTTGTGGTCGGCGTGGCGGGCATCGGCGACATACGGAAGCTGGGGCGCGTCGGGCTCAAATCCTTCGCTTATTGTCTGATCATCTCGGCCATCTCGGTGGTGATCGGCCTGACGCTCGCCAACACGATCAGGCCGGGCAAGCGCATTGACCCGGCGACTTCAGCCGCGCTGCAACAGCGCTACGGCTCTGTGGCGGCCAAGAGCGTGGAGGAGGCACAGAAGAGCAGCGCGTCCAATCAGGATTCGGCCCTCCTCTCCGTGGTGAAAACCATCGTGCCGTCGAACCCTGTGGCGGCCATCGCCTCCGAGACGCCGAACATGCTTCACCTGATGTTCTTCGCGCTCATCGTCGGTATCGCTATCACGCTCATCCCTGTCCAGGTGGCCGCGCCGCTGCTGCGCGGCCTCGAAGCGATTTATGAGATCACGGCGAAGATCATAGACATGATTATGAAGATCGCGCCCTACGCCGTCGCGTGCCTGCTCTTTAATAACACTGCGCGCTTCGGGCTCGACCTGCTTCAGGCGCTCGCCTGGTTCGTCGTCACGGTGCTGCTCGGGCTCTCCATACACATGTTCGGCGTCTATTCGCTCTCGGTCTATTTCCTTTCGCGTATCTCGCCCCTGGAATTTTTCCGGCGCATCAAGACCGTCATCCTGACGGCCTTCTCGACCTCTTCGTCGAATGCGACCCTGCCGACGGCGCTGAGAGTCTCGGAAGAGAACCTCGGCGTGCCGCAGGAGATTAACAGCTTCGTGCTGACCGTGGGCGCGACGGCCAATCAGAACGGAACGGCTCTCTACGAAGGCGTGACCGTGCTCTTTCTGGCGCAACTGGCCGGGGTTGATCTCTCCTTAGGGCAGCAGTTGATGGTCGTCTATCTGGCCATCCTCGGCGGCATCGGCACGGCTGGCGTGCCTTCGGGCTCTATCCCCTTCATCATCGGCGTGCTCGCCACCATCAACGTCAATCCGGCGCTGATCGCCATCATCCTCGGCGTAGACCGCATCCTGGATATGTGCCGCACGACCTTAAACGTCGCGGGCGACATTACGGCGGCCACCTTCGTCGCGCGCTCCGAAGGCTACGAGCTTTTGACGCATCACGAGCCTGCCATCGTTCACGCGGGCGTGGGCATCCCCGGAAACCGCAGGACGGAGTGAAAGCGCGACGGGCGAAGCCAGGGAGTGTACGAGAATGATTCTGCATGAGCGCACTTAAAGGCACAGTCGAGCAGCCATGAGCCGAGGAGGGCGGCTTGAAAACAGGCTTTCAGGCCGGACGGCGCGCGTTTCCGTGGTTGCGCGGAACGCAAGCTGCATGATGCGGCTTGGCGATAGAGCCGCGCTTTCCTGATCTTTACCTGTGATTTAATGTTCCTCGCTTATTTCTTCAAACAAGCGTCACACTCTTGCAACGCCCTGGGGCGACAATTCTGATGTTTTTCATGAGAGGACGGCGAACATGATCTTCCCGATAGGCGACGATAATTCCGACCGTACGACGACGCCGGTCATCAACTACCTGCTCATCGTCATCAACCTGCTGGTCTTCGTCTTTCTACAGGGGCTAGGGTCGAATGACAGGTTCACCTATGCTTTCTCGACCGTTCCGCAGGAGATCGTCACCGGGCGCGACGTGACGACGCAGGATAGGCAGTTCCGTAACCCAGTCCCGGGCGGCGAGAACATCATCGTGCCGGGACTTCAGCCCACTCCCTTCTCGGTCTACATCACGCTGCTGACCTCCATGTTCATGCACGGCGGAATCGCGCACATCTTCGGCAACATGCTCTTCCTCTGGATATTCGGCGACAATCTTGAGCACAGGCTGGGACACTTGCGCTATCTTGTCTTCTATCTCATCTGCGGGCTGCTGGCGTCATTGGCCCACGTCTTTACGACCATCGCTTTCGGCGGCAATCCACTGATTCCGAGCCTCGGCGCTTCGGGTGCTATCTCGGGCGTGCTCGGCGGCTATATCCTTCTCTATCCGGGCCGACGCGTGCGAGTCATTATGTTCAGTATGCTCACGCAAGTCCCTGCCTTCGTCGCCATCGGGCTCTGGTTCGTGTTCCAGCTTATCAGCGGCCTCGGCATGCTCGGCGGCGGCTCGCAGGAGGGCGGCGTGGCATATGCGGCGCACATCGGCGGCTTTATCGCGGGCCTCGTGCTCATCAAGTTTTTCACCATCGGTCGCGGCGCGGATAGCGGCGTGCGGCCCGCTTACTAAGAGTCACTAAGGCGGACATAACCGGGCAGATTCAAACAGGGATGGACAGGATGCACGGGATAAAAACAGAAAGCGGGATAAAAACAGAAGCATTGCTCGCTGAATCCGTCTGTGCTTTTCTGATCCTGACAAACTCTGTCCATCCCTGTTGATTTCTTTCTGCCGCTCCGGCCTGTGCTCTAAACTTTTGTAAGGAGAATTATCCGGCAATGGCTACAGACAAGGAGAACGCCGTCTCGACGCTCAACAACCTGATCGAAACGTGCAAGGACGGGCAGGACGGTTTTCAAAGCGCCGCCGACGGCGTTAAGAACGGTGATCTTAAAACGCTTTTTCATAACTACGCGCACCAGAGAGCGCAGTTTGCAGCCGAGCTGCAAGCGGAGGTCAGGCGATTGGGCGGCGACCCGGAACAGACGGGCAGCATTGCCGCCAGCCTGCATCGCGGCTGGATCAATATCAAGTCTGCCGTGACGGACGAAGATGAAGCCGCCGTCATCTCGGAATGCGAGCGCGGCGAAGATTCGGCTGTCAGAAACTACGGGGACGCGCTCGGCGAAGAAGACCTGCCCGCGGACATTCGAGCAATCGTCGAGCGACAGTTCACACAGGTCAAGGAAGCGCACGACCGCATTCGTTCGCTGAAGAGGGCGACGGGCGCGGACACATAAGCGAGAGAGTTTTGACGGAGGCGTTCTTTCTCTACACCTCTATCAATGCTTGCCCTTTCAACTTCACACGACAAGACAGGGGGAACGGAAATGAGCAAAACTAGAGCGTTAACGGCGACTCTCATGATCCTGGGAGTCTTCCTTTTATTGAGCGGGCTCTCGCTGGCTCAACAAGATCAGGATGCGAACGCCAACAATAATCCGGGCCGGACGGCGAACGCCAACACGGGCCGGAACGCGATGGCGAAGTCTGCTGACGCAAAGTTTATGATGACGGCGGCGGCGGGCGGCCTGGCCGAAGTCGAGCTGGGCCGACTGGCGCTTGAACGCGCTTCGAGCGATGCCGTCAAGCAGTATGCGCAACGCATGATTGACGATCATACGAAAGCGAACCAGGACTTGATGCAGGTCGCTTCGACCAAGGGCGTCACGCTGCCGACAGGCCCGGACGCCAAGCACATGGCTTTGATGGAGAGGCTCCGCCGGTTGTCCGGCGCGGACTTCGACCGCATGTACATCAAAGAGGCGGGCGTCAAGGATCACCAGAATATGGAGAAGCTCTTCCGCAACGAAACCATCAAGGGTAAGGATGCGGACGTGATGGCCTTCGCCTCAAGGACGCTGCCCGCCGTGCAGGATCACCTGCGCATGGCCCGCGAGATGTCCGGCACGACGATGGGCGCGAACGCCAACACGGGCGGCGCTATGGGCGACAATATGAACGGCAACGCGAATGCCAATATGAACGGCAACAGAAACGGGAATGGAAACGGGAACGGGAACAGGAATAGAAACCGCAACGCGAACGGCAACATGAACGCGAACGGTAACATGAACGCGAACGGTAACATGAACGACAACACGAGCAATGGAAATACGACTCCATAGCTTTGCCTGAGCGCACATGTCTCGCGCCGATCTCTTATCGGCAGCCGGAACGGGCGGCGGCTACGTAAGTCGTCGCCCGTTCAATCTCTCTGCCGCCCCTATCTCTCCCGTGGTTGCCCGCCCTCTCCGCGCTCTTGTAAGATGCTTGCCGGTGATTTAAGCGCAGCCGCTTCAGCCATCATCTTGGACGGGATGCCGGGAGAGAGACTTGAGTTCTGCGGCACACGCTGCGGATAGATGAGGGCGGCAGGCGCTCAGGAGTTTTTAGAATGACGATCATGGAAACAGCCCTTCCGCAAGCGAACCAGCAGGGGCTAGATATACGCTCGACGCCGCGCGAGGAGATGAATCTCTACGCGCTGGACACTTTCCCCTACGAGTTCGTGGGGCGCGAGATACGCATCAACTTCGAGATACCGGAGTTTACGGCCATCTGTCCCTTCTCGGATTTCCCGGACTTCGCCGTCATACGCATCGAGTACGTCCCCAACGAGCGCTGCATCGAATTGAAGAGCCTCAAGCTCTATATCAACTCGTTCCGGCAGGTGAAGGTCTTCCACGAGCATGTCATCAACATCATCCTCGAAGACTTCGTGCGCGCCTGCGACCCCCTCACCGTAGAGATCGAAGGCGACTTCCACATACGCGGGAACATCAAGACGGTTGTCCGCGCAAGCTACAGGAAAAGCGAGCGGTAAGCGGCTGAGAGAGAGTCCTTCAGTCTTTAACGCTCACTTCAGCGAAGTATGGAAATGACGCTCATCATTACGGCCATCATAGCCATCGCGCTCTTGGGCCTGCTCTTTGTGACGCGGCGCTTGATGCGTCTGGTGATTCGTCTGGCTCTGGCGGGCGGGCTGCTTCTGGTGCTCCTCATCGGCGGCCTGGCGTGGTGGTACGGCTCAGGCGGGGCCACCCCTGAGCGGAAGGAGAAGCCTTCGACGACGACGCGGCGCGACCGTTCTCGTTGAGCGGCGGCCTTCGAGTGCCGTATGGGGGAAACAGACACCGACGCCGCCGATCAATTCGACGCTTCGATCAGCCGGGATAAGCTGGGCGAGGCGACGCGGGGGCTCTGGCAGCGCTACAATCAGCTTCCGCACAACGTCCTTATCATCAGCCTCGTCAGTCTCTTGAACGACGCTTCGAGCGAGATCATCTACCCGCTCCTCCCGCTCTTTCTCTCAAGCACGCTCGGCGCGACGCCCGCCGCCATCGGCCTCATCGAAGGCGCAGCCGAATCCGTCTCAAGCCTCCTGAAACTCTTCGCCGGTTATTTCAGCGACCGCAGGGGAAGACGCAAGGGCATGGTCGTCTTCGGCTACGCGCTGGCGAGCCTGGCGCGACCTCTTCTCGCCTTCAGCTCTTCCTGGACACAGGTGCTGACCCTGCGGCTCACTGATCGCGTCGGTAAAGGCATTCGGACAGCGCCGCGCGACGCGATGATCGCCGATGCGGCCTCCATCGAAGAGCGCGGGCTGGCCTTCGGCTTTCATCGCGCGATGGATCACCTCGGCGCAGTCATCGGCCCATTGATGGGGCTCCTCATTCTTCTCTGGGTCGCCAAAGACATAGACTCGCCGCTGGCCGCAGACTACACGAAGGTCTTTCTCGTCGCCTCCGTCCCGGCCCTGGCCTCCGTCCTCGTCGCGGCCTTCCTCATCAGCGAGCCGCCGCGAGAGAAGCGCACGAGGAGCGCGAGCGCCATGGAGCCGCCGCGCCTTTCGCTCGCCGGGTTCGACGCGAACTTCAAACGCTTCCTGGCCATCCTGGCGCTCTTCACGCTCGCCAACTCTTCGGATGTTTTTCTGCTCCTGCGACTGCGCGAGAGCGGAGGCGGAGCCGTCAACATCATGTTGACGTGGGCAGCGCTGCATACGGTCAAGGTCTTAAGTTCGCTCGTCGGCGGCAATCTCTCCGACCGCCTCGGGCGCAAGACCCTCATCGTTTCCGGCTGGCTGCTCTACGCGGCGGTCTACGCGGGCTTCGCCTTCGTCACCTCGGTCAGCATGGCCTGGGTGCTCTTCCTCGTCTACGGCGTCTACTTCGGTCTGGCAGAAGGCGCGGAGAAGGCGCTCGTCGCAGACCTCGTCCGCCCGGAGCAGCGCGGGACGGCTTACGGGTTGTATAATCTGGCTTTCGGCATCACGGTTTTCCCGGCATCTATTTTGATGGGCGCGCTCTGGAACTGGCGCGGGGCACAAACGGCATTCCTGACGAGCGCGGGCATAGGCGCTCTGGCCGCGCTGCTGCTCCTCCTGATCATCAGCGCCCGCCCGGTATCTGCCGAGCAGTAGCAGCAGGACGTTACGGGCTGACAGGCTTCAACGCGGGGAGACTGCGTATCCTTCGGCGAAACGGTTCTTCTATCTGACGGGCGCGAAAGTGTAGAGACCAGGAATGAGCACATCCGATTACAAACTGATCGAGACGGCGGAAGAACTCCGCGTCGAAGTTGATGCTTTAGCCAATCAACCCGTCATCGGCTTCGATACGGAGACGACCGATCTGGACCCTTACAAGGGTCGCCTGCGTCTCATACAGCTCTCCGCGCCCGACGGCGTGCGCGTCATAGACCTCTATCGCTTTGGCGACGGCGACCCGAAGCGAAGCGATGCGCTTGAGCCGCTCCGCCGCCTCCTCGGCGCGGCCCGTCCCGTCAAGATCGCGCACAATGCCAAGTTCGATGCGAAGTGGACGCGCCACACGCTCGGCGTGGAATTGGGCAGTCTCTTCGACACGCTGCTCGCCAGCCAGCTCGTCTCCGCCGGAGATCAGGAGGAGCGACACGGCCTCGAAGCCGTCGCCGCGCGCTACCTCGACGAGAGAGTTGACAAGGCCGAGCGCCTGAGCGATTGGAGCGGCGAGCTATCCACTGCGCAGCTTGAGTATGCCGCGCGCGATGCTTCCATCCTGCTGCCCCTGCGCGAGCGACTGATCGAGCGGCTCAAGACGGAGGCGCTGCTGCGTTGCGCGCAACTCGAATTTGAATGCGTCCTTCCGGTCGCCGGTATCGAGCTGGCCGGAATCTATCTGGACAAGCACCGCTGGCGCGAGCAGCTGGTGGCCGTCGAGCACAGGCGCGCGAAGCTGGCCAACGAGCTACAGGACATGCTCGCCGAAGAATCCGCGCAGGGCTCTCTCTTCGGTGGGCCCACGCGCATGGACATCAACCTGGATTCCCATGTGCAGCTCACCAAGGCTCTCAAGCGGCTCAATATTCCCGTGCCCGATTCGACCCGCAACTGGAAACTCCAACCCCTGGCCGCCGAATACCCCGCCATCGCCAAGCTGCTCGAATATCGTACCGTGCAGAAAGCGCTCACCAGCTACGGCGAAAACATCCTCGACGAGATCAACACGGTGACGGGACGCATCCACGCCAACTTCCACCAGATCGGCGCACCCACTGGCAGATTCGCCTGCCTGACCGGAGAAACGCGCGTCGCCACACCTGTCGGCTTCCGGCGGTTGGACGCCGTCAAAGAGGGCGACCTCATCAAAACTTCTTATGGGTTCAAACGGGTCGAGCGAGCCTGGTTGACAGGCGTGCGGCAGGTGTATCGAGTGCAGTTGGCGGATGGACGTAGCATCCGCGCGAGTAAAGATCATCGATTCCTGTCGGGTCGTGGGGATGAATGGAAGAGGCTCGATGAGTTGTCCGCTGGCGATCATCTCTATGTCTCTCTTAAAAATATTGAGGAGGAAGAAGAGAAAATAATTCCGCTCGGCGTCGAGCTTCCCGAAGTTAGATCAAGAAAAGCGGTCTCGCTTCCCGGATTCTTATCTCTCGAACTATGCGAGTTGATGGGCTTGATTGTCGCCGACGGCTTTCTGGGTAAGCGTCATGTGAGAGCGGTCGCACGCAGGCGCTTGAGCGGTCTGCCCGCGCAATATGATCGCGTTTACATGGCCTTTGGCTGGGAAGATCAAGAAGTTATTGAGCGAGCAGTCGCGCACAGCCTTAAAATCTTCGGGAAGCCTTTTGCTGAAATCAAGGCCAAGACCTGTCGCGTCTTTCAACTGGCCTCGACCAAAGTCGCAGAGTTCTTATCCGTCCTGGGCCTCAAGGGGAACGCTCACACCAAGAGTGTGCCGGAAATTATTTTGAGTGCGCCTGCCGCTTATCAGGCGGCGTTTATGAGAGGGCTTTTTGAAGGAGATGGACACCGCAGCGCGCACGCCATAGGTCTCACGAGCGTTAATCGCCAACTGTTGTCGCAAGCTCAAATGATGCTTTCAAACATGGGGATTTATTCGACCGTGCGGGTGAGGCATGACGAGAGCGGCTTCACAGGGGCGGAGAGATTTGCGCTCAGTATCAGTAAAAAGTCCGATCTCGTCAGATTCATGAAGAAAGTCGGCTTCATTTCCGAGAGGAAAAGCCAGCCGTTTGATTTTAGCCCGCAAGTCACGGATGGGATCGCCACACCGTTTAAGGTTGCGGGCGCATTACTGTACAGGGAGGCTGTCGCGGCTGGCACGACTGAAGCATCCAGAGTGGGTGTTAAGCCTTTCGTTAGTTTTTACCGCGACTCATTTATTAAAGGTGAATCGGTTGAGAAGCTCAGCCAAAGATTCGGCCCCCTGCCCAGCCTGGAGCCGGTGAGTCGTTATCTCGATCTGAAAATACGACCCGTCGAAATAGAATCAATTACCCCCGACGGTACGGAAAAGGTTTATGACCTGAGCATCGAAGAGGTGCATGAGTTTATCGCCAATGGAATCGTCGTTCACAATTGTACGAACCCCAACATCCAACAGGTTCCGCACGCCATCGAATATCGCCGCTGCTTCCGCGCGCCCGAAGGCAGAAAGCTCGTCATCGCCGATTACAGTCAGATAGAGCTTCGCATCCTTGCGGACTTCACGGGCGATAAAGGGTTCGTGGACGCCTTCAATTCGGGCGCAGACCTTCATCGCGTGACCGCCGCGCAGGTCTTCGGCGTGCCGCTCGAAGGGGTCACGAAAGAGCAGCGCGATTTTGCCAAGCGATTGAACTTCGGCGTCGTCTACGGCATCGGCGCGCAGCGCTTCGCCATGATGACGGGCCTCTCCGTCACAGAATCCGAAGACCTGCTGCGCCGCTACTTCTCCACCTACCGGCAGCTAGACGCCTGGCTGCGCGACGCCGCCAACCGCGCTCTACGCGAGCGCATGGCGCGCACGGCCTCTGGCCGCCTCGCCCGCTTCCGCTTCGACCCCGAAGACCGCCAGGCAGCCTCCTTGGCCCAGCGCAACGGCAAGAATACGCCGGTACAGGGATCGAGTGCCGACATACTCAAGCGCGCCTTGCGCCTGCTTCACGACAAGCTGCGCGACACGACGGCGTGCATCGTCAATATCGTGCATGACGAGATCGTGGTCGAGGCCGATGCGAGCCAGGCGCAGGAGGTCGCCAAGACGGTTGAAGACGCGATGTGCGCGGCGGGCGAGGAGTACGTCAAGAAAGTGCCGGTGAAGGTGGAAACGGAAGTCTCGGATGAGTGGGTGAAGTAGAACGCGCACGCGGATGCGGCTCTACGCTCGCGGCGCTGCTCACCTGTTGAGATAGCGGTCGAGGGCGAGAAGGCCTAAGCCGACGCAGATCAGCGCAACTGCGCCTGTCCACGCGCCGCCCACTGGATTCGCCTTCATCCCGCGAGCGGTCAAGCCGAAGAAGACCATGACCCCTAGAATGATGAAAGCGATTCCGAGCTTGAAGAAGAACTCCTTGAGCTGCTCTTTGTCGAAGGCCATCTCGGGCCTGTTCCCTCCTTCTCGAAAATTTCCCGCACCTTCCCTGCCGTCGCTTCCTTCAATCTCCGGCCTGGGCTGCAATCGCCGAGCGCGCGGCGGCATTCCTTCGCCAGAGGAAATAGACCGGGATACCCGTGAGCACGATCAGGTAGCCGATGCCGGAAGTCAGAGGCACCAAGTAGGCTAAGTCCAGGACGAGCAGCACGGCGAGCACGATGTAGATGAGCGGTACTAAGGGATAGCCCAACGTGAGGTAGGGTCGCTCAAGGTGCGGTGCTTTGCGGCGCATGATGATGACGGCCCCGACCATCAGCGCGTAGAAGACCAGATCAGCCGAGACGATGTATTCGAGCAGTTGAGTATAGACATTGCCGTAGACCACAGCGCCCGTGCGCGAGTCTGTCGTGACAGTGCGCGGCAGCGTCAGCAGTGAAGCCCAGAGCCCCTGTGCGATGAGCGCGACCGCCGGGACATGACGAGAGTTGAGGCGCGCGACGCGCTCGAAGAAGAGGCCGTCGCGCGCCATCGCATAATAGACGCGCGCACCCGCCAGGATCAGTCCGTTATTACAACCGAAGGTCGAGATCATGATCGCCAGGGCCATCAGGATTGTCCCCTTCTGGCCGAGAATGGCCTGCATGGCGGCGGTCGCAACCCGCCCCTGCGGCGCAGACTCTATGCCTGCGAGCGGCAGCGTCACGACGTAGGCGAGGTTGGCGAGCAGGTATAGAGCGACGACCAAGCCGCACCCGATCAGCAGAGAGCGCGGCAGGTTGCGCCCGGGATTATCTATCTCGCCACCCGTAAAGGTGACGTTGTTCCAGGCCGACTGAGCGAACAGAGGCCCGACCATCGCGCGTCCGAGGAGCATCAGGAGCGCGAGCGTGCCCGTGATAGTCAGATTCGCCTGCACCGCCTGCGGACTCCAAGCGTTGGCCCAGGAGTCCCACCAGGACGAGGTGTAGGCCGCGCTGCCTTCGTTCCAGCCGAGCGCCAGGCCCGCGACGATCAGACCCATGAGCGCCGCGGTCTTGGTGAAAGTGAAGGTGTTCTGAATGAGCTTGCCGGTCTTGAGGCCCTGCATATTGGTCGCCGTGAGCGTGAGGATGACGACGATAGCGACGAGCTGTTCGGTGCTGAGGCTGATGGCGTAGCTGCCGATGCGACGCGGCGCGATGAGGTAGTTATCTGTGGCGACCCGGCTGGTGAGGACGCCCATGAATTTCGCGAAGGCGACGGCCACCGCCGCGATCGTCCCTGTCTGAATGACGAGGAAGAGCGACCAGCCGAAGAGAAATCCGGTGGCCGGATTATAGGCTTCGCGCAGGAAAACGTACTGGCCGCCGGCGCGCGGCCAGAGCACCGCCAACTCCGCGCAGCAGAGCGCGCCCGTGATGGTCAGCAATCCCGCCAGCGCCCAGGCCGCGAGCAGCCAGCCCGGAGCGCCAACCAGTCTTGCCGATTCGGCTGACGTGATGAAGATGCCGGAGCCGATCATCGAGCCGACGACGATCATCGTCGCATCCAGCAGGCTCAGGCCGCGCACGAGCCTGTGCGATGCGGGCTCCTTCGCTTTGTTTACCATCTCAGCTTAAAGAAAAGAGAAGAGCAGTGGGCCCGCGAAAGGATAGCAGATGAAACTTCCCCCTCGGCTCGCTGCTCTTCTGTGCTGTCCGGTCTTTGAAGTGCTTCGGCAATCGCGCGGGCGAAATCAACCCTTGATCTTGTCAGGGTTCTTGCGTGCGATCTCGTCAGCCTTGCGATGCAGGTCTTTGGCTTCGTTGAGAAGCTTTTTGTAATCGGCGTAGGCTTTGCGGAAATCCGCAATCGCTTTCTTCTCGGCGTCGCCGCCCTTGCCGAAGTTGTCGCGCTCGATGACGGCGGCCTCGCGCAGCTTCTTGAAGGCGTCTACCTGCTTGCGAAACGCCTGGGCTTTGAACGAGAGATATTCTTTATAGGTCGGGTCGGTCTCGATCTTCGAGGCGCGATCAATCTTATCGACGGCGGCATTGCCGCGCTCCAGGCCCCTGTCAATGGCCTCTATCGCCTCGTTCAACTCCTTCTTGACCTCGGCGGCATCGTTGGCGTTCTCCGCCTTGTTGATGCGGCTGACTCTGTCTTCGTTGTCGTCCTGTATTTTTTCGACGGCATCCAGATCGTCCTTCGCTTCCTGGACGAGTTTGTTGACTTCACTACTACCGCCCCCCTTATTGCCCAGGTTCTTGAGTTGGCTGCAAGCGAGGGCGAATGAAGCGAGCAGCAGCAGCGCCAAGGCGGCGTTGGCCCGCCCCTTCTGGTTAAGCATATTCTTGATGGTTCCTTTCACTTCGGTTTTTATTAAAACAGACCCGCAAGATGGCCCAACGTGAAGATGCCGCCGCGCCGTCGCGGGCGAACATCTCGCCTCGGCACACGCGCTCTCCTTCGATGGTCGTGCTTGTCGGGCGGGATATTGAACCGTCACCTGAGCGGCTGTCAAGACCGGAGGTCGGATGTCGGCGGTCTGTCAGACTCTCAGCCATGGCAGACCGCCTCCGCCATCCAACCGCTCTTCTTGACAGCCCGCGCAATGCTCACATAGTCTAATAGTTTGAATGGTGTGTGTCGTACACCACTCCTGCCTGATAAAAGTGAGCCACAATTGCCGAAAAAATACGGGCGACATATGAAAGAAGAGATCACGCAGCTAATTACCAGTAAACGTGCGCGCATAGGCGTCATCGGCCTCGGCTATGTCGGGCTCCCGCTGCTCGTCGAATTCGCGCACAACGGCTTCGCGGCCACCGGGTTCGAGGTCGACGAGCACAAGGCCGCAGAGATCAACGCGGGCCGCTCCTATATCGGCGATGTAGGCAGCAGCGCCGTCGCCGATGAGGTCAAAGCCGACCGCCTCAAAGCGACCACGGATTTCCGCTACCTCAAGGACTGCGACTGCATCATCATCTGCGTGCCGACTCCGCTCAGGAAGACCAAGGAGCCGGATGTCTCTTACATCCTGGCGGCCTCCGAGCAGATCACCAAAAGCCTGCGGCGCGGACAGTTGATCGTCCTTGAATCCACCACCTATCCGGGCACGACAGACGAGGTCTTGCTGCCGATGTTCGAGGAGACGGGGCTCAAGCTCGACGAGGATTTCCTTTTGGCTTTCTCTCCCGAAAGAGTTGACCCCGGCAATCCGCAGTTTCAAACGCACAACATCCCGAAGGTCGTCGGCGGCTGCACGGAAGATTCGACCGAGGCGGCGGCGCATCTCTATGCGCAGATCGTCAAGGACGTGCATGCTGTCAGCTCTGCGCGCGTGGCGGAAGCGGCGAAGCTTTTGGAGAACACGTTTCGCGCCGTCAACATAGGGATGGCCAACGAGATGGCGCGGCTTTGCTACGCCCTGAACATAGATACCTGGGAAGTCATACGCGCGGCGGCGACCAAGCCCTTCGGCTTCATGCCCTTTTATCCCGGCCCCGGCATAGGCGGGCATTGCCTGCTGGGCGATGAAACCATCGTTGTTCGTTCTTCTGCGGCGGAGGGCGAGCAGCTTAGACCGCTGACGGAAATTTTCGATGAGCAAATCGCCGATGTCCAAACGCGCAAATTTCCGGCGGGCGGAGGTGAAGTAATCTACAGACCGCAACTAAAAGCGCTGTCGCTGAACGCCGAGACGCAACTGCCGGAGTGGAAGCCTGTGCGCTACCTGCTTCGTCGCCAGACTGATGGGCCCATCGTGAAGGTGACGACGAGCGACAATCGTCGTTTGCGCGTTACTGACCAGCACCCAATGTTGGTGAGCGATAAAGAAGGACGTGTCCGACAGGTCTTTGCCAGAGATTTAGCGATTGGCGACCGCTTGCCGATTCATCGCTTGCCCGCTCCCGTGATGAGCGGCTCGGTGGATGACATAGAAAGCCCGAGCCTTGATTTATTGCCGCTCTTGCCGTCGGAACTGGCGGCTAAAATTCGCGTGCGGCTCGTGGGCGACGCGTGGCAGACTCATCGTGCGGCGCTCAAAAAGAGAATAAGCGCGTCGTCCGCGCAGGAGTTCATCCGGCAGGACTACATCCCGCTCGGTGATTTCCTTGCGTTGGAGCGAGCGGGTGAACTGAAGATCGCGCATGAATCGCTGCGCTTGCACACGGGCCGCGGCCCGAGCGCAACTGCGTTCCCTGCGGTCTTACGTCTCACACCCGGCTTCGCAAGATTGCTTGGCTACTACCTGGCCGAAGGGTGTACGACGAGCGAGCGCGGGCGTGAGCGTGTACGCTTCAGCTTCCATCGCAAGCAGACGCAGTTCATCACGGACGTACGCTCTTTGCTTGCCGCAGAGCTTGGCGTGAAAACGTCTGTCCATCATTCGCGCGTAGATCAGGTCACGCATATTCGCGCGGCTTCGTCCTTACTTGGCTGGTTGTTCGTCGCGGCGCTCAAGTGCGGGCGGCGTTCGACCGAGATGCGCGTGCCCGATGTGCTGATGAGCGCTTCGACGTTGCACCGCAGCGAATTGCTGAAAGGGTTGTTGCGCGGCAATGGTGATGTTTATGTCAAGACAGGAGTGCGGCGTTACGCCAAAAACGGCAGAACCTACACGCACAGAAATGCGAGCGCCGAGGTTGGCTATTTCAGCAGCAGCCCGCAGTTGTTCCAACAGGTGGTGTATCTCCTGCAAGGCTTAGGCTTCACGCCGACCTTCAAGCGCACCAAGCCGCATCTTCAGATGAAAGGCCGCGAACAGTTGCTGCGTCTGCGCGACTGGTTCGGCGATAAAGGGGAGCAACTGGAAGCTTACTTAGGCGAGAGCCGACGCGCTCCCGCCAGCAAGACTTTCAAGCAGTCCGGGTATCTGACCACCGTGCCGGTCAAGTCAATCGAAATCGAGCCAGCCGGAAAGAGCAGAGGGGTTTACTCGATAGAGGTTGACGGTACGCACACCTTTGCCACTTCCTACGGCATCTACGTTCACAACTGCATTCCGCTCGATCCGCACTACCTTTCATGGAAGGCCCGCCAGCACGGCTTCGACTCGCGCTTCATCGGATTGGCCGAAGAGGTCAACTCGCGCATGCCCGAGCATGTCGTGACACTCGTCGTGGACGGACTGAACGACGAGCGGAAGGCTTTGAAAGGCGCACGCGTTCTTCTGCTCGGCGTTGCTTACAAGAAGGACATCAACGACGTGCGCGAGAGCCCCGCGCTTTCGATCATAGATCGCTTGCGTGCGAAGGGTGCGGATGTGCGCTACCACGACCCTTTTGTCGAGGAGGTGCGCTTCGACGACGCGCATACGGAAGGCGGCGGAGCGGCCCTGCGCTCGGTCGAGTTGACGGATGATGAGCTGAAGGGCGCGGATTGCGTGGTGATCGTGACGGATCATAGCGGGATTGATTACCGTCGCGTCACCGGGCTCACATCGCTCATCGTGGACACGCGCAATGCGCTCAGCGGAGATTTACGCCGCGCGAGCAGCGCTCGCATCATCCGACTTTAAGGAAGCGATCAGCTTTGACTGGTCGCAGGTCTTCCCCGGTTGCTGATGACATGCTGAAGGTTCTCAATGTGGTGGGTGCGCGGCCAAACTTTATGAAGGTCGCGCCTATTGTCGAAGCGATGAAGCGGCGTGAAGCGGAGTTCATGCCGCTTCTGCTGCATACGGGCCAGCATTACGACGAGGGGATGTCGGAGGCTTTCTTCCGCGACCTGCGCCTGCCGAAACCGGATGTCTATCTCGGCGTCGGCTCCGGCAGCCACGCCGCGCAGACCGCCGCCGTCATGCAGAGCTTCGAGCCCGTCGTCCTTCGTGAGCAGCCGGACTGGGTCGTTGTCGTCGGCGATGTCAACTCGACGCTCGCCTGCGCGCTCGTCTGCGCGAAGCTAAGCGTCCCGGTGGCGCACGTCGAGGCGGGACTCCGCAGCCGCGACCGCACGATGCCCGAAGAGATCAATCGTCTCCTCACAGACCAAATCGCAGACCTTCTGCTTACTCCCTCCGAAGACGCCGACCAGAACCTGCGCGCCGAGGGCATCCCGCCCGAGCGCATACGATTTGTCGGCAACGTGATGATTGATTCGCTCTTCAGCCAGCTTGAGCGCGCACGCAGCTCGACGGTGCGCGAAGACCTGGGCCTTGCGGGAGAGGATTACGCGGCGCTCACGCTTCATCGCCCATCGAACGTGGACGACCGCGCGACTTTCTCGCGTATCCTCGACGCGCTGGAAGAGATCAGCCGTCGCCTTCCCATCATCTTCCCCGTCCACCCGCGCACGCGAGGCCGCATCAACGAATTCGACTTCACCCGGCGCATCGAGAGTCTTCCGAACCTACGCCTCGTAGACCCCCTGGGCTACCTGGATTTTCTGCGCCTCTACAGCGGCGCGCGACTGGTGTTGACGGATTCGGGCGGCATACAGGAAGAGACGACGGCGCTTTCCATTCCCTGCCTGACGCTGCGCGAAAACACGGAGCGTCCCATCACTGTGGAGCTTGGCACGAACAGAATCGTCGGCACGGATACGGCGAAGATTATAGGGGCGGCGACATCCGCACTAGACTCTCCGCGCGAGACGCAGAATGGCCGCGTGCCCCCGCTCTGGGACGGCCACACTGCCCCTCGCATACTCGACGCATTGTTGGAAGGGATGAGGGATGAGGGATGAAGAAAAGAAGGGCTTGTCTTTCGTCCCTCACCCTGCGTCCCTCATCCCTAAGCTACGTCGCGCTCTGCGGGGCGAGGTCAATGCGCGCGCCGTCGCTCTTGAGACGCTGAGGCGCGGGCGCGAGCGCCTGCGGCGCAGGCGCGAGCGCGCAAGCCTTGAGCGGCGTGCCGAACAACCGGCACGCCTGAGCGCGGAGTACGCGCATTTATCTTCCACAGAGCTGCTCGCACATTTTCGCCGCCGCACTTCGCCAAAATTCCCGCCGGGCTTCGCGGCTTCAAACAGAGAATCGACGGCGCGTCTTCAGCGCGAGCTTTTTCCGGTTGAGACCGAAGAACTGCTCGCGCGTGCGGCGCTCATCGTCAAAGAGCATCGCTGGCCATTGCTCGGTTATGGCGAAAAAGGGTTTGGGGAAAAGATCGACTGGCTGCGCGATCCATTGTCGGGAGCAGACTGGCCGCTCGATTATCATGGCGATGTCGGCCTGGCACGCGGCGACGGCTCAGATGCGCGTGTCCTCTGGGAATTAAATCGCCTCGGCCATCTTATCCTGCTCGGTCGCGCTTATGCGCTGACGGATGATGAGGGCTTCGCCGCAGAATTTTTCGCGCAGTGCGAAGGCTGGCGCAAGGCTAATCCGATGGGACGCGGCCCGAATTGGGCCTGCGCGATGGAGGCGGCGCTGCGCTCTCTGAACCTGCTCGCAGCCTTGGAGCTTTTCCGTCGCTCGCCGCTTCTGGATGAAGAACGGCTGGCCGCACTTCTCCAACTCTTTGCTCAACACGGGGAGCACATCCGTCGCAACCTGGAATTCTCTTACATCTCGACGAGCAATCATTATCTCTCGGACGTGGTGGGCCTGCTGTGGTTGGGAGTGATGCTGCCGGAGCTACGGGAGGCGGGAGCCTGGCGCGGGTTTGCCCTGCGCGAGCTGCTGCGCGAGATGGACAAGCAGATACTGGCTGACGGCGCGGACTGCGAAGCCTCGACCGGCTATCATCGCTTCGTGCTTGAGCTGTTCCTCTACTCCTTTATCTTGTGCCGCGCCAATGGCGTCGAGATCGAAGAGCGATACTGGCGACGGCTTAAAGCGATGCTCGAATACGTGCGCGCCTATCTGCGCCCGTGCGGAAGCGCTCCGCTCATCGGCGATACGGATAGCGGGCAGGTCTTGCCTGTCAGGCCGAGAGCCGGTGACGATCACGCCTACGTGCTCGCGCTCGGCGCTACAGTCTTCGACGAGCCGCGATTCAAAAACGAGAGTTGGCCCATCCCCGAAGAACTGCTCTGGTTTCTGGGCGAGCAGGGCGTACGCGATTATGAAAGCCTGCGGCCTGAGCCTGAAGGCCCGCAATCGCAGGCGTTCACCGATGCGGGAACCTACGTCATGCGCGAAGGTGATCTCCATCTGCTCTTCAATGCGAGCGGCAACGGGCTGGGCGGGCGAGGCTCGCACGGCCACAACGATGCGCTCGCCCTCGAAGTCTCGGCTTGCGGGCGCAGCTTCATCATTGATCCGGGCACATACGTCTACTCCTCCGACCTGCATGAGCGACACCTCTTCCGCTCGACCTCCTATCATTCGACGGTCGAAGTGGACGGGGAGGAGCAGAACACGACGCATGAGCTGATGCCCTTCGTGATCGGCGACGAGGCGCACCCGCGCGTCCTGCGCTGGGACACTAAGCCGGAGAGCGATTACCTCTTAGCCGAGCACGACGGCTATACGCGGCTCACGGCTCCGGTCACGCACCGGCGCGCGGTCGAATTCGATAAGCGCAGGAGATACTGGAGAATCGAGGACAGGCTCGCCGGAACGGGCGAGCACGTTTTTCGTTTTCGCTGCCACTTCGCCGAAGGGTTAGAGGTGAGCGTGGGCGCTGACGCAATCGTGCGCGCCTGCGATAAGATGACGGGAGCGAGCCTGCTTGTTATCTTCGACGATGGTTTCGAGCCGCCCGCTCTTGAGCCGCGCTACGCTTCGCGCGACTACGGCGCTAAGCACCCGACGGTCGCGGCCTGCTGGACAAGACGCACGCATTCTCCGCTCCTGACGCGCTGGCTGATCGTGCCGGTTTGCGCGGGCGAAGACGAGGGCGCGAGATTAGAATTGACGAGGAAATAAATTTACAGGGATGGACAGAATAGACAGGATCAAGAAGAAGTGATGAGGGCCGCAGGGTGTGGGATGAAGCAAGGAGAGCACGCATTTTATTCATCCCCCATCCCTCCTCCCTTGCTTCTATCCTGTCCATCCCTGTTTGAATCTTCTGTCCAAACGATCAAGGCTGAAGGAATATGAAGCCGACAATCTTTCTTGCATTCGTTGACGATTGGGAACTGAGCGGCAACGGCTCGGGCGACGTGGAAGAGCTTCAGTTTCGACCGATGCGCGAGCTTGTCAAAATCTATAACGCGCACTCCGTTCGCGGCTCGTTCAACGCCGAGATGATGCAGCAGTTGACGTTCAGGAAATTCCAGCACCAGTACCCGGAACTCAAACCGCTCGCCGATGGCTGGGACGATCACGTCCGCGAGACCTTCAAGCAGGGCCACGACATACAACTGCACATTCATCCGCAATGGAGCGGCGCGCAGTACGAGGGCGGCGCGTGGCGGCTGAGCGCCGACTGGAACATACTCAATCATGAACCGGAAGCCGCGCGCGCGATGTTGCGAGCGGGCAAAGAGTATCTGGAAAATCTACTGCGACCGATTGAGCCGGGCTACCGCTGCATCTCGTTTCGCTCGGGCGCGTGGTGCATCGCGCCCTCCGCGCACATGCTGGGCCTGCTGGCGGAACTGGGCATCGTCTTCGACATGAGCATAGTGGGCGGCGTGCGCTACGATACCAAAAACATCAAGCTCGATTATATGAATTGCGAAGAGGATTTCCTGCCTTACTACCCCGTCATGGAGGACGCGCGCCGTCTCTCAAGCCGTCCCGAGCCGATCATCTGCGTGCCGACTAACCATTTCTACGGGTCGCGCCGACAGGTCTTCAAGCATCACCTCGCCCTCGGATGGCAGAAGGCTAAGCAGCGTGTGCGGCCCGCGCCCCCTAAAGGCGGAGCGCGCAGCGTGGAGGCTTACGGCCACGAATGGGCCCAGACCGCTCATGCTTCAAAATGGACGCGCATTTACGAGAAGGGAATCCTACCATATCTCAAGGGCAAGCATTTGATCTCTGACCTGGCCCAGCTCGACTACGCGCTCCTGCGAGAGATGCTCCGGTCAATCAGAGAGCGGGCGAAGCGGTCAGGTCTTCGAGAGGTTCCGGTGATCCTTGAGAATCACACGAAAGACCTACATGATTTCTCGCACATCGAGCGCTTCATAGGTGATGTCGCGCGCAGCGACGACATCAAATGTCTGACCCTGACGGAATTGGCGCGTGAGCTTGAGCGCGGGAGATTCCAGATCAGAACCGCCACTCATTAGCAGTGCGAAGACGACTCATCACAAGCGCTTTGCGCCGCCGTTTCGATGAGCTATGCGATGCGCATCTGCTGCGGCTGATGCCGGAGCGCTTCGGCTCTCTGTCGCCCTTCGTCGCGCAGGCACAGGAACGAATCGGCGCCGCGAACAGAGACCGTCAAGCCTTCGCGGCGCTGCCGCGCCCCGTTGCGCCGCGCGCCTGGATGTCGGCGGAGACGGATTGCCTCGCCGCTTTGCGCGCTCACTGCCTCGGGCAGCCGGTAGATGCGCGGCCCCTCCTGGCAGTCATGAGGGAGGCAGAGCCCTTCGTCCAGGCCCTTGAGGCGCACAGGCGCGAGCCGCAGGAGCGCTTTCGATTGCTCGCCGAGCGCTACTCATACCCTCTCAACATTACGCTCGGCAGCGAAGAGGCGGTTCGAGAGTACCTCTTGATGCGGCTGATGGTTCAGGATCGCGCGCGTCTATTGAAGCATTCCTTAGTCGAGATGGAGAGCGACGAGCTGCTTTTGAAACTCAACCTGCTGGCCCTGTATGCTGCGCCCGCCACTGATTTGAGGTATCTTGATGCGCTGAACTACTATTACGAACAGTTGCCGGAGCAGTGGGAACCGGCTGGGCAGCACGCCTGGCTGTTGGTCTCATACTTGACGCTCTATGCTCAGGCGCTCGCGGCACAGGTCAGAGAAGAAGGCGCATGCGCATAGGTATCCTGGCAAGCTCGCTTCCGGCGGCATTGAAAATTCAGAGCGAAGTCGAGGGCGTCGCTGACTCTCATTCATACGTTCTCCTGTGCCGTACGCCGGAAGAGACGCGCCTTCGCAGTCTCTTCAAGCACGCGGCCAGGTTCGTGCTCAAGGGGGGACGCTATCGTTCGCTGCGCTTGATGGCGGAGGGCCGCGTCCTGATCTTTCAAGAGCCGCTCGACCATCCGCGCACGCTTGAAAGGCTCAGGCGATTGCGTCTGGACGTGGGGCTGCACAAACTGGGCGCGATCTACCGCGAGGAGACCATCAAGGCATTCGGCCTCGGCATACTGAACCCGCACATCGGACTGCTTCCGCAGTATCGCGGGCGCAGCGTAATGGAGTGGTCGCTGCTGGAAGGCAACCCCGTCGGCGTCACACTGTTTTTCATAGACACAGGTATAGACACAGGCCGCCGCATAGTGCTCAGAGAGGAAGTTGACATCTCGCATTGCGGCTCGGTCGAGCAGGCGCGGGCCTTCCTCTTCGGTCTCGACGCCGTGCTCTTTCGGCGCGCTCTTGAGCTGCTGCGCGACGCTAACTTCTCTTACAAGCTCAACGACGGTTCGGGCCACAGGTATTACGTGATGTCGCGTCTCTTTCGTAACGTGGTTGAAGAGTTGATAAAGGCGGACGGCTGATGTGCGGAATCTGCGGAGTGTGGGAATACGGCGCGGCGACGGGCGCGCGTGTCGGAGGTGCGCTCATCGAGCGCATGCGCGACCAGATGACGCATCGCGGGCCGGACGACGCCGGAGAGCTTCTCTTTGACGAAGGGCGCGGCGGCTTAGGCTTCAGACGCCTCTCCATCATCGATCTCTCCGAAGCCGGTCACCAGCCCATGCGCGGCTGCACGGAGCGCGTGTGGCTGGTCTTCAACGGCGAGATTTACAATCACGCGCGCTTGCGCGAGGGGTTGGAAGAGCGCGGCCACGTTTACGCTTCGCGCACGGATTCCGAGACCATCCTTCATCTGTATGAAGAGCGCGGGCTGGATTTCGTCCACGACATAGAGGGCGATTACGCCATCGCGCTGTGGGATAGCCTACGCGAGCAGCTGGTGCTCGTGCGCGACCGCATCGGCGTCAAGCCGCTCTACTTTTATCAACGCGACGGGCGCTTCATCTTCGCCTCCGAGATCAAGGCCATCCTACAGCACCCGGCTGTCACACCCGAGGTTGACGAAGAATCGCTCTATCACTACCTGACCTTCCTGACGACGCCCGCGCCGCGCACCCTCTTTCAACACATCAGGAAGATTCCCGCCGGGCACATGCTCGTCCTCGGGCGCGACGGCACGCTGGACCTGCGGCAATACTGGGACGCTCTGCCGCCCCTGCAAGCCGATACAGTTGCGCGCAGCGATGAGGAGCACAAGACGGAAATACTGCGACTGCTGCGCGCCTCGATCACCAAGCGCATGATGTCGGACGTGCCCTTTGGCGTCTTTCTCTCGGGCGGCGTTGATTCATCGGCCAACGTCGCACTGATGGCCGAGCAGATGTCCAGACCAGTCCAGACCTTTACGGTCGGCTTCCGCGATCAGGAAGAGTTCAACGAGCTGGAATCTGCGCGCCGCATCGCGCGCGACTTCCGCACCAATCATCATGAAGTGATGATCGCTGAAGAGGAGATGCAGAAGTTTCTGCCCGATCTGGTCTTTCACCAGGACGAGCCCATCGCCGACCCGGTCTGCGTGCCGCTCTATTACGTGTCGAAGCTTGCGCGCGATTCCGGCACAATCGTCGTTCAGGTGGGCGAAGGCTCGGATGAAATCTTCAGCGGCTATGATAAGTATGTGCGACACCTGCGCATCTATGAGCGTTTCTGGCAGCACGCCGAGCGTGTGCCGCAGGCGATGCGACGAGCGGCGAGCGCCGTCGGGCGTCCGGCGATTGAGATGACGGGAAGGATGCAGACGGCGGGCGAGCTGCTGCGTCGTCTGGGCGCAAGCGAGCCGCTGTTTTGGGGCGGCGTCGTCGTCTATGACGAAACGTCAAAGCCGCGAGTGCTCTCCGAGCGGATGAGGCGAGAGTGGGGCGGGCGCTCTTCGCTCGAAGTCGTGAGCCCACTGCTTGAGCACATCGAGAGTGAGCGACCCTCTTCGGATTTCCTCGCCCGCATCACCTATCTGGAATTAAAACTGCGCCTGCCCGAGCTGCTCCTGATGCGCGTGGACAAGATCACGATGGCGACCTCGGTCGAGGCGCGCGTGCCCTTCCTGGATCATCACCTGGTCGAGTATGCGATGGGCGTGCCGCGCTCTTTGAAGGTGGAGGGCCGAAGCGGCAAACACATCCTCAAGCGCGCGCTCGAAGATATTCTGCCGCACGACCTGCTCTACAGCCCGAAGCGTGGTTTCGGTGCGCCGATTCGCGCCTGGTTCCGCAACGGCCTGGGCGAGTGGTTCGACTCTCACCTGATGAACTCGCGTATGCGCCGGCGCGACTTCTTCGATTACGCGTATATCGCGCGCATGCTCGAAGAGCATCGTCGCGGCGCGCACGATTGGAGCTTTCATCTCTGGTGCTTGCTCAACCTGAGCCTCTGGTATGAGCGCTGGATAGAGCCCGCATGAGGTGCCATGGAAAGAGAGGCCGCAGCCATACTGGTCAGTACCGCCAAAGGTCTCGGGCGTGTTCAGACGCGCACCACCCGCCAGAGACCTTTGGCGGTACTGACCTCTCTTTGTAACTTGATTGCATAAAGATCATGTCTTCCTCTTCTCGCTTAGCCATTGACCACTGGAACAAGACTCCTCTGTTCATCTCGGAGGAGGAGCGCTACGCGACCTACCCCTGGCTCTATGAGGCGGCGGAATTCAGAAGTCACAGCGGCCAGAAGGTGTTGGAGATAGGCTGCGGCACGGGTTGCGACCTGCTTCAATTTGCCAGGCATGGCGCAGAGGCCGTCGGCGTAGACATTACGCCGGAACATGTGCGGCTGGCCCGCGAGCGTGTAGGCCAGATGGCAGAGGTGCGACAGGCGGAAGCGACAGACCTTCCTTTCCCGGACAACTCTTTTGACTACGTCTATTCGCACGGCGTCCTTCATCACATAGACAATCCGCGCCGCGTGGTCGAAGAGATTTTTCGCGTGCTGCGTCCCGGCGGGCGCTTCAACGTGCACGTCTACGCGCTCTGGTCTTACTTTACGCTGCTGCGCAGATTGCAGCACGGTCGCAGCTGGAAGCTGTGGATTGAGAACAGCCGCGACCCCGTTCATATAGATTTCTACACTGCCCGGAAGCTCAGGCAGTTGTTCGCCCCGTCAAAGCTGACCGTAGAGAAATTCCATTGCGGCCCCATGCCGTTACTGGCCCCGCTCGTCGGATTTTACCTGGTCGCAAAGGGCCGCAAGCCAGAATGAATCTCCCTTCGCGCACGAGAGATGTTAAGCGAGGCTCAAAAGGAAACAGAGGCCACAGAGGACTTGGGACGGGCACAGAGACGCTTCTCCGTACACGTCGCCTGGACGGTCGGGGTGCGACTGTTGATGACCGCCAACAGCGTCGTCTCAAGCGTCATCGTCGCGCGCTGGCTCGGAGCCGAAGGCTTGGGCTCGCTCGCCGTCCTTAACGTCACAATCGCGCTGGCGCTGCAAATCGGGAGCGCGGGCCTGCCCTCCGCCAACACTTATTTCATCGCCCAGGATAGACACCACCTCGCGCCCCTGTGGGCCAATGCTCTATCTTTCGCTCTCTTGGCGGGCGGCGCACTCGCGCTCGCCATCATCGGATTGGCCGCAATCAAGCCCGGGCTCTTCGGTTATATTCCCTTCCCGCTGATCGCTATCGCTTCAGCCTCCATCCCGTTTCAACTGATCACGCTGCTCGGTCTGAATCTCTTCCTGGGCCTCAACCGCATCGGTCGCTTCAATATTTTGGATGCGGCGGCGCAGTTGTTCACGCTCGCCAACGCGCTTCTGGCGCTCGTCCTGCTGGGCGCAGGACTAAGACTGCTCGTCTCTCTCAATACGGCGGCGGCCATCCTGATAAGTCTCCTGATCGTCTGGATGACGGGTCGGCTGCTGAGCGAGCAGCGCGATAGACGAAGCTTTCGTCCCGATGCGGGGCTTTTCAAACGCATGGCTGGCTATGGGCTCAGGGCGCACGTCTCTCTGGTGGCGGCGATGCTCATCTTTCGCGCAGACCTGATGATCGTCAATCACTTTCGCGGCGCGGCGGAGGCAGGCGTCTATTCTGTGGCATCGCAGGTGGCGATGATGTTGATGCTGCTGCCTGGCGTGATCGGCACGCTGCTGATGCCGCGCGTCACTTCCGCAGGCGACCGCCAAGGCGAGTTTACGATGCGCGCCACGCGCCACACGGCGTTCGTCATGTTCTGCCTCTGCCTCGTCGCGGCCCCGGCGGCGCTCATGCTGCCGCTGCTCTATGGGCCCACATTTGCGGGTGCGACTGTGCAGCTATGGATACTGCTGCCGGGCGTCTACCTGGTCGGCATCGAGGCCGTGCTGGTTCAGCATTTCAACAGTACGGGTCTGCCAGCCGCGATCCCCGTCTTCTGGTTGGTGACGCTCATGGTCAACGTCGCGCTCAACCTGTTGCTCGTGCCCGCGTGGGGTGCGCCCGGCGCTGCCATCGCTTCGACCATCAGCTATACTTTGATCTTCGTCATGGTCGCTTCTCTCTTTCGCATCAGAACCGGCAACTCTCTTTCAAGAACGCTGCTGCTGCGCGGACGGGAGCTGCGCGAGCTGTTCGCCATGGCGCGCGCGCGTTGAGCCGTGGCGCGGGAAGGATCGATGAACGGACAGGGCCAGATCGAGCGCGAGAATTTGTGGGGATATGCCAAGCGCCTGCGCTTTGTCAGGCGCGCCATCGCCGAGAGCTTCCCCGAGCGCGATGCTGCTACGGTGCGCGTGCTCGATGTCGGGTGCGGCAATGGCACGCAACTGGCCCTGCCGCTCATCGGCGAAGGCTTTCATCTGACCGGCGTAGACCCTGATGAGCGCTCGATTGCGCATGCCAGGCGGCTCAGCCCCGAAGCTTCTCAAGCACGCTTCGTGTGCGGGAGCGTCGAGGAGCTTGAGAGCACGGAGTTGTTCGACGTGGTGATTCTCTCGGAGGTGCTTGAGCACATGACGGAGCCATCCGCGCTGCTCGAAGCGAGCGCGCGCCGCATGGATACAGACGGCATACTGATCGTCACGGTTCCGAACGGTTACGGCGAGTTCGAGCTTGATTCCAGAATATTTCGTCTGCTGCGGCTGCAAAGGGCTGTGGACGCGCTGGCGCGAAACCGTCGGGAGGTGGTCGCGGCCACAGATAATCACGAATGCGGCCACGTCCAATTCTTCACACGCCGTCGCCTGCTTCGTCTCTTCAAGCAATGTCGTCTCAGCATCTTTCGTGAGGAAGCCTCAGTCCTTTTATCCGGGCCTCTCGTCGGTCATACGCTGGCGCGTTCCGCGCGCTTCATAGAATGGAACGCGCGCATCACGGACAAATTGCCGCTCGTCTTATCGAGCGGATGGTATTTCGCCCTCAGGCGAGAGCCCTGGGGCGGAGAGCGCGAGCCCGCCAGAGCTGCTCTATGAAACTGATTCTACTTGCACTCGACGGCGACCGTGACCGCACACGCGAGAGACTGCGCGAGCTTTACCCGGAGGCAGAGATCGAAGAGATTACGCGCACCGAAATCGAATCGGGCAGCCCCGCGCGTCGTCTCGCGCGCCTGCGCGCGCTTCGCCCCGACATTTTCGCCGTCTCAACCGAGCAGCTAAGTTGGCAGCGGGGTCAAAACACTCTGCTATTGTTCGGGGCGCTGGCAGGGGCCGAGCGCTCTCTACTCCTGGATAATCACGGCGCTGTGCGCGAAGAGACGCGCGCGCGAATCATGCTCAGCGCGCCCGCGCGAACGGCGTTCGAGATGGCCGCGAGCCTGGGGGCGATTGTGCGTGCGCGTGCGCGTGTGCGCCGCCTTGAGCGCGAAGTCCGTAAGGGCAAGTTGGCCTCGCGTCGCCGCGCGAGAAATCATCAAGCTGAAGGAGCGACGAAGATCGTCTACCTGCGCGCCACGCCGGGCGCTGGCACGCAGGTGGGCGGCGCGTCGAGCCATATCAACGGCTTCATCAACGCGGCGCTCGCAAGAGGCGCGCGCGTGCGCCTCGTCAGCAATGATCGCATCGCCGGGCTGGACGAAACGAAAGTCCACTTCAATCTCGTAGAGCCCGAGCCGGTCGGTTCAATGCGCGTCGCCTTTGAGCTCTACAATGATATGCTGTTCACGCGCGGCGCTCTCTCAGAGATAGAGCGCGAGCCCCCTTCATTTATCTACCAGCGCTACAGCCGCTTCACTTCCGCCGGAGTCGAAGCCTCGCTGCGCACTGGCCGCCCGCTCTTTCTGGAATTCAACGGCTCGGAAGTCTGGGTTGGACGATACTGGGATCGCGTTGATATGCTCGACCTGCTGGAAAGGTTCGAGCGTTTGAACCTCTCAGCCGCCGCGCGTATCTTTGTCGTCTCGGATGTCGAGCGACGCAATCTGCTGCGGGCCGGGATCGCGGAAGATAAGATAGTCGTCAATCCCAACGGCGTTGATGTCGAGAAGTTTCGACCCGACGTTGGCGGCGGGCGCGAGCGCGAGCGCGAGCGCCTCGGCATCCGGCATGATGAAGCGCTCGTCGGATTCATAGGCACGTTCGGCCCCTGGCACGGCGTCCTCGTCTTGGCCCATGCGATTGCGCTCATACCCGCGAGCGAGCGCATACGTTTCCTGCTCGTCGGCGCAGGCAGCCTGCGCGACGAAGCCGCCGCGATCATACGCGAGGCCGGAGCCGACGAGCGTGTGATCTTCACGGGCACGGTCGAGCACGAGAGCGTACCGGCTCTCCTCGATGCCTGTGACATACTGGTTTCGCCGCACGTTCCGCTCGAAGATGGGAGCGAATTCTTCGGCTCTCCGACGAAGCTCTTCGAGTATATGGCGATGGGCAAGGCAATCGTCGCCAGCCGCCTGGGCCAGATCGCAGACGTGCTCAGGGAGGAAGAGACGGCGCTCTTAGTTGAGCCCGCAGACCCACGGCAGCTAAGCGACGCTATCCTCAGGCTCGCACGCTCGCGGGAGCTTCGCCAGAGGCTCGGCTCTGCGGCGAGACGCGAGGCGATGGCCCGTCACACATGGGCCCATAACGCCGCTCGCGTCCTGGATGCTTATCGCAACTGGATGGAAACAGGGGAAGGAATGGACTGAGAGAAAGTGAAAGACGTTGTGGAGACAAAGGCGGATGCGGCCCTTGCCGAAGAGAAGCGTCGCGCACGCAAGCAGTGGAGCGAAGACCCGTGCGGCTCGCATTACGCTAGCGGCGCTGAACTGGGCACGCGCGAATTCTTCGACGAGGTTGAAAGGCATCGCTATACGGAGTATGCCCCCTGGATGCCGTCCATGATGGGCTTCGATCAATTTTCGGGCGCGCGTCTGCTGGAGATAGGCTGCGGGATGGGCACAGACCTCTTGCAGTTTGCTCGCGGCGGCGCACGCTGCACGGGCGTTGACCTGACGCCGCGCTCCGTAGAGATTACACGCCACCGCTTCGCCCTCTACGGAATGAGCGGCGACTTCATGCTCGCCGACGGAGAGCATCTGCCCTTCGCCGACGAGAGCTTCGATGTCGTCTACTCGAACGGCGTGCTGCACCACACGCCGGACACAGAGCGTGCCGTCAGGGAAGTCCATCGCGTGCTGCGCAAGGGAGGCCTCGCCCGCGTCATGCTCTACCATAAACACTCGCTCAACTACTGGGGCGAGATCGTTCTTCATCGCGGCGTGCTGCGCGGCGAGCTGCTGCGAGGGCGCTCGCCCGAAGAGATCATGAGCCGCTACGTCGAATATTCGGAGCACGGCGGCTGCCCGCTCGTCAAAGTCTACAGCCGACGAGAGGCGCGCGCGCTCTTCAAGCCCTTCGGCGAAATCACGGTCGAGGTCGAGCAGATGATTCGACAGGAATTGAGCCTCCTGGGCCCACTCGTCCCCGAAAGCCTCTTTCGCCGCCTGCGCCGCAGCCTGGGCTGGAACGTCATCATTACCGCGCGAAAGTAATCAGCAAACGGTCGCCCGTAATCTCAGTCGAAGCGCTTGCTTTTCAACTGAGCCCCAGGCTTCGCTAATCTTTCTTGATAACAGTCGTGCTCTCACGCACGGTTGCGACTCTATCGCTTGAGCGTCCACGCATCGCCATCAGCGCGATGGCCAGCAAAGCCAGCAGCCCGACGACGCCTGCCGCGATCCACATCGGGTCAACGCCTGTTGTCGTCGTCTGCGTCGGGGCGGTCTGCGTGGTCGTCGTTGATGTCGTCTGCCTGCTGCTGCTCTGCGTGCTGGTGGTTTGAGCCGGGCTGCTGCTCGTCTGTGTAGAAGTCGTCGTGCTCGTGTTCTGCGCCAGGGCCGGGACGACGAGCGGCGCAAAGATCAAGCAGAGCGCGAGCAAAAGAGTGATGTGTGACAACCGGGGTTTCTTCATGGTTCGGAGTCTCCTTCTTCGGATTACGATCTATCCCAGAGAAGCACTTAATGTATCAAGCTGATACATTAAGTGGTCTCATACAAAGAGGGAGGCGATTACTATGCCATGCGTGACGTGATTCGGTTTTACCTACGCGAGAGCGCTCGCACGCTCTATTGAAATACACGCGCTCTAAAATGTTTCCCCGCAAAGCAGCCGCTCATGCGGAGACTACATGTCGCGTGTTAGTATGCGTATACAAATCAATGTTTTCGGGAAAAAGCATCATCTGCTTCGGCGGCGAGGATTGGTGGTATCACCACCCGCACTCGAAGAACCACCTCATGCGACGGTTTGCGCGCGCGGGCAACCGCGTCATCTTCGTCAACTCTATCTCGATGGGATTGGCGTCTCTGACGAACAAGGATTTGCTGCCACGTTTGAGGCGCAAGATGCGCAGCTATGCAAAGCTGGCGCGCACGACCGCAGAGGGGATTACGGTCGTCTCGCCGGCGGCGCTGCCGTTCTTCGGGAGCCGCGCCGCGCGCGCCGTCAACCGTCGGCTGCTTGGCGCGCAGGTCGGTGCTCTGGCGCGTCGCCGCGGACTCTCGCGGCCCATTCTATGGATTGCCATTCCGACCGCCGTCGAGATGATAGGGCAGTTCGACGAGCAGCTGGTGGTCTATCAGGTGTCGGACAAGTACGACGCGAACACTATGGATCACGCGACCGACCCGGTCTTGATTCGCCGTCTGCACGAGCGTGCGCTCGATAGGGCAGACCTCATCTTTTATTCGGGACGAAAGCTTCTGGCGGAAGCGACGCGCGGGCGCGAGCGCTCCTTTCTGCTTGAGCAGGCGGTTGATTTCGATCACTGGTCAAGGGTCGCCAGCGGCGCTCTCAAGGTCGCGCCGGAGGTTGAGCGCATCGCGCGCCCGCGTCTGGGTTATTTCGGAGCGATAGAGCCATGGCTCTTTGACCAGGAGTTGATCAAGCGTGCCTCTGTTGAGCGTCCACAGTGGCAGTGGGTCTTTATCGGCAATCGCTCGCGCGGGATGGAGATAGAGAATCTGCCGAACGTGCATTTCCTGCCGCCCGTCGCCTACGAAGAGCTTCCGCGCTACGCCGCAGGCTTTGATGTCTGCGTTCTGCCCTGGGAGACGGAGCAGTCTTTTACCAGTTACGGCTCCGCGATCAAGGTGCGCGAGTACCTGGCGACGGGCAAGCCGGTGGTCATCGCACCGCTGCCGGAATACGAGCCTATGAAGGACGTGCTGCGCATCGCGCGAAGCCGCGACGATTTCCTGCGGCTCGTCGAGGAAGCGCTCGAAGAGCGCGGCGAAGAGCGCTCAAGCGCTCGGCGCGCATCGGTGGCTCAGGGCACATGGGACGCGCGCGCAGAGTGGGTCAGCCAGTTGATCGAAGAGGCGCTTGCCGGAAAAGCTGCGTGAGGAGGAAATTTAACAGGAGAGACAGGATAAATACAGGAAGCAGGATAAGAGGCAAAAGCATTGCTCGATGAATTGTTCTTCTCTTTTTCTTATCCTGTTTATCCTGTCTCTCCTGTTAATTCCTGATTTGGCTCTGGATTCTTTTAGCGGCTTTCGCAAGCCCCTCAAGAAAATTGCTGCCGAGCCACGAAAGTGTTACGGCTGACGCGGCGAAAAGAAGATAATGGACGGCCAGGACGTAGCGATACTCTGTGTGCGTCGCCGACTGCACGCATAAATAGTAAGCGGGAACGACGAGCAGGACGAGCAGCGTGCGAGCCCGCCCGTCTCTGATGAGGAGGATGATTCCGATGAGCGTGAGCGGGAGCATGACTGCCGTCAGAAATAGCTTCTGCACGGCGCGTGTGAGGAGGCGGGGGTAGCGCGTCCAAACGTAGGCGGCGGGCCCAAGCTCGAAAAGCTTGATCGCGCCCAGTTGCAGAATCGGAGGGGCGGGCTTGGATGCTCCGTTAGTTATTAAGACCTGTAGGCGGTCTGCGGCGCTGCGGCTGACGAAAGGCAGGCGAAGCATCCTGGCGGGCTGTTCTTCGGGCGTCTTTGCCTCTACGGTCTCGACGATGGTTGAAGCGTAGAGAGTCTTGCTTCCGCCCGTGCCCATGATCTGTATGAAGGCGCGGCCCCGCTCGATCTTGACCGGCACCACGAGCACGTAATCCCTGTCTGCGTTGACGGGAAAGGAGGCAGAGGCCAACTGGACTCCGTACTTGGAATCGTCGCCCGTAAGTCGTAGCGTCCCTCCGTCGGGCGAGAGCGTGACGCTTGTTTGCGCGGACGTGAGCGTGCCGCCTGCGAGCAACTCTGCGGGCGAGTTAGACCAGACCGGCGCTACGTCATCCGCGAGGGCGAGCGAATGCGTGACGGGCGGCTCTGCCGATGTGAGGCGAACACGCTCAAGCCTGAGCATCGAAGCGCCGCGCCTGACCATGACTCCTAAGAACCAGGCGGGATGAGCGCGAATGATCTTAAAACCCATGGCCAGACGCATGCGCTCGCGCGCAATGCCATCGGGATTAAAGAGCGTGCCGTAGTAGTCTGGCCGGTTATACATCTCCGCTTCCATCTTCATGATTCCCATATCGGTCTCCGGGATACCGAATCTCTTCTCCTCGTCGTAATCGGCGATGCCTTCGAGGAAGGTCTGCCCGGCTCCGAGCGAGAGCGGAATGAAGTGGCCGAAGACAAGAGCGTTGCGAATGGTCAAAGGTGCGATGACGAGCAGCGCCCCGCACAGGAGCGCCGCCGCCAGGGAGAATCGCCGCGAGCGCTCGAAGAGAAAGAGAGAGGCGAGCGCCATGAAGGGCGCGAGCAGCATGGCGTTGGCCCTCAGCCAGCAGGAAAGCCCTACGAGCGCGCCCGCCAGTATCATCGTCGAGAGGCTTGGCCGCCTGTAGGCGCGGGCCAGGCAATAGACGGCGAGGAGTAGAGGCAGCACCGAGAGAGTATCCGGCAACAGTAGAACAGAGTTCCAGGCAAACTGCGGAGAGAGGGCGACGAGCAGCCCGGCAATCGGGCCCACGCCCCTCGTCGGCAACAGCGCTGAGACGATCAGAAAGAGCATGACCGCGGCCAGGGCGTCGCATGTGATCTGAAAGAATTGTATGGTTGTGTCGGACTCGCCGAAGATGCTGAAGAGCATCGCCATCAGGATAGAGTAGCCGGGCGGATGGTTCAGAGTGTTCGGATTGGCGAGCGGGGAGGTGCGGCTCAGAAACGCTCTCAAGCCTCCCTCTCGGAACATGCGCGCGATATTACGATAATCCTCCACGACCACCGTCTGCACGTTCCAGACCTCGCGGCGCGTATCGTGCCAGGATAGAAGACGAACGCCGAGGGCCACGATGAAGATAATGAGGCTGAGAAGGATGACCTTTTTGCCTGGAGCTTGAAGGCTTGGCCCGAGGCCCGTTCGGCGGCGGCCCTCATCGGTATCCTCATTCGCGGAAAACCGAGTATCCGTCTCGGCGCTGTGTTCTTCTGTTCTCATTAAGCCATGAATTGATGGAGAGCGGAGCGCGCACGCGCGCCCCCTTCGGAAACACCCACCGACTAACGGCGGCGATTCCAGCTTGATAGTGCCGGTATCTGCTATATTACTCCTCATCAATAGTCGGCGCACAATCGCGCTCAAGTAGAACGCGAAGACTTCTGCAGGCCGACCGCGCAAAGCGAATTATGTGTGGTATCGCCGGGCTCATCGCAGTCAACCCTGAAGCGCGCATCGGCGCGATGCTTAAAAGCATTGAGCATCGCGGGCGCGATGACGAAGGCGTGTGGACTTCCGCGAGCGTAGACGAGCTTGGGAGGAGCGCTTGCCTGGGCCATCGCCGCCTTTCCATCATTGACGTGAGCGCCGCCGGTCATCAGCCCATGCTCTCCGAAGACGGGCGCTACGCGCTCACCTTCAACGGCGAAATCTACAACTATCGAGAGCTGAGACGAGAGCTGGCGGCGTTGGGCCAACGCTTTCGCACCGATACGGATACGGAAGTCCTGCTCGCAGCCTTTGCCGAGTGGGGTGCAGAGAAGTGCCTGACGCGCCTGAACGGCATGTTCGCCTTCGCCGTCTGGGACGAGCGCGAGCGTCAGCTTACGCTTGCGCGCGACCGCCTGGGCATCAAGCCGCTCTACTATGCGCGCGTGCCCGGCAGCGATGCCTTTATCTTCGCTTCCGAAGCCAAGGCGATTCTCTCAAGCGGCCTCGTCAAACCCGCCTTGGACATCGAAGGGCTCAATCAATACCTGACCTTTCTCTGGACGCCGGACCCGTTCACGCTCTTCGATGGGATACGGAAACTGCCGCCCGCGCATGTGCTCACCGTGCGCGAGAGCAGTGAGCCGAAGATCGACGAGTGGTGGGATGTTTCCTTCGACGAGATAGAGGAGGGGCGAAGCGAAGAGTGTTGGCGCGAGCGTGTGCTTGAGACGATGGATCGCGTCATCGGGATGGAGATGGTCTCGGACGTTCCGCTCGGCTCGTTTCTCTCGGGCGGGATTGATTCATCCGTCATCGCCGCGCTGATGAAGAATCACTCCGGCGGGCGACGCATTCAGACTTACACCATCGGGATAGAAGCGGACGACCTGCGCTACGACATTATCCCGGACGATGTCGTGTGGGCCCGCCGCGTGGGCCAACTGCTCGACACAGATTATCACGAGACGATGCTCAAGCCGGATGTCGCGGAGCTGCTGCCCAGGCTCGTCTATCACATGGACGCGCCCGTCATCGACATGGCGATTCCGAGCTACCTGGTTTCGCGTGCGGCGCGCGAAAGGCTGACGGTGCTGCTCTCCGGCATGGGCGGCGACGAAGTGTTCGCAGGCTACCCGCGCAAGCTGGCGATGAAGATCGCGGGCGCGCTCGACACTGTGCCGATGTTCGTGCGCCGCCCTCTGATTGACGCGATGGCGGCGGCGCTGCCCGGCGGCTTGCCCGGAAGATTGACGGGGCCGCTGCGTAATGCCAAGAAGTTTGCGCGCAGCGCGGCGCTTGAGTTTGAAGATCGCTACCTGGGCTACGGCACGTATTTTACGGACGCCGCGAAGGAGCGGCTTTATACGGACGAGATGAGGGAAGCGACGCGCGGCATGGACGCTTACCGCGAGCATCGTCGTTATTTCGCCCGCGTCGAACGCGCCGCGCCGCTCAACCGGCTGCTTTACGTTGACATGAAGACGTTCCTGCCCTGCCTGAATCTTGAGACGACGGATAAGACCTCGATGGCGGCAACACTGGAGGTGCGCGTGCCGTTTCTCAATCACGAGCTGGTCGAGCTGGCGGCGCGTATGCCGCCCGGTTTGAAGCTGCATGGATTGAAGCGAAAGTATATTCTCAAGCGTGCTGCTGAAACGCTTTTGCCGCGCGACGTGGTGTGGCGTAAAAAGGCTGGCTTCGGCGCACCCATACGCTCCTGGCTGCGCGGCCCCCTGCGCCCGCTCGTCTTAGACCTGCTTTCCGAAGAGACGCTCAAGCGGCGCGGCCTCTTTCGTCCGGCGGAAGTCCGCCGCATCATAGAAGCCAATCTCTCTGGCCGTGAAGACTACAATCTACAGGTCTTTCAATTGATGACGCTTGAGCTATGGCAGCGCATCTTTATAAAGCAGTGACGAGTGACGAGTGACGAGTTAAGAACTTGAAAACTTGTCCAGGCTTGTCACTCGTCACTTGTCACTGTCTTCAAGAAAGTTCGATGGCTTGTCCGGTGCGGAGGGATTCGCGTATGCGGAATGTGGCGCGAGAGTTGTTGGCCAGGTGGGGTAGGGAGATGGGAGGCTGTCGTCCTTCGAGCACCATGGCGCAGAGTGCGCGCACTTCTTCCTGTTGGCCCTTGTCCTGCCCGCGCAGCTTCGTCGTCTCTTCGCGCCCCTGTTTGTATGTAGTCGCGCTGCGAAAGTCGTCGAGCACGAAGACCTTGCCCTCGCCGAAAATCTCTACGCGCTCTTTCGGCATCGTCTTATCGCCTTCGGCCAGATAAGCGATTGAGCCGTTTGAGCCGTCCGCGAAGCGCAGCGTGATAAAGACCGAATCCTCTTCGATGATCTGTTGATTGCGGCTCCTGATCGTTTCGCCGTAGACGCGCACGACCGCCGCGCCCGTCAGGAATTGCATGAAGTCTATGAAATGGCAGACCTCGCCGATGATGCGCCCGCCGCCCTCCCTCGGGTCTTGCAGCCAGTGCTCGCGCGGGATGCGGCCCGAGTTGACGCGGTAAGAGATGGAGAGCGGCGCGCTGCGATCTTTGAAGAATTCAAGGGCCGCGCGCGAGAGCGGCGCGAAGCGGCGGTTATAACCGACCATCAACTGCGCCCGGCCCGAGCGCGCGGCTGCTTCCATCACGCTCTTCAACTCCTCGTCGCTCAGCGCGAGCGGTTTTTCCACGAAGACGTGTCGCCCGCTCTCAAGCGCTCGCCGCGCAAGCTCCGCGTGCATGTCGTGACGAGTCGCAATCAGGATCAGGTTGACATCCTCATCATCAATCACTTCGTCTGCGCTTGAGAGCGAGCGCCGAAAGCCGTACTTGGCTCCGGTGTCGCGCGCCGTCACACCCGAAGCCGTGGCGATGGCCTGAAACTCTACGCCCGAAGCTTTGAGGTGCGGCAGGAGCATGGCCCTGGCGTAAGCTCCCGCGCCGATCAGCCCGAGTCGCACGCTCGTCGCCTGAGCCGCCTGCGATTTCTTCGACGCTACTGCCGCCCTCGTTTCGACTACGCGCTCAAGCTCGCGCTGCGTATCGTAGCGAAGCAGGACGCCCAGGTAAGGCTCTTTCACAACGCCCGCGAGCAGTTGATAAGCGCGCTCGCCCTCTTCGATGGGGAAGCGATGCGAGATCAAAGGCTCTACGTGGACGCGGCCTGCGGCCACCAACTCAAGGAAGGCTTCGATGTTGCGGCCCTCAGTCCAGCGGACATATGCGAACGGGTAATCATGGCCGCGCTCCTCATATTCAGGATCGTAGCGGCCCGGCCCATACGACATGGAAATCTGAAGCGTCAGCTCGCGCTTGAAGTAGAGGTCGCGCGGCACGTCTAGTCCGACCAGACCGACGGCGACGACGCGCCCCTTCAAGCGCGAAATCTCGCCCGCCAGCTCTATGGGCCCATTCGACGGCGTGGCCGCCGTGATCAGCACAGCGTCCGCCCCGCGCCCGCGCGTCCACTGCATCACGGCGCTCTTCGCCTCCTCCGTATTCAACATGGCGCGATCAGCGCCAAGAGAGCGCGCCAGTTCCACCTTCTGCGGGTCCAAGTCGAGGCCGAAGACGCGGCAGCCGTTCGCCTTCAGAAGCTGAACGGTGAGTTGGCCCAGCAAGCCCAGGCCGATGACCACGATTGATTCGCCGAGAGTGGGCGCAGCGAGCCTGATGCCCTGCAAAGCGATTGCGCCGAGCGTGCCGAACGCGCCCGCCTCAAATGTTGCGTCGTCCGGCAGATGGACGCAGAGATTCTTCGGCACGGAGAGCACTTCGGCGTGTGAGGCGAAGCCTACGCCCGCGCACGCCACGCGGTCGCCCGCGCGAAACTCTGTCACGTCTTCACCCACTCCCATGACAATGCCGGAGGCGCTATAGCCGAGCGCCGTGGAAGAACCGAGCCTTGTCAGCACGGCGTTAACGGTGCTGATGATGCCTTCGCTTCTGGCCTTTTGAATTACCTGTTTGACCTTATCGGGATTCTCCCTGGCCCTGCCGAGAAGGCTCTTCCGGCCCGAATCCACCGTCATGCGCTCCGTGCCCGCGCTGATTAAGGAGGCGGCTGCACGAACAAGCACGCGCCCGCGCTGCGGGGCGGGAGCGGGCACGTCCGCGACCTTCACTTCGCCTGTCCTGGAATCCTGTAGAATCTGTTTCATATAAGAGAGCGCCGCTAATCTGATCGAAGATGAGAGACTAGCTTCTCTGCATTGACTCCGTCAATTGAGGTCAATGGGTCACAAGCGCCCGCACGGACAACCGCTTGAAACTCAAACGGGGCGCGGCGCTGGCCGAAGCAATAGAATATCGTTGACAACATTCCGGCGCTTTGTTAGTTATCCGTAGCGCCTGCGGAGAGACGCCAGTCGTCGCGCCCGGATTGGGACGCTTTTTCACCGCTCATCTTTTTTACGCGACCGCTCAGCGCTCTCTCGGCGCAGACTGGCTCTCGGGCCGTGGCCGCGTGTGTGAAGAGTTTGCGGATTGAAGCTCAAGCTGAATGAGGATAGATTAAGTGCAGCAGCCTTCCACGGGCAGGATACAACAGCCGCCCACAGATGTTCCCGCAGCGAATGTACCTAACTACCTGTTTCCGGCCATCATCACGGCCCTTTGTTGTATGTGTGGCTCGCCCTTTGGAATCGTCTCTATCGTCTACGCCGTGCAGGTCAACAGCAAGGCCGCCGCAGGCGACATACAGGGCGCAATTGCTGCGTCGCAGAAGGCTAAAATGTGGTTCATCATCGCCATCGTCATCGGTCTTCTGGGCGGAATCGTCAGCGGCGTTCTTCAACTGCTCCTGGGGACTCACAGGTAGCCCGCTCGCTGATGCGCGCTCTTATCATGCGTTAACAAACTCCTCCGACAGCCAGCCGCAACAGCCAGGCGCAGACGAATTATACGCCGCCAGTCATCCAATCCTCAGTCGTCCACTTCAAAGCTCTTAATGCTTTTAGCCGGGTTGCGCTGCTTGTCGGTCGAGCTGAGGGCGTGATAATTTCTTAAGTTTCGCGTGGGCAGTTAAGAGCCCTTCTATGCGTGCACGGAATTATCTGATGGACGCTTGGCTGATAATTTGTGATGCCCCTTCCGTTTTATGTCTGAAGCCGGTTCGACATTGAAAGAGCGCGTGCGTGCCTTCTGGCAGGCGAACCCGTGCGGCACGAAGTTTACCGATGCCCCGCCGGGCACACGCCTGTTTTACGAGCGCGTCGAAGAGCATCGCTATGCGAAGGAGTGGCATATCCCGGAGGCTGCGGGTTTCCGCTCGGCGCGTGGCTTGCGGGTGTTGGAGATAGGCTGCGGGTTGGGAACGGACGGAGCGCAGTTTGCCATCGCGGGGGCCGATTACACGGGCGTTGATTTGACGGAGGCGGCGGTCGAGCTGGCGCGCAGGCGTTTCGAGCTGTTCGGCCTCGCCGGAGAGTTTCGCACAGCCGACGCGGAGAATCTGGACTTCGCCGATGAATCTTTCGATCTGGTCTATTCGCACGGCGTACTGCATCACACGCCGGATACCGTGCGCGCAGTCTCCGAAGTCCATCGCGTGCTGCGCCCGGGCGGGGTCGCCAAGGTCATGCTCTATCATCGGGATTCATACAACTACCGCGTCAATATTCGTCTGCTGCGCCGCGCCGGAGCGCACCTGCTCAAGACGGAAGCGGGATTGAAGCTGGTGCATCGCCTGACGGGCGAGCCGTTGGATTCGCTGCGCGAGCACGCGCGCCATATCAAGGAGGACGCGCAGAGCTATCTGGCGCCGGGCGAGTTCCTGAGCCAGCACACGGACGGGGCCGGCAATCCCCTGGCGCGCGTCTACTCGCGGCGCGAAGCCCTTGAGCTTTTCAAGGACTTCGCCGAGGTGGAGCTTCGCACATACTTTCTGAATAAACGCTGGCTGCCTGTGCTGGGCGGCCTGCTGACGCGCTCTATGGAATCGCGGCTCGCTTCGCGCTGGGGCTGGCATCTCTGGATTTACGCGACAAAGTAAGGGTAAGCAGCCGGTCTCGATAAGAGCTGATGGGCTGCCGATGATTGATTATGCAAAATATTCTGGTGACGGGAGGGGCGGGCTTCATCGGCTCGAACCTGGTGGATGAGTTGCTGGCCGAAGGGCGCTGGCGCGTGACGGTGCTCGACGACTTCAACGATTTCTATGCGCCCGAGCGCAAGCGCGAAAACGTGCGCGCTCATCTCGAAAGCGATTCCTATCGCCTGATCGAAGCAGACATTCGCGACAGGGCGGAGTTGGAGCGCGTCTTTCAAGAGACGCCCTTCGACTGTATCGTTCACCTGGCGGCAAGAGCCGGGGTGCGCCCCTCTCTGAGCGCCCCGCTTCTCTACACGGAGACGAACATCAACGGAACAATCAACCTGCTTGAGCTGGCCCGCGCTCATAACACGCGGCATTTCGTCTTCGGCTCTTCGTCTTCGGTCTACGGCATCAACGCCAAAGTGCCTTTCAGCGAAGACGACCCCATTCGCCAGCCGATCTCGCCCTATGCCGCGACCAAAGCGGCGGGCGAGCTGCTCTGCCATACTTACTCGCATCTCTACGGTTTGAGGTGCGTGTGCCTGCGCTTCTTCACAGTCTACGGCGCGCGCCAGCGGCCAGACCTGGCGATTCACAAGTTCGCGCAGCTCATCAGTCGCGGCCAACCCATCCCTGTCTTCGGCGACGGCACGACCCGCCGCGATTACACCTTCATAGAGGACATCATCGCGGGCGTGCGCGCCGCCATCTCTTACGCAGAGAGCCCATACGAAGTGATTAACCTGGGAGAGTCGCGCACGGTCGAGCTGCGCGAGCTGATCGCGCTGCTGGAAAAAGAGCTGGGCCAACAGGCCGTCATTGATCGCCAGCCCGCACAGCCGGGCGATGTGCCGCAAACCTACGCCGACATCTCGAAAGCCCGGCGGCTGCTCGGCTACAATCCGCAGACGCAGATCGAAGACGGCATCCGCCGCTTCGTCCAGTGGTTTCGCCGGGAAGAGGAATTAACGGGGATGGACAGGATAAAGAAAAGTTAAGACGGCTTCGGTCAGCAAGGCTTTTGTCTTTTATCATGCTGTTAGTTTTTGTCCTGACTATCCTGTCCATCCCTGTTTGAATCTGCTTTCGGTTTTGCTGGCGACTCTGAAAAGATGCAGTGGCCGCTCAAAAATTTTTCGACTCGGGCGAGAAGACGTGCTCTGGCCATCCTTCTGATTCTCGCGGCGTCGTTTCTGGTACGTGCTCTGACGATGCAGTTCATCAGGGCACACCTGGCAGACCCGGGGTGGTTCGCTTCGGGCATCTACGCGGTCTTTGATCGGAAGGCGCAGGATTTTCTGGAAGGCGCGGAACCGCTCTTCTGGATCAACGATCCGTCGAACACGGAGGCAGCCGTCTATGCGCCCGGTTATCCGGCCTGGCTCGTGCTTGTGTACACGGTCGGCGGAGCGAGGTCTGCTTATACTGTGCAGAGCGTGCAGTGGGTGCTCGATGCCTTGTCCGTGCTGCTCATTATGGGTGCGGGCGTGACGGCCTTCGGATGGAGAGTCGGTCTCTGGTCGGGGGGGCTGGCGGCGCTCTCTCCTTTGCTCGCGCTGTCGGGCGCGACGCCGCTGGCGGATGCGCCGACGAGCTGGCTTGTGCTGGGCGGGGCGTGGATGCTGCTTTTGGCCGCGAGGCGCGAGAGCTTCTGGTGGGCGCTGGCGGCGGGGATGATGGTCGGGGCGTCCTGCTGGCTGCGCGCCAACGCTCTCCTGCTCGCCGTGTGGTGGGCCGCAGCGTTGCTGCTCCTACTGCGTACAGCTTGGCCCAGGCGAGCGGCCATGAGCGTGGCGGTCTTGCTCGGCGCGGCGCTTCTGATCGCGCCGATTCTCTTGCGCAACGCCATCGTCTTTCGCGCCTTCGTGCCGACCGGACTCGGCACGGGCACGAACCTTTGGGAGAGCATAGGCGAGACGGAGCGCGCAGGTGAGTTCAAAGCACCGCGCAGCGATAATGAAGTGGTCGAGCAGGAGCGTGCGGCGATGGGCCTTTCGGCTGACGCGCCGCTTCGCCTCTATTGGCCCAACGGCATCGAGCGCGACCGCGCGCGCTCTCGTCAAGCCTTGCAGATCATCGCCGCGCATCCTTTCTGGTACGCGGGCGTCATGCTGCGACGCATGGCGGCGGTCTTGAAATACGCGGGCGAGCCTGTCGCACGCTACGGCAGCGCGGGCATTAACGTCACAAGCCGTAAATGTCTGCCGCCCGCCTGGCAGGGAGGCGTCATAGCTCTGGGCGTCAATATGCTGGGAATGATTCAGAGCGTGCTCAGGTATCTGGCTCTGCCGCTCATGATAGGCGGGGTGTGGCTGGGCCTGCGCGCGGACAGACGCGCGGCGGCGATGATTCTGGCGACGGTGCTCTATTATCTAATCGTCGGCTCGGCGATGCACACGGAGCTGCGCTACGGCCTGCCCATGCACGCGCTGCTCTTTATCTTCGCCGGGCTCAGCGTGTCGCGTCTCGAAAGATTAGCACTGAGCCGTAAAGGGGTTGCGTTGAGAGAGGAAAGGAAGTCTGCGGCTGAAAGCACGGGGCGGGCCGAGCGTTTCCAACGATGAAGCTGAGATTGTTGCAATACCTAGCGTGCCCCGATTGCGGCGGCGAGATCGAGCTGCTGTCCACGGTCAAAGAGGAAGCGGGCGAAGTCTTAGAGGGCGACCTCTGTTGCCGCTCATGCGCTCGACACTTCCCTGTCGTGCGCGGCGTGCCTCGCTTCGCCGACCTGAGCGAGGTCGAGAAGGACAAGGCGGCGACGGCTGAAAATTTCGGCTGGCAATGGCAGCACTTCACGCAGGAGGACGAGCGATACAAGGAACAGTTCCTCGGCTGGATTGCGCCCGTCGGGCCCGACTTCTTTCGTGATAAGGTCGTGCTCGAAGGCGGCTGCGGTAAGGGCAGGCATACGCGTCTGGCCGCAGGCTGGGGCGCACGCGATATAGTCGGTATTGACCTGAGCGCGGCTGTCGAATCGGCCTTCGCCGCGACGCGCGATCAGGAGAACGCTCATATCCTTCAGGCGGACATTTATCATCTGCCGCTCAAGGCCGCCTTCGATTACGCTTTCTCGGTCGGCGTGCTGCATCACCTGCCAGACCCGCGCGCGGGGTTCGTCTCGCTGGCTTCAAAGGTAAAAGAGGGCGGGCACCTAACGGCCTGGGTCTACGGCGCTGAGAACAACGAATGGATTACTCGCTTCGTCAATCCTTTGCGCGTCCATCTGACTTCGCGCATCAAGCAGCGGAGCCTGCTGCATCTCTCGAAACTGCCGACCGCCGCGCTCTTTGCCGCGACCAAGCTCGTCTATGGCCCGCTCAACAGAAGCGCTGGCGGCGCTGCACTCGCGCGCCATTTGTTCTACAATGATTACCTGTATGCGATCTCGGGTTTCGGCTGGCGCGAGCAGCACACAATCGTCTTCGATCACCTCGTCGCGCCGACGGCCTTCTATATTCCCCGCGCGGAATTTGAAGAGTGGTGGCGCGACATCGGCGCGAGCGAGGTCGAGATAAGCTGGCATAACAAGAATAGCTGGCGCGGCACGGGAAGAAAGAGCAGATGATAGATGCTGGATGCCAGTGAAAGGCTTTAACTAACATCTAAGCATCTAACATCTGACATCTGTCTTAAGAGGTTTTGGATGGCAACTTCGGTCAAGAATGTGGATGAAGCGTTGCCGCAGGAGATGGAGCGGCATACCTACTCGATCATGTACGAGGTCGAGGGGTCGCATTGGTGGTTCGCGGGCCGCCGCCGCATCATCTCCGGCTTTATCGAAAAGATTTGCCGCGACATGGGTGTCGAGCGCCCGCGCATACTGGATGTCGGGTGCGGGACGGGCGCTAATCTTGAGATGCTGGCACGCTTCGGAGAGGCGGAGGGCGTGGATGTCTCGCCGGAGGCGCTCTCATTCTGCCGCGAGCGCGGCTTGCAGAACGTACGACTGGGCGCGGCTGAGCGGCTGCCTTACGAGGATGAATCGTTCGATCTCGTGACGGCGCTTGATGTCGTGGAGCATCTGGACGATGATACGGCGGGCCTGCGTGAGATGCGGCGCGTGCTCAAGCCTGGCGGGCGGGCGATGCTGTTCGTTCCGGCCTTTATGTTCCTGTGGGGCGTGCAGGATGATGTCAGCCATCACAGGCGGCGCTATCGCCTCGACGAACTGCGAGCGGCTGTGCGCGCCGCCGGGTTCGAGGTCGAGCGTGCGACCTATGCCAACATCAGTTTCTTTGGGCCCATATTGCTGGGGCGTCTCCTGATGCGCGCGACGGGTCTGCGCCCGGCATCGGAGAACAACATCAACGTCTCGGCCTTAAACGGCGTGCTCGCTCGTGTGCTCGGCGCGGAAAGCTCTCTTTTGCGTCACCTGGATTTTCCGTTCGGCGTCTCCGCCATTTGCGTCGCTCGCCGCGCCTGATCGGATGAAGACTTTTCCTGGTTAGATGAAGACCTTTGACGAACAAGAAGAGACCCTGATGCGGCAGCGCCTCGACCGGGCTGGCGACGGCGGCGGCGGGGGCGATGCGCCCGATATCTCCGTCTTCCTGCCCGTCTATAACGAAGAGCCCAACCTGCGCCCGCTGCACGCGAAGATGGACGAGGCGCTCGGTAAGCTTGGCCGCACGGCGGAGATAATCTACGTGGACGACGGCTCGACGGATGGCAGCCTCGAAGTCCTGCGCGGGTTGGCCCACGCGGACGCGCGCGTGAGAGTCGTCGCGCTGCGTCGCAACTACGGGCAGACGGCGGCGATGGCCGCCGGGATTGATGCGGCGCGCGGGCGCGTGCTGATTCCGATGGACGCCGATCTACAGAACGACCCGGCGGACATCATTCGATTGTTGAATAAGCTGGACGAAGGCTACGACGTGGTATCTGGATGGCGCAAGAATCGTAAGGATAAGATGATTACGCGCAAGCTGCCCTCGATGCTCGCCAATCGTTTGATCTCCTGGATCGGCGGCGTGCCGCTGCATGATTACGGCTGCTCATTGAAAGCTTATCGCAGAGAGTCGCTCGAAGACGTACGGCTCTATGGAGAGATGCACCGTTTCATTCCGATCTACGCTTCCTGGGCCGGGGCGCGCGTCACGGAGATTCCCGTCGAGCATCACCCGCGCACGATGGGCAAGTCGAAATACGGTCTCTCGCGCACGCTCAAGGTCGTCTTCGATCTGATGACGATCAAGTTCATGGCCTCCTATCAGACCAAGCCGATCTACGTCTTCGGCTCGTTCGGCATGCTGGCCTTCGCCATCTCCATACTCGCCGGGCTCTACGCGCTCTTTCTAAAACTTTTTCATAAGGCGGATTTTGTCCAGACGCCGCTCCCTATTCTTGCGATTGTCTTGTTCGCCGTCGGCGTGCAGTTCCTGCTTATGGGCCTGCTGGCCGAAATGCTCGTGCGCACCTATCACGAATCGCAGGCCAAGCGCATCTACGCCGTACGCGAGAAGATCGGAATACAGTAACGAGTGACGAGTGACAAGTTGAAAACTTGTTCCAGGCTCGTCACTCGTCACCAAGTCACTCATCACTGCTTTCTTATGTGTGGAATTGCGGGTTGGGCCAACATGGATGCGCGGAGGCCGCCTGGGGAGGGCGCGGCGGAGTTGCTGCATGCGATGTGCGAGCGGATGACGCATCGCGGGCCGGACTCCGAGGGGTTGATGGTCTCGACGGGCGTCGGGTTGGGGATGCGGCGGCTGGCGATCATTGACTTGCAGACGGGCGAGCAGCCAGCGACGAGCGAGGACGGCGCGGTCTCCGTTATTCTCAACGGCGAAATCTATAACTATCGTGAGCTGCGCGTTGACCTCGAAGAGCGCGGACACCATTTTCGCTCCGCCTCGGATACGGAAGTGCTGCCGCATCTCTACGAAGAGTACGGCACGCGCATGGTCGAGCATCTCAACGGCATGTTCGCCTTCGCTCTGTGGGATGCGCGCCGTCGCCGACTGTTTATCGCGCGCGACCGTTTCGGCGAGAAGCCTCTCTACTGGGGCGTCTTTGACGGGACGTTCCTCTTCGCCTCCGAGCCCAAAGTCCTGCTCGCGCATCCTTCTGTTCGACCGAGACTGAATACTAAAGCGCTGCGCCAGTATCTATCGTTCGATTACGTGCCCGCGCCGCTTTCGATCTACGAGGGCATAGAGAAACTGACCGCCGGGCACTTCCTGACGGTCGAGAGCGGGCGCGTAGAGGTCAGCCAGTACTGGCGCTTGAGCTACAAGACGAGCGAGCCCGTTCCTTCCGAAGCCGAAGCCGCCGAGCGTCTGCAAGCTTTGTTGGCCGAGTCTGTGCGAATGCGCCTGGTCTCGGACGTGCCGCTCGGCGTGCTGCTCTCCGGCGGCGTTGACTCGTCGGCTATCGCGGCGCTGGCCGTGCGCTCTTCCGCCGAGACGGTCAAGACCTTCTCGATCTCTTTCGCCGAAAGCTCCTTTGACGAGTCGGCGTATGCGCGCGCGGTCGCTTCATTCCTCGGCACGGATCACCATGAAGAGCGGCTGAGCGTTGATCTGGCGGCCAATCTCGTCGGCGAGATAGGCTCCTGGATGGACGAGCCTTTAAGCGACCCGTCGCTCGTCCCCACTTATCTGCTGTCGCGTTTCACACGCCGACACGTAACGGTTGCGCTCGGCGGCGACGGCGGAGATGAGCTGTTCGCCGGCTATCCCATGTACTGGGGACACAGGCTGGCCCAAATCTACGCGCGCGTGCCGCGCTTTGCCCGCCGCGCACTCATCGAGCCGACGGTGCGCCGCCTGCCCGTCAAGACCAAAAATCTCTCTTTCGATTTCAAGGCGCGGCGTTTCATCGCCGGGGCCGACTACGATACGGTTGCGCGCCATCATATCTGGTTCGGCTCTTTCACCCCGGAGGAACAGAACGCCCTCCTGACCCCGTTGGCGAGAGGCGCGAGCGGGGAAGATATCTATAGCGACGCGCGCCGCCTGCTCGAAGAAGAGTGCGATGCCGACAATACGGTCGAATGTATGCAGAGCCTTGATACGCGGCTCTACCTGGCCGAGGACATTCTGACGAAGGTTGATCGCGCGAGCATGGCCGTCTCGCTGGAAGTCCGCGCCCCCTTCCTTGACCCGCGCGTCGCGGAGTTCGCCGCATCCTTGCCCGCCGACTACAAACTGCGCGGGCGCAAGTCCAAGTACATCCTGAAGCGAGCGGTCGAGCCGCTGCTGCCGCCCTTCGTCACGCGGCGCAGCAAGAAGGGCTTCGGCGTCCCCGTCGCCGAATGGCTCAAGGGACGCCTGCGACCACTCGCGCGCGACCTGCTGTCGCCCGAGCGCATACGCAAGAGCGGCCTCTTCAATGCCGACTACGTGACGCGCTTGCAGGACGAGCACGAGCGCGGCGTGGCCAATCATCGCAAGCTGCTCTGGACGCTCCTCATGTTCGAGTTGTGGTACGAGAGCTTTATCGCCACGGCGCAGCGCATAGAGACTTCCGTCAGCAGCAGCCAATAGACCCGTAGCAGATTCAAACAGGGATGGACAGGATAGGATAAAAACAGAAAGCACTACGGCATGAATGGTTCATTGCTCTTTCTTTATCCTGTCTATCCCTGTTAATTTCTTAAAGAGCGGATGATCTCACAAAAAGCGAAGCCCGTGAGCGAGAGTGCGCTTATCGTGCGCGCTTACGAGCGACTTGCGCGCTGGTGTCGAGAGCACGATTACGCCGGGTATGATCCGTTCGATGGCTTGAACAGTGCTGTGTTTCAGTCCGTTCCGCTCGCGCGCTCGCGCACGGCACGCCTCGTGTGGACGCAGCTCTTCAAACGCTCGCCCGTCAACCTGCGCCGCCTGGCACGCGTGCCCGCCGAAAGAAATCCTAAGGGGACTGCGCTCTTTGCGCTCGCGGCGCTCGCCCGTTATCGCAGGGAAAGAACCGCTGCTGATGAAAGAGAGGCGCGGCAACTCCTGGACGATCTTCTGTCCGTGCGGCTCGAAGGGTGGAGCGGAGCGGCCTGGGGATACAATTTCGACTGGCAGGGCCGCGCCTTCTTTGCGCCGCGCGGCACGCCGACCATCGTCCCGACGGCCTTTGCCGCCCGCGCGCTTCTCGAAGCGGCACGCGCCTTCAACGGTGAATCCTATCTACAGGCGGCCCGCAGCGCCTGCGATTTTATCCTGCGCGACCTCAATCGCAGCGAGGAAGGCGAAGGGGAAATCTGTTGGAGCTATTCGCCGCTCGACCGCACGCGCGTCTTTAACGCTTCCTTGCTGGCGGCGGAGACGCTCGCCACGGTGGGCCGCGAGACGGGCGAAAGGGAGTTGCTTGAGTGGGCCATGCGCGGCGCGCGATACGTCGTCGGTCGGCAACAAGAGGACGGCTCCTGGGCCTACGGCGCAGACGGCTATCAATCCTGGGCCGACAACTTTCACACGGCCTTCGTGCTGACGAGTCTTTCGCGCATCCGTAGTAGCTGCGAGGACGAAGGACTGCGCGACGAGCTTGCGGGCGCGGCGCGGCGCGGCTACGAGTTCTGGCGCGAGAGGTTCTTTCTTGCCGACGGGTGGCCGAAATACTACCATAACCGGCTCTATCCGGCTGACGCGCATTCTGCGGGCGCTGCCATCGTCGCTCTCGCCGAGTTGCAATGGATAGACCAGGGCGCACTCCGGCTCGCCGAAACGATTGCGCTCTGGGCGATACGTAATCTGCACAGCGCGCGCGGCTACTTCTATTATCAGCGCCGACGCTTCTACACCCTGCGCACGCCCTACATGCGATGGTCACAAGCCTGGATGCTCTACGCGCTGGCGAGACTGTTGGAGAAAGAATGAAAGAGCAGATGCCAGATGCCAGATGCTGGATGCTAGTCGTAGCCTTTCTCTAACATCTGACATCTAGTATCTGTCTTTTATGCTTATCTGGATTGATCTGGCGAACTCGCCGCATGTGCCTTTCTTTCGTGCGCTCACGCGTGTATTTGCGGAGCGCGGGCACGAGGTCTTGGCGACGGCGCGAGATTTCGCGCAGACGGTCGAGATGGCGCGCGTCGCCGGGCTCGCGCCCGTCTTGATTGGCGGGCATGGCGGAGGACAGCTCGCGGGCAAGGCGGGGAATCTGATCGGTCGCGCCGCGAGCCTCGCCCGTTGGGCCCAACGCCGAAGGATAGAGCTGGCCGTCAGTCACAACTCTTACGCGCAGGTGGCGGCGGCGCGCGCGCTCCGTATAAAGAGCGTGACGCTGATGGATTACGAACACCAGCCCGCCAACCATCTGGCCTTCAGGCTCGCCTCGCGCGTGATCGTCCCGCGTGCTTTCCCGGAAGAAGCGCTCCGGCGCTACGGCGCGGGCCGTGCCAAGGTGCGCCGCTACGACGGTACGAAAGAGGATGTTTACCTGGCGGACTTCGCGCCCGACCCGCGCTTCGCCTCGACGCTCGGAAGTCTGGGCGTCCATCCGCGTGACATACTCGTCGTCGCCCGCCCGCCCGCCCGCGAGGCGCTCTATCACCGTTTCGATAACGAGCTGTTTGACGAGCTTCTCAATCGTCTCTCCGCGAGAGAGGACGTGAAAGTCATACTGCTGGCGCGCACCGACGCGCAGCGCGCCGCATACCTTGAGCGAGCCGGAGCGAATATGATCTTGCCGCGAGAGGCTCTGGACGGAGCGAACCTGTTGGCGGCAGCCGATCTGGTCATCAGCGCGGGCGGCACTATGAATCGTGAGGCGGCTGCCCTGGGCGTGCCTGCCGCGACCATCTACGCCGGGCGATGGGCTGCCGTTGACGAAGAGCTGGTGCGTGAACGTAGACTACGCCGCATCAGTACGCGCGCAGACCTTGATGCCCTGCCCTTGGAGAAGAAGCCAGAGGCCGCGCCGCGCCGCGCTCTGCACGTTCGCGCAGAGGTCGCTAATCTGATATTGGAGTGAATGGTCCGGGGGAAATGATGATAAGCTGTCACCACTTCTACTATTCTCTATTGACCGAATTCGATGAGAGCTGAGCGATTCAAGGAAAGGTTGAGCGAGGCGCGGGAGGTGAGAGTCCCGGCGCGTGCGCCGCGTTGGGCCGTGCCTTTGGTCAAAACGGCGCTCGTCCTGGCGGACGCGGCGCTCACGCTCGCCTCATTCTTCACGGCCTTCTATCTGCGAGAGGGTGGGCCCATACTTCAGCCCGCGCCGGGTGCGGGCTTCGCCTGGAGCGAAGAGTTTGCGCCTTACGGAGCGATACTGCTGCTCGTCCTGCCGATCAGATTGCTCACGCTCAGCTATTACGACCTCTATCGCCTGCGCGGGGAGTTCTCCTTAGTCGAAGACGGCGCGCGCGTCTTTAAGGCGACGGCCATCGGGTCGCTGCTCATCGTGGCCTCAGCTTTCCTCTATCGCGGCGTCTACGAGTATCGCGCCTTCTCCTATGCCCGCGCCGTCTTCATACTCGATTTCGCGCTCGCCCTGGTCTCGCTCGGCCTCCTGCGCCTACTTGTGCGTAGCGCTCAGACCCTTGCGCGGCGAAAGGACATCAACCTGATTCCGACGCTCGTGGTGGGCCGAGGCCCCGAAGCCATGCTGTGCATCACGGAGATGCGCGAGCGACCTGAGCTTGGCTATAGAGTCATCGGCGTGGTCGAGAGCGGCGCTATTGACCCGAGCGCGGCGACCTCCTTCTGCGGCGTCCCTGTCATCAGCGATTTCAAAGGTCTGCCGGAAGCCATCAGAGAATCGGGCGCGAACGAAGTCATCATTACGGACGCGACCGTTCCGGGCGATGCGCTCTTCGACGTGATGATGCGTTGCGGGCGGCGGCGCGGCGTGGAGTTTAGGATTGCCCCGAGCCTCTTCAATTGCCTGCCGCGCAAGACAGAGATAGATCAGATCGGCGCTCTTCCGATGATCACGCTCTTCCGCGAGCCGCTCTCGAACGCGGCGCGCCTCGTCAAGCGCATCTCAGACCTCCTGATCGCCTCGGCTGCCCTGACCATTCTCTCGCCGCTCTGGCTCATCATCGCTCTCATCATCAAGCTCGACTCGAAGGGCCCGGTCTTCTACAAGCAGGAGCGCGTCGGGATGGACGGGCGCATCTTCCTCTTCTACAAATTCCGCTCGATGCATATGAACAGCGACGACGCGCTGCACCGCGAGTACCAGCAGCGCTACATCGCCGGGAGCCCGGAAGCCAACCTCGGCGACCAGGAGCAGCCCGTCTATAAACTGGTGACGGACGCGCGCGTCACGCGCATTGGCCGCGTGCTGCGTCGGCTGAGCCTGGACGAGCTGCCGCAGCTCTTGAACGTCCTGCGCGGGGACATGAGCGTCGTGGGCCCAAGACCGCCGATCCCCTACGAAGTGGAAGCCTACGACCTCTGGCATCGCAAGCGCCTGGACATGAAGCCGGGATTGACCGGGCTCTGGCAGGTCTCAGGCCGCAATCGCCTGCCCTTCGACGAGATGGTGCGCCTCGACCTCTACTACATAGAGAACTGGTCGCTTCTCCTCGATCTCAAAATCATCCTCCGCACACTGCCCGTCATGCTGCGCGGCGACGACGCCTATTAGGAAGGGATGAAGACGGAAGGATGAAGGATGAAGTAAAAGCATTCAAGAACGGGAAGCGCTTCTTTCATCATTCCGCCTTCATCCTTCATCCTTGCTTCTGGCTGTTTGCGCTGGCGATTGCTGCGCCCCATTCGATTGCGGCGACGCAGATTGCCTGGGCCTGCGGTTTGGCGGCATGGGCGGCACGCCTAGTCTTCCGCCCGCAAACCCGCCTCTACCGCACGCCGCTCGATTATGCTTTGCTCGGTTTCTTTATTCTCACGATGATCTCTTCGCTTGCCTCCTACGATGCGGACGTGTCAATCGGGAAGCTGCGCGGCGCGAGCCTCTTTACCATCGTGTACCTTGTCGCCGAGAACGTCACGTCCAGGCGCGTGCTGCGCTGGCTCACCTTCGCCCTGATTGCCTCCTGCATGATCAACGTCGTCTACGTCCTCGGAGAGCGAGCGGTCGGGCGCGGAGTCAAAGTCGCGGGCTTGAGCCAAGCGAGCCCACTCTACGCCGCCGGGATACGCGACGGCGATACGCTGCTCGAAATTGACGGACGCGCTCTGCACGACGCTGAAGAGTTGGCCCGGGCGCTCGCGTCCTCTTCAGATGGAGCGGCAGCAGCAGGGGAAATGCCGAAGGCTCGGGTCAGGATTTATCGTTACGAATGGATGCCGACTTTCGACGTGCCGCGTGGACGGCTGCTTGAGGGCGAGACTGCGCTTGCGCGGCTCGGTGTGGGAAGCTGGTCGCGCGGGCGCGACTGGCGCGCAGCCGGTTTCTATGGTCATTACACGACCTATGCCGAAGCGCTACAGTTGATCGCGTCGCTCACGCTCGGCCTGCTGATCGCCCTGCGACGCTGGAAGACGACGAGCGCGGCGCTGCTCATGCTGGCACTGGCAGGACTCTCCGTTGCGCTGCTTTTAACCGTCACGCGCGCATCGTGGCTGGCATTTCTCCTTTCCGCCACCGTCATCGTGCTCTGCGGCGCGAGCCGCCGCACGGCGCTCATCCTCGCCGCCTGTGCGCTGCCGATAGTCCTGACAGGGCTCTTCGTCCTGCAACAGAAGCGCAACGTCAGCTTCTTTGACCCGAAGGACGATTCGATCAACTGGCGCAAGACAGTTCAGCGCGAGGGATTGCAACTGCTCTTGAGCAAGCCGCGTCACCTGCTCGTCGGCGTCGGCATAGATTCCATCAAGCGTCATTGGCGGGAATGGGGGCTCTTCGATAAGGGGCGGATTCCGATGGGCCACATGCACTCGACGCCTTTGCAACTGGCGCTGGAAAGGGGAGTGCCCGCGCTTATCATGTGGCTCGCCCTTGTCTTCCTCTACGCGCGTATGCTCTGGCGAGGGGTGCGCCGCCCCGATCTCGGCGGGTGGGTTGAGCGCGGCATTACGCTCGGCGCTCTCGGCGGCCTCGTAGGCTTCTTCGCCAGCGGATTAGTCCACTATAACTTCGGCGATTCCGAGGTGGTGATGATCTTCTACCTTATCATGGGCCTCAGCCTCGTTGTCGAAAGAGAAACGAGATTGATGGGCCCACAAACGGCAGCGCACGGCGCATAACCCGGCGGCCCCTTGATTTCACTCGTGCACTAGCGACAGTTCGAGTTGGACGTGAGCCGTAGAAGAGAGCGACGCTGCCTGCTCGCTCAAAGAGCGGCATCTCTTCACATAAAAAGGCGGGTCGGAGCCCATCATCTCCACCCGCCTCTTTGCCTGTGAGGTTCCCCTCGTGAGGTTAGTCCCTGATTAAAGTTGGTCGTTGACCAGAATGGCTTCGCTGAGGAGAATCGCTTCGCTCAACAGGATAGCTTCGCTCAGCAGAATAGCTTCGCTCAGCAGAATAGCATCGCCCACCAGAATGGCCTCGCTGAGGAGGATAGCCTCGCTCAACAGGATAGCTTCGCTGAGGAGGATGGCTTCGCTCAGGAGAATGGCGTCGCCCACCAGGATGGCTTCGCTGAGCAGGATGGCATCGCCGACCAGAATAGCGTCGCTCGATACGATACCTTCGCTGAGGAGAATGGCGTCGCCGACCAGGATGGCTTCGCTGAGCAGGATGGCATCACCGACCAGGATGGCGTCGCTGTTGATCCAACCATCGCTCAGGACGCTGCCATCTCTCAAGCGTATGCCGTTGACGATGACCGGGTGGTCGCCGAAGATCACGCCGTCGGAGTAGATGACGTGCGCGTTGGAGGTGACATTTTCGCCGCCGATGGTCGTATTGCCGAGCGCGCTCATCGTCATGCCGGCGTTGAACAGGTGATCGCCTGCGACCAGCTTGCCGGCGTTGGGGACGATGGCGCGTGCCATTGCGACTGCGCCGCCGGCGTTGACCTGTCCCGCGCCCTGCGTCGCTATGTTCTGCGCCTTGTTGCTGAACTTCATGCCGGGCAGCGATTCCGCCGTGCGCATGAGAGAGGCTTTGACCAGGCGCGGGGTCAGGGATTTGTTGGCCTGTAGCATCAGGGCCACTGTGCCCGCGACGACCGGCGCGGCAAAAGAAGTGCCGGAATATTTGAAGTAGGCGTTCTGCATCCCCTGGGCCGTCGTCGGCTGCTGCACGTTCTGCGGAAGCTTTGCGTTGAAGGTCGGGTTCGATTCCTGCGACATCGCGGCGATGACGCGTGAGCCGGGGGCGACGACATCCGGCTTCGCCAGGTGATCGAAAGGCGTCGGGCCTTTGGACGAATACTGTGCCACGAAATCATCCGAGCGCTTGACGGTCGAGCGCGTATCAGTCGCGCCGACGGTGATCACCAAAGGATCGTTGGCCGGGCTGCTGATTGAACCGTAGGCGAGCTGGTAGATGGGCTTTCCCTGGTTGTCATAGCCGATCACGCGATCCGTGTGGCCGTAGTTCCCGGCGCTGCATACGACGACGATGCCTGCACGCACTGCGCGCTCCACAGCCTGGCACAGCGGGTCTGTCTTGTAAGACTCACGAACCGTCGTGCCCAGGCTCATGTTGATGATGCGAATCTGGTATCGCGCGCTGTTGGCGATGGCCCAGTTGATGGCGGCAAGCACTGTGCTCGTGCGCCCCGAACCGTTCTCATCCAGCACGCGCAGGTCAACGATGCCCGCTTCCGGCGCGATGCCGCCGTAGCTGCCCTCGTAGCCGTTCGAGGCTGCGCCGTTGCCAGCCGCCACGCTCGCCACGCCCGTGCCGTGACCGAAGGCATCGCCCGTGCGTGCGCTGCCCGTAAAGTCAACCGCGGTGAGAATGCGCGACTTGCCGTTGCTGTTAAAATCAGGATGCTTCAAGCTGATGCCGCTGTCAATGACGGCGATGGTGACGCCCTTGCCGTTAAAGCTGGGAGAGCCAGCCGCACCCGCCTGCACCTGCGCCGCCCCGGTCGTCTCGGTGGTGAAATTCCCCTGTGACTTCACTGCGCGGTCTGGCGAGATGTAAGCGACATCGTCACGCGCCGCGAGGCTTGAGAGCGAACTGGCCGGAACATCGGCAACCATCGCATTAAGCGTCTCATAGCTATCGCGCTTCGAGCCGCCAGCCTTCACAACCGCGTTCTCTTGATCGGCTGAGGGAGCGCCCTTGGTCTGGATAATGACGCGCACCGTGCCCGTCGCGCTGCCGTTTTCCAATTCAGCCGACAGCTTTTTATGAGCCCGCTGCTGTCCGTTGTTGCTGTTACCGGGGGCGGCGAAAGTCGTCAGAGGAGCTATGGATACGAGCACCAGGCTGATCAGGATTAAGTGGGCTGTGATTCTGCGTAACATGATGGGTTGAACCTTTCTTAATGCCTCCGTGCCCTTTACGGTACGAGGGAAACCGGCACAGTCTTAAAATTTTCAAGCGATTATTAAAGTGCAGATCGTTAACAGGGGTCTCAAAGGCGCATCTGTGAGGTACGCCATTACCGGCTCAAAGATCAAGGCCGCTTCTCCTTGAACCAGCTTTCCTGTCAACGATCCGCCCTTCCCCGTTACAACCCTCGTGCCACACCCGCAACCATCTTGCAAACCCCCACAAGTCCTTTCCACCCAATATTTGACATCCACCGCTCTCCTCCCTCCATAATCTCCACACGACCACACAAAATGAATACCAGGTATCCACTTTCCCCTCTAAAAAGTCATCTACTCACTTTTTCTTAACAAATTCGAGAATTCACCAAAGTGGTAATGAAGTATACACTGGTAACGGAGTATACAATGGCAGGGGATTTGCCTCAGAAGTGCAAAAGTTACACGACTATTGGGGCAAACAGCGATTCTGCCTCAAAAGTCAAAGCGGAGGTGCGAGCAAATGACTAACACCTCTAGCGACTATGGCTTCGCATTTCTGCACAAAAAGTCATTTCAGAGAGTCGGAAGTTTGATAGATTGGCGAGTATGGCTAACTCGCTTATTCAGAGACTCACATTCTGGAAATCCACATTGCAAGGATGGTGGCTTATTGTGACTACTATTCTTGCGGTATGGGGTGTATTAGGCAGCTTTCGGGACGACTTCTTAACCCCCGAACAACAAGCTAAGTGGGTAATGCGGCTTTTGTTTCCTCGCTGGTATTGGCTGGTAATAGGGTTTCTAGTGATTACAGTGATTGCGATTCTTGAAGGGGCATACCGCACACATGCTAGAAAAGTTAAAGAGCTTAACGCAAGTCATGACACGAATGTAGAAGGCATAAAGGAGACACATAAATCGGCAATAGAGCAGTTAGAAAAACAGCACGAATCAGATTTAACTGAACTAAATGAAGGCCACAGGAAAATGCATCTTGCCTTAATGAAGATACATGAAAAAGAGGTCGAATGGCGTAAAGAGATTTTCAAGTCTACTGTTGATAGTAATGCGAAATCAATGAAGGATATTCATAACCGTTATCGTGCCCAAGCAGAGGAGCAGAGCCGCAAAATAAGGGTACAGTCGAGCCGAATATTGAAACTAACCAAACAAACTGAGCACAAGCTGATATTTGAAGTCCACCCGAAGCCTCAAAGCCAAGCCTATGTTCAATATCATCCAAGCTTCAATAAATACCTCATAACAGCAAACCTTGAAATTCATCTTGAAAATCACGATACAACCCCCCGCACGATAAAAAGATGGGAGGCATGGCTTATCAGAAAAACCAAAAGAGGTACGGAAAAGAAAATAAGAGAAGCTTCTATACTCGTCTTAGATAAAAGCGGTAAAGAAACAACGCTGGAAAGGGTAGATATTCTGGGAATAACACCAGACCATTGGCTTCATTGTGCATTAGAACTTCCAGCCAGATATGGGAAAAGACTTAATCAGAACTGTTTCTTACGTGTCACTTTGGAGGCCACACGTCAGAAACCATATCCTTTGGACTTAGATGTTGATTGGCAGAAAGCGTACACGAGTGGCACTAATGTCTATGTCACTCCCAGAAAGTAGGCTCAATTCCGAGTTCATAAATAGATTGAATTAGGCAGCATAGGTTATGGGCCAACACTTTGCATAAAATTTCATTCACCTGTGCTGTGTCAGTCTTGCTCCTGAGCCTTTCACCAAACTTGCGCTTTATCATGGAGAAAGTTGTCTCCACATTTGAACGCTTGTGATATTGCTGCATGAAGTATTCCCGATTGTAAGAGTAGAAATGATACATGCGCTTCCATACCTGAGTCTGGCGCTTGTCCTTAGAGTTGGCAGTAGCGTTTGACTTGAAATCAATAAAAGGTTGCGCGCCCTTGATGAGCACAAGCTGCAAGTTCTTTGAGCCAGAGTAAGCTTTGTCGGCAGATACTTGATTCATCACGAAGTTACGAGATGTTTGATTGACCAGGGGAGCGAACTGCGGATAGTCACCAGCGTGCGCGTCAGTGACCTCAACGCTCGTCACGATGTTGGTTTTGACGCCGCACATGATATGGACTTTAACCCAATCCTGTCTATTTACTTCGTTCGGTTGCTTCTCTCCATACACGGTGCGAGCCCCGCCCCATTTAGCATCTGACCATTTCTGATAGACGCCAGTTGAAAAGCCTGAGCTATCTACGGTGAAGTCAGATTCTACAGTTTTTAGTGGCAAACTGGATTCAACGATGAGTTGCTTGAGATAGTCAGTTAAGTCCTTGCCTTCAAGGTAGCGAAAGATAGAGTTGTAGTGCGGCATCATCTGTAAATAACCGCGCTGCTTTGCTTCTCTGAGGTCTGACATGAAGCGGCGACCTGAGAGCATCGAATAGATTTTGAAACAGCAAGCGAAGATACGATCCGCGATTGGCACGCGAGGACGGCCCATGTGCTGCGTCGGGTCTTTGATATTCCGGCAGAGTTCATAAAGCAATTCTTGGAACTTAGCTTTCTCGTTAGTCTGCGCGAGGTTGTATTCGTGCCATTCCTGTTTATACGTTGGCCTAACTTTCTTTTCAGGAACGGGAAGCACCATACCACTCTCTCGTTGCTGAGCGGCTTCGGCAGCATAGATGTGCTTGCACTTCAACCTGTGAGATTCAAAGTCGAGGCATGTGCAGGTTTGCAGGAATAGATTGACTGTATATTTCTTGGAGCTAGTTTGAGAGGGAACTATCCAGACGTTTCCCTCGCGGGTGATCTCCTGAGATGTGGCTATCTCTAGCCCTCTGACTTGACGCGCTTCCATCGTGCATCCTTGCCTTCCTCCAGACGATTGCTGCACAATAGAAGTTGATTCGGCCTCAGCGTGCGCAACCATGCTGGGTTGATCGGCCTCGCTGGTTGTATCCGCAACTAGCGGGGCTTTTCCATTTATTTGTTGCACGCATTGTACACCTTTTCTCCTGTAAATACTAGAAAATAAAGGTTTTGGAAAGGCATAGGGGAAGAGGCAAAGCTGCTCTGGAAAGAGCTTGCGTTGCGGCTCTTTTTCAGTTGATCGTCTAAGCTGGTCGTGATATAAAGACACGTAGAGCGTACCGTCGAGACGGTTCATATTGGAACAAGTGGCCTGGAAACCTCAGTTCCGTTATAAAATGTTCTTGAGAATAGGTTTGGTAGCAGCAACTACCAGACCTGTTCTTTTCTATAGGCTATCCCTCCTGTCTCAATCTCTTTTCAGACACACCAATGACCCTTGATTCTGCTAACCGTCTATTAGCGATCTGTGCAGAAAGGTTTAAGGGAGTCAATCTATCAATCTCCCTCTGACGCGCTAGATTTGATCTAGCCATAGCCCGGCGAGTCTCAGACTCGGAAACTATCGCCTGCGTGTTGGATTGGTTGATTGACTTCTCAGCCATTATTTCTTTACCTTCCTTAAACCAGAAAAGGGGTCTGCCTAGAAACACCAATACTGATGTTTCATAGACAGACCCCTTTGCCACCTTTCGGCGCAGCTTCATTGGCCGCCTCACGGACGCAGTCCGTGAAGAGGAGTCCCATATTGTCAAGCGCTATAGTTGCTCGGTCAGGAATACTCCCGGACAACGAACCTACTATGGCGCAGAAAATAGCACAAGTGAGATTACATTGAAAAGGGGAGATTTACCGGAGAGGGAAATGATAGAACAGGCCAATGCTTATCGTTGATATTGCCTTGTTTTTACGCGCTTCATAACCCACTCGTAGCCTGTTTGTGACGGCAGATTCTCAGGCAGGTCTTGGTCATCATCCACCAGCATCTCCATTGGCACTCCCACTAACTTCGCATACGCGGATAGTACCAACAGGGGCGGCTCCCGCTTGCCCTGCTCGAACTCTGAAATACTCGATGGGTAGAGCGGCGACTTGCGATAGCCGAGGCGTTTAATCAGTTCGCCTTGAGTGATGTCGAGTCGCGAGCGGATGGCATAAAGCTTGGCAGCGAGGCGCTCAGGCTTCGGTCGGGCGGTGCGTCCCATCAGAGTGCGCCTCCCTGTGGAACGTGCGTAGCAGGCTTGCGGAATTTCTTAAATAAGAATATTCTGGCGGCGCATTTTGTTTGTGCCAGGAATCCTCCCGAATTCCGGGCAGCCGTCATCACGGTTGATGCGCGCCCCTGCTACTCATTCGCCGCTGCAATTATGCGCTCTGAAAGACAGAAACCTCAACGGAAGAAAACGATGCGGCTCTCACCGGCAATCATAGTTCTTAGCTTTTTACTCTTCTGTCTATCTTGCAGTAATACCAGGCAGAGTAGTGTCAGCCATAATACAAACTCGCCGCCGAGCGCCTCCACGCCTTCATCTCAACCGACCCCAACCCAATATGCGACAAGTGAAGCGACTCCAGCCAGCTATTTATATCAGGCCACAATCTATTTACAGGGTAAGCCCTCAGCCTATGATCTATCCGAGGCGAGAAAGCGATTAGAACTTATCCCTCGCACTGCGCCGGAGTATAAAGAGGCACAAAGCCTGCTTGCTCAAATCAAGATCAAGGAGAATAAGCCGACCTCAGAGGCCGTACTGCATGTTGATTACGTTGACAAGATTCCGGTCGCCGTATCGCAAGATGCTTTCTACCAGATAGAAGATGCTATTAGTAGGAATGCCGATGCAACGGCATTGATTATGATTCAGAAAGGCAGAGTCGCAATGATCGAGAATAACAGCCCCATTGTTGTTCTCGAACCGTTTGGATACCTCACAAGAATCAAAGTCAAAAAGGGTGGGCGCAGCGGTTGGGTGAAAAGTTCTTGGATTCAGCAGGAATGACTGTGATGAACTAGGCATGGAGCCGGACTGCGGGACAGAATCTCGAATGTAAGGAACTGACTGCCGAATCAGGGATATAGTATTCCCGTCGTATATACTCCTTCGGGCAGTTTTAGCTCTGTCGGCTCAATATCCTTTCCAGAAAATTTGATGATTAAGTTATCTAACTTGAACATACCCTGATTAGCTTCTTCCGCTCTCTTGATAGCTGCGGCTGCGCTGTCACTGAGATATTGAGTGATCTTAATGTACGAGTTAGACCCATACGAAAAAACATTTAAGTTGCTAGTCAAATCCTTATTACCACCAAGCTTCTGATTATCAAAGCTTATATATCCCTCTGCTTTTGAATCAAAAGAGATATCATAAATTGAGGCGTTGTATATGGAGAAGGTGAAAATAATGTAAGGATCTATATTGTTAAGATAGCGAAAACTAATCGAGCAGCCTGGGACTAGCACATACCATCGAATATCTTCTTTACTACGCTTAGCTAATTCATGGATTGAAGGATCGGGACATCTCGCTTCAACTTCTAATGTAGATACATCGCTTGGCTTTAAAGTCTCGGCAGAAACATTCTTCTTGGAACGTCTTGTTATAACTGCACCAATGATTATTGAAATAAGAGAAAATAGGCTTAGAATCGCAATGATGTACCAATCAGGCGAAATGCCTCTTAACTTCTGAACAATAGTGGGTATAACCAAAGTCACTGCAATCCACCCCGCCACAAAATACGTCCGCGCATCTGCGCGATGTTGCCATAGAAATTTGAGTGCGTCCCATAGAATATTGCCTCGCAACTCCTTAGCGTAATCCCGCAGCCGCTTGACTAGGGGCTTGCTAGATTGAGGGATAATACTTTTCTCGCGCGGCGGAGTGTGAAGATTCCTTGACATGCCGCAAGTATATCGGACTTTTGAGGCAGCGTATAAACTTTTGGGGCAAATCGGACTTATGAGGCAAAGCCAATGGCAGGGGCCTTGCACAATAAGTCATGTTTTGGAGCGACTTTTTGTGCAACTCGCATTTCTGCACAAAAAGTCATTTCAGAGTGCGAAATATTTGGTAGGCTGGCGGGCATGGCTAATTGGTTCACACGAAGAGTTGCGTTCTGGAAGAGCGGAATTGTCAACCCGCTCAAGGTGGTGATTGTGGGTATCCTTCTTTTGATACTTCCGACAATCGCCATCTTTCGAGACGTAGTTCTTTCGCCTGAGCATAGGGACTTCTACTTGCTGAAATACATTCCAAAATGGTCATGGTACTGGTGGGCTATTGGTGTTTTAGTGGGGCTGCTCATATTCCTAGAGGAAACAAACTTTCGAGCAAATAAAAGCAGTTTGCTTCAACAACGAAGCAAGTATGTAAAAAGGATGGGTCGCCAAAGAGAAAGGCATAGACAAGAGCTTACAAGTGTCCAATTACAAGAGTTAGTTGCAGTACAGCGAGCGGCACTACAACCCTCTGAGCAAGCTAAACCACAACAGGAATCAGAAGCAGTAGAGATAAATGCTCCTAACGCAAAGCCCGTTTTGGAATGTGCGTATAATGAAACTATCAAGGTTCGTGTTGATGGTAATAATAGAATCACCAAAGATGAGCAGGGTTCTAATCAGGCTGCTTTAGCATACTTCCATTGCAAACCTTTACCCGACTCAGAGCCTTGTATAAACGTGAGAGCGAAAATCACTTTCCACAACTCAGACTTTAATCGAAAAGAGCGTGTAAGAGATGGCGTGTGGTACAAAAATGAGCGCAAAGAGATAACCTTTCACTTAGCCGACACTCACCCTTTAGTCATTGCCCTTTTTGGCGAACAAGTCGCCACTTATGAGTATTCACTTCACCCGGGCAGAAGACCTTTCTTTACACCTTTCCTGTTGCCTCAAATAGATATTCTTAAAGGACAGCAATTTTATATTGATGTGCAGTTAATCGGCCAGAAGAGCGGTGAGTTAATAGTGGATGAAACCTTTAGGTTTATACTTGAGGTTGAACCTGAATTTAAACTTGTAGAGATTAAATCTCTATCTACTGTTAACCCTCCCTCAGAAAGTCCTGCTAGGCGTCAATACAAGATAGACCGCTTGAATGAATTTGTAAAAGAGAGTGATTCATTTGGCTGGGTTACGCTGAACCATGAAAACGCTATGCGGATGCGTTCATTTAACGACAAAGTAGAGACGTTTCTAACCGATTATTACGATGAGTCTACAGTTGAGAGGTTCAAAAAAGAAGGCTCGAATGTACTCCATGAACTTCTTAAAAAACTTCTTGATGAGGCTTAACTTGACAGCCTCTTTCTGCTCAAGATTCATCCCAGAAAGTAGGCTCTATACCTAGTTCATAGATAGAAGAGATGAGACAGCAAATATTGTGACACAGAATCTTACACAGCAATTCATTTTCCTGCGCTTGATAGCTCTTGCTTCTCAGGCTTCCGCCGAACTTCGATTTAATCATGCTGAAGGTAGTCTCTACGTTAGATCGCTTGTGATAGTGGCTCTTAAACCACGCCTGATTGTAAGCATAGAAGTGATACAGACGAGTCCACACGGAATCTTTAAGGTTAGGCTTCGCGTTGTCTCTGAAATCAATGTAGGGAGTCGCCGCTTTACTCGTGACGAGTTTCAGGTTCGCACGGCTGGAATACGCTTTATCTGCGGAGACTTCATTCAAGACAAAGTTCTCAGCCGTAGCGTTGACGAGTCCACCAAACTGCGGGCTGTCTGCGCCGTTTTTATCCGTGACAATACAAGACGTGACGACGTTGGTTTTCACACCGCACATCAAATGGACTTTGAGCCAATTCTGCTTTTTATAGCCTTCTGCTTTCGCGTCATGCCTCAGACGCACAGAGCCCCACTTCTCATCATGCCAGCGAGAATAGGTGTTAGTGGAAAAGCCAGAGCTATCAACCGCGAAATCAAATTCAACGGTCTTGAGAGGCAACGCGCTTTCCGTGATGAGAGCGTGCAAGTAAGCCGTGAGCCATTCAGCCTCAAGATAATTCGAGAGCGAATTGAAGTGTGGAGCACGCGACAGATAGCCGCGTTGCTGCGCTTCTCTCAGATCGGAGACTGTGCGACGTGATGAGAAGCCACAATAGACTTTTAGAACGATTGCGAAGAGCATATCGGAGAGCGGCAGGCGCGGGCGTCCAAAGGTCTGCACGCGCTCTTCTATGCCGCTACAGAGCGAATATAGAAGCTCTAGGAAACGCGCTTTCTCATTGGTCTGCGCTAGATTGTATTCGTGCCACTCTTGCGGGTAGGTCTTACGGACTTTTTTCTCTTCTATCATCATGCACCTTGCTTTCGGTGCGCGATGTAGACACAATGGGCTTGCGGCTTCAGTGTGTGTACTCACGCTGTTGTCGAAGAGGTCAAGCTGAGTGTGCAACCACTCGGCTTGGCCCATTTTATTGGTTGTCAAACTACTCTGTTTCATACGTAATACAGGCACAATAAGTTGCAGAAAAGACAGCTATTTAGCCCACTTTTCTGTCATTGAAAATGTAGCTTTTGGGGTATGAAACAGAGTCTATTTAAGAGGTTCGTTCATGGTTCTTTGATGAGATACGAAACGCCAAATTGCGAGGTTCGGGAAATCGGATGCTTGCTTAACAGTTATTCCTAGTGGGATTTCTTCGGGCGCATATTTCGCCTTTCAACCAACTCGCAAGCGGGTCTTGATGGCGGGTATTCATCCCTAAAGAGTAGAACCATAGGAAGGTCTCGGCGGGATAGCAGGCTGACATGTTTAAGAGCGAGGCGGACAGGAGGTACATATTCCACCGGGTCTGAGTATTGATATTCAAGATACTTGGACTCGCAACGGCGATAGGCAATGTGAGTGGAAAGGCCCATGAGGAAAGCGAGAAGCGCAATGATGAGGTTAAGGGCCGTTCGTTTCATGCGGGAAGCATATCAGACTTTTTGTGCAAGTCACTGACTTTTTGTGCAGGAGGCACTTTTTGTGCAAAGCCGATAGAGATGGTACATGCGTTTCCACGTCACGCTCTGTCCTTTGCCAGTAGCGTTAGCATTGTTTCTGAAAGCGATATAAGGCTGAGCGCCTTTCACTAGCACAAGCTGTAAGTTCTTTGAAGATGAATAAGCTTTATCCGCACTTACTTCGTTCATCACAAAGTTGCGAGAGGTTTGCTCAACCAAGTGTGCGAACTGCGGAGAGTCGCCAGCATTACGCGAAGTGACTTCGACGCTCGTCACGATGTTGGTTTTCACTCCGCACATGAGATGTACCTTTAGCCAGTTCTCTTTGTTGATGACTTTCACCGCGCCGTACTTGGCATGAAGCCACTTGTTGTATTGACCAGTACAGAAGCCGGATGAGTCAACGGCGAAATCAAACTCCACGCACTTGAGAGGCAAAGATGATTCGATGATTAGTTGCTTGAGAATAGCGGTTAAATCTTCGCCTTCAAGATAGCGAAACATCGAATTGTAATGCGGCATCACTGAGAGATAACCGCGCCGCGTTGCTTCCTGTAAGTCGGAAGTAAAGCGACGACCTGAAAGCATTGAATAGACCTTGAAGCAGCAAGCAAAGATTCGATCAGCAATAGGCACACGCGGGCGTCCCATGTGCTGCATAGGTTCTTCTATATTACGGCACAGTTCAAACAGTAACTCTTGAAAGCGAGACTTTTCGTTAGTCTGGGCTTGATTATATGCAGACCATTCTTGAGAGTATGTCTTACGGACTTTATTGTTTTCTATCATCATGCACCTTGCTTTCGGTGCGTGATGGCTACAGAATAAGCTTGCGCCTACAGTGTGCTCAATCACGCTGTGGTCGAAGAGGTCAAGCTGAGAGCGCCAACTCTCAGCTTGGCCCATTTTATATGCTTTGGAGTGGAAAGAACTACACCGTCTCATACGTAAAACACCCGTGCTAAGTTGCAGAAAAGTAAGCTAGTTAAGCCACTTTTGAGAGTTATTTTTAGAGTAAGAAATGCGAACTTAGGAGCGGGAGCGTTTAGCCAATGAGGTGAGTCTTTCGAGTAATACGGACATGCTGAGTGAAACTTTACAGCTAACAAACTATTGACGCAAGCAAAGGAGAAGCATCATGCAGAAGTGGGAATATGCCTACATTAGATTTGATACTAGCAGTGGAGTCGTTCGCATATTAAACGATAAGGCAATTCAAACTACAGTGCATTGGCTTGATTATGCCAATGAGATGGGGGTGACAGGGTGGGAACTTGTGGCCACTTCTGGCAAGTACGGTGATGTACTAATTTTCAAGCGCCCACAATCCTAAGAACCTACCAAATGGCCGCTACAGACTTTTGAGGCAAGCCACTTACTTTTGAGGCAAAACGGACTTATGAGGCAAAGCCACACAGAGGACTACCGTAATATCCCTAAGAGTTGAAGAAGAAGCGCGTAAAAGAGCAGAAGCAGAGAAGGCTTTGTTAGAACTGCAAGAAAAGATAAAGCCACGCCGTCTAACAGAAGAGCAAAGGACACGACTTCTAGAGCTATTTAGAGCGAACCCGAAAGGCGCAATCGGGATTACGGCAGTAACCGGCGACGCAGAATCAATCGCGTTTGGTCGGGAATTAGCCGAAGTATTGGCCGAGGCTGGTTGGCAAGTGAACTTTAATGATGTTCTAACATTCGGCGGCACTCCGGTAGGGGTGTTTATTGTACTGCGCAGTAAAGAGAATGTCCCGGTGCGTGCAATTATTTTACAGAAAGCTCTTGAGCAGGTTGGTATTTCCGCGCCAGCAGAATTAAATCCTAATGCGCCAGAAGATTCGGTAGGGCTTGTTATTGGTAATAAGCCCTGAACCAACTTTTTATATGTAAAACTACGTTGAGCGGAGGTGCTATTCATCGCACACCTCCGCTCTGACTTTTTGTGCAAGTCCAATACTTTTTGTGCAAGTAGGGCTTTTTGTGCAAGGCCAATGGCAGGGCTTTGCCTAAATACTCTCTAAAAACGACTCTTGCCCAAAAACTATTGATCTTGCCTAAAAAGTCTTTACCGTTTTTTGATGATGGATTTACGGCGACGAATGACGGGGGTTCTCAAGGCGAGCAAGTCTTTGTGTCGCTTCTTAATCAGGTAAGCCAGATGTTGGTGTGTAGTTCCGAGAAGGCGCGCGGCGCGTGTGATGCTGCCGCCTCCACTGATAAGAGCTTGCTTTATCAAGCCATGCTCATAACGCTGTAGCTCTTTTAATAAGGGAAGCTTCTCAGTGAGGGTCTGCACTTCCTCAAAATGCCCGCCTAACTCTCTAACGATGACCAGCGCCGCCTCTCCCGCGCGATTCTTTGCCCCTGCGCCTTCCGATATTTCGATAGCACGGTAAAGGGTATGGCGAGCCTGTTCTGCGCGTCCTAGCCGCGCCAGTACCTTGCCGTAAGTTATCAGGCTTTCAGCCAGCGCATGATGTTGATTCTGTTCCAGCACGCGCACCGCCCCGTGCGCGGCCTTCTCCGCATCTTGATAACGCTCCTGTGCGAGAAAGACGCGGGCGCGCGTCTCATTAACTCGCGCTGCGCCTACCCGGTCTTTGAGGCTTCCCATCAACTCGCGCGCATAATCCAGGTGTCGGTGTGCCTCTTTGAATCTGTTAGCCGTGAAGTAGAGCAATCCGAGATTGTTTTCCACGTTGGCGAGATAAAGCTTGTGCTTGGATTCCTCGAAATGAAAGCTTGCGGCTGTATATTCGATAAAAGCTTGGTCAAGGTAAGAGCGTTGCCCGGCCTCCGCTAAGGTTTGAAAGATCATCGCAAGCTGATTATGGTAACTGCCCTTGAGCGTATGGTTAGTGATCTTCTCGAAAAGCGGCGCGGCCTCACGCAACATTTTCAGCGCATCCTGATAACACGCCGCGCTACACTCCACAATCGCGCTTCTCAATATCGCTCTGGCTTTTAACTCGCTGTCTACAGTGAGCCGCGCCAGTACATCTTTCAGGATGAGCCGCGCTTCACTGTAGCGTCCCTCTCGCCAGTAGCACAAAGCGAGTTCAATCTGCGCTTCTGCTATCTTCTTGCCGTAAGAGAGTGATTCAAAGATGCTGATACTTTCGCTGAGAAGATTCTTGGCAATCTCCTGGGAATCTTCGATCTGTTGACAGCTACCTATCCAACTCGTCAAGACTCCCGCACGCAATAGCACCTCGCCCGCAACGCTTGGCTGTAGCCCGGCGACGTTCGGATGCTCGCCAATCCGCTGCCAGAGTTCGCCCATTGCTTGACGCGCAGCCTCATATTGCCCCGCATCTTCATACTGTTTAGCAAGCTGACAGCGAAGCTCCGCGCGCTCGTTAGGGCTCAGATTTTTATTGTTTAGTTGGCGCAAGTCTAAGGCTTGTGAGTTCATGTGAGATTTACCTTTTCGAGCGATTGCAACAAAACTGGCAAGACCGCCCGCCATCTTATGCGCCCGCTTTTTAGCTTGCAAGAATTTTACGGAGCATGTTCTAGTTTCCGCTTGCAAAGACCTTTGCAAGCGACTTTAAAGGAGAGAAGAGAATGAGATATTTACGCCAGTTTTGCGCGGTGACTATGTTGGTCTGCGCTTTTGCTTTTTCAGCTTATGCGGGCAACATTGAATGTCCCGGCGTTACAGAATCACAGCCGCAAGCGGCGGGCGATATGCCAAACGGCATAACCGAGATGATCTTGCTAATGCTGGCACTCATCTAAGAGAGGCCGTTTGATCTAAGGCTTTTCGGCTAGCGTGTGCGGCGCGGCTAGGGTGTAGTGTGCCTGAACGTATTTGAGGCAAAGGAAAAGCGGCGAGGCTTATTTCTTATTGTAACCAACCCAAGCGGGACATTTATTCCAATCAGGCACAAATGAGTTGCCGACTCTTGGCGCTATGCCGCATTGCATGAGGTTGGCGCAATTACTGAACTCTGTTCTTTGGAGAACAGGCGACGGCATTTCATCGGACTTCATATAACGTCTCGTAATCTGAATGGTCGCAACGCCCCCTAAAACCGGACAATTGAATCTTTCATTGTGTGTTGTATTCATTACTTCTTTCCTTTCAGGGCTTTTCCTCTTGTGGAAAAGACAGCCTAATCAAAGAGTGATCTTGGTTCACTTTCTACAAAAGCCTTTGGGACTTGTACGATCTTGACACGCCTTCCGCGTTTGGGCTTCTCTTCAGCCGTAGGCAGGGGTACTCGGCTAGGCATGAAGGCTAGAATCTCTTCCTTGCGCGGGCGCACCAAACCTTTATCAAAAGTGATTAGCCTCATTTTGTACAAAATTTTGAGGTCTCTAACTAACGTCCTGCTCGTTTTATTCTTATAATGTCCCAGCACGCGGGGGCTTATCAATGGTAATTGCTCAAACGTAAATGCTTCAGGAGATTTTATTCTGGACAAGTCCCGCTCTGGCGCTTGTCGTTAGCGACCGTGTTTGATCGAAACGGTATATAAGGCTGCGCGCCTTTCACTAGCACTAGAGATAGGTTCTTAGAAGATGAATAAGCCTTATCGGCTGACACTTGATTCATCACAAAGTTGCGAGACGTTTGCTCAACCAAGTGGGCGAACTGTGGACTATCGCCAGCATGAGCATTAGTCACTTCAACGCTCGTTACGATGTTCGTTTTGACTCCGCACATGAGATGCACTTTGAGCCAATCTTTTTTGTCAATGCTCTTTGCGGGTGTGCCATACGATTCACGCACCTTGCCCCACTTGGCATCAACCCACTTCTGATAGAGGCCAGTGGAGAAGCCCGAAGAGTCAACAGCGAAATCGAACTCCACGCACTTGAGCGGCAAGGATGATTCGACAATCAAGTATTTCAGATACGGAGTCAATACATCCATCTTGAAGTAATCGAAGATGGAATTATAAGAGGGCAGTTTAGACAGATAGCCCTTGAGATGCGCTTCTCTCAAGTCAGTGGAGAAGCGACGAGCGGCGACAGTGGAATAGACCTTGAAGCATAGAGCAAAAATTACATCTGCTAAGGGCAGACGTGGACGGCCCATATGCTGCGGTGGTTCTTCAATGCCAGCACAGAGTTCATAGAGAAGGGATTGAAACCGTGCTTTTTCGTTTACTTGAGCCTGACGATACGCGGGCCAATTCTGAGTCGGATATGGGTTCATCATGCACCTTGCCTTTGGTGCGCGATGCATACACAATGGGCTTGCGCCTACAGTGTGTGACAGCACGCTGTGGTCGAAGAGGTCTTGCTGGGTGTTGACGCACTCAGCAAGGCCCATTTTCTTTGTTTTGGAATGAAAAGAACTACACCGTCTCATACGTAATACACCCGAACTAAGTTGCAGAAAACACAGCTATTTAGCTTACTTTTCGGGAGTAATTTTGAAGCTAGAAAATGAGTGAGTAGGCGATTAGAGACAGCCTAGATACGAGAAGAAAAGAGATGATCTTTAGTGCAAGTGAGCATGGTTCTTTAATGAGATACGAAGCTCTAAATTGTGAGGTTCTGCAAATCGGACTTTTCGGGCAAGCTCAATACTTTTCGGGCAAAAGGGACTTTTCGGGCAAGGCTATCTTGCGGAACTTTAGGGGAGTGGGCGGGTGTTAATAAACATGCTGGACGCTCCCCTTATCGAACCTAACGGTCAGCGCGAGCTTTTCTTCGCTGGCGTCTGCTTTCCTGCTATCATAATCGCCCTCATCCTTGCTTACCTGTTCTTGAAAGATCGAAACAAGCGCCTATGACTTTTGAAACAAGCTCTCTACTTATGAAACAAAACTGACTTTTGAAACAAAGCCAATGGCGGTGCTATGTCACAATATATGCTGTCTTATTCAGAGCATGTATAAGTTAAATCTAAAGCCGAATTTCTGGGCTCAAGTGGCGTAAAGGGGCAACTCTGAGGGGAAAAACTTAGGGCGGCATCTTGTATTAGATGCCGCCCTAAATTAGTAAAGTCTGGCCGTTTAGACTATTTACAGCTTGAGATACAACCCTGGTAAGCTGCGTTACAACTTGGCGGGTTATTACCGCGATTGATGCAAGCCTGATAGGCGCGATTGCACTTGCCCTGACATGATTGGACGGTATTTGCCGTCGTAACGTACGAAGCGGACAAAGTGGCGGCCAGGGAAATGGTCATCGCGGCCATGAAGTAAGCTAGGTTTCTTCTCATCGTTTGGATTCCTCTCAAGTCGGAGTGCCATTCAGGAAAGGCAAGCCGCACCCGACGCATCCCTGAAGGGGCAAGATTGTAGAACTTTTGAGTGAATATACTCCTAACTGCCACTAAATCCCATGAAGCCTAAGCGCCGTCCTGAGCGAATATCAAAATACTCCCGTTGGGCGAGATTGCGTCCGGTTGGGCAAAAGGCTTCCGTTAGGCAAAGCCCAATGGCAGGGGTTTGATGAATAAGTGCAAGATCTACACGACTATTTCATCAACTTCTGTTTTTGAGGAACCAAATTCTTTCAACTCCTTCTTGCGAGCATGATTTCAGTTTGAAGTCTTGTGGCCTGGTGCGCTTTGGGGCGGAAGTGTTTAAAGGGGGTGTTAATGGACTTTGCCGAGCATGACGAGTAGGCCGAAGATCAGGAGGCTGAGGGCGAGCAGGTAGATGAGCACGGAGATGGTGGTAAAGATTTTGTTTCCCATGACTCTCAGGTAATACCAAAAAGCGGGCTCGATTGCCAAGCCTTTAAGCCCCGATCCGGGGCGGAGGGGAGTGAAAAATTTGTGCGCGCCGCTTTGTCAGGTGCGTGAAGGGGTGAAGGGGCGGGGATGGATTCTTGTCAGTGGTTTGGTCATCGCCGACGTGATGGCGGATGAGCAGGCGAAAAAAAACTTTGACGCCGGATGTGTTTCCAAGTAATATGTTTCTATGTCACATATACAATCCAGAATGCTTGACCGTGAATTGAAGAAGGGGAGCGCGGAATTGCTGATCCTGTCGCTCGTCGAGGCCCGTCCGCGACATGGGTATGAGATCAGTAAGCTGATCGAGGCGCGTTCTGACGGAGTGCTGCGCTTCAACGTCGCTTCGCTGTATCCGCTCCTGTACAGGTTGGAGAAGCGCGGCTGGATTCAGGGGCGCTGGGTGGAGAAGGCGGGGCAGCGCCGTCGTCGCTATTACAAATTGACGCCCGAAGGCAAGAAGGTGCTCGCGGCTCAGCGCAGCGGCTGGGAGGCGTTTGTCGAAGCGATCAATCGAATCACCGGAACCGAACATGCCTGAGTGGAAGCGAGAGATAGGCAAGCGGCTGGAAAGCCTGAAGCTTGAGCCGACGCGCGAGGCGGAGATCGTAGAGGAGTTGGCCCAGCACCTTGAAGACCGCTACGAAGAGCTGCTCTCGGGCGGCGCGACCTTGGAGGAAGCCACGAGCGCGGCGCTCAGGGAATTGAGCGAGGGCGGGCTGCTCGCCGAGGAGCTGGGCCGCGTCGTGCGAGAGGCGGCTCCGAGCGAGGCCATCGTTTTTGGAAGCAAAGGGAGGAGCAATATGCTCGGAGATATATGGCAAGACCTGCGCTATGGTCTGCGCACGATGTTGAAGAACCCAGGGTTTACGGGCGTCGCCGTGCTGGCGCTGGCTTTAGGCATCGGCGCGAACTCTGCGATCTTCTCTGTCGTCAACTCCATACTGCTGCGTCCTCTTCCATTCAAAGACCCTGACAGACTGGTCATGGTCTGGCACTCCTATCCGAAGCTCGATCTGATTGCGCCTGTCTCGCCACCGGGGTTTACGGATTATGGCGCGCGTACGGATGTGTTTGAGAATGCTGCTGTCGCGTCGGGTGGGAGCGCGAACTTGACGGGAGCGGGCGAGCCGGAGCGTATTCAAGCCAGGGCCGTGACGGCCAGTTTCTTCCCGACTCTAGGCGTCACGCCCGCGCTCGGGCGCACTTTTCTACAGGAGGAGGATCAGCCAAGCCACGAACACGTCGTCGTCTTGAGCCACGGTCTATGGCAAAGGCGCTTCGGCGCAGACCCCGCGATTGTCGGCCAAACAATCATGCTCGACGGCGAGGGCTATAACGTGGTCGGCGTGATGCCCGAGAGCTTTAGAATGTTCGGCCAGGATGATCTATGGGCTCCTCTGGCGCTGACGGCGGAACAACTGTCGCCGAAGCGGCGTGGCTCAGAGTTCCTGCTGATGATCGCGCGCCTCAAGCCCGGCGTGAGCCTTGAACAGGCTCAGGCCGTCATGGACACCGTCGCCGGCCAGATTCGACAGAACAATCCGCAAAATTATCCGAACGATGGCAGTTGGGGCGTCAAGGTCAAGTCGGTTTACGAAGAGACGGTCGGAGATATTCGGCCAGCGTTGCTGGTTCTTCTGGGTGCTGTCGGATTTGTCCTGCTCATCGCCTGTGCCAACGTCGCCAATCTACTGCTGGCACGCGCCAGCGTACGGCGCAAGGAGATAGCTATCCGCACGGCGCTCGGAGCGGGACGCCGACGCCTCATTCGCCAACTGCTGACAGAGAGCGTGCTGCTGTCGCTGGTCGGAGGCGGCCTTGGAATGGTCCTGGCCGTGTGGGGCGTAGATGTGCTGGTCAAGCTCAACCAGAACAATATTCCTCGCGCGCAGGAGGTGGGCATTGATGGGCGCGTCCTGGCTTTCACCTGCGGTCTCTCGTTGCTGACGGGCATTCTCTTCGGTCTCGCCCCAGCCCTTCAGGCTTCAAAGACGGAGCTGACCGAAGCTCTCAAAGAAGGCGGTCGAACTTCCGGCGGCTCGCATCGCGCGCGCGTTCGTAACCTCCTGGTCATTTCCGAAATCGCGCTTGCGCTCGTGCTCCTGATCGGAGCTGGCCTCATGGTCAAGAGCTTCTCAAGGCTCTCGCACGTCAATCCGGGCTTTGAGCCGCAGAATCTACTGACGATGCAGGTCGCGCTGCCCTCCACCAAATACAGCGAGCCCAAGCGGCGCGCGGATTTCTACCGGCAAGCGTTGGAGAAGATCAAGACCCTGCCGGGAGTGCAGTCGGCGGGCGCTGTCTCTCATCTTCCGCTGAGCGGTTCGGTGGGGAGCGGCTTCTTCAGTATAGAGGGGCGAGCGGAGTCGCCCGGAGAACAACTCCCGCATACAGACCTGCGCGCATCCACCCCGGACTATTTGCAGACGATGGGCATCCCTCTGTTGAAGGGGCGCTACTTCAACGAGCGAGACACGGAGGCATCGCCAAACGTCGCCATCGTTGATGAAACACTGGCACGCCGCTATTGGCCCAACGAAGACCCGATAGGCAAGCGCATCTCATTTAACCGAAGGGAGAACGCGGATGTCTGGCGGGAAGTGGTGGGCGTCGTCGGCGCAGTCAGACACAAGGCGCTCGACGCGGATTATCGCGGTCAACTCTATTTCCCGCATCCTCAAAATCCATGGGGAGGCATGTATCTCGTCGTGCGTACGATGAACGAGCCTGCGAGCATGGCGGCCATGGTGCGCGACGCCATTCAGTCAGTGGATAAGGATCAGCCCGTCTACAGGGTCATGACGATGGAGACTCTGCTCGCCGAATCGGTCGCACAGCGTCGCTTCTCTATGCTCCTGCTCACGCTCTTCGCCGTCGTCGCCGTCCTGCTGGCCATCGTCGGACTCTACGGCGTGATGTCTTACGGGGTGAGCCAGCGCACACATGAGATAGGCATTCGCATGGCGCTCGGGGCGCAGGCCGGAGACGTGCTCCGGATGGTGGTCGGGCAGGGACTCCTGTTGGCGCTCATAGGCGTCGGCGCGGGCTTGCTCGCGTCCCTGGCGCTGACCAGAGTAATGTCCAGCCTGCTCTTCGGCGTGAGCGCCAGAGACCCCTTCATGTTCGTCAGCATCCCGCTCATCCTGGCCGCAGTAGCACTCCTCGCCTGCTACATCCCCGCGCGCAGAGCGACCAAGGTAGACCCGATGATCGCGCTCCGTTATGAATGAAAGGATAAAGGACGAAAGAAGGAAATTAACAGTGATGGACAGAGATTGTCAGGATGAAGAACAGCAGGATAAAAACGGAAAGCGGGATAAAAGACAAAAGCATCGCTGCAATGAATGTTTCATCGCTCTTTCTTCATCCTGACAATCTCTGTTAATTTCTTCTTTTCAGGCGCTGGCGGTCAGGTCGTGGCGTTCGAGCTTGAGGTATAGGCCGCGACGTGTGAGCCCTAGCTCGCGTGCGGCGCGAGAGATGTTTCCGCTGTGCTTGCGCATGGCTTCGGCGATCATGCGGCGTTCGAGGTCCGCGAGCGCGTCGGCAAGCGTCGTCCCCTCGGGCGGCGCTGTGGCGGCAACAGCGTTGATGGGGGTGACGAGGGCGGGCGGCATGATGGAGGTCGAAGTCCGTCGCAGCTCGGGCGAGAGATGATCGGGCGTAATCAGCGTGCCGTCCTCGGCGCGGGCCACGATGCGCTGTATCTCGTTGGTCAACTGGCGCACGTTGCCGGGCCAGTCGAAGACCATCATGAGGTCAACGGCCTGCGGCGTAATCTCTATGTCGCGGCGATTGAACTTCGCCGAGTAATGGTTGATGTAGTAGTTGACGATGGTCGGAATTTCCGAACGGCGCTCGCGCAAAGGCGGGACGCGCAGGCGTATGACGTTGAGGCGATAGTAGAGGTCTTCGCGGAAGCGCCCGTCGGCGACCATCTCTTCGAGATCGGTATTAGTGGCGGCGATGATGCGCACGTCCACCTTGACGGGGCGCTGCTCGCCGAGCGGTTGAATCTCGCCCTCCTGCAAAAATCGCAGGAGCTTCGGCTGCACGTCCAGGGGGAGGTCGCCTATCTCGTCCAGAAAGAGCGTGCCTCCCTCGGCTGTCCTGATGACGCCGGGCGAATCGTTGACCGCACCCGTGTAGGCCCCGCGACGGTAGCCGAAGAGATAGCCTTCGGAAAGCTCCTTCGGAACGGCTGTGCAGTTGAAGGGCATGAAGACTTTGGCGCGGCGTGAGGAGAGCGCGTGGATGGCGCGCGCCACCAGCTCCTTGCCCGTGCCGCTCTCGCCCGTCACCAGCACCGTCACGTCCGAAGAACGTATCTTATGTACCTCTTCGACGAGGCGCGTCATCGCAGGGCTCGAATGAATAAAGCCAGGCATTAGGCTTGCGCCCGCCAGCGCTCCCTCTTCGTGCTGGCTGCGACCGGCCTGCGCGCCCGCACGCAAAGCGCAAACGTCCATCCCCAGCTCCACCACGCGCAGGAGCGGCTCGATGGCGATTCCTCCCGGAAGCGCTGCCGATGAGCGCGGCGCGATGACCAGCAGCGCAGGCTTGGCGTTGGTTGCGCGTAAGGGGATGAGCGCCGCATCATGCTTTGAAGCCAGGCGCTCGCGCTCGCCCTGCTCCTCTGCCATGCCCAGTTGAGCAGCCTCGCGTGCAGCTTCCTCCGGCGTGCAACCGTGCGCGACAGCGACCCTCGGATGATTATCCTCGTCCGGCTCTATGACCAGGACACGGCGCGCATCCGTCTCCTGGTGAATCACGGCCGCCAGCTCGCGCAACAGCAGCTCGCGCGAGGCGACGGCTTCGGCCAGTCGCAAAGTGAGAAGCTGTGTGAGCGCTGATCGCTCGTCATGCAGTTGCGGCGCGTTACGGTCGAGCGCGGCGAGGGCTTCTTCGGCGCGAGCGAGGTCAAGACGCGCGCCAAGCTCGCGGAAAGTATGAGCCGCGCGAGAGAGATGTTCGGCGGCACGCTCGGGGGAAGCACCCGCGTAGGCGCGGCCCAATTCGTAATGGGCCCGCGCGCCGCGATAGCGGTCGCCCAGGATGTCGAAGATCGTGACGCTGCGGCTGAGGTGCTGCGTGGCGAGAGTCGTGTCCTCCTGGGCCATGGCGAGCAGCCCATGCATGCGCTGTGCCTCGCCCGCGAACCCCAAGTCGGTGACGGAATCCGTCGTCTGCTCCGTCACCTTCTCAAGCTCCTCGGCACATTCCGCCAGCTCGCCGCACCTCAGGTCTGCTTCCGAGATCAGGAGTCTGGATTCGCAGATCGCCTGCCGGTCGGTTATCGCCTCGGCCAGAGCAAGCGCTTCGCGCCCGTGCTCTCGTGCGCCCGCAGCATCATTCATCGCCAGCAGACAACGGCCCAGCGTACGCATCGCCTGGCCCGCGTACCATTTATGATTATGCTCCGTGGCGACGATGACGGCGCGTTCGAGATAGCTCTGCGCCGTCAGCAGATCGCCGCGCAGCATGTGCAGCTCGCCGAGCGAATCCAGCGGCATAGAGAGCTTGGGACTGTTGGCGTGGACTTCGGAGGCCAGCGCCAGGGCACGCTCAAGCGCAGCCTGCGCTTTCGTCCATTCGCCGACGAGAATGAAGTTGATGCCAAGATTGTTGTAACCATCCGTCGCGTTGGCTTTGTGCTCCGTGCGCTCGTAGTAGCTGATGGATTTCTCGAGGTGGCGAATCCCTTCCTGCGGGCGCTTGAGAAACCAGCAGGCCCCGGCCATGTTGTTGTAAATCTTGGCGAGCAGATAGGGAGCCGGGTAATCTCCGACGAGGTTGAGCGCCTGCTCGTAATTATCGAGCGCCGCTTCGTAGTTGCCTTCGAGCATATCCGCCATCGCAATGGCGAAGTAGCTTTCGGCGAGGCCCCGCCAGTCGCCCGTGTTGCGGTAATGCTCAAGGGCTCTTTGCGCATAATCGCGGGCAATCGGATGCTCGCTGATGCTGCGATAGATGCGCGCGAGCGCGACGTAGATCGCTCCCATCTGCGCGTCCGACCCGTCTTCGGATGTCTCGCGCAGCGCCGCGTTCAGGAGCGCAATCGCTTTCGGATGATCGCCCGCGTAGTTGTAGGCCAGCCCGATCTGGACTCTCAGCCGGGTGACGGTTTCGGCATCCACATGCGTGCGCGACTCGGGAGCCTCGTACATCCTGATGGCTTCGAGCGACTCGCGGTAGCGCCCTTGCATCTCAAGCGCTATGGAGAGCGCGCAGCGTGCCTGGGCCAGCAGCGACGGGTCGTGGCGAGCCGCCACCGTGAGCGACGTAATACGCGATTGAACCTCCGTCGAGCGTCCCTGGTCGAGCAGCAGGCGGACTTCTTCGAGCTCGCCCGCGAGCGACTCTCTCGTCGCCGCTTTACGCGAATTCAGACGCGCGCTGGCCAGATCAACCACGCCCGCTTCATGCGCGGACGCGTCTTTGATGGGTTCATTGCGGCCTGTGTGCGTACGTCGGCTCATCGTGGATTAAGATAAAGTACGAATCCCCGAGTCATTTCAGTTACGTTGCGGTTCGCGTCGGGCGGAGGGGCTCTCTCTTGGCGCATGCAGGTTCTCCCACAGCCCTTGCATACGCGCGTCATCGAGAGTAAACGTCGGTGAATTTAACACACGCGTGGCGCAGCGTCCATCTGAAAAGGCGGAAGGCGGAAGTCGGAAGTCGGAAGTAAAAGCTTTCAAGAGACGAAAGCGTTCCTTTCATCCTCGCTTTTTCGCTTGCCTTGACACGTCCCCGAAACCCCCGTTATCATCTTCGTTTCCGTTTGGAGCGCGGAACTGTACCTATATGTTCGAGTCTTTATCCGACAAGCTGAAGCGTACGCTCAAGAACCTGCGCGGCGAGGGTGTATTGACACCCGAGCACGTGGATGCAGCGCTGCGCGAGATTCGCCTGGCCCTGCTGGAAGCCGATGTCAATTACAAGGTGGCGAAGGATTTCATTGCCTCGGTCAAAGAGAAGGCCGAAGGGCAGCAGGTCTGGCAGGAGCTGAAGCCTTCGGAGCAGGTCGTCAAGATCGTCTTCGACGAGTTGGTGGAACTGCTCGGCGGGCAGTCTTCCCGCCTCGTTTTCACCAAGACGATTCCGAACGTCGTCATGATCGTCGGCCTACAGGGCTCCGGCAAGACCACCTCTACGGGAAAGATCGCGCGCTGGCTCTCGCAGAACCAGGGGCGCAAGCCGCTGCTCATCTCCGTAGACGTGTATCGCCCGGCGGCGCGCGAGCAGCTCAAAGTCATCGCACGCGCGACGGGCCAGGCCATCTTCGAGATGCCCGAGACGAACGACCCGCTCACGCTCGTGCGCGAAGCCTACAAGCACGCGCAGCAGACGGGCTACGATACGCTTCTGATAGACACCGCCGGACGCCTGCACATCGATGACGAGCTGATGGAAGAGCTCGTTCGCATCAAGGCTGAGACGCGGCCCGTCGAGACGCTGTTTGTCGCCGATGCGATGACGGGACAGGACGCCGTGCGCTCGGCGGAAGAGTTTCATCGCCAGGTCGGGATTACGGGCGTCATCCTGACGAAGATGGACGGCGATGCGAGAGGCGGCGCGGCGCTCTCCATCAAGCAGGTCATAGGCCAGCCAGTGAAGTTCGTCGGCGTCGGCGAAAAATATGACGCGCTCGAACCCTTCTATCCTGATCGCATCGCGCAGCGCATACTCGGCATGGGCGACGTGCTTTCTCTGATCGAAGAGGTGCAGTCGAAAGTTGACCAGTCGGAGGCTGAAGAGCAGCTCAAGAAGCTTCAGCAGAACCGTTTCACCCTCGACGACTTTCGCGGGCAGCTGCGACAGGTCAAGCGGCTGGGCTCTTTCTCCAAGATCATGAAGCTCCTGCCCGACCAGCTTCTCGGCGGCATGGGCATGCCGGAGCTGAGCGAAGAGCAGTCGAAACAGATGGAGCGTGAGCTGAAGCGCACGGAGGCCATCATTGACTCGATGACCATCGAGGAGCGCAACGATCATAAAATTTTGAACGCCAACCGTCGTCGTCGCATCGCGCGCGGCTCGGGCAGCTCGGTCGCAGATGTCAACGCGCTCATCAAGCAGTATACGGAGATGCGCCAGATGATGCGCCAGCTCTCCGGCTCCGGCCTCTTCGGCGGCATGGGCGGAGGAGGAGGCGGCGGCCTCAAGGGCAAGATGATGCGACGGATGGCCGGGATGGCCGGGATGCCTGACCTCTCAGGGATGATGGGAGGCAATGGCGGCGACGACGAAGGCGCTCTGCCCGCCCTGCCGGCAGGGCCTTCACGCAAGAAGACCGGAAAGAAGAAACGCTGGAAAAAAAGATGAGAAATCAGTGACAAGTGGCGAGCCTGGATAAAGCCTTTTTTATCTTGTCACTCGTCGCTGCTTTTAAGGGAGGATGAAGATTTGTTAGCGATCAGGTTAATGCGCATGGGCGCGAAGAAGAGACCTTCATACCGCATCGTCGTGAAGGAAAAACTTTCCAAGCGCGACGGCGCTTATTTGGAGAATCTGGGCTTTTACAACCCGACGCAGAACCCCGCGGAGCTTCGCCTGGATGCGGAGCGCACGCAGTACTGGCTCGAACGGGGCGCGCAGCCGACAGAGACTGTCAGCCGTTTGATTAAGGCCAACCAGAAAGCCCAGGCGCAAACCGCAGAGACGCCAGACGCGGCGACGACTACGACTACTGCGTCGGCCTAGAGTTCCGTGCGCGCACGGTCAGCGGGGCGCTGAGAGGCTTCCCGTTCGCCTTGCTTCCGGGGGCTTCGCTTATGAGAGATACCGTTGAGATGATCGTGAAGGCTCTGGTGGACGACGCGTCTGCGGTTGACGTGCGCGAAGTGGAACACAAGGGCGCGACGATGATCGAAGTGCGCGTGGCCGAAGCAGACATGGGCAAGCTCATCGGCCGGCAGGGACGAACAGTGCGCGCTCTGCGTGCGATAGTCCAGGCCGCGAGCGCGAAAAGGAACCAGCGCTTCCTGCTGGAAATCGTCGAATGAGCGAACCGGAAGAGAGTCAAGCGCCTTCGTCCGACGACGAGCTGGTGGCCGTCGCACGCGCCGTCAAGACGCGTGGGCTTCGCGGCGAACTGGTCGCCGAACTGTTAACGGATTTCCCGGAGCGTTTTGAAAACCTTGAGCGACTTATCGCGGTCGCGCCCCGTGGTGAGCGCAAAGCGTTGATGCTCGAAGAGCACTGGTTTCAAAGCGGGCGCATCGTGCTCAAGTTCGCCGGTTACGATTCGATAGAGGAGGCGAGCGCCCTTATCGGCTGTGAATTCGCCGTGCCCGAAGCCGAGCGCGTCGAGCTGCCCGAAGATGAGTTTTACGATTGGGAGCTGGCGGGCTGCGCTGTGGAAACCGTCGAGGGGGAAAGCTTGGGAACGGTGCGCGAAGTGTTGAAGACGGGCGGCGTTGAAATGCTCGTCGTCGATAACGAGAGGGCGGAGCGCGAACATCTCATCCCGCTGGCCGAAGAGATATGCGTCGAGATCAACGTCGAGCGTAAGCTGATCCGCATAGACGCACCCGAAGGGCTGTTGGAATTTTAGATTGCCGGTTGAAAGAGAGAGCCGCTTCTCTTAACTTCGCAATCCGCAGTTTGCGCTCCGAGATTGGCTGTGTTGCGCTTTGACATCATCACGATCTTTCCGGGTTTCTTCGCAGAGGTCTTCGAGTACGGAATTGTCCGGCGCGCGCACGCCGCTGGGCTGGTCGAAGTCAGGGCGCATGACCTGCGAAGCTGGACGAGCGATAAGCACCACGTCGTTGATGATCGTCCGTTCGGCGGCGGCGATGGAATGGTGCTCAAGCCGGAGCCGATCTTTGCCGCAGTTGAAAATCTGACCGGCGCGAGCGAGCGCGACCGTTACGCCGAAGGGACGCGCGTCGTGCTGCTTTCGCCGCAGGGTCGCACGCTCGTGCAAAGCATGGCGGAAGACCTGGCGCTCGCTCGTCAGATTGTCTTGATCTGCGGGCGCTATGAAGGCGTTGACGAGCGCGTGGCCGAAGCCCTGGTGACGGATGAAATCTCGATTGGTGATTATGTCCTCTCGGGAGGAGAGGCGGCGGCGGTCGTCCTTGTTGATGCCGTCACGAGGCTCTTGCCGGGGGCGCTCGGCAGCGAGACCTCTGCCCGGCACGATTCATTCTCCGAAGGGATGCTGGATTTTCCGCATTACACGCGCCCGCCGGAGTTTAGAGGCTTACGCGTCCCGGAAGTTCTGCAAGGCGGCCATCACGGAGAGATCGCGCGCTACAGAAGACGGCAGGCGCTGCGGAAAACGCGGCGCAACCGCCCTGACTTGTTTGAGAGATTGGAGCTGGACGAGCGCGAACGCGCCGGGCTCGACGACACGGAAGAATAATTTGCGATAGAGAGGATGAGCGACGACTAATCTCAAGGTTCGAGAATCGAGATCGGTCATTTGAGAGTTGAAAGCATCCCTTTGATCGCCGAAGCCGGAATTGGAGTAAAAATTATGAACCGCTTAGACACAATCGAAAAGGCGCAGTTGCGCGAGTCAATCCCGGATTTCCAGCCGGGCGATACCGTGCGCGTGCACGTACGCATCAAGGAATCCGAGACCAAAGAGCGCCTACAGGTCTTTGAAGGCATCGTCATTGCGCGCAAACACGGCGGCGTGCGCGAGACCGTCACCGTTCGCAAGACCAGCTTCGGCGTCGGAGTCGAGAGAATCTTTCCGCTGCACGCGACCATCGTTGACCACATCGATGTCATCAAGCGTGGGCGAGTGCGTCGCGCCAAGCTCTATTACCTGCGCAACCTGAGGGGCAAGGCCGCACGCATCCGCGAGCGCGACACACGCACCAACTCGGAACAGGCCCAGGGCGCTTCCGCAGCAGGCAAGAAATAAAAGAACAGTGACGAGTGACAAGTGACGAGCAGAAGACAAGTTCTTCGCTTTTAACTTGTCACTCGTCACTCGTCACTCATCACTGCTTTCTTATGGTTCGCAGGCGAGTATCAGCCGTAGGCACAGCCTTTGAAGAGGAGGCGCGGGCCTGCGGCTTTCGCTTGGTGGCCGGAGTGGACGAGGTGGGCCGTGGCGCGCTGGCCGGGCCGGTGGTCGCCGCCGCCCTCATCCTTGACCCGGAGCGGCCATTGCCGGAAGGTCTGGACGATTCAAAGAGACTGACGCGTAAAGCGCGCGAGCGTATCTCGGATGAGCTGAAAGAAACGGCGCTCTGCTACGCCATTGGACTTGTCGAGCCGGAAGAGATAGACCGCATCAATATCCTGGAAGCGACCCGCCGCGCGATGACGATGGCCGTCGAGGGCCTGGCCCCCTGCGCCGATCATCTATTGATAGACGCCGTTTCCCTTAAAGAGTGCCCGTTGCCACAGAAGGCCATCATCGGCGGCGATGCTGTTTCGGCCTCCATCGCCGCCGCAAGCTGTATCGCCAAGACGCACCGCGACGCTTTGATGCGCGCTCTGCACGAGGTTTATCCGCACTACGACTTCGCCCGCCACGTAGGCTATGGCACGCGCGCTCATCACGAGGCGCTGCGTCTGCATGGCCCTTGTCCCATTCATCGCAGGAGCTTTCGCGGCGTCCTTCCCAGCGCGGAGGCTTTCGAGTAAACTCGCCGGGCAGCGGGTTTTCTCCCCTCAATATCCAGTGATCGCGCACGGGAGCACGAGCGAGCTTGCATATCGCCATAGACGCGCACTCGGTCGGGGCCGGTCTGGCCGGCAACGAGAGCTATGTCACGAACCTGATAGAAGCGCTGGCCGAGATAGATACGGCCAATCGTTATACGCTGTACGTGACCAAGCGCGAGGCCGTCGCGCGTTTCAGTGGTCGCTGGCCGCACGTCTCTATTCGCATGACTCTGCCGCATACGCCGCTGCTGCGTATCCCGCTTACGCTCTCGGCTGAGCTGCGCCGCCGCCCCGTCGACCTGCTCCATGTGCAGTACACCGCGCCGCCGCTCGCGCCCTGTCCCGTCGTCGCCACCATTCACGACCTCTCCTTCGAGCATCTGCCTGAAACCTTCAAGCGCCGCAGCCGCACGCAGCTTCGCCTGACCGTGCGCCGCACGGCACGCATGGCCCGGACGGTGATCGTGCCGTCGGAGTTTTCCAGGCGCGACCTGATAGAGACTTACGGGCTCTCGCCGGAGAGCGTGAAGCGCACGCCCCTGGCAGCCGCGCCGCACTTCGCGCCCGTCAAAGATGAGGACGAGCGGCGTCGCGTTAAGGAGCTTTACCGTATCCGTGGCGACTATCTTCTGGCGGTCGGCGCAATCCAGCCGCGCAAAAATCTGGTGCGACTAATCGAGGCATACGCAGACTTGCGCCGCCGCCGACCACAGGCTAAGCTTCCGCAACTGGTTCTGGTCGGCAAACGTGGCTGGCTCTACGGCGAGACGCTCAGCGCGGCGCGTCGTCACGAGAGAGACGGCGACATACACTTCGCGGGCTACGTGCGGGAAAGTGATCTGCCTGCGCTCTACACGGATGCGCTCGCCTTCATCTACCCGTCTTACTTCGAGGGATTCGGTCTGCCCCTCCTGGAAGCCATGGCTTGCGGCGCGCCCGTCATCGCGGGCAACAAAACCAGCCTGCCGGAAGTGGTCGGCGAGGCCGGGCTGCTCTTTGATCCTTTTGACGGGGACGCGCTCTCGGCGGCCATCGGTCGCCTGATTGACGATGCTCGCTTGCGAGCGGAGTTGCGCGAGCTGGGCCTTGCGCGCTCGCGCCTCTTCAGTTGGCGCGAGACGGCGCGACAGACGCTTGGGGTTTACGAGCAGGCGGCGCGGCGCGCGCAGAACGATCTTGAGCGTCATCTGGCCTGAAGTATGCGGAAGCGTTTCTGAATGGACTCTACATGGTAGTGCACTATTATTAGTTCGGGCGAACGGGTCGCAACCCGTCAACACGCCCTTTGATCGCCCCTTGCGGCGCATAAATTTTTTGCATGCGTATAGCCATTCTGGGAACGCGAGGTGTCCCGGCCAGCTACGGCGGTTTCGAGACTTTCGCCGAACATCTCTCGACGCGGCTGGTGACGCGCGGTCATGAGGTGACCGTCTATTGCCGCGCCCACTACGTCTCTCCGCGCCAGCTCGAATATCACGGCGTCCGCCTGAAGGTGCTGCCCACGATCAGGCACAAGTATTTCGACACGGTGGCCCACGCTTTCCTCTCGGCCCTGCACGCCGCGCCGCGCCGCTACGATGCCGCGCTCATCTGCAACGCCGCCAACGCTCCCTTCATTCCGCTGCTGCGTTGGACGGGAACGCCGGTCGCAATCAATGTTGACGGCCTCGAACACAAGCGCAAGAAATGGGGCTGGCTCGGACGCCGCTACTACCTGCTCGCCGAACATCTCTCGACCGTCCTGCCGAACGTGATGGTGACGGACGCGCGCGTGATCCAAGAATATTACCTGGCCCACTACAACGCGCCCTCAACCATGATCGCTTACGGGGCGGAGGTCGAGCGCCAGCCCGACCGCACTTCCGTCCGGCAGTGGCGTGTCGAGCCCAACCGCTACGTCCTCTACGTCTCGCGCCTGGAACCGGAAAACAACGCGCACCTCGTCATAGAGGCTTTCAAAAAGGTACGCACGGCCCACAGGCTTTTGATCGTCGGCGATGCGCCCTACGCGCACGACTACATCAACGAGCTTCGGCAGCTTGCGCGCCGCGACAAGCGCATCATCTTCACGGGCTTTGTCTTCGGCAAGGACTACCGCGCCTTACAGCAGAACGCCTATTGCTACGTTCACTCAACGGAGGTGGGCGGCACACACCCTGCGCTGCTGGAAGCGATGGGCTACGGCAACTGCGTCCTCACGCTGGCGACGCCCGAGAACATGGAAGCGGTCGGCGAAGCGGCCATCCCTTACCGCGACGAGCAGGAGCTTTCCGAGCAGCTTCAACGCGTGCTGCGCGACGGCTCGCTCGTCAGCTCTTATCGCCATCGCGCGCAGGCACGCGTCAAGCAGTATTACGACTGGGAGCGAGTCGTTGACCGCTACGAAAACCTGTTTGCCGAAATGGCTGGCCGTCCCATCCCACATTCAGATCAGGCCGAGATCGAGAGCGCCCCTGCATACGAGGATGCAGGCGTGCGCGCGCCGTCGGCGAAATAAGCTCCGGCCCTTAAGCACCATTTGGCCAACAGGTCGTGGCAGTCACCTTGGAATCTGGAATAGCCTTCTGCACGTCAAGCCCATGCGGATTGGGCCGCCTCTTCCTTGACTTTCAGCTTTGACGCATTTAATTTAAAACTTCCGTGTAGGCGGTTTGTGACACGGCATGAAATAGGTTCCGAGCATGCAACCGACTGCCGAGGACGCGCTCGCCCCATCAAATAAAGAAGTAAGTCAGTGCGGCCCACACTTCTTCCAGATAACTCAAGCGATTCCAGAGTCCGCAAAAGAATATACTGAATAAGCCGCAAACAATTCTCTGACCCCCTCGTAAAGGAGAACTCGAAATGCATGATTCCCCCTGCCGCTTATACAGGCGCAGGATTTCGCTGATCGCCCTGGCCTTCTGTGCCCTCTCACTCTTCATCTTCACGCCGGGCATTCGAGCGCAGGAAGGGCCATCGGTTCCGACCATTCAAGCGCCTGAGGACACCGCCTCTGTGCGCAAGGAAGAGGTCTCAGTGCAAACCAAAGCGGCACGCGGCCAGGCCCCGCTCGGCAGACTCTACGATCACCTGAGAGTTGAATCGGCCAGGATTCATCGTCTCCCGGCGCTCAAGGCGACAGAGGCCCAGCGCACCTCGCAGAAGCAAGTGCGTATCGGCGAAGTGCGGGCTTTTCCCGGCCCGCTGAAATCCTCTGCGGACAGCACTCTCTTCAACATCCCCGAAGGTGACGTGCGTATGATGGGCATCGTCTCGGAGGGCGCGCTCTACACACGCCTTCATTTCACGAAGATGGCGCTGCCGAAGGGCGCGCGTCTCTTCGTCTATTCGGCGAAGAACCCGGATGAGTTTTATGGCCCGTACGAGGGGCGCGGGCCTTCGGGCGACGGGAGCTTCTGGACGCCTCCGATGGAAGGCGACGAGATCGTCGTGGAGTATTTCCTGCCGAAGTCTATCGCGCCTTCGACCGAAGAGGCTTTCCAGATTTCCGAGGTCAGCCACATCTATACAGACCCGTTCGCCAAGGCCGCCGCCGGTTCCTGCAATCTGGAAGTGACGGCGGATTGGGTGAACGTCGCAAAATCGGTCGGGCATCTACAGTTCACGAAAACGAACGGGGAATTCATCTGCACCGGCACGCTCCTGAACGACTCGGCCCAGGATTTCACGCCCTATCTCCTGACGGCCAACCACTGTTTCAGCACGCAGACCGAGGCGCAATCGCTCAGAGTCTACTGGAACTATAATACCGGCGACTTCCCTTCGAGCACGCCGCGCACGGACGGCTCAACTCTTCTGGCGACCGGATCAGCCAGCGATTTTACCTTCGTCCGCCTCACGGGTGTCGTGCCCGGCGGCCTCGTTTTCTCCGGCTGGGATGCGAGCGCGACCCCCGTCTCCACCTCCGTGACGGCGATACATCACCCGCACGGCTCACATAAGCGTATCTCATTCGGGACGACGATCTCTTCCTGCGCGAGCGGTCTTCCAGGCCCATGCCAGAACTTCCTCCCCATACGTTGGGGCTCGGGCACGACCGAGGGCGGCTCCTCCGGCTCCGGCGTCTGGAAGGGTACGCCTGCGAATGCTCAGCTGGTTGGACAATTATTCGGCGGGAATGCTTCATGCGATAATCTTGATGGAACCGATTATTACGGCAGATTTAATGTCACTTATCCGAACATCTCATCCTTTTTGAGCAACGGCGCACCGCCGCCTGCTCCCGATAATAATAACTTTGCCAACGCGCAGGCCATCAGCGGATGCTCCGGCAGCGTCACGGGCACGAACATCGGGGCCAACAAAGAGGCCGGCGAGCCCAGCCACGAGCCCCTTAATAATTCGGGCGGCGCATCCGTCTGGTATCAATGGCAAGCGCCCTCTACGGGCAGCGTGACCATGACGACGGCGGGCAGCAACTTCGACACTCTGCTGGCCGTCTACACCGGCACGAGTGTGAGCGCCCTGACGGCGATCAGCAAAAATGACGACGTAGGAAGCAACGATAGGACCAGCACTGTGACCTTCAACGCCACGGCGGGTGTGACCTATCGCATCGCCGTTGACGGTTTCAACGGCAGTGCGGGCATCGGCAGAGGCGATCTCGTCCTCAACTGGGCCCAGAGCAACTGCAACACTGTGCAATTCAGTCAGGCGAGCTATTCCGTCAACGAAGGCAGCAGCTTTATCAACATTACCGTCACGCGCCCGGACTCAGCCGGTTCCGCCACAGTCATGTACGCCACTTCAGATACCACAGACGCCAACTACAGGTGTGACCAGGCGACGAGCGTCGCTTCCAGAAAATGCGACTATCACATGGCCGCAGGAAAGCTGCGCTTTGCACCCGGCGAGGCCAGCAAGCAGTTCACCTTGAGCATCGTCAACGATGTCTACGTGGAGAGCGCTGAGACACTGACGCTGACGCTGAGCAATCCGACGGGGGCAACGCTCGGGACAAATAACGTCGTTCCCGTGACGATCACGGATAATGATGTGACGCCGGGAGCGCCGAATCCCATAGATCAAACGGGCTTCTATGTTCGTCAACTCTACGTTGACCTCTTGAGTCGTGAGCCGGACCCAGGCGGTTTAAGCGGCTGGACGACTCGCATCGATCAATGCGGTCTACCCGGTCAGCCTCCTCCTCCCTGTGATCGTGTGACGGTCGGCGGCGACGGCTTCCTCCGCTCAGGTGAGTTCTTTGATCGTCAGTTCTTTGTCCTGCGTCTGTATCGCACGGGACTCGGGCGCATCCTTCGCTATGACGAGATAGGCGACCTGGCCTTCGTCAGCGGTTTTCTGACCGAAGCACAGCTGGAACTGAACAAGCAGGATTTAGTCGTTCTGATTATGTCCAGGCTGGAATTCTCGAATCGCTACAACGGGCTGAACAATGGGCAGTTCGTGGACACACTGTTGCAGACGGCAGGTGTCGCCATAGCGACCGCCACACGCAATGCCTGGGTCGCAGAACTCGACAGCAATACCAAGACGCGAGCACAGGTCTACAGGGAAATCTCAGAGCGGCAGGAAGTAAGTAATAAGTACGCGCACGAGGCGCAGGTGGTGAGCGCTTATTATGGATTCTTCACGAGGAATCCGGACGGAGCGTATTTAAATTATCTACAGCGCTTGGATAGCGGAGAGATCACGCTCGCAGACCTGGCCAATGCTTTCATCAATGCCGCCGAGTATCGTTCCCGATTCGGGCAGTGATGAAGTTTCGGGACAGGTGAGGATAATGAAAAGCGTAGAGGACTGAGTCGTCCTCTACGCTTTTTGCTCGACTACTTAATGTGAGTTATAGCGGTTCTCAATTGGGTGCGAGAACAGGTCAGTACCGCCTGAGCTCTCGGGCTGGTGATGCCGCTTGAGAACCCGCCCGAGACCTTTGGCGCTACTGACCTTTCTTTGGTTTGCAACTTGATATTAGATATAAGCGGCTCAATCCGCCCGCTATCGCCTGCATCGAACTGACGTTACTTGATGGCCTTGACATTGGCAGGGCGTGCGAAGAGAGAATCGGTGATGGGCACGTTGAATTCGATTGATTGATAGTTAATGCGGCTCGTCTGTTTGCCGGCGCGGAAATGGTCTACGACGAAGGGAGCGTTGATGCCGCCGACGGCTACATACTGGGCCATCCGATCTTCTTCCGCGATATCCTTGCCCTCTTCATCCTGGCGCTGGTAGAGCACCTTGGCGGGCAATCCGTCCCTCGCTCCGAACTCGAACTCCACGCTCATCCCATCCGGGTAGGTCAGGCGCACAGTCTCATTGCGCCGCCCGATACCGGCTTCGCGGCGTCCGACGTAGCTGAGCCGAGCGCCCTCCTTGCGCCATCCGCCGCGCAGTAGATTCTCCACGCTCGTGCGTATGGCGAAGCGGAAGTCCTTCACCTGCTCGGGCGACATGTCTTTAATGGTGCGCGCCGCGCCGTCGTAAATCCAGCCGCTGTCGCCGACGTTGGTTTGAATGTTTCGCATGCCGCCTCCGCGAAACTCCGTCCGTTCACGGTCGGGGTAAGCGATATAGTCTATGAAGGCTATGGGCAGTTGCGAGACGCCGTCTTTGAAGGGCGTGAACTGGCCGCGCGCGACGAGGGTGCGAACGCCCTGGTAGCTGCCGCCGCCCAAGGCTTCCACGCCCCGCTGTAAAATCTGCTCGGCCCTGGCATCCACCGTCGCCGCCTGCTGCTGCTCTCCGCCTGTCTCCTTACCGCTCTGTGCGAGCAGCAGAGCGCTGGGAAAGCAGAGGCAGACGAGCATGATCGAAATGCTCCGCGCGACTTTAAAGATTCGATAGTTTATTGGCTTCATCACTAATACCAGGTTGCAGTAGAAAGAGAGGAGATGGCTCATGCACTCAGTAGCGCCAAAGGTCTCGGGCGTGTCTGCCGCGCCACTTGAGATCCGCCCGAGACCTTTGGCGCTACTGACCTCTCTTCGTATTACAACTTGGTATAAGAGAGGTCAGTAGCGTCCGTGGGCAAGTACCCCATGCGACGCGACAAAATGAAAGGGCCTCAATGAATGTATCACTGAAACCCTCTCAAGTGCATGTTCATCCATCAGGGAGGGATGATTTACTCTGCGTCCAAGCCGTCCATCGCCTTGATCGTGACTTCGCCTTCTTCGGCGTCCACGCGGAAGCGCGACGCGCCCTTCCACATGGTCGTGATCGGCAGTTTCACTTTCTCGTCAATGTGACGCTTGAGGAAACGCGCACCGTAGGCCGGGCTAAAGCCCTTCTCCGTCAGGAGGTCTATGGCGCGATCCGTCACCTCGACCTCTTTGCCCTGATGCTCCATCTGACGGCGCAGCTTGTTGAGATAAATCTGCGCGATCTGTCGCACTTCGTCCATCGTCAAAGGCGAGAAGACGACTATCTCGTCAATGCGGTTGCGAAACTCCGGCGAGAAGCGCTGCTCAGCCGCCTTCATCACCTCATTCTTGATAGCACGGATGTCGCCCAGGGTCTTCTGACCGAAGCCGAGCGGCTTCTCGTACTTCTTAAAGCTCTCGGAGCCGAGGTTGGAGGTCATGATGACGATGGCGTCCGAGAGATAGACCTTCTTGCCGCGCCCGTCCGTCATCCACCCTTCGTCGAAAGCCTGTAGGAAGAGGTTCATCAGGTAGGGCGAAGCCTTCTCGACCTCGTCAAGCAGAAGCACCGTGTAAGGGTTCTCCCTCAACTGCTCGGTCAGGATTCCGCCGCGCTCGCTTCCGACGATGCCGCGCGGCATGCCGATCAGCTTCTCTATGCCGATGGTTCCGTCACCATACTCGGACATGTCTATGCGAATCATCTTCTCTTCATCGCCGAACATGAATTCGGCCACGGCCTTCGCCAGCTCCGTCTTCCCGACGCCCGTTGGCCCAAGGAAGAGCAGCACGCCGTCCGGCTTGTAATGATTCTCCTTGAGCGGCCCCTTGTTCAGACGAAGGCGCTGCCCGACGGCCTTGATGGACTCTTTCTGTCCGACCACGCGCTTGGAGAGATCAACTTCCATGTGCGCGAAGCGGTCGTTGGTGTCGCGGAAGATCATGTCGCGCGGAATGCGCGATTCCTGCGAGATGACTTCGATGACGTGCTCCGGCTTGACGATCATCGTCTGCGGCTCGTTAATCTCGACCTTGACGGCGGCGGTATCGAGCCAGCCGATGGCCTTGTCCGGCAGATGAAGGTTGCGTATGTATTTCGGAGCCATCTCAAGCGCGGTGTTGATGGCGTCGTCCGAGATCGTCACGGAGTAGTTCTTCTCAAGGCGCGGACGAAGGCCCAAGAGAATCTCGCGCGTCTCCGTCAGGCTCGGCTCTGCCACCTTGACCATTCGGAAGCGACGGGCCAGCGCCTCGTCCTCGCCGATATACTCCTTGTATTCAGTGATGGTCGTCGCGCCGATGATACGCATCTCGCCGCGCGCCAGCGCAGTCTTGAACATGTTGGCGGCATCACTTGATGTGCCGAGCGCTGCGCCCGCGCCGATGATCGTGTGCGCTTCGTCAATGAAGAGGATCAGGTTGTCGCGCTCTTTGACTTCGTCAATGATGCCCTTGATGCGCTCCTCGAACATGCCGCGCAGCATTGTGCCTGCGACGAGTCCGCCCATCTGAAGCTGCACGATATGCGAGCCGCGAAGCCGCGCCGGAACCTTTTCCGGCTCAAGCTCGACGAGACGAGCCAGGCCCTCGACGACAGCCGTTTTGCCCACCCCCGGCTCTCCGACCAGCATGGGCGAGTTCGCGCGCTCACGATGGCAGAGAATCTCCACCATCTGTTGAATCTCCATCTCGCGCCCGATGGTCGGCGGCAGACGGTCTGCACGCGCCAGGCGGTTTAAGGAGACGCCGAAGTGTTTGAGGTAGGGAGGCAGCTCGAATTTCTTCTTATACTGCTCCTCCTCCTGTTCGCGTATATGGACACGGGCGCGTACATTTTCCACGACGGCCTCCGGGCTTGCGCCGAGATTTCGGCAGACCTCAACAAATAAAGAATCGTATTGCGAGAGAGCTGTGAAGATATCGGTCGCTTCGATGGTTTTGCGGCCCTGTGCGCGGGCCCTCTCCATCGCGCGTTTGAAGAGATCGGTTGTGTCGGGCGCAATCTTAAAGCCCTTGCCGACATGCTGGCGACTCATTTCGAGACGCTTTTCGATTGACAGCTTGACCGCGCGAGGGTCAAGCCGCAGGTCGCGCATGGTCGCATCGAAGAGGTCTGACTCCTCGTTGGCCAGAGCATTCAGAATGTGCTCGACGGAAACATAGTTTTGATCGCGGCGGCGTGATTCGCCCAAAGCATTTTCCAGAATACGCTGGCCGCTTTCAGAAAATTTATCTTTATATGCCCCAAGATCTATCATTTACTTTTTCTCGATTGGTTGACTGCTGACTTACTTTCTACCTTGTGCCAAACAATTAGACGTTAAACCTGTGACAAATGTTTGGCGGCCAGTTCGCGGCTTGATGAGAGCAACAAAATTCTCCCCTGGTTCAAGCTCTCTTTTAGATGCGAGGGGCGGAAACGCCGTTGCGTTTCCATGCAGCAACGATCATAACATATATTACCCCTGCAAATACCCGGCCAAATAAAATAAGGAAAGCGTCAAAGTTAAAAGGCAAAAGTGAAGACGAAAGCACTTCAACGAATCCCGTTTCCGTCTTACTTTTGCCTTTTACCTCTGGCCTTTTTACTTTTTAGTAGTCGTAGTCTTCGCCGCCGCCAGCCATCTGCGGCGCAGCTTTCTTAGGCTCCGGCGCATCCGTCACGGCTGCGTCCGTGGTCAGCATCAGACCGGCGATTGATGCGGCATTTTGCAGCGCCGTGCGCACCACTTTGGTCGGGTCAATAATCCCCGCCGCCACCAGGTCTTCATACTCCCCGGTCGCGGCGTTGAGCCCCTTCGCGCCCTTGGATTCCTCTATCCTGCCAGCCGCAATCGCGCCTTCGATGCCCGCGTTCTCGGCAATGCGTCTGAGCGGTTCTTCCATCGCGCGACGCACGATACGAATGCCCGTCTGCACGTCCAGGTCGTCGTTCTCCAAATTGTCCAGGACCTTGGCCGCGCGCATCAAAGCCACGCCGCCGCCTGGAACGATACCCTCCTGCGCCGCGGCCCTCGTCGCGTTCAGCGCATCTTCGACGCGCATCTTGATCTCTTTCATGGCCGTCTCTGTGGCCGCGCCGACGCGTATGACGGCGACGCCCCCAGCCAGTTTTGCAAGCCTTTCCTGCAACTTCTCGCGGTCGTATTCCGAGGTCGTGTCTTCTATCTGGTTGCGTATGGTCGCCACGCGCCCTTGAATGGCCTTGGCCTCGCCCGTGCCTTCGACGACGGTGGTCGCGTCCTTGTCAACGATCACGCGCTTGGCCGAGCCGAGGTCTGTGACCTGCACGTTTTCCAGCTTGATGCCGAGGTCTTCCGTGATGACACGCCCGCCCGTCAGCACGGCCAGGTCTTCGAGTATGGCTTTGCGACGGTCGCCGAAGGCCGGAGCCTTGACGGCGCAAACCTTGATCGTGCCGCGCAGCTTATTGACGACGAGCGTCGCCAGCGCATCGCCTTCGACATCCTCTGCGATGATGAGCAGGGAGCGTCCCTGCCCAGCCGATTGCTCAAGCACCGGCAGCAGGTCGCGCATCGCCGAAATCTTCTTCTCGTGAAGCAGGATCAAAGGCTCGTCCAGGACGGCCTCCATGCGGTCTGGATTCGTGACGAAGTAGGGCGAGAGATAGCCGCGATCAAACTGCATCCCCTCGACTATATCAAGCTCTGTTTGCAGCGTTCGGGATTCTTCGACCGTCACCACGCCGTCCTTACCGACCTGCTCCATCGCTTCCGAGACCAACTCGCCGATCTTCCGGTCATTGTTGGCCGACACGCTGGCGACGTTGGCCAGCTCCTCTTTGCCCTTGACCTTCTTCGACAAACGCTGAAGCTCTGCGACCGCCGCCTCCGTCGCTATCTGTATGCCGCGCTGCAAAGCCATGGGGTTCGCGCCCGCCGTGACGTTCTTCACGCCTTCACGAAAGATAGCCTGCGCGAGCACGGTCGCCGTCGTCGTGCCGTCGCCAGCCGTGTCGTTGGTCTTGGTCGCAACCTCTCTGACCATCTGCGCGCCCATGTTCTGATACTTGTCTTCGAGATCGATCTCTTTGGCGACCGTCACGCCGTCTTTCGTAATCACGGGCGAGCCATACTTTTTACCGATCACGACGTTGCGGCCCTTGGGCCCAAGCGTGACGCGCACCGCATTGGCCAGCACATTCACGCCCTGAAGCATGGCGCTGCGTGCATCCTCCCTGAACTTCAATTGTTTCGCTGCCACTTTGTTTTCTCCTCGGAAATAGTCATCACTAACGAGTAATAGTTCTCAGTTTTCAAACTCTGCCCGGCCACCCTCAATCCGCGCTCATCTTCAGATCGGACTGCGCCCTCCCGACCTGCACGCGCGCCGGGCGAAGCAGGCGCTCTCCCATCCTGTATCCGCGACTGTATTCAGCCGTCACCGTGCCGTCGCGCTCATCTTCAACCGGGACGGTATCAACGGCCTCGTGCAACTGCGGGTCGAAGGGTTGGCCCACCGCCGGGACAGTCTCGACGCCCAGGGCCGAGAGAGCGTTCTCGAAATTATTGGACGTGCCGCGCACGCCTTCGAGCAGAGACTCGAATGAGCTGCCCTGCTCAGCCGCCTCCATCGCGCGCTGTAGATTATCCGCGAAGGGCAGGAGAGCACTGATGAACTCCGCTTTCTCGCGTCGCGCCCTTTCGTCGGCGGCGCGGTTAAGGCGCTGGCGCGTCTCATCCGTCTCGCGCTGCAACTGTGCGCGCAACTGCTCGAAACGAGCCTGCACGTCCGAGAGTTTTTGCTCCGCCGCTCTCGCCCTCTCTTCCAACTGTTCGACATAGCTGGGCTTGAGCGAAGGCCCTTCGCCCGCACCGCTCTCACCCTCCTGCTCCTGGTTGAGGTTGATGCGACGACGATCAGTGACACGAATCTCCTCGGCTGTCTTGGAAGCGGACTCGTCGGCACGGGCCTCTTCAGCAGCCACCCCTTTATCCTTCATACTGCGACTCTTTTTCTCCCTACGAAAAGATACCATAAAGACAGTAATGAGTGACCCGGTGACAAGTGACGAGTTCAAGAGCAAAGCTTTTCAGCTTGTCACTCATCACTCATCACTGTACTTTGATTTCAACCCGGCGGCTCTTCTGCTCCTTGCGCTTTGGCAGCCGCAAGCGCAGCACGCCGCCTTTATATTCCGCTGCGATCCCTTTTTGATCAACCGTCGAGGGCACGCCGAACCTTCGCAGGAAACGCCCGCGCGGGCATTCCGCTCTGTGCTGGTTCTCTTCTTCAATCAGACGCACGCCGCGAATCGAGAGGCGATCATCGTCCAGGTCTATCTCAAGCGCCGAGCGCTCTATGCCCGGCAGATCGAGCGCGATGACGAACTCTCTTTCATTCTCGTAGACATCCGCCGCCGGATACCAGTCGGCGCGCTCTATCTCCTGCTCGTCTTCACCCGCGCGCGAACGCCGCTCCGTAGCCTCTTCAAACAGCCGGTTCATGCGATCCTGCAATCCCATCAGATCACCCATCGGATTCCAATTCTTAGACATCGGCTCAAGAAAGGAAAGAAAAAGCAGATGCTGGATGGCAGATATTAGATATCAGCGAAAGGTTTTTACCAGCATCCGACATCTACTCTCTCTTTCCTCATCCCTCCTTTATGCTGCCGCCGCAGCGGCTTCGGTGTTGAATTTCATCTCGTCGCCGTCGGCGGAGACGCGCACGGTCTGTCCGGGCACGATCTCTCCGCGCAGCAGCTTGACCGCGAGCGGGTTCTGAATGAGCGTTTGTATCGCCCGCTTCAAAGGACGCGCGCCGTAGTTCGGATCGTAGCCCTCGCGCGCCAGCAGTTGACGCGCGGAATCATCGAGCGCGAGCCTGATGTCTCGTTCATTCAACATCGCGCGCAAGCGCTCAAGCTGCACGTCAATGATCTGCGCGATCTGCGCCCGCGAGAGCTGATGGAACACGACTATATCATCAATACGATTGAGGAACTCCGGCTTGAAATGCAGGCGCAACTCCTGGACGACCGCTTCGCGTACCTGGCTTTCGTCGCCTTCAGCCGCCTGAATCTCGCGCGAGCCCAGATTCGAGGTCATAATCAAGACGGTGTTCTTGAAATCCACGGTGCGGCCTTTTGAATCCGTCAACCGTCCATCGTCAAGAATTTGGAGCAGGATGTTGAAGACATCCGGGTGCGCCTTCTCGATCTCGTCGAAGAGGATGACGGAGTATGGACGCCGCCTGACGGCTTCGGTCAACTGCCCGCCCTCCTCGTAACCGACGTAGCCCGGCGGCGCTCCGATCATACGCGCGACGGCGTGCTTCTCCATGTACTCGGACATGTCGAGGCGCACCATCGCCCGTTCATCGTCGAAGAGAAACTCCGCGAGCGCACGAGCCGTTTCGGTCTTCCCGACGCCCGTGGGCCCAAGGAAGATAAATGAGCCGACGGGACGATTCGGGTCTTGCAGCCCGGCGCGTGCGCGGCGCACGGCGTTGGCGACAGCCGTCAGCGCCTCGTCCTGGCCGATGACTCTCTGGCGCAGCCGCTCTTCCATCGTGACGAGCTTCTGCATCTCGCCTTCGAGCATCTTCGAGACGGGCACGCCCGTCCACTTGGCGACAACCACCGCCACGTCCTCTTCGTCAACCTCTTCCTTGAGCATGACGCCTTCGGACTGGGCTGCGGCGAGCTTCGCTTCGTCCTCCTGAATCTGTCGTTGCAGCTCAAGCAGCTTGCCGTAGCGCAGCTCAGCTACCTTGTTGTAGTCGCCCGCGCGCTCGGCCTGTTCGGCCTGTATCTTGACCTCGTCAATCTCTTTCCTGGCCTTGCGAATGCGCTCGATGATCTCCTTTTCGGCCTGCCACTTGGCCTTCATCCCCGAAGAGCGCTCGCGCAGGTCTGCAATGCGCTGCTCGATCTCTTTGAGACGCCCCTGCGAACGCTCGTCGGTTTCACGTTGTAAGGCCAATCGCTCGATCTCAAGCTGCGTGATCTCGCGCTCGACGACATCAATCTCGACGGGGAGGGAATCGATCTCGATGCGCAGGCGGGAGGCCGCCTCGTCAATCAGGTCAATCGCCTTGTCTGGCAGAAAGCGGTCGGTGATGTAGCGATTCGAGAGCGTCGCGGCAGCCACAATCGCGGAGTCCTTGATGCGTACGCCGTGATGCGTCTCGTAACGCTCCTTAAGGCCGCGAAGGATGGCGATGGTGTCTTCGACCGTGGGCTCTCCGACGTAAACCTGCTGGAAACGACGCTCAAGCGCCGCGTCCTTCTCGATATGCTTCTTGTACTCGGCGAGCGTGGTCGCGCCCACACAGCGCAGCTCGCCGCGTGCCAGCGCGGGCTTCAACATGTTCGACGCGTCAATCGCGCCTTCGGCAGCGCCCGCTCCGACCAGAGTGTGAAGCTCGTCTATGAAGAGCACGATCTGTCCCTTGGCATTCTCTATCTCTTTGAGCACGGCCTTGAGACGATCTTCAAACTCGCCCCTGTATTTCGCGCCAGCAAGCATGGAGCCCAGGTCGAGAGCGACCAGCCGCTTATTGCGCAGCGTCTCGGGCACGTCGCCCGAAACGATGCGCTGGGCCAAGCCTTCGACGATGGCAGTCTTGCCGACGCCGGGCTCGCCTATCAGGACGGGGTTATTCTTCGTGCGGCGCGAGAGCACCTGTATGGTGCGCCGTATCTCGTCGTCGCGGCCAATGACAGGGTCCAGCTTGCCCTGGCGAGCCAGGTCGGTCAGGTCTTTGGCGTACTTCGTGAGCGCCTGGTAGTTGGCTTCGGCGTTCTGGTCTGTGATGCGCACGCCGCCGCGCGTCTGCTCTATGACTTTCAGCAGGTCGTCGCGGTTGATGCCGTGCTGGCGCAGGATCTTTCCGGCCTGCCCGTCCTTCTCGTCGGCGATGGCGAGCAGTAGATGCTCTGTCGAGATGTACTCGTCCTGCATCGCTTCGGCCTGATTCTGCGCCGCGATGAAAAGCTGGCTCAGCCTCGGGCTGAAATATTGTTGCCCGCCCTGCACTCTGGGAAAGCGAGCGACCGCCGCCTGTATGTCGTTGAGGATGACCTGCACGTTGGCCCCAAGCTTACCGAGCACAGGGCGCACGATGCCTTCGGCCTGCTCAAGCATCACCAGAAGCAGGTGCTCCGGCTCGACTTGCTGGTTCTGATTACGTTCGGCTACTTCTATGGCCGATTGAATGGCCTCCTGGCCACGCAATGTAAATTTATCTAAACGCATGTCGTCTCTTAAAAAATCCGAGAGTATTGCTGATCTACGAAATCAGTCCTCGATCTCGGCTCTGAAAAAGCAAGGGCGGGCGGCTCGACCATGAGAGCTTCGAGCCGCGCCGTCCCCGCCAAAAGCCTGTGCGAACGTCTGGCCTTAGCGGCCAGCCGCTTTCTGCGACTTCTCGCCGCTGGTCTGGACGTTCTCGGCCTGCCCCTCGATGGTGCGGTTGGCCTGAGCGCTTTCGCCGCCGATCTCTATCCGGCGAGCCTTGACCTCTTCGCGCTTGGGCAAGCTGACTCTCAACACGCCGTTGCGATATTCAGCCGTCGCGCCCTCAGCCGAGACCGTTTGCGGCAGCGTGAAGGAGCGCGTGAAAGAGCCGTAGGAACGCTCTACGCGATGATAGTTGTCGCCATCGTCCTTTTTCTCGAAGCGACGCTCGCCGCGAAGCGTGATGACGTTATTTTCAACCGTCAGGTCAAAGTCTTCACGATTCATCCCCGGCAGCTCGGCTTCAAGGACGATCTGGTCTTTATTCTCATAGATATCAACGCTGGGGTTCCAGGCTCCCCGTGCGATGCCCTCGTCGCCGAAGGCGCGCGTCATGTTGGTCGAAAACAGGCGATTGACCTCGTCCTGAAGAGTGCGTAAATCACGGAACGGGTCGTAGCGTACGATACTCATCTCAACTTCCTCCTTCAAAACAGTTGCTATTTTTTCTTCAGCAAAGCTCACAAATGACCGAAAAACCGGAAGTTTAGTGGCGTTTCGGCTGCTGAGTATGGACGTATAATAAAGGTTGAGTGCCTCTTTGTCAAGCCCCATTTTTATCGCTCCAAGCGCCATTGAGGTCGCAAGTATTCCGGCGAGGACCGCACCGGGGAAATATAGTTTGACAAAACCTCTAAATAGCAGTAGATTATTTGGCAATACGAGGTAATAGCCGAATGATTGACGAAAAAGATGCCAGAATTCTTGAAGTTCTTCAGAAAGAGGGACGCACGAGCAACGTGGAGCTTGCAAGGGTGGCGGAACTGACACCCTCTGCGACGCTTGAGCGCGTCAGAAAGCTTGAAGAGCGCGGGCTCATCAAGGGTTACATGGCGCTGCTAGACCCGCAGGCTCTTGAGTTGGGGCTGCTGGCCTTCATCTTCGTGCGTGTGGACGATAGGGACGACGTGCTGGGCCAGGCCGAGAGCACGGCTGAGGCGCTCGCCGCGCTGCCCTCCGTACAGGAGCTGCATCACCTGGCGGGCGAGGACTGTTTCCTCATCAAGGTGCGGGCGCGGGATACGGACGACCTTTATCGAATATTAAAGGAAGAGTTTGGGCGGTTTAAGACTATCCGCTCGACGCGCACGACGATTGTTTTGAAGACTGTGAAGGAGACGCCAAGGCTCAAGGTAGGCGAGAAAGGGAGGGCTTAAATTATGGCTAGAAGAGAGAGGATCATCGCTTATTCTGCGCTCGGGGCCGTCTTTTTTTTCTGGGGCACGACCTATCTGGCCATACGCGTCGGGCTGGAGACTTTGCCGCCGACGCTGCTGGCGGGCATTCGTTTCATCACGGCGGGCACGATACTGTTCGCTTTCTTACGCATCTGGCGCGGGGAGCGGCTGCCACTGGGTAGAGAATGGCTGCAACAGGCGATTGTGGGACTGTTGCTGCTGGGGGTCGGGAACGGGCTGGTCGTGTGGGCGGAGGTCTGGATTCCGAGCGGCATGGCGGCGCTCCTGGTGGCAACCTCTCCCTTCTGGGTCGCGGGCTTTGAGAGACTCAGAAGCGACGGCGAGCGCGTCTCCGTGCGGGCTCTGGTGGGAATGTTGATCGGCTTCGGAGGATTGATACTGCTGGTTGCGCCCGGTCTTTTCGGTGAATCTCTGGGCCTGCGTTACCTGCTGGGGATGGCTGCGATACAGGTCGGCTGCGCTTCGTGGTCGGGCGGCTCTGTTTACGCCAAGCACTACGAAACGAGGGTCGCGCCGTTGATGGGGGCCGCCGTGCAGATGCTCTTCGCGGGCGTCGCGTTGACGCTGATCGGCACGGCTCTGGGCGAGTGGCGTGTGCTGCATTTCAGCGCGCGATCACTCTCGGCCCTCGTCTACCTGATCTTATTCGGATCAATCGTCGCCTACGGGTCTTATACCTACGCTGTGCAAAAGCTGCCGCTCTCCATCGTTTCGACTTATTCATACGTCAATCCTGTCATCGCAGTCCTGCTCGGATGGGCAGTGCTCTCGGAGCCTCTGGGCTGGCGTATGATTACGGCGATGCTGATTATCCTGGGCGGGGTGGCGCTGGTGAAGACGGCGGCGAAACGACCCGTCAGCTCTACGGCGACGCAGGCCATCTCCGTGGAAGCCCCTATGCGACAGGAGATTCTGCGCGCGACGACCAAGGCTTGCTCCGTCACTACGAACTGACACGAAGCGGAATTTAACAGGGATGGACAGGAGAGGCAGGATAAAGAAAAGTTAAGACAGCTTCAGACCGCAATGCTTTTGTCATTGACACTGCTTTTAGTTTTTTTTCCTGTCACTCCTGTCCATCCCTGTTAAATTTTCCGTTAACTAATCCCGAAGAAGCTCTTGATAGAGGCGAGCACGCCCGCAGACTCTTTCTTGATCATCTCCGTATCGTCCTGTTTGGCTTTGAGTCCGGCGCGGCGCTCCGCGATGGTGCGGCTCAGGGATTCGACCAGCGCGGGGTTGGTCTCAAACAGACGCTTCATCGCCAGATGGCCTATCTCTAAGACTTCCGTCTCCTCTTTGGCGATGACACTGGCTGTGCGCGGCTCGCCCGTAAACAGAGCCATCTCGCCGAAGAAGTCTCCCTCCTTGAGCGTAGCGACGGTGCGTGGCCGACCGTTGTCGGCGATCTGCACGTCAACGCGTCCGCGATGCACGACGAACATCGAAGAGCCCTGCGCGCCGGCGCGGATGACCGTCTCGCCGGGCGCGAAGCCCTGGCAGACGGTCGCTTCGGCCAGCGTGGCCGTCTCTTCGTCAGTGAGTGGCCGGAAGATGGGCACGGCCGAGAGTCTTTCAAAGACGGCGTGGTTATCTGCCGGCTCGCTGTTCTGCTCGACCTGCTGCATGAAGAGCGTGCGCGTCGGAAAAGCGAAATCGAGTCCCTGTCCCTCGCGCTGGAAGGCATACCAGATGCGCTGGCGAATGAGCGCGTCCGTATCGTTGTACTTCGCGTAATCTTCGAGCCAGTACTTGACCTCGTAGTCCACGCCGTTATCGCCCAGGCTCTTGATGCGGACGACGGGCTTCATCTTGGGCGAGACGTTGGGCACATCGCGCACGGCCTCGCGCACGATATGGATGGCGCGCGCCGGGAGATTGCTGTAGACGGTATTGAAGAAGACCAGCCGCGCGTTCAGATTATCGCGCGGGAAGACCTGTATATACTCCTTGGAAGCGTTGCTGTTGCTGATGAGCACGATATAGTTGGTGAACGTCCTGATCTTGACTGCGCGCCAGGTGACGCTCTCGACGACGCCCGTGTGTTGGCCCACCGTGATGACATCGCCGACCTGAAAAGGCTTGTCGGCATGAAGCGATGCCCCGGCGAAGAGATTGCCGAGCGTCTCTTGCAGCGCGAGACCGATGATGAGACCGAAAGCCGTCGAGGTCGCCAGCACCGTCGTGAGGTCAACGCCCGTGACGAATATCTTGGAGAGAATCGTGAAGACGATGACATAGGCGATGATGGAGAAAATATTGCGTATCAGGTTGGGCGCTTCGTAGCCGCGGCGTATGCGAAAAATGAAACCGAAGATGAACTCGTTGAGGCCGCGTATGACGACGATGCAGAGGAAGGCCCAGACCACCATCTGCGTGATGCTGAGGATGGTCTCATGGGATTCGACGCTCCCCTTGTAATGGCCCAGGTAGTTGCGCAGCGCATCGTCGAAGGCGTAGACGGAGAAGACCAACAGGACGGCGACGGCCAGCGTGATGAAGAAGACTAAGATCTTGTTCCTGCGTTGAGAAGGATTCACGGTCAGCTTTCCCCCTTGCAGAGAAAGGATTACAGGGTGTGCCCGGCAGCCTATTCTTTTACCATCAACCCCCGTGCATTGGCGAGCGGAATTTCCGCCCCGACCTCTCGAAAGTTAATTTATCAGGTTAGGAAAGATCGTCGTCAAGAGCAGGAGCAGCGAGAGCGCCGAGACGATGATGGCCGTCAGCCACGCGGCGATATTATAGACCGTCCCGTTGGTGTAAGCGCCCATCAAATCTTTATCGTTGACGAGGCGCAGGATGGCGAAGAGCAGCACGGGCAGGAGAAGGCCGTTCATGACCTGCGTGACGAGCAGCACCCGTATGAGCGGAAGCCCCGGGATGACGGCGACGAGCGCGCCCGTGGCGACGAGAAACGAAAAGATGCCGAGAAAGATCGGCGCTTCGCGGAAGCTGCGGGAGACGCCCTTCTCGAACCCGAGCGCTTCGCTGATGGAATAGGCCGTCGCCAGCGGCAGCACGCCCGCCGCGAGCATCGAAGCGCCGAAGAGCCCGACCGCGAAAAGCAGCCCGGCGTAACGCCCCGCGAGCGGCTCCAAAGCACGCGCCGCATCGGCCGCAGACTCTATGCGTACGCCGTGGCCGTGAAGCGTCGCCGCCGTCGAGATGATGATAAAGAAGACGATGGAGATGGCGAAAGCCGTCCCCGTCCATACGTCCGCGCGCGTCAATGCGTAGTCTTCCGCCGTGACACCCTTCTCGACCACGGATGATTGGACATAGACCTGCATGTAAGGCGAGATGGTCGTGCCGACCACGGCGACAAACGTAAAGAGGTATGCCGGGGCAAAGCTCCATGTGGGCCGTACCATTGAGCGCGCGATCTCGCCCCAGGCGGGTCGCGCCAGAAAGGCCGAGACGATATAGCCCAGAAAGACCAGCGACATGACCAGGAAGACGCGCTCGACTCTCTTGTAAGAGCCCTTGACGACGAGCCACCAGACGCTCATCGCCGCCAGCGGGACGGAGAGGTAGCGCGGGACGCCGAAAAGCTCTGTGGCCGCCGCGATGCCTACGAACTCCGAGACGGTCACGCCGCCGTTTGCTATCAGGAGCGCCAGCATCACGAGCGCCGTCCAGCGCACGCCGAAGCGCTCGCGCACCAGATCGGCCAGACCCTTGCCCGTCACAGCGCCCATGCGCGCGCACATCTCCTGCACAATCCCCAGGCTGATCGTGATCGGAATGAGAACCCACAGGAGGCCGTAGCCGTGATCTGCGCCGACGGTGGCATAGGTGGCAATCCCGCCCGCGTCGTTGCCAGCGTTGGCCGCGATCATCCCGGGCCCGAGCACAGCCAGGTAGGCGATGAGCCCACGGCGCTGCGCCATCGTGCGCCGCACACCGCGAGCCCCGCGCCGCAATAAGCGACGCCCGGCAGCTCGCACTGCTGCGCGTGATTCGGCCATAAGCTCATAAAGGAAAAGGGTAAAAGGAAAAAGGCAAAAGTGAGGATGAAAAGCATCTCAATTAAGTGTGGTTTGCCGCCCGACTTTTTCCCTTTACCTCTTTCCTTGTGCCTTCTTTTCGGTTGCCTTCATTTAGCCAAACAATTTAGGCATACGCTGTCGCCAGCCCTTGGGCAGCAGCATCTCCATCGCATCGTCAACGGTGACGATGCCGAGAATGTCGCCCGCGTCATCCAGAACGGGCAGCGCGAGCAGATTATACTCCGCGATCTTCTGCGCCACCTCGCGCGCCGAGTCGTCCGGGTGCGCCGTTTGAAACTCTTCGCGCATGACTTCTTCAAGGGGCGCTGCGGGGTCTGCGAGTATCAGGCTGCGCAGGGCGATGACGCCCAGCAGCTTCCATGATTCTTCACGCTCGACAACGTAGAGGTAGTAGATCATGTTCGGCGTCTCGGCCATCTCGCGCAGCCGGGCCAGCGCCGCCCCCACGGTCAAGTAGCGCGGCAGCGTGACGAACTCCGTCGTCATCAGCCCTCCCGCCGTGTCGTCTTCATAAGGCAGAAGCTCCGCCACGTCTGCCTGCTCCTCGCCCTCCATCAGCCCGAGCAGCTCTTCGGCTTTCGCTTCCGGCAGATCGCCGAGCACGTCGGCCGCTTCATCCGGCGACATCCATTCCAGTATGTCTGCGGCACGCTCCTCGTCCATCTCGCCGATGATGCGCGCCTGTGCCGAGGCCGGCATCTCTTCGAGCATTTCGGCAGCCGTCTCGTCGTCCAGAGACTCCACGATCTCCGAGCCGTGATGATAGGAGAGAGCCTCTGCGAGTCGGGCTATCTCAACGGGGTGGAGGCGTGCGAGCTTGTCGCTCGAAGATTTCAACTGCACGGTCGCGGCGTCCGTCGCCAGGTATCCGACATCGGCCCAGTCAATGACTTCGACCGGGCGACCCGTCCCGACAAAACCCGCCGGAGCGAGCCGCCGCCACAACCCCTGGAGGCTCACGTCCGCGCCCGTCACTCGCCATTCCCCGGCGGCCTCTATGATCTGTACATCGTTGACTCTGACCACGCGCTTGCCGTCCACGTCAATCAACTGCTTGTCGAGCACATCGCGCGCCAGAAGGACTTCCGTCTCGCGCCGGACGAAGGGGCGGAGGTCTAAAATATCCGAGTTGAGGCGTATGCCCTGCTCGGAAAAATGTGCGATGCGCCAGCGCGGCACGAAGAAATCACGACGGCGATAGCGCGCGACAAAGCCGATCACCGGCGGATGATCTTCCTCGCCGAGACGCACGATCACATCCTTGACCGCCGCCACACGCTCGCCCTCAAGGTCTCGAACGGGACGACCCAATACTTGCGATAGATACAGCATGTTTGTGGTTCGCGCTTATTTACTCAGCACATCTTCGGCGGGATGATAACAAAAGCGGTGACGAGTGACGAGTGACAAGTGACAAGCAGGAAGCAGATCAGCGTTGAGTGATAAGCGAAAAGCTGTTGCTCATCACTCATTACTCATCACTTCTTTTCCCTTGCTTGTCACTCGTCACTCGTCACCGTCTTTAATCGCTTTGGCCTGGCGTTTGAAAGAGCGGATGGCTTCGGTCAATCGCTGCATCTCGGTTTGAGGGAAAGGCCGCCGCCAGTTTCTATCGAAGTCGTCTGTGGCGATGTGCCTTCGGAGATCACGAAGCGCGCGCCAGAATCCTTCGCCCAGCTCTAATCTCTGAGTCCTGATCGAAAATAGAGTCCGGCCCGTCTCCGGCAGCCTGCGATGATCCGTGTAATGCAAGACCCTGAACGAGACGCCGTCGTTCTCAGGCTCAGCCGTGATCTCGAAATCAAGCTCGTCGGGCTCGCAGTTCCACTTCACCTTGAAGCTGCGGTTTCCATCCAGCAGGAGGGAGGTGAGAGCTTCGATCAGCTCGCGCAGCGAATCGTAGGGAGCGGATGAGACGGCTGTGACGAACTGTTGCTCCCCCTCCTTTAAGCTTAAAGACATAAAACCGCTTTGCGGGCTATTGAAGCTGGCTCGGAATGGTTTGTTCATGCGTGTCAATCGCGGGACTCGATCTTGAGGCGTTCGATGGCGCGCTCCATGGCACGGTCGCGTCGCGCGCGCAAGTCCGTCAGGTCGAGCGCGACGTGCTCGTCGGGCGTGATGCCTGTGCCTTCGAGGCGCTTGCCTGTCGCGGTGCGGTAATCCATCTCGCTGATGTCGAGCGCCCCGCCGTCGGGCAGATTATGGCGACGGCGGATGGCGAGCACGCAGCCGCAGGTGGGCCCACCGATCACCACGGCGCGATTGCGTTCCCTGACGGTGGCGACGAAAATCTCTGCGGCGCTTGAGGTCTTCTCGCTGGTGAGGATGACGACGGGAACTCTCAGGAGCGCGACGGCCTCGGCGGCAAAGAGCATGGCGGAGCGCGTCTGCGGCTCGAAGGCAGTGCGCCCGGTGCGATCCATGAAGCGGCCCAGGCTGCTCCCCAGCGGAAGAAAAGCGGAGGCAATCTCGGTCATCGCTTCGGCTTCGCCGCCCCCGTTATTGCGCAGGTCAACGACCAGGCCGCGCACGCCGCGCAACTTCTCACGCAGGGCGCGCATGAAATCGAGCGCGACCGCCTGCGTGAAAGCATCGAACTCGACGACGCCAATCTGGGCGCGCACGCGCCGCACACGAAGCAGCGCCGTACGATCAAGCCACTGGCGTCTGAGGCTTGCGAAGCGCTCCTTGTCATCATCGCCGCGCCATCCGACCGTGACCTTCGTGTCGCGCTCGCCCTCGAAGAGCGTGGCCATCGCGCGCAGTCGCGCCGCCGCCACGGTGGACGAGCCTGACTGCTCCGAGAGGCGTCTGGTAAAAACTGCGAGCGCCGGTTGACCGTCAATGCTCGTGATGATGTCGCCGACTCTCACGCCCGCGCGCTGCGCTTCCGAATCCTCATCTACGCGGACGACGACCGGCTCGCCCCCGACCTCGCGGACAGAGAGGCCGACGCTGATGACGTGCGGGTGCTGCCAGTCAAACTTTTCATCGGGCGCATAGACGCGCGTGTGCGCGTCTCGCAGCAGCCCGACCATGCGGCGCAGCACGGTGTAGAACTCCGCAGCGCTTCGCGCCTCCGCCGCGAGCGGGCGGAACTCTTCACGGCACGCGCGCCAGTCTATGCCGTGAAAGGACGGGTCATAATAACGGTCGCGGATGGTCTGCCAGACATCGTCGAAGACGGCCAGGCGTCCCTCGCGCGTCTTTGTCAGCGCAGTGTGCGAGTCAATGCGCGTTGACCGAAGAGAGAGCGCAACGGCGTCGCAGTGAAGAGGAGGGAAGGAGCACAGCAGCAGCAGCAGCAGGAGGGCGACAGTCGCAGAAGTATGCGAGCGTCGAGCGCGCGTGGCCGTATCCTTTCCTCTGTCTCTCTTTAAGAGCTTCATTGCTTCGGCGGTTTACGGAAATTATAACGCAGAAGGACGCGCATGGGCACGGGCGCTCGGTCGCGCATGGCCGGGCGAAAGTGCAGCTTGCGGACTGTCTCGACGGTCGCATCGTCGAGACCGAACCCGGCCCAACGCACTACGTCCACGCGCGAGACTTCGCCGTCGGCCCCGATCTCAACCTCCACGTCAACGGTCGCCTCGGCCTCTATGCGCGCGGCTTCTGCCGGATAGGGCGGATGCAGACGCCTGTAGGGTTGAGGCAACCGCAGCCCGTTCGCTGCGGCTTCCGTATCCGTCGGCGCTTCTTCTATCACGGGCGTGCTGTGAGATTGAGCCAGAGCCCGCGCCTGGCGCTCATCCTCCTGCGCTCGACTGATCGCCATAGCGTAGCGCCCGCGCAGCGCCGCGCTCGATAGCTCCGCGAATAAACGCTTCTCGGCTTCGGCTGGCGTCTGAGCCTCGAAGCTCGGGCGCTCCCACATGATGAGTCGGCCCGTGCGCGCGCTGACGATGAAGATGGCGACGTAGGCTTCATAGTAGATTGGGCCCACAGAGGGCGAGCGCCTGAGCGTCTGCGCGTCGCCCGTCAGAAAGAAGTCGCAATCAATGACCGCCCCCAAGCTGCGCGCCTCCTCAAGCGTCATATTGAGCGAGCCCGCATAGCCGGCCCCGAGCGCGGCGGCGCGGCTCTGGTCTCGATCTATGATTGCAAGTCGCTCGTCCGAGGCGAGCGACCCGCCAAGGCTCTCAGCCGTGCGCCGTCCCTCTTCCGTCCGGCCTAAATCGAGGACGGCGACGCGCGCGCGCTGTGCTGTCTGCGCCACAGCAGCAGCAGTGTGCGCCGAGAGCGCGCACGTCAACGAGACGAGAAGAAAGACCCGACGAAAATAGGTTGCGATGGACACTGTCGGAAGCCAGGAGTTTCAGGTTAAGGCGCAGATGAAGAGATGAACGACAAAGCGCGTATCTCAAAAAAACTTATGATGATGATCTTATACTACCCCACACGCATGCCTGACAACCGGCATCACCATACGCCGAGGCTGAGCAAAGCAGGAAATTAACAGGGAGGGACAGGAGAGGAGCAAGGGATGAGGGATGAAAGAAAGACAGAAGCTTTATATTTCATCCCTGCGGCCCTCATCCCTTCTTCTTTATCCTGACTATCCCTGTCAATTCTTTTCTTTCTTAGTTCCACGTTTCCAGAGTTTTTGAGAAGGGATGCGCAGGGCGCGATTGAATTTACTCGAAGCGTTCTCCCAGGCGATGATTTCCGTTAGCTCGACTATCGCATCGGTCTCGTAATGACGACGCAGTCGCTCGAACAGTTCGTCGGTCACTTCGCGTCCGGTGATGGTCATCGAGTCGGCGTATTCGAGCGCGACGCGTTCCTCTTCGCTGTAGAGAGGGCTCGCTGCATAGTCCGAGAGGGCTTCGATCTTCTCTTCGCTGAGGCCCAGCTCGCTGCCCACGGCAGCGTTGAGGTCCTGTCAAAACTCGCAGCCATTAATGGACGCGACGCGACGATTAAGAAGCGCCTGAAGCCTGGCGTCTATCAGCCCGGATGCCGCAATCCCGGCCCACATGCCGCGCACGGCGCGAAAGATAGAGGGACGCCGCGCGTAGACCAGATGATTGAGCAGGGGTGCGCCCCACTTGCGCGCCTGCGCCTCGAAGACCTGCCGCGTGTATTTATCAACCCGGTCGCGGTCTACATCCTTAATGCGTGCCATGGTCTTTAATCTCCACTGCGGGCGGCGGCCCGCGGCGGCGAGGCGCTGTGATAGAGGGCGTAGACTTCATCTTTGACTTCGGGCGGAAAACAGATGCGGTGTAGCTCGTAGCCGCGCTGAAGGCCGCGTACGGCCTCGCTCACTTCGCTGATCTCGCGTATGCGCGGGTGAGCATAGCCGTCCTCGACGTAGATGCGCGCCTTGGGCTCAGCCGCGCCCTCCGCCGTGTAGTAGTTGTAGTAGGGAATGTCGCCCGCGTGGTCTTCGATGAAATAGTATTCGGGAGCAAAGCCCGCCCGCTTGACGGCGTTGCGCGCAGCCGCAAGAAAGCTCTGGCGCTCAGCCTCCGGCATGTCCAGGTCAATCGCTTTGAAGAGACGACGAGAGATGAAACGGCGGCTGAGGTCGCTGAGGACCGTGTCCTCCGCGCGCTGCCATTGCTTGATGTGAAAGATCACGTCGGAATCGTCCATCTCCAGGTGCTCTTCGAGCGTGAGGGGCTGGCGGCGCAGCACCTTCTCAAAGGCAGTGCGCGGCGCGCACCAGACGCTCTCGCCCGCTTCGAGCAGCTCAAGCGCGCGGCGCAAAGCGGAGCGCAGCACGGCTTCGGCTGAGCGCAGCGTGCGGTGAAAATAGACCTGGCGAAACATGTAATAGCGCGCCTGCAAATATTCTTCGACCGCGTAGAGACCGCGCGCCGCGACGTAGATGCGCTCTCCGCCCTCGTCAATCTGAAGCGCGTTGATAATCCATTCCAGGTCGTAGATGCCGTACTTCGCGCCCGTCATCAGAGAGTCGCGCAGCAGATAGTCCATGCGGTCAACGTCGAGCTGCGAGGAGACGAGCTGGGCCAGGGCGGCGGGCTGAAACGTCCCCTCGATGATGCTCGCTACACGAGCGGGCATCTCCTCGGAGTAGGAGCGCAAGACCTGGCCGATCTCTGTCTCTTCGCTCAGGACGGCGCGCACCGTCCATGCCTCGTGATGAAAGCTCAAGACCTTCTCCATGACGTGCGAGAAAGAGCCGTGCCCTATGTCGTGAAGAAGAGCCGCCGCACGAGCCGCCGCGCGATCTTCGGTCGTGATCGTAAAACTCTCGCCGAGACGGTCAAGCACTCTCGTCATCAGGTGCAGGACGCCGAGAGAGTGCGTGAAGCGGGAATGCTCCGCGCCCTGGTAGGTGTAGAGCGCAAGGCCCAGTTGCTTGATGCGTCGCAGGCGCTGGAACTCACGCGCATCTATGAGGCGCACCATGAGGTGGCCTTCGTCCGTGTCTGTGCGAAGACGAATGATGTTGTGAACCGGATCGCGGTAGATGCGTTCGGACACGCGCGCTCGCCAACCTTTATCGCCGGATGTTCTGGCCGCGCGACATTCTATCACTCATCCCGGGCTGCGACACAAAAACGAAAGCAGAATTAACAGGGATGGACAGAGATTGTCAGGATAAGAAAAGCAATGACCGAATTCATGCGGTCATGCTTTTATCTTTCCTCCTGCTTTCTGTTTTCATCCTGTCTCTCCCTGTTAATTGCTTCTTACCCGGACTGGCAGTAAAAAAAATGGGCGCTCGACCGAAGTCAGGAGCGCCCGCGAAGGCTGTGCACGACCGATTCCGTTTAGAAGTCGGCGCGCACCCCGAGTTGAAGCGTGAAGGGAATCCCTACTGGCGGGCCAAACCCAGGGCCGTAAAGGGAGGCGGGCTGCGCGAAATTGTCCGCCCCGAAAGTGGTGAAGCCGAACCTGTTGCCGAAGGAGAGGTTCTCCGTATTAAAGAGGTTGAAGAAGTTGAGATAGCCACGCAGCCGCAGCTTCTCGCCGATGGCGAAAGTCTTTTGGACGCGCAGGTCAACATTGAAGTAGCGACCGCTGCGCTCATCTATGTTGCCCGCCGAATCTACGACAAAGCCGTGGCGCAGGCTGTTGACCTGAACCTGGCGGCAGCCCGGCGTCTGTGCGCCGCCGAGCGCGGTTCCGGCCAGAGAGGCTGTCAGGGCGGCCCTGATGTCCGTGCCCTCGCAGAGGCGGTCAATCGTGCGTCGTCCGTCGCCGTCAATGTCGAAATTGGCGAGCGGCGAATAGGGCCGCGAACTGGCCAACTGCACGATGGGCGCGAGCTGGAAATTGTAGGGCAGATCGAAGACGCCGCTCATCACGATGCGATGGCGCTCGTCAATACGCGAGGGCCCGAACTCTTCGGGCCTGAACTGCTGTTCGGGCGTGACCGCAATACCGTTGCCGGTGTAGCTGGCCGTCGGCTGTCCGCCCCAAGACCTCGCATTGGAGAGAACGTAGCTGGCGGAAAAGAGTGTCCGCCGTGTGCGGCGTCGCAGCGTCGTCGTCCAACTGTCAAACATCGAGCGGTTGGTCGAGGTGAACATGTTGATCTGTTCGAGACGGCCTGCGCCGAGGCCCGCCGCCACGAATGCCTGATCGAAATAGCGCGTGTCGGCCCCGCGCGGGCAGCGAGCGGGCGTCGGGTTCGAGCCCGGGAAAGCCGGGTCGCAGATGGCGCTAATCAACGGATTGATGTTCTGCACGCGCGCCTCGTGAATGCCGAGCGTGTGCACGAAGTCGCTCGATAGCACGTAATTGCTGCCGAGTTGCGTCTCAAAGCCAATCGAGAACTTATGGACGTAAGGGTCTTTCATCGTCGGATCGTTGATACGTCCGAAGGCCCCCGTTTCCAGGTCGGTCAGGCCGGTAGTGCCCGGCGCGGGCAAGGGGTCAGTCCCGAAGCGCAGCGTCGCCAGCGGAGTCGTTCCGACGCCGACGCGCGTGTTCGTCTGTTGCAGCAATGTCTGGTAGATCACATCATGAGTCTGCTGCAAAGAGAAGATCGTCAGATTCTGGAAGACCTGATCGAAGAAGATGCCGTAGCCGCCGCGAACCACAGTCCGGCCCGTGCCCGTCACGTCGTAGGCAAAGCCGACGCGCGGTTGAAATTCCGTCCAGCTCGGAGTCGTCCGGTTCAGTTCGTCGCGTGTGATGGCCTGTGCGCGCGGCTCGTTGAGCTGGCTGAGAATCCTCATCGTGCGGTTATTCGTCTGGTCTGTCAGGATGCCGATATTGGCATCCCAGCGCAGACCCAGGTTGAGGGTCAGGCGCGGCGTGATCTTGTAGTCGTCCTGGATGTAGAGCGCCAGTTGATGAAAGGGCGGCTGGGTGGTATCGCCTTCGCCGCCGCTGAACTCCAGACGGTTGATTGCGCCCGGCGTCGCAAAGCCATTCGGATAGCAGCTCACCAGCGTCGTCGTCGTCGAGCCAGGACAACTCGGCGACGGCAGATTTCTGACAATCGTCAGCGGGTCGTCGAAGAAGGTGATGACGTAGCCGTTCGCGCCGAAGAGGAAGAAGCCGCCGAGACTGGTGCGGATATAGTTGACGCCGAACTTCAGGTTATGCTTTCCGGCGACGAGCGAGAAGTCGTCGCGGAACTGCCACTTGCGCTCGGTCGTCTGCTGCGGCACGTTCTGGTTAGCGCCCGACTGCACCGACGGAAACTGTAGATTCGGGGCAGTGGTGACGCCCAGAATCGCATTCTTAAAGTCCTGGAACTGGAAGGAAAGCTGGTTGAGCTTGGTCGGACTGAGCGAGTAGGTGTGATTGATGACGAAGCTGTGCAGTTGATTGTTGTTCGTATTGCCGCCCTGTATATCGGCTGGCAGAGTGATGTCGAACTGGTCGTTGGGCGAGTCGTTCTTCTGGAACGAGTAGCGATAGAACATGGACTGCTGATCGCTGATGCGATTGTCAATCTTGATGCTCAGCAGCGTGTCGTTGTAAGGCGTCGGGATAATCTCTGAGGCGGTGATGCCGGGGATGGCGGCGATCTGGGCCAACTGGCCGGGCTGAACCAGAAGGTTCTGTCGCTCGCGGAAGCGCTCGACCGCCCCGAAGAAGAAGAGCTTGTCGCGGATGATGCGCCCGCCGAAGGAGCCGCCGAATTCCTGGCGGCTGAAATCCGGCTTCTCGCTATTGTTCATTTTCTCGAAGAAGTCGCGGGCGCGAAGCGACTGGTTGCGGAAGTTGTAGAAACCCGAACCGTGAAACTCGTTGCTGCCCGACTTGGTGATGACGTTGACGACGCCGCCGACGGAGCGACCGCTCTCAGCCGTCCAGCGGTGCTGCAAGACCTGAAACTCCTGTATGGACTCGTAGGCGAAGTTCTGAAGCAGACTGCCGACGACGTTGTCTTTGTTATCGCCGCCGTCCACGTTGACATCCACCTGGCGGCCATCGCCGCCGCTAAAGCCTATGTTGCCGACGCGCGTCTTGGTCGGGTCGAAATTGCCGACGGGGCGCGCTTCGGGCGCGACGATCGAGAGGTTGGCGAAGGTGCGATTAATCAGCGGAAGGTTCTGCACTTCCGCCGGGGTGATGTTACGGCCAAGCTCTGAGGTCGTTGTCTCGACCATCGCGGCGTCGGAAGCCACCTCGACGGTCTCGGAGATTTCTCCCGGCTTGAGTTCGATCTTGAGCGACTGCGTCGCGCCGACGTTCAGCTCAAGCTCTTTGAGCAGTGCTTTGCTGAAGCTCCTGGCCTCGACCGTCACGTCGTATCTTCCGGCGGGCAACTGCGTAATGGTAAATTCACCGGCCTCATCCGTCATCGCCGTGCGCGTCAGGCCAGTGCCGGTGTTGTGCGCTGAGACGGAAGCGTTGGGCACAATGTTTCCGAGCGCATCCGTCACGCGACCCGTAATGTCGCCCGTCGTCTGCTGCGCCAGCGCGCCGCCCGCCAATAGAAGAGTGAGCCCGAAGACTACTGTGAGGCTCAAGAAAACTCTGTAGCAGCGTCTCATACTACCTCCTAAACTTTTATGAAAATTACAGATGCGAGAAGAACCTGTCGGGTGATAACACTAAATTCCAAGCAACTGATATTCCATAGCCCTGAACGGCCGTAAAGGTTAAAATCTTTACCAAAAACATCTCTACGCTTCAGCCTGTCGAGCCCGTGACCGGGGAAGAATCCAAAAGACTGAAGTCCGTTCCGATTTTTGGATAAGAAGGGGCTTGAGAGAGAGCATCTTCAGCTTTACTATAGAGCCCATTGGGCCAATAGAGCTCTTGCGTGGGCCATCATCTCCGAGCGATAAAATCAATGCTTCCAGGCCCGTATGGGTTAAAGAGTGGGCCCATAAATTCATGTTCGCCGCGAGATTTCCGCCAGCCACACGGATGCCCGCCTGAGGGCCGACGGGCCGGACGATCAGGGCCGACCGAGGTAAGCGACGAGCCCCGCTGCTCCTCCACACATGGCCGTTTGCCGCCCTCCGAAGTCGCCCGTCCGAATTGCTCAACTTCCTAAATTTATGGATTAGTTACCATTTTTTTGGATATTAAAAGCCCCGCAAGTGATTGCGCTTGATAGTTAAATGCCTGAAAAGATGGAGATTCATTCATCTTGCCAGAAATGGTATAAGAGTTGCTAAAGTACGCATAGGTAAGAGACTTAAGCAATTTCTTCGATAATTCGTAAGAGAAAGTAAGCCCCATTAGATTATCACGACGGAAAAGTTCCCAACTTCGGTGATGGGGCCAATTAGTCGTTCTTCCTCAGTAATGTAAGGACAACAGAAAGGATTCGCCAGCATGAAAATCTCTTTGCTACAACGCTTGGCTGCCACAGGGCTCTCAAGAGCCATGACAGCCTTGTTTGTACTGGTCATGCTCTCGGGTGCCGCTATGGCACAAGAGACAGGCCAAATCAGTGGAACCGTCACTGACCCTAACGGCGCACTGGTTCCAGGTGCGACCGTGGTTGTGAAGTCGGTAGGTACGGGGGCGGAGCGTTCGGTCACGACCGGAACGGACGCCAACTACCTGGTGACCAACTTGCAGCCAGGGCTCTATGATGTGAGCGTCACGGGGGCGGGCTTTGGGACCAGTACCCAGAGGGCCCAGGTGACGGTCGGTGGAAGACTCACACTCGATTTTAATCTTAGTATTGGCGCGACGCCGACAGCGACGGTGGAAGTGGTCGCCGGCAGCGGCGGCGTTGAGGTCAACACAACGGATCAACAGATCTCGACTGTTGTAAACAACACGCAGATACGCGAGTTGCCGACCGTCACACGCAACGCCTATGACCTGATCAGCCTTTCGGGCAACGTCTCGGTCGACACGAGCTTGCGCGGAACCGGCTACGCCATTAACGGTCAGCGCGCGGCGAGCACGAGCATCCTGCTCGACGGCGCGGAAAACGTGGACACCTTCACGGCGGGCGTCGGCCAGGCCGTGCCCCTCGATTCAGTGCAGGAGTTCCGCGTCATCAGCGGCAACTTCTCGGCTGAGTACGGTCGCGCATCGGGCGGCATCGTTAACGTCGCCACCATCGCGGGCAGCAACTCGTTCCACGGCACAGCCTACGAGTTCAACCGTATCTCGAAACTGGCCTCGAACGGTTACGACAACAACGCGCGCGGCATTCCGAGAGCCGTCTTCACGCGCAATCAGTTCGGCTACTCCATCGGTGGCCCGATCTTAAAGAACAAGCTCTTTTTCTTCAGCAACACGGAATGGATTCGCGTCCGCAGCGGCGGCTCACGAGTCGCTTTCGTTCCGACCTCGCAGCTTCTCAATGCGAGCGCGGCGGCGACGCGAGCCTTCTTCGCGCCCTATACGATCAACGGCACGCTCGGCGCGACCGTGACCGCCACGCAGGTCATCACAGGCTTCGGCGGAACGGCCTCCTGCATCACCGATCCGGCGGCGACCTGCGCCGCTTTCGGGCCCACGCCCAACGCGGCGACCAACGCCTTCCTGGCATTCGCAAGGGCTAATCCCAACGCCCCCGCTTTCCAACAGGTGACCTTCTCCACGCCGAGAGACGTGGGCGGCGGTCTCCCCGAGGACGAATACCAGACGGTCGAGCGCATCGACTATGTGATTAGCGACAAGAGCCAGCTCTACGGTCGCTATGCCCTGCAAAAACAGAACTTCTTTGAGGGCACCAACGCCTATAGCCCGTACCAGGGATTCAGCACGGGTACGACCAGCTTCAACCAGAACTTCCTGCTCACCCTGACGCACACGTTCACCTCGAATTTTGTGTCGCAGAGCAAGCTCGGCTTCAACCGTCTCAACGGTGGACAGCCGCTCGGCGAGCAGCCGCTGGTCCCGACGCTGTACCTGAACGGGTCGAGAGCCGTGACGCTCAACGGCGTCCAGGTTCTCTTCCCAGGCTATCTGCCCTACTCGCCGGGTAACGCCATTCCGTTTAACGGCGCGCAGAACCTCTATCAATTGAATCAGGACTTCACCTACACGACGGGCAAGCACACGTGGAAGATGGGCGGCCAGATCGTGCACATCCGAGACAACAAGACCTTCGGCGCGTACTCCTACGCGGTCGAGGCGCTCGGCAGCACGAACGGCGAATCGCTCAGCAACTTCGTGACGGGCAACCTGCTCTCCTTCAGTGTGGCGATTGATCCGGGCAACCGTTTCCCCGGCGCAAGCATTCCGCTTCCCGTCGGCCCGCCCTCATTCTCGCGTAGCAACAGGTACACGGAATGGGCTCTCTACTTGAACGATTCCTATCGCGTCTCTCCGCGCGTGACCCTGAACTTAGGGCTGCGCTACGAGTACTACGGCGTGCAGCATAATGCTGACCCGACTCTGGACGCGAACTTCTATTACGGTGCGGGCGAGACCCAGGCCGAGCGTATTCGCAATGGACGTTTCCAACGCTCCGTTGACAGTGCGCCCGGTGGGTTGTGGAACCCGGACAAGAACAACTTCGCTCCGCGCGTCGGTTTCGCGTGGGACATCTTCGGCGATGGCAGAACCTCTCTGCGCGGCGGCTACGGCGTAGCCTACGAGCGCAACTTCGGAAACGTGACCTTCAACGTGCTCTTCAATCCGCCGAACTACGGCGTCGTCGCTTTGACGGCCAACCGCGTGAACCCGACGACGGGCTTAATAGTTCCGGGAGACGTGCCGACACTTCCCGTCAACATCAACAACTATGGCCCGTTCTCGGGAACCGGCCCGGCCAGGACGTTCACGGCTGTTTCCGCTCGTCACGTTGACGAGAATGTTCGCAACGCTTACGCACACTTCTGGAGCGCTTCGTTCGAGCACCAGCTCGGCGCAAACACGGTTGCCTCGCTCGAATATTCGGGCTCTGCCGGTCGAAGCCTCTATTCGATTGGCGACCAGAATCGCACCGGCTGCTTGCCCGTTCTCCTGGGTATCACAAACCAACCGGGCGTGGTCGCCGGCACGACGACCAACAGGTGCAACATATATGCATCCAGCATGAACACGCGACGCAATGACGGGTACTCGAATTACAATGCCCTGATCGCTTCGCTCAACAGCAACAACTTCCGTAACATGGGGCTCACCTTCACGGCCAGGTATACCTACTCGGTGGCGAAGGATAACCTTAGCTCGACGTTCGCTGAAACGGGGCAGACCTTCTTCCTCGGCTTCACCGATCAGTACAATCCGCAGCTCGACTACGGCTATGCGGACTTCGACGTGCGTCACAGGTTCTCGGGCAGCATCAATTATGAGGTTCCTTTCAGGGGCGACAGCGCTCTTGCCAGGCACCTGCTCGGCGGCTGGAGCGTTAACAGCACGGTCGTCCTGAGAACCGGCTTCCCGATCACGATCTATGACTGCTCGTTCGGGAACGTCACCTGCGCTCGCATTAATCCGTCGAGCCCGATTGTTACCAACACGAGCAATCCGCCGGCGTTCGATCCTGAGCATACTTCCAACTCGTTCACGCTCATCAACCTTGATGCTCAGCGCGACGCCAGTGGCTCAGTGATCACCCCGCCGACACCCAACCCGATTACGGGCGACTACAACTTCGGCCCCTACGGCCCGATGACCGCACGTAATGCTTTCAGAGGCCCCGGCTTCTGGAACGTGGACTTGGGGATTTACAAGAGGATTCGCTTCAACGAGCGGCTGAGCATGCAGCTTCGCGGCGAAATCTTCAACCTCTTCAACCACGCGAACCTCTATACTGATTACAGTAGTGCGGATGTCAGCAGCGGCAACGTGCTCGGCAGACGCGGCGTCACAGACAACCTTGCTCTGGAACGTCGCAATGTCCAGCTCGCCGTGAAGTTCATCTTCTAACTTTCGAGAGAACGATTCTTGTTTCTCTCTCTCTGGGGAGCCTTCGGGCTCCCCAATTTTTTAGCTTGAGATTTTTATGCCGCGATGTAACATACCGGGGTCTAAGCTCCGGCTCTGAAAGCCACCGGAGGGGAGAATCTTTCCGACCCCTTAACGGTTCACTGATAGGCAAGACTTTTTAAATGAGTGAAAAGCTTCTATGACATCAAGTTTTAGCCTCAAGCGAAAACTCCTGTGCGCCTGCCTGCTCCTACTTGCCGCGACGGGCGCGGCGCTCCTGGCCCAGACCCGTCCACAGGCGCGCAGGGTCGTCTATTTATCTTACGAAGATGCAAAGCCTTTCCTCGAAGCGGGAGCAGACATTCTGCCGCAGGGGTTGAAGGGCAAAAGCCAGCCGGAGCTGGCGCGTGATTGGCCCAACTGGGTCGTGCGCCGCGATGCCGAGATACGCGCCCGTCTATTGAAGGGCGATGAAGACACGCTCGTCAACTTCCTTCTGTTCGGAACCTCCTACACGAAACAGCCGCGCATCACCCAACAGCAATTGAATCAAATCGGACAGCAACAGCCGAACGCTGCGGGAACCATTAACAATCCGGCGCTGGCGGGGCTCGCCAATAGTCTTCAGGCGCGAGCCGACGACCTGCTACGGGCAATGGCGGCGCCAGGAAGCAATGACAGGCTTCTTTTCGCGCGCCGCCTGCTCGCAGAGCAGAAGGGTTTTCGCCTCGATACGCCGGAAGGTCGTGCGAAGGCCAAAGCCTATTTGCTTGAGAGCGTCGTGCATGTGCTCGGAGAGTTCAGCAATTACGCGAAGATTCTTGAGACGGCGCGGGCGCAGGGAGCAAGCGAAGAGTTCATCGAGCGCTCTAATATATTCCGCACGCGCGGTCTCTCTTCCGATACGACGCTGCTGCCGAATTACGCCATCGAGGAAGCGCTCAAGGCCATCCTCGCGCGCAAGCTGCTTGCTCCGGGCACAGTGCGCCGGGTGGCCATTATCGGGCCGGGCTTAGACTTTACGGATAAACAGGAGGGCTACGATTTTTACCCGCAGCAGAGCATACAGCCTTTCGCCCTGATCGATTCGCTCTTGCGCCTGGGTCTGACGACTCGCGCCGACGCCTTGCAAGTCACGACGTTCGATCTGAGCCCGCGCGTCAACGATCACCTTGAGCGAGCCAGAGAGCGCGCGCAAAGAGGGCAGGGCTATGTGCTCCAACTGCCCTACGACACGCAGGCGCGTTGGAAGCCCGAGGCTGTGCGCTACTGGGAGCAGTTCGGCGACAGAATCGGCAGCCCTATGCAGGCGATTGCCGCACCTTCGGCCATCAGCACCGTCAAGATGCGCTCCCTGCAAGTCCGCCCGGCCATCGCCGCTCTGATCACACCCTTAGACACGAACATCGTGCTGCAAAGGCTCGACATTCCCGCCGCAGAGCGCTTCGACTTGATTATCGCCACCAACATTCTGGTTTACTACGACACCTTCGAGCAAAGCCTGGCCCTGGCTAACATAGAGCGTATGCTGCGACCGGGCGGATTCCTGCTCTCAAATAATGCGCTGGTCGAACTGCCGTTTTCGCGTATGCATTCCGTAGACTATTCGACCGTCGTCTACTCGGAGCGCGCGGGCGACGGCGATCACATCGTCTGGTATCAGCGTGCGGCTGATTAAGCTTGATCCGGCCCAAACCATCGTATGTACTCATCTCATGTTTTGCGCTATACTCTCCCCGAACACCCCACAACGCATCGTTATTGCCCAGTTTTCTCTGGCCACTTTTAAGGAGTAACACATGCGTACCCTAGCGCTTCAGGCCATTCGCATCAGTCGCCCCGGGGGCATCTTCTGTGCCCTGCTACTTGTCCCGCTGCTCGCTGCGACGGCTTATGCCCAGCTTTCCGATGGGCCCGGTCTTGGCGATTCGGGCGTCCGTGGAGGTAACAATATTATTCAAGGCCGCATCTTTTACCCTTCGGGGCGAAGCTTCGACAGAAAGCTTCAAGTCAGGATCAGCAGCGTGAGAGGGCTGGATTACTCCACCCTCTCGGACGAGAACGGCGCATTCACCTTCCGGCGGCTGCCGGGCGGAACCTACTACGTGACCGTGGAAGCGGGCAAAGAATACTTTCCCGTCAACGAGATCGTAAGCATCGTCGAGACCTTCAGGACCTCATCCATTCAGACTTACGCCATACAGATTCAGCTTCAGTTGAAATCAACGAGCGAGGGCAGACCCGGCGTCCTCAACGCGGGCTTCGCGGGCGTGCCGAAACCCGCGCTCGATCTCTACGAGAAGGCCATTAAAGCGGCGCAGGCGGGCGATAATAAAAGAGCCGTCGAGTCGTTGAAGGAAGCGATTGCCCTTCACCCGCAGTTCGCGCTCGCCTACAACGAGCTGGGCGTGCAGTATTTCAAGCTCGGCGACCTCGGTGATGCCGCAGACGCTTTGCGCGAGGCGATCAAGATTGCGCCGGAGTCTTTCAGCCCGCGCCTCAACTATGGCGTCGTGCTCTTCTATAAGAAGCAGTATCAGAGCGCGGGCGAGGAACTGGATCACGCGCTCAAGATCAATGAATCGTCGGCCCTCGCGCACTTCTACAGAGGACGTGTTTACGTCAAGACAAACAATCTTCCCAAAGCGGAGCCGGAGTTTCAGCGCGCGATCAGCCTCGGCGGAGGCGCTGAGATCAACGAGGCGCACAGGTATCTCGCGGGCATCTACAACGAGCAGGGCAACTACGCGCTCGCCCTCAAAGAGTTGGAGACCTACTTGAAAGTCTCGCCCAAGGTCAAAGATGCCGAGCAGATTCGCAAGATCATTCAGGAGCTACGCTCGAAGGCGACGACGAGCAAGGGCTAGGGACAACGGACAAGCATCAAGGGCCAGACCATCATCCTTGAATGGAGATGGTCTGGCCCTTACTCATTTTTGGCAGCGCTTCACTGAAACATCTGCGGGTCAATGGCTTCGTTGTGTCGGTATTCGGTGATCGTGCCGATGATGGTTCCGCTCCGCGCCTGGCGGAGGATGGGATAGGTGACGACCTGCTCGAATCTGAAGGGGAGCTTGATGCCGTCCACGTCTCTGAAATCCGAGGTCTCTATATAAAAGTCCACGGTCAGATCGTCCTCGCCACGGCTGACGGGGTCGTTGGTGAAAGGCTTGATCTCGGCAGTGACGTGCGTCTTGCCGTAATCGGTGCGCACCCACATAAAGGTTTCGGCGTCGAAGTAGAGGCGCATCGCGTCGCCCTTCGAGCGTTTGACTTCGACCGCGTAAGTCTCACGACCTTTGATCTTCTTCGTCCCCTTGGCTTGAAACTTCACGCTCTCCGGCGGTTGAAGAAGGATGTTGTAGAGCGAGATGCTATTGAACATCAGGCCGGAAGCCACTATCTCTCGGTACTTGCTCTCGAACACGGCGAATTGACGCGGTATCTGGGGCTGTAGGGTTGCGTTGCTGCCATTATAGGTAAATCTCAGATCGTAGCTTGGAAAAACGAAGACCGCCGAGATACGGTTCGGGGCTTCGGACATGATCGCCATCTTCGAGTCGGGGTCGTTCTCGCGTTTGACCGTGCCGATGGCGATGCGCGTTTTAAAACGGGCGAGCGCTTCCTTGCCACCGACAGCCGCAAGGTGTTTGCTGATGATTTCTTCAGCCGTGAGCGCGGGCTTCTTGTCGTCGGCGGCCACCTGAAGGGCTGAGAACCCGAGCAGGAGCAAGAGAAGTGCAAGACCTGCAAGCTGTTTTCTCATGGTTTGAGCCTCCCGGTTGATTGTCGTAATAAAAGTCAGGGGAGCGGCAATTGCTTTGCTGGTTGAACGGAGCGTCGAAACTATCTTGCCGGAGTGAGAGACAGGGGATGAGACGGGCAATACGGATAAGCTCAGATCGAGAACTCATCCAGCAGGTGGCCCATCTTCTCCTTTTTCGTCCGCATGTAACGCTTGGCGCACTCCGCAGCCTCAATCTCGATGGATACCCGATCAACGATCTTCAGACCCGCTTCTTCGAGCGCCTGTAGCTTGAGCGGATTGTTAGAGAGCACTCTCACCTGGCACAGACCCAGGTCGAAGAGGACTTCGGCGCACTGGCGATACTCTCTGAGGTCAACGCCGAGCCCCAGCATTTCGTTGGCCTCGACCGTGTCTGCGCCCTCGTCCTGAAGCGCGTAGGCCCGAATCTTATTAATAATGCCGATGCCGCGTCCCTCCTGCTGCTGGTAGACGATAGCGCCGCGCCCTTCCTCTTCGATCATCTCCATGGCGCGGCGTAGCTGTCGCCCGCAATCGCATTTCTTGGAGCCGAACACGTCGCCCGTCAGGCATTGCGAGTGTATGCGGACGAGCGTGGGAATCTCAGGGCGCAGCTCGCCCTTGTAGAGCACGACGAACTCCTCGTCGCTTGTCAGCGAGCGATAACCGGCGATGCGAAACTGGCCCACCTCTGTCGGCAGCCGCGCCTCCGCGACGCGCTCGACCGAGAGTTCCTGCTGTGCCCAGGGGCATGAGACTGCCGATTCTTCCTTCAACTTGCGTTCACTCCCTGATCTCTCACCCGTCAACCCTTAAATGATGCTTGACGTTCAAGAGCGCTCGTGCCTTCCTCCAGTACCGAAAGCTTTGAAGGCCCGCCGCTCGTCGCGCATCCGTCCAACGATGAGCCATAATTATAGAAGCAACGACCAGCCCCCGACAAGCCTTCCAACATACTCTGTGCCTCACGGCCCGCCTGCTTTGAGCGCACACGTTGCCCTGTAAGGGCTATTGCCGCTACACGCCTCTGCGCGTTAAGATGGCGGCGAAGATTTGCGATTGAAGATCAGAGATTCATGAGCGGCGGAGGCGTTTGATTGCTCTTCGACTCCCCCGGAGAGAGCCTCGCAGATCGTCAAACGGTAATTGCCGAGAGAGAGACTTCGAAACCCCCGGACTCCTTTTATGGAACGCGACTATGCGAACGAAGATACGCTGGAACACACGGTTCAGGTGCATGAACGCCGCCCGGCCCTGGTGTTTTTGCGCGGTGATCTGCTGGCCGTTCCGATTCCGCTCGACCGCGACGAGGTGATTCTGGGCCGCGCGCTCGAAGCCGACGTGCGTGTCAACGACCCGCGCGCCTCGCGTCTACATGCTCGCATCACGACCGAGCGTGACGCCTCGACGGGCGAGACGCGCTATCGCATCAACGATCTGGCCTCAACCAATGGCACGCTCCTCAACGGCAAACCGATCACCGAAGATTTCCTGGAAGACGGCGACAAGCTGGTCATCGGCGAGCATCTACTGCGCTTCGACATGCTCGACGAGATTGATCGTGAGTACCAGCGACAGATTCATCGCCTGCTCGTGCATGACGAGCTGACGGGGCTCCTGACGAGCAAGTCTTTCTTCTCGGAGCTGCGCAGAGAGGCCGCGCGGGCCGAGCACGAATCGCGCCCCTTCTGCGTGTTGATGATGGACGTAGACCATTTCAAAGAGGTCAACGATACCTACGGACATCTGGCGGGCAACGAGACGCTGGAAGAGCTTGGCGCAGTGATTACGAGCGCGCTCCGGGCCGGGGACGTGGCGGCGCGTTTCGGCGGCGAAGAGTTTGCCGCCTTCCTCCTCGACGCCGATTACGCGCAGGCCATGATCGCCGCCGAGCGCGTCCGCGCAGGCGTCGAGCAGCACGCTTTCCCGGCGACGCGTCGCGGCTCGACGGAACTTGAACGAAAACATCACATGACGATCAGCATCGGCATCGCCTCGTTTCCCTCCGACGCGCGCGACCCCGTGGAGCTGGTCGAGCTGGCGGACTCAGCTCTCTACCGCGCCAAACGCAGCGGGCGCAATCGCGTCTGCGCCTACAGCCCGCGCCCCATCAGCGAAGAAGGAAAGGCAGCGCTTCCCTCACGCTCCGAATAAATCTTGCGCCCGAAGCCATATCTACTAAGATACGGCGAAAAGTTCCCCTTCAATAGCTTCCCCCGAAGCAATCTCGATCTCTCCAAACGCGCAGGCGGGGTATCAGTGTGATCGGAACAACAGTTACCTTTCATCCTCGCGCTTCTGGTCCTGTGCTGCTCTCTTGTGAGCGTGTGCGCGCAGGAGCGACAGGGCGCAGCAGCAGCAGAATGCGCCTTCTACCGGCGAGCGCAGCGCCGGGCAGTCCGATGACATTTCGATTACCGGCAGCGTGACGGCGCGCGAGCTGCGTTTCGATGTCGTGCCCAACCCGACTGTGGAATTCACCGGCAAGCCTGAACGCGTGACGGCCTGGGAAGCCGAGCGACAGAATCTGCCGCGCCCCGTCGAGCCCGGCGTCACCTATCGCAACATAGGCATTCAACTCAAGATCACCAGCATCTTCGCAGACATAGACCGCATCGTCTCAAAAGCCCTGGGCGAAGCGCCTGCCAGAGACGACGCGACGCCGACACCGCAGCCGCCGGCAGCAGCGCCGCCTCCGTCGTCAAACGCCGCGCCGCCACAGCCTTCAACCCCGCCACAGCCCAGGAGCGAAGGGAACCCAAGATGAGGCTCAAACTTTTTCAAGCGTGGGTTGTCATCTTCCTTCTAAGCCTTTCGCCGCTCTTACAACTAATGAAAGCCTTGCTCGGTCAGCATCAGCCTCGACGCCGATACTCGGCCTGGACTCGCGGCCTCTCATCTTATATCCATTTAAATCTCTGCAACCGGGCGGCCTCGCTGGCGTGTAAATGGGGGCGAGCGCGTAGGTGCGGGCGCGTCTCGCCCGGTTGCGCCTGTTTGGTGCTCGCGTGTATGCTTTCATCATCTATTGAAGCCGCTCTATACGGCTTCATCGCAACCGTGTCGGAAAAGAAGAAGTTTTTACCATCGTGAGCGCCAATCTCAATCTTGCCAGCCAGCCTTTTCGCAATCGAGCGTTTCCGTGGACGGTCACGGTCATCATCACGATTGTCTCTCTCGCCGCGCTGGTCTTAATCATCAGCCGGGCGCAGGAGACGAACCGGCAGGCCGCCCTCGTGGCCAATGACCTCAACGCTCTGCGCTTGCAGGCCAATGCGCTCAAGCAGCGTGCGGACGAGGTGCGGGCCGCCCTCACGCCCGAGCAGCGACAGCTCAGAGATGCCGCCGAGGTGCTCGTCGAGCGCAAGCGATTCTCCTGGTCCAGGCTCTTCGCAGACCTCGAAGCCTCTCTGCCCGGCAATGTTCGCGTGACACGCATCAGCGTCCGCGACGTAGCTTCGCACGGCGGGCAAACCTCCGCCGAGCTGGAGCTGTCCGTCGTCAGCAAAGACCCCAATGACGTGACGGACATGATCGGCGACATGAGCCGCACAGGAATCTTTGAAGCCAGCCTGGCGGCCCAGAATCTTCAGAAGGGAAGAAACGAGACTGGGACGGAATCAACCTTGAGGGTTCTCTATAAACCGCGCGCAGGCGTTCCGACGAGCCCGCGCGCCGGAAGCAATATCGCCGCCACGACGGCGGCAACCACGCAAAGCCGAGAGGCGCAGTAGTAGTTGTTGTTGTTGTCATGGTGAATGACCCGAAGATTTCCGGTAAGGTGGGCGACCCGAAGGAGGCGGCCAAGCAGGCGCGTGGAGCGCGGCGCGCACAGGTGCGCGTGCGTATTGACAAGCTGCGCCAGTCTCGCCAGCGCAGCATGTTCGGCGTCCCGGAACTGGCGGGCTTCGCCGCCAGCCTGCTCATACTAATCAGCGCCGTCTTCGCCTATCTCTACTTCCTCGTCCCCTCTTATTCGCGTCTCGCCAGCCTGCAACGTGAGCGCACGCTCCTGCAAGAGCAGTTGCGAGGCGCGCAGGAGGGCATGACGCGCAACACGGACGCGCAGGCCACCGTCGAAGAGATCAACCTGAGCGTCGAGCGATTCGAGCGCGAACGATTGCCCTCGCGTAACGAAGGGCGCATGAGCCTCTACAACGCTTTGAACCAGATGATACGCAGCAACTCCGTGCGCAACACGGCTGGCCCGACCTACGCCGCGCTCGACCCTCTGACAACGAACGCACAGGGCAGGACTGTCGCCGCTGCCAACAAGCCCGGCAACGCCAAATGGCAGAGCCTCTATCCAGGCATCGGAGTCAGCGTCACGGTGGAAGGACAGTACGCTAACCTGCGACGCTTCATACGCGACCTGGAAGCGAGCAATCAATTCCTGGTCATCAACGACGTGGAGCTTGAGAAGGCCACCAATACGGACGAGGCCGCGGCGGCCTTGACCTCCGCTCCCGGCCAGACGCCCCGTCCCGCAACGCGCGGCACGCTCGTCAGCTTGCGCCTTGAGCTGGCCGCTTACTTTCGGCGCGACTCGACAGGCGAAGCCGCAGCGCCGCCTGCGACTGAAACTCGCTAAGGCAGAGCCCCATCGCCTCGGAGTGATTCATGGCTTTATTGGAAGGCAAAACTCCATCGGAGCGTAATAAGCTGATCGCGGCCATAGTGCTCGGCGTGTTGGCGCTCGTCGCGCTCTCCTATATGTTCTTCGGCTCGTCCTCCACGACGACAACTAGAACATCAAACAACAGCAATAGAAGATCAACCACAACTCAAACGACGACGACGACAACCGTCGGCAATGGAACGGTGCGTGCGCCGAGTGAAGTTCGTCAGGATGCCGAGCTCACGCCGCCGCTCCCGATCGACTACGAAATAAGGACACCGACAGTGCCGGAGGCCGGACGCAACATCTTCGCTTACTATGTGCCGCCGCCACGCCCTTCGCCGGTTCCGACAGCACTGCCGTCACCGTCACCGCCGCCCCCACCGCCCCTCGTGCTCTCTTCAATTTCGCCGACCAACGTCTATGCGCGCACGGGCGAATTTACCCTTCAGGTCACGGGCGACAAATTTACTCCCGCCGTGCGTATCTACATCGGCGATGCAGAGCTTGCCACGCGCTTCATCAACCCGCAGCAACTCTCCGCCACCGTGCCCGCCCCGCTCATCGGTTATGAAGGCGCGCGACAGATCAGCGTCCGCACGAGCGACGGCACGCTCTTCTCTAACACAGGGACGCTCAACGTCATGGCCGCGCCCGCGCCCAACTTCAGCTTCGTTGGCATCATAGGCGATCAGCACTACAGCGATACGGCCATCCTCAAAGACAAGAACACCAAGCAACTCCTGAACGTGCAACGCGGCGATGTGGTCGGCAGCCGCTTTCGCGTCACCAGCATCTCCGAGCGTGAAGTGTGGCTCACGGATACCTCCCTGCGCATCAAACACACCCTCACCTTCGAGGGGGGCGATGGAGGGCGCGGCGGCACTCAGCCGGCCTTTCAACCTCCTGCGAATCGCCAGAGAAGCCCGGAAGAACCGGCAGAAGGCGGCGCGGATGAAGACCCTTGAGTTTCTCATCAGGAGGCTCTGCGCTTCACATAACCGTCCTCAGCCGAAACGCGACGCGCAGCCTGGCTCGCGGCGGCGCGGCGAGGAAGGCTATATGCTCGTCGCTCTCCTGGCCTTGATGACGATCATGGCGCTCATGCTCGTTGCAGCAGCCCCCAATATTCGTCAGCAGTCGCAGCGCGAGCGCGAGATTGAAGCGATCTTTCGCGGCGAGGAGGTGGCTCAGGCCATCCGTCTCTATGTGCGAGCGAACGGCGGACGGCTGCCGACTTCTATGGAGCAGCTGCTTGAAGGCATACCTCGCGGCACGCAGAAAGTCCAAATCCTACGCCCCGCCGCCGCGCGCGACCCGCTCACCAATGACGAGTGGCGTTTGGTCAGACCGGGCACACCAAAGATTCTTGAATTTCAGCGCAAGGTCATGCTCTACGCCGGTGGGAATATTCCTCCGACGCGCGAACCGATGTTGCAGCAGTACGTCGTGCAGATGACGAACCTCATCAATACCGGGTCGAACGATTCCTCAGCGACCGATGATGATGATTCTGACAACGGCATCGGCCCCTTCATCGGCGTCACCAGCCGGAGCCGCAATGATTCGGTCATCAACTACTACGGGATAAGTCGTCACAATCAGTGGGTCTTCACTCCTCTCTTCCGCTGAGGTGGTCGAAGACAGCACGACCTCTTTCATTCATCATCAAACACGATCAACTTTCCACTCGTGCGATCAAGAGGAAGATCGTCCAAGCTCACGACCTTTCCAAATTTGATCACCTTCTCTCATCGACAGACATGATTTTGAGATTCATCGTGCATTGATCGAAGGCGAAACATCATCGCGCGCAAAAAAAATAATCCATTAGATGAATAAGTTATTGACATCTGCGCGCTTTGAGTTTATATACCAACATGTTGTGCGCCGTTCACTCTAGGCCACAAGAAAAAAGTTGACACAGCATCTTGTGGTCGCAACCACTAACTGAAAAGGAGCAGCAACAACTTATGGCAACTAAAAAAGGTGGAAGCAAGGGCGGTTCAAAGAAGGGCGGCGGCGGCTCAAAGAAGGGCGGCGGCGGCTCGAAGGGCGGTTCGAAGGGCGGCTCCAAGAAGGGCGGCTCCAAGAAGGGCGGCTCCAAGAAGAAATAACTCCGGCTCAACCGGACAAAGAACGACAACTACAACCTTCCATCGGCGCACACAAAACTTTCGGCCTATCGGGCCTTTAACCAAGGAACGGCGAATGCTTCAAGCGAAGCGCGCCGTTCCTTCTCTTTTACCGACATCGCAGCCGCTCTCCCTTCTTCTATACGTTCGCAGTCTGCGAGATGATCTGATGCACGTCCGAAGATGATCGTCATCGCGGGTGGAGAAAAGCGTTCGTCTATTAGCCGGTAGCGGTTTACAATTCACCTGTCATGCTATCGGTTGCATTAGTCGAGCCGGAGATTCCGCCGAACACCGGCAACATCGCGCGGCTGTGTGCGGCGATGCGAGTGCCTTTGCACATCGTCGGGGTGACCGGCTTTCGTCTCGATGACCGCGCTGTGAAGCGCGCGGGATTAGACTACTGGCCTGAAGTCTCGCTGCACTGGCATCGAGACCTGCCCGCGCTTTCCGCGGCTCTTGCCGGATCACGCTTCATCTATCTCACGACGAAGGCCGAGAGAGCGTATACCGACTGGCAGTTTGAGCCCTCTGATTGTCTGGTCTTTGGCCGCGAGACGCGCGGCCTGCCGGAAGAGCTGCTGCGCGCCAACTGGACGCGGTGTCTGACCATTCCGATGCTCAACCCGAACGTGCGTAGTCTCAACCTGGCGACCTCTGTTGCCATCGTACTGGCCGAGGCATTGCGGCAAACCGGCGGCTTTGAAAAACAGGAATGAGGGGCTGAAATCTTAGCCGCTCAACTTGCGAAGCTCAGGTTTCATCCCTGCCTGATGTCCGCGCCTGCTCGTCGCTCCTTCATCCTTTCCCGGCGCACATGCTAAGATACCCGTTTGCAAATCGCGCCAGATAAAGCGCTGTCTCTTACTGTGCAGGAGAAGTATGACTGAGGAAAGAAAAGATATACGCAACATCGCCATCATCGCTCACGTCGATCATGGCAAGACCACGCTCGTGGACGCGATGCTCAAGCAATCGGGCACGTTTCGTGATAATGAGCAGGTCAGAGACCGCGTGATGGACTCGCTCGACCTTGAGCGCGAGCGGGGCATTACCATCATGGCGAAGAATACAGCCGTGCGCTACGGCGACGTGAAGATCAATATCGTGGACACGCCGGGGCACGCCGATTTCGGCGGCGAGGTCGAGCGCGTGCTCAAGATGGTGGACGGCGTGATGCTGCTGGTGGACGCGGCTGAGGGCTGTCTGCCGCAGACGCGCTTCGTGCTGCGCAAGGCGCTCGAAGCGCGCCTGCCGACCATCGCCGTCGTCAACAAGATTGACCGGCAGGACGCGCGCCCCTCTGAAGTCGTGGACGAGATTTACGAGCTCTTCCTTGACTTGGACGCGACCGACGAGCAGATAGAGTTTCCCATCCTCTACGCCGTCTCGCGCGACGGGGTGGCTAAAAAGAGTCTGGACGAAGAGTCGCGCAATCTGCGCCCGCTCTTCGATCAGATAGTCGAGACGATACCCGTGCCCGTCGCCCTGCGTAACGACACCTTGCAACTACTGGTTGCCAACCTGGACTATGACCCGTACGTCGGGCGACTCGCCATCGGTCGCATCTTCTCGGGCGAGCTGGCGGTGGGCGATCCGGTCGCCATCGTCAGGCGCGACGGCACGCTTGAGAAGACGCGCTGTTCGCAGCTCTACGTGTTTGAGGGGCTCAAGCGCGAGGCTGTCGAGCGTGCGCGCGTCGGCGACATCGTGGCGCTCGCCGGCATTGAGAACATAGAGATCGGCGAGACGATCACAAACGCGCTCAACCCGCAGCCGCTTCCCGTCATCGCGGTTGACGAGCCGACCATCTCCATGATCTTTGGCGTCAACAACTCGCCGTTTGCCGGTCGTGAAGGGCGCTACGTCACCTCTCGGCAGATCAAGGAGCGGCTCGACAGGGAGACGCTGGGCAACGTCGCCATCCGCGTCGAGGAGACCGACTCGCCGGACCAGTTCAAGGTTTCGGGGCGGGGCGAGCTGCAACTGGCCATCCTCATAGAGATGATGCGGCGAGAGGGCTACGAGCTACAGGTCTCGAAGCCGGAAGTGATTACGCGCGTCGAAGGGGGCAAGACTCTTGAGCCCATCGAGCAGGTCGTCGTTGATTGTCCAGAAGAGTTCATCGGCGTGGTGACGGAGGCGATGGGGCGGCGCAAAGGGCAGATGATGAAGATGGTCAATCACGGCACTGGGCGCGTGCGCCTGGAATTTGAAACGCCGTCGCGCGGCCTGATCGGTTTTCGCAACGAGTTTCTGACGGAGACGAAGGGGACTGGCCTGCTCAATACGCTCTTCCTGCGCTTCGGCGAGTGGCAGGGCGCGATCCGTGGCCGCTCGACGGGCTCTCTCGTCTCTGATCGTGCGGGCGAAACGACCACCTATGCGCTCTTCAACCTACAGGAGCGCGGGACGATGTTTGCGCGTCCCGGCATGAAAGTCTACGAAGGGATGATTATCGGCGAGAATGCCCGCGCAGTTGACCTGGATGTCAACGCGGTCAAGGAGAAGAAGCTGACGAATATGCGCGCCGCGAGCGCTGACGAAGCGATGCGTTTAGTGCCCGTCAAAGACCTCTCTCTCGAACAGGCCCTGGAATTCATCGCCGACGACGAGCTGGTCGAGGTGACGCCGCAAACTATCAGGCTGCGCAAGCGCGTCCTTCGCGCCAACGAACGCCCGAAGAAGAAGGAGTCCTAAGACAGCAAAAAGTTTCGGTGCGCGCGATGAAGAATGAGATTGATGTCATACGTGATCTTGCGAGCAAGTTTGCGCAGAGTCACATTGATTACATGCTGACCGGCTCGCTGGCTATGAATTACTACGCGCAGCCTCGCATGACGCGTGACATTGATCTGGTTATAGCTCTCGACGGGAAAGACGTAGATGCAATCATCGGCCTGTTCAACCCGGACTACTACATCGTGCGCGAAGCTATCATCAATGCCCTCGCTCACGAATCGGTCTTTAATCTGATTCACCACGAAACAGTCATCAAGGTGGATTGCATCATCCGAAAAAGCAGCGTCTACCGGCGATTGGAATTTGAAAGGCGCAGAGCTGTCAAGATTCAGGATTTGACCGTCCGGGTCGTGAGCAAAGAGGATTTGATTATTTCCAAGCTTGATTGGGCACGGGATTCGCGCTCGGAGATGCAATTTCGAGACGTGAGGAATTTGCTGGCGACGGGTTATGATAATGAATACGTGGAAAGATGGACGCGGGAGTTAGGGCTTTATGATCTATGGCAGGAGTGCTTAGATGAATGACACCCCGCCGGAAGTCGAAGCGATAATGCGCGAGAAGATGATGGCGCGTTCGGGCGAAGAGCGATTCGTGATGGGCGCGCGGATGTTCGACGCCGCACGCGAGTTTGTCATCGCGTCCCTGCCGGAGAACCTTCCGCCCGAAGAGTTCAAGCGCAGGTTATTCGAGCGAATCTACGGCTTCCCGCTAGAGATCGAAAACAACACGGACGATTGATGAATTATCGGCCAGGCGCGTCCTCATCACCTGCCGGATGGTCGTCCTCCTCTGCTTCATCCTCCTTGGACGGATCATAAATCTCGTAGCCCGTCGCGTCGTCGTAGTAGTAGCTGCCCGGCGTTTGTTCGCTGCGGGCAGGCGACGGCGAGCCCCCGTCCGTTGTATCATCTCTCTGTTCGCTCATTTCATTCTCCCAAACAAAATGCTATGTGTCGTTTTCTGACTTACACGGGTGCGCCGTTGTTGCTGGCAGATTTATTGTATCGCCCTGTCAACTCTCTGATCATGCAGAGCTACAGGGCGCGCGAAAGGGCCGAGCCTCTGAACGGCGACGGCTTCGGCATCGGTTGGTACGTCCATGACGTTGACCCTGCGCCGTGCGTGCAGCACTCCGTCACGCCCGCCTGGTCTAACCGCAACTTGCAGAACCTGTCGGCCAAGACGCGCGCCACCTGCCTGTTCGCGCATGTGCGCGCCGCATCGCCGGGAATGGTCGTCACGGAGACCAACGTCCATCCGTTCGCCTACGACCGCTTCATGTGGATGCACAACGGGGTGGTCGCGGGCTTTCACAAGATCAAGCGGCGACTGCGCGACGGCCTCAAGGATGAATTCTACGACATGATTCAGGGGACGACCGACTCCGAGCACGCCTTCGCGCTCTTTCTCAATAGCCTGCGCGCGCCCTTTGGCGAGGTGGACGCCGCGGAGATGCGAAGGGCGCTCGTAGAGACTATCTTGAGCCTGAATGATTGGACGGGCTCGGCGGGCGTGACGGAGACTTCCTTCTGCAACTTCGCCGTGACGGATGGACAAGTAACTGTCGTCTCGCGCTATGCTTCGGGCGAGGGAGTCCCGGGAGCATCATTGCACTACTCTCGCGGCCAACGCTTTGAATGCCTGCCCGGCGGCATCTGCGACATGCACTCCGTCACGCAGGACGTGCAGGCCAGGGCCGTCATCGTCGCCAGCGAGCGGCTCACGGATGACCCTTCGGACTGGACGCCTGTCCCGGATAATCACACCATCACGGTGTTCCCCGACTTAGAGGTCAGCCTGGAGAAAATTGATTTATAGAGCAGCACGCAGCGATAGAAAAATTTTACAGGGATGGACGGAGATGGTCAGGATCAAGACTAAAAAGTAGGAAGAAAGACAAAAGCATCACTGTCTGAATTTATCATCGCCTTTTTCTTCATCCTGACAATCTCTGTCCATCCCTGTTAATTCCTGCTTTCGATCACTTTTAGCTTATGCCAAAAAAAACACGCACGCCCTTAATCTTTGCCGTCGCTATTCTGGTCATCAATCAGTTCGCCTTCGCGTTTGCGCAGACGACGACTTCGGCTCTGACCGTGCGCGACATCATGGCCGAGCCTTCGATTGCGGGGATGCGGGCCGAGGGGGAAAAGATTTCGCCGGACGGTCTTGCCGTCGCCTATCTGTGGAGCGCGTCGGGGCGAGAGCCGCGCGACCTCTACACGGTCTCGACTGAGGGCGGCGAGCCGAGGCTGCTGGTGCGCGCCGTGGACAAGCCGCAGGAGACGCGGCCCGACGACGCCGAGACGCGCGACGAGGCGCGCACGGGCGAGCGCCGCGAGGAGCGCGTCATGCAGCGCGATGCCGCGCAGCAGGCGCGCGAGCAGAGCGTCAGCGGCATCGAATGGTCGCCCGACGCCAAACGACTCCTCTTCTCGAAAAGCGGCGACCTCTATATCGTCACGAGCGACGGCGCGTCGGCTCCGAGGCGGCTGACGAGCACCGCTGCGGTCGAGGGCGGCGCACGATGGCTCAATGATTCGAGACGTATCCTTTACCAGTCCGCCGGTCATCTCTTCATCATGGATGTTGACCAGGCCGCCCTAATTCAGTTGACGCGCGAAGGTGGCGGCGGCGGCTCTGGTGGCAGCGGCGGCACGCAGCAATCTTCGGGGGGCGCGCCGATTCCTACTGGCCAATCGGTTTCCGGCGCTGTGCCCTCAAACGATGGCATGCGCGTCGCCTATGTCATCTCGGATACTTCAAAGCAGCGTGCGCTCTTCGTCCCTGATTACACTGGCGAGTTCGTCACAGCGCCGACGGTACGTCGCGGCTGGACTGAGCAGCGCATACAGATAGGCGACGCGATGGGCTCGCCCGAGCGCACGCTCCTCGTTAAACTGCCCGCACCCGAAGGCGTCGCCTACATACGCAGTATTGACTGGACGCCCGATAACGCTTCGCTCGTCATAGATCGCATTGACCGCGATACGAAGCGCCGTCAAATCTTTCTCGCTTCCGCCAGGGACGGCGCGAGCTTTCTCGTTGACGAAGAATCCGACCCGAAGTGGGTCGCCTCGCTCTCGCGCATCGTCGAGGTCTCGCCCAAAGGCGGTCAGCTTCTCTTCGCCTCCGAGCGCGACGGCTTCAATCATCTCTACCTCGTCCCGCTCAAGCCTGCCAGCGCTGTTGCGGTGACAGGAAGCGCTGCCGCGCCTGCGGCCCGCTCTGCGTCCGTCCGCCAGCTTACTCGCGGGTCATGGGAAGTGAGCTGGGCCAAGTGGCACGCGGACGGCGAGCGCATCCTCTACTCTTCGACCGAAGCCTCGACCGCCGAGCGACAGCTCTACGTTCTGGACGTGCGCGACGGCAAACGGACGCGGCTGCCCACAGACAAGGGCATGAACATAGACCCGCAGCTCTCCAAAGCGGGCGAGACGATTCTCTACGAACATTCCGAGTGGAACGTGCCGAGCGATCTTTACGCGCTGCGCCTGTGCGCGGGCTGTCGCGCTGCGCCCGTGCGCTTGACCGACACTGTGCCCGCCCGCTTTAAGCAGACCGCGTGGGCCCAGCCGCAGTTTATCGAATACAGGGCCAAAGACGGCAAGACGGTTCGCGCGCGTCTCTACCTGCCCGCAAGATTCGATAAAGCCGCGAAGCACCCGGCAGTCATCTTCGTGCACGGCGCGGGCTACCTGCAAAACGTCATCAACGGCTGGAACAACTATTACCGCGAGCAGATGTTTAATCACATCCTGACGCAGCGCGGCTACGTCGTGCTAGACATTGATTACAGGGGCTCGGCAGGCTACGGGCGCGAATGGCGTACGGATGTCTACGACTTCCTCGGCGGGCTGGACTTCCAGGATCACCTGGACGGCATAGACCACATCGTTAAAAATTATGCCGTTGACCCGGCGCGCGTAGGGATGTACGGCGGAAGCTACGGCGGCTTTATGGCGGAGATGGCGGCCATGCGCGCCCCGGACCGCATAGCCTGCGCGGCGGCGCTGCGTCCCGTCGCCGACTGGAAAAACTATTTCGCTTCATCGCCCGTCTACACCACTGAGCGCCTGGGCTTCCCAGACAAGAACAGGGAAGCCTATCGTCGCAGCTCCCCCATCACCTATGCCGAAGGGCTGCGCCGCCCGCTTCTCATCCTGCACGGCATGGTGGACGACAACGTACATTTCCAGGACAGCGTGCAGCTCATACAAAAGCTGATCGAGCTGGACAAGACAGACTATTTCGACGTGATGTTCTACCCGAAAGAGAGCCACGCCTTCACCCGCCCCGAAAGCTGGACGGATGAATACCAGCGCATACTTCGTTTCTTCGACCAACACTTAAAGACAATGACGAGTGATAAGTGACGAGTGACGAGTAGAAGAAAAACAGCGATGAGTGATGAGCCATGAGTGATGAGTTAAAAGCTTTGCGCTCGTCCCTCATTACTTATCACTCATGACTCATCACTCATGACTCATCACTATCTTGTCACTTGTCACTCGTCACATGTCACTGCTTTTATCCAGGCTTTATCCGATCACGGATGTGCTAGTCTCCGGCCTGTCGCACGCCGAGCAGGTCGCGCGTTTGAGCGCTGGGGGCGCAACGCTCATTCAACTGCGCGAGAAGCATCTCTCGCCGCGCGAGTTCTATCTTGAGGCGCGTGAGGCCCTGCGCGTAGCCCGCGAGCGGAGCGTGCGTCTCATTATTAACGACCGTGTGGATATAGCGCTCGCACTCAAGGCCGACGGCGTTCATCTGGGCCAGGACGATCTCACACCGGAGGCCGCGCGCCGACTGCTCGGCCCGGCCCCTATCATCGGTTTCTCCACACACAATCTTGAGCAGGCGAGGGAAGCCGCGCGCCTGCCCGTTGATTACATAGCCATCGGCCCCCTCTACCCCACCTCGTCCAAAGAGAATCCAGACCCGGTCGTCGGGCTGGAAGAACTGCGCCGCGTAAGAGAGTTGATAGGCCCAATCCCACTGGTCGCCATCGGCGGCATTACGCGCCGCAACGCTCGCCCTGCCCTCTCAGCCGGGGCGGATTCCGTCGCCTGCATAGGCGATTTGCTCGCCCGTCCAGCCGAGATAGAAGACCGCACGCGGGCCTTCATCTCCGACCTTTAATCACAAAAACCCCAATAAAATTGAGGGAGAATTAGTTTTGTGTTGCGTTTGTTCATGTTTTACGCGACAATGTTTTCCGGTCTTTCGAGCGGCGCGCTCGCGTGACCTTCAAGTCGGCACACCGAATCTTCAGCCTTATTCCAGGCCCGCCTTCAGACTGACGTTGTCTTCCCCTTCAAACTAAACGGAGCATCACCCGGCATGAGCTTCTTCGATCTACCGCCAATCATCGAGCGCATGTTGCTCGTCTCGGACAAAATCAGCGATTTGAACTTCACCGTGGGCCAACCCCCGCAGGTCGAGATCAACGGCAAGCTCACGCCCGTCTCACCGCTGGGCCTGCAAAAGCTTTCGCCCTATCAAACGGAAGTGATTGCGATGACGCTGATGCAGGGCAACCCTGACGCCGCCGACCGCCTGGCGCGCACGGGCACAGCCGACCTCAGCTACAGCCTGCCGTCGCGCACGCGCTTTCGCGTCAATATCTTTCAGCAGCGCGGCTCCTACTCCATAGTCATGCGCGTCATCCCGACCGACATCCCGACCCTAAAGTCGCTCGGGCTCCCGCAGCAGCTCGCCGAGATCGCCGAGATGCGCAACGGCATCGTCCTGCTGACGGGGCCGACCGGCTCCGGCAAAAGCTCCACGCTCGCCGCCATCATAGACATCATCAACGAGACGAAGTATTACCACGTCGTCACTATCGAAGACCCGATAGAATTTCTGCATATGCACAAGTGTTCGACGATCAACCAGCGCGAGGTCGGCTCGGACACGAAGGATTTCTCTTCTGCCCTGCGCGCCGCGCTGCGCCAGGCTCCGAAGGTGATTCTGGTCGGCGAGATGCGCGACTATGAGACGACGGAGATCGCGCTCGAAGCCGCCGAGACGGGCCATCTGGTGCTTTCCACGCTCCACACCATTGACGCCTCGAAATCAATTGATCGTATCATCGGCCTCTATCCGAAGAATGAAGAGCCCGTCATCAGGACGCGGTTGGCCCAGACCTTTCGCTACATCGTTTCGCAGCGTTTGATCCCGCGCGCGGACGGTCGCGGCAGAGTCGCCGCCGTCGAGATTCTCAGATCAACGCCGCGCACGCGCGAGTACATAGAAGAGGGCGAATCCGAAGGCAAGTCGCTTCTGGACGCAATGCGCGACGGCAAGCTTGAAGGCATGCAGGACTTCGACACGGTGATCCGCAGGATGATCGAGCAGCAGATCATCACGACGGAAGACGGCCTCGCCTTTGCCACCAATCAGAACAACCTCCTGCTCGCCCTCAAGGGCCTCTCCTCCTCCGAGGATTACATTCGCTCCGAAAACCAGAGCGCCCCGGTCGGCGCTCTCTCCGGCAACTCCATGCTGAGCATGATCGAATAAAAGGATGAAGTAGAAGCAATGTTGGCGGAATGATTCACTTAGCAGAGCCACGCTTTCATCCTTTCGCTTTCATCCCTGCTTTTATCACCTTCTGTGAGAGAAAACTTATGATCGTCGTTTGTTCGCAATGTACGACCCGTTTGCAACTGGATGATGCCAAGCTGCCGTCGCGCGCCTTCACCATACGGTGTCCGAAATGCCAGAACATCATTAGCGCCCAACCGCCAGCGGCCAACGCAACGGAGCAGGGCGCGCTGGCCGTCGGCAACTCCCCGGCACTTGAGAATCCCCGTTACAAGCAGCCGACGCCCGCCCCTGCCTTTAACCCTGAGAGTTCGGATGAAGCGGACGAGGGGCAGAGCTATGCGCAGTCGCCTTCCGTCGATGCCGGTAGCATAGTGCAGATGCTGGCGGCGCTCTTGCAGCGAGGGATGCCGGAAAAAGAGAGACAGGCGGTCGCGTCGCGCCCGGCATGGGAGAGACGCCGCGCGCTCGTCTGCGTCACGCCCGAGCACCGGGAGGCCGTCGCCCGCGCTCTGGCCGCAGACAATTACCATGTGTTTGTCGCAGACGACGCGACGCAGGCCATCGAGCGCATGCGTGAAGACCACATGGATGTCGTCATCCTTGAGCCCGGCTTCGATCAGTTGGAACAGGGCGCGGCCTTCGTCACACGCGAAGTCAGCATCATGCGGCCCGCCGAGCGCCGCCGGCTCTTCTTCGTTCATCTGGTCACTTCAGCGCGCACACTGGACGCGCACGCGGCTTTCGTCAACAACGTCAATCTGGTCGTCAATCCCGTTGACATCGAAATCCTGCCGCAGACGCTCGAACGCGCGCTGCGCGATTTTAACGAGCTGTACCGCGATTTCAACAGCGTCTTCAGGGGGGCTGCCGTCTCTTAGACTCTTCCGCCGGGCAGCGAACAAAGCGCCTGTCTTTCCACTCACAAGAGCCATCGCTGCTCCTGGCATGGCGCTCATGGAATTCGACTGTCAGTGTCTCCTCTAATCTGTTAATCTTAGGGCCATCGGTCTACATCTACGTTCTCTATCATTCACTTGGTCGGAACAAGGGGACACCTATGGCTGCTAAGGACAACGGTAAAAATGGATTCCATGCGCCCGCCACCGTCGCCGTGCATGGCGGCGAGCGCACAGACGAGCAACCTTTCGGCGCGATTGTCTCGCCCGTCTTCCACTCGACCATCTACGGCTTCGAGAGTTTTGGCGAGATGCGTCGCTACGTGCGCGGCGAAGTCTCTGAGGGCTACTTCTATTCGCGCTACGCCAACCCGACCGTGGCCGAGGTGGAAAGGAAGATCGCCGCGCTTGAAGGTGCGGAAAGCGCGGTCATGACGGCATCGGGTTCGGCGGCGACCTTCGCCGTGCTCGCCGCGCAGTGCGAGGCCGGTGACGAGATGATCGCGTGTGAGACGATCTACGGCGGCACGATCAAGGTCATGACAGAGGTCATGAGCCGTTTCGGCATCAGCTCGCGCTTCATCAGCATCGGCGACATCCCCAGACTCCCGGAGATCAGGGGAGAGCGCACGCGCGCTTTCTGGTTCGAGACGCCGACCAACCCGACCAACCGCCTCATTGACATAGAGCGGGCCGTGAGCGCCGTGCGCGCGGCGGGCCTCTTCTCGATCACGGATAATACTTTCGCCACGCCCATCCTACAGCGCCCGCTTCAGCTCGGAGTTGACGCCGTCGTTCACAGTGCGACCAAATATTTCGGCGGCCACTCGGATTTGACGGCGGGCGTCGTCGTCGGCAGCCGCGACTTTATAGAGCGCGTGCGCCATCTGGCTATACTGATCGGAGCGACGCTCGACCCGGCAGCCGCTTATCTGCTCGCGCGCGGGCTCAAGACGCTCGACGTGCGCGTGCGCGTCTCCTGCGAGAATGCTCTGCGCGTGGCGCGCGCTCTGAGCCGGCACGAGAAGGTGGCGCGCGTCTATTACCCGGGTCTTGAGGACGATCCCGACCACCAGCTCGCGCGCCGCCAGATGAGCGCCTTCGGCGGCGTACTGGCCGTCGATCTGGTCGGCGGCGAGGCGGAAGTCGAGAGAATGTTCGACCGGCTGCGGCTCGTACGCAGCGCGCCCAGCCTGGGCGGCGTCGAGACCCTCGTCAGTTATCCGCTCTACTCATCGCACTATGGTTTTGGAGACGACGAGCTGCGCGCGGCGGGCGTCTCGGCCTCGACCGTGCGCTTTGCCGTCGGCATCGAAGCGGCGGACGACATCATCGCCGACATTACACAGGCGCTCGATCAGATTTAAGAAAGAGAATTAACAGGGACGGACAGGAGGAACAGGATAAGGAAAGAGCGATAACAGAGTTTCAGTCAGCGATCCATTTATTCTTCATCCTGCTTTCTGTTTTTATCCTGCTCCTAGTCTTTCATCCTGACCATCTCTGTCCATCCCTGTTATATTTCCTCGTGCTCTTTCAACCTTCAGCCTCGATCATTTATTATCTGTTCTATGGCACAGGCGATCAGCGAGACGCATCAGCATGGCGGGCACACGCACACGCATGGTCGTGCTTCGCGCAGCCGCAGCCGTCTGCGACTGGTGCTGATACTGACGGCGCTTTATATGGTCGCGGAGGCGTTGGGCGGTTGGTGGACCGGATCGCTGGCGCTGCTGGCCGACGCGGGGCACATGCTGGCGGACGTGGCGGCGCTCGCCCTGGCGCTCCTCGCCATGTGGTTCAGCGCGCGTCCCGCGACATCCAGCAAGACCTTCGGCTATTACAGGCTGGAGATTCTGGCGGCCCTGACAAACGGCGTCGCTCTCGTCCTGATCTCACTCCTGATCTTTTATGAAGCCTACGAACGGCTCGCCGCGCCTCCGCAGGTCAAGAGCACGGCGATGATGCTGGTGGCCATCGGCGGCCTCGTCGTCAATCTACTGTGCGCCTGGCTCCTGCACGGCGATCACGAGGAGGATTTGAACGTGCGCGGCGCTTGGCTGCACATCATGGGCGATGCGCTCGGCTCTGTCGGAGCGATTGCCGCCGGTCTACTGATGTCTCTCTACGGATGGTACACAGCCGACCCGCTCTTCAGCTTTGTCATCGCCCTCCTGATCATCTGGAGCTCATGGAACCTGATACGCGAATCCACCAACGTGCTCCTGGAAGGCACGCCCGCGCACATCAACCTCGCCGCCGTCGAAGATGCGATACTGCAAACCGAAGGCGTGCGCGACGTGCACGACCTGCATATCTGGACGATCACTTCGGGGCGCGAGGCCCTGAGCGCGCATGTCATCCACGTCAAGACGATCTCACCGCCAGACCTCTTGAAAGAGCTGCGCTCTAAGCTGCACGACCGCTTCGGCGTAGATCACCTGACGATCCAGATGGAGACGCCCGATTTCGAGGACGATACTTTCCATTTCTGCCACGCGGGTACGGCTTGCTTTCGCTCCGCGCGAGACTAAAATGCAGAGGTTAGATGCTCAGAACCCGGACACAATCGGATTAAGATAAAAAGTCCTGGCTGTCAGTAGCGCCCTCAGGTCTCGGGAGGGTCTCAAGCATCGGCATCACCCGCCAGAGACCTGAGGGCGGGTGCTGACCTGAGACGCCACCTCAACTTGATTGCGTCCGTGTATTTAGTTGAAAGCCGGCGGTTTCATCTAACATCCGGCGTCTGATTTTATGGAGATCAGTCTTTTGCTCACGCTCGATCTGCGCGAACAGGCGGCGCTGCAAGCGGCGCTCGTCACGCATGGAGCGCCCGATAGTCTGGTGACGCTGGCGCTCACGGGCGCGTGTCGCATACAGACGCTCGACGAGGCGCGTAAGCTTCGTCGCTGGCTGGCGGATGCTCGTGCGACGGGGGCGACGGACTTCGCCTCGCTCAACGTCATCGAGCGCAATCTCATACGCTTCGGCATCTAAATCTTTGCGGAACTGTTTCTCATGAATATAGAGCTGGGCTACGGTCGCGCTGCGCTCTCTTTTTCGTACGACGAAGGGCGCTACTCGCTGCTTGCGCCCGCAGCGCGCGACTCATCTCCGCTCTCGGACGCGGCGGTCGGCGAAGCCCTGGATGAGCCCATCGCCTCGCCTCCCCTGGAAGAGATTATCTCGCCGGATGAGAGCGTTCTCGTAGTCATTTCGGATGCGACGCGCGCCACGGCCTCGGCGCAGATCACACACCTGCTCGTGCGTCGTCTGATCGCGCTCGGGGTTTCGCCGCGCTCGATCAGCATCATCTTCGCCACGGGCATTCATCGCCCCGTCACACCCGAAGAGAAGCGCGAGCTGCTGACGCCCTTCATCGTGCAGCGCATCAGGACGTTCAATCACATGGCGGGAGATGAGTCGAAGCTCATCAGCTTCGGCGAGACGGAGCGCGGCACGCCCATCGAGCTTGATCGCGCCCTCAAGGAGCACGATCAGTTAATACTGACCGGAGCGATTAACTTTCATTACTTCGCGGGCTTTACGGGCGGGCGCAAAGCGGTCTGTCCCGGCCTCGCCTCGGCGCAAACGGTGGAGGCCACGCACATGCTCGCACTCGATTTCGAGCGGGGCGGGCGGCGGGCGGGCGTCGGCGCTGGCCTTCTCGAAGGCAACGCCGTGCATGAAGAGTGCGAGCGCATCGCGGCTGAGGTCGCGCCCTCCTTTTTAATCAATACGGTGACGGACGAGCACAATCGCGCCACGCGCATCTACTGCGGCGACTGGCGCGCGGCCCATCGGAAGGGTTGCGAAGAGTATGCGCGCGAGCATTCTCTTCAAATTGATGGCAGGCGCGAAGTCGTCGTCGCCAGTTGCGGCGGCTCGCCTCACGACATCAACCTGATTCAGGCTCATAAGACGCTCGACATGGCCGCGCACGCCTGCGTCGAAGGCGGCGCGATCATCCTTGTGGCCGAGTGCGCGGACGGTTTCGGTCGCGCGGATTTTTTGAAATGGTTCGAGTCGGAAAATTCGCGCGCCCTCGAAGCCCGTTTGCGAGAGGCTTACGAGGTCAACGGTCAGACGGCCTGGTCGCTTCTGGTCAAAGCCGAAAGCTTTCGCATCCATCTCGTCTCCGAACTTGCAGCCGAAGATGTCCGGCACATGCGTATGATTCCGGCGCGCACCATTGACGAGGCGATGTCACAGGTGGACGGGAGCGCGGAAGGCTATATCATGCCACGCGGCGCGGCATTGCTGCCGGTCTTGAGCTAAAGGGCCAACGCGTCTCTATTGAACATGCGCGCGCTGTGGCCTACAATCCCTGGACGCTCCGACCCGTTTTGATTGCAGTCTGGCCTGAAGAGGAGGCAAAGTGTGAGAGTTCAAATCATCGCAGTGTGCGCCGCCGCGCTCCTGGCGTGCAGCGCCCTTCGCGCCGGTGCTCAGCAAGCCGGAAGCAGCGGCCCCGTCGTCGAACAGCCCGTGGCGCTCAACAGCCGTCCCGTCGCGTTCGACGCGAAGGGGCGCGATGCGCTCAGCGCGCGTCTGCTCACGACGACGCTTCAAGGCTCGACAGATTCGCCCGTCCCGAACATACGACTGGTCGTCGAGAACATCAGCCCGTTCTTTTACGAATACGTCTCGGGCCGTGTGACTTTCTACGACGCGGGCGGTGTGCGTTGCGGCGAAGGCTTGTTCAAGTTCGACGTGCTCGCGCCGCGCGAGCAAGCGGAGACGGATACGCCGGGGCTGCGATTGAGCTGCGCGCCCGCGACCTGGCGAATCGTCGCCACCAACCTGCTCACGCGTACGAGCGACACGGCCAAGCCCGGCGAGCCCACGCCCGGCCCGAGCGAGACGACGACAGAGCCCGCTTCGATGACAGGGACGCAGCCGCAGCAGCAGTCGCAGCTCCTGCAATTCGTCAACCTCAACATTGACGGCATAGTCTATCGCGTACCCTTAGGCAGCACCGTTTCTGTGCCCGTGAGCAAGAGAAAGATCAACATCAACATCAGCGCCGCGCCTTGAAGTGAGCCGATGACGCAGCCCTCTCATCCTTCGCTCGCTTGACGCTCAAGCCTGTGTCGCCCTAGCATAAGCTCTCAGAAGAGCCTCCAAGTTGTTGCAAGTCAGATCAGGAAAGAAGGGGTGATGTGATGGCAGACGAAACGACTGTTAAGAAGTGCGCGCACCCGAGCTGTAGCTGCACGGTCTCGGACGACGACAAGTATTGCAGCGAATACTGCTCGGATGCCAAGGACATAATGGAGATCGGCTGCAATTGCCAGCATCCGTCGTGCGGCATATAGCTGGAAAGGAAAGCAGGCGAGCCCTGCTCTTTTCCGTCCGCCGATTGCAGTATCAACCGAAGAGTGAAAGAAACAGGGCGGCGCTCGTGTGTTTGGGAAACACCTGAGCGCCGCTTTTCTTCATTGCCCGGCGGAGTCGGCGCGCGTTAAAGTAGTGGAAGCTGGAATCTCAAACGGACATGAGTAGCGCAATGGAAACAGGTGTGAGACAGGGACGCGCCCGCACGGCGGCGTCCAGTGAGATGGTGCTTGCGCGTTTGCGCGAGCTGGTGGGCGAAGAGTTCGTGCTCGTTGATGCTGAGCGTGTAGAGCCTTACGCGCAGGATGCCGTCAAGGAGAAGTTTCCGCCCGAAGCCGTGGTGCTGCCCCAATCTGCCGAGGAGATTTCGGCCATCCTGCGGCTCGCCAACGAAGCGCGTTTCCCCGTCACGGCGCGCGGCGGCGGCGTCGGCTATTCCGGCGGCGCTGTGCCGGTCGAAGGCGGCATCGTCATCGGCACTGACCGCATGAACCATATCAAAGAGATCAAGGCCGACGACCTCTACGTCGTGACGGAGCCGGGCGTGACGACTTACGCGCTTCAACAGGCGGTCGAGGAGCACGGCCTTTTCTATCCGCCCGACCCGGCCTCCTATAAGAACTCTTTCATCGGCGGCAACATCGCGGAGAATGCCGGGGGGATGCGCTCTGCCAAGTACGGCGTGACCAAGCATTACGTGCTCGGCCTTGAAGTCGTGACGCCGACGGGCGAGATCATCCGCACGGGCGGGCGAACCAGTAAGAACGTCGTCGGGTTCGACCTGACGGGATTGATCTGCGGCTCGGAAGGGATGCTCGGCATCATCACGGAAGCGACGCTCAAGCTCCTGCCGCTGCCGGAAGAGACGCGAACAGTGCGCGCCACCTTTCACACGATGACGGAAGCCTGCGCCTGCGTGCCGCGCTTCACGCGCGCACGCGTCACGCCCGTCGCCATAGAGGTCCTGGATCAAAACTCGATCAGGGCCGTCGAGGCGGAGTTCGCCTTCGGGCTGCCGATGGACGCGGGCGCGCTCCTCATCGTCTCTGTGGATGGGCCCAGGGAAGAGGTCAAGCGGGCTTCGCTTTTGGTGGAGCGGGTGATGCAGGAGGGCGGCGGGTTCGACCTGCTGCGGTCGCAGACGCGCGAAGAAGAAGACCGCCTCTGGGACGTGCGTCGCGCGCTCTCGCCCGCGATTAAGAAGTACGGGACGCTCAAGCTCAACGAGGACGTGGTCGTGCCGCGCTCGCGCGTGCCGGAACTCATCGAGCGCGTCGTCGAGATAGGTCTGCGCCAGGAGACTTTCGTCGTTAATTTCGGCCACGCCGGAGACGGCAATATCCACGTCAATTTCATGTGCGAGCGCGCAGACCCGCAGGCCGTCGCCCGAGCGCGCGCCGCCGTCCGTGAGACCTTCGCCGTCGCCATAGAGCTTGGCGGCACGATCAGCGGCGAGCACGGCATCGGCTACGTCAAAGCGCCCTACATGGAGATGGCCGTCACACAGACGACCATGGAAGCGATGAGACGAATCAAGCGCGCACTCGACCCGCTCGGCATTCTCAACCCGGGAAAAGTATTCAGTAGTCAGTAATCAGTTAGACGGAAAGGAAAGATGCTCGGTCGCACAGTCGGTAGCGCCTGAGGTCTCTGGCGGGTGCTGATGCCGCTTGAGAACCGCCCGAGACCTCAGGCGCTCCTGTTCTCGCACTCAATTGAGAACCGCTATAAGACCCGCCCGAGACCTTTGGCGCTACTGACCTCTTATGATTTCGACACTGATTGAGCTACAGCGTTTGAAGCGCCTTGAGCGAACGGGCTGGACGCTGCGTGGGCTCGCGCCGGGCGCGGAGTCTGTCGCGGCGCACTCGTTCGGAGTGACGGTCGCGGCCATGATGATGGCCGACGAGTTGAGGGCGCGCGGTGAGAGCGTTGATCTCGAACGGTTGTTGAGGATGGCTTTGCTGCACGATTGGGCGGAGGCGCGCGTGGGCGATATGCCGCGCACGGGCGGCGAATATTTCGGCGCGGAGGCCAGAAGGCGCGCCGAACGCGCGGCCTTCGATGATATCGTGCACGGGCTCGGCGCAAGGATTGCAGCCCGCTATAGCGAGCTGCACGAGGATTACGAGCATCGTGCGAGCCTCGAAGCGCGGCTGGTCAAGGCGGCTGACATCATAGACCTGCTGGTGCAGGCGCTCGCTTTCGAGAGGGCTGGCGTGCGCGGGCTCGATGAATTCTGGGAGGGAGTGGCCGAACGCGACTTCGGGCTTGAGGGGGCTGCCGAAGAGGTCTTCGGTCACGTCATACGTCTTTTATTCGAAGCGCGTTCCGCGACGAAATGAAAGGTTGAATCGCCGGTTGCGCCTTGAAGCTTCGGGGCGCTCCGGCTGAATTCGAGTCTCTATGGTGGATTGGATAACGCAGCTTTTGGCCTCCTTCACCTGGCGCGATGCGATCATCGGATTAGTGCTCTTTGCCGTGACCTTTGCCGGCAGTCTAGGGCTCGTCTCCTTCATGCTGGTCAAAATACCCGCCACCTATTTCCATTCATCGCATGATCGAGATTTCCTCGTTGATCGTCACAAGGCTGTGCGCTGGGGCGGACTGTTGATGAAGAATCTGTTGGGCGCGGCGCTCGTCATCCTCGGCATCATCATGTCGCTGCCGGGCGTGCCGGGCCAGGGCATTCTGACCATCCTGCTCGGACTGATGATGCTGGATTTGCCCGGCAAGCGTCGCTGGGAACAGAAGCTGGTGAAACGACCGAAGGTCTTGCAAACGATCAATCAGTTGCGGGGAAAATTCGGCAAGCCGCCGCTCGTCCTGGACTAGAGGCACGCGTTGACAATGACGAATCGCTTTGTTAGCTTCCTTTGTTTATTAACAGTTTCAGTCCCAGAGAGGGATTGTGTGCCGATCGTCAAGCGGTCACTTTTTCCGTTGATGCTTAATTCGTTCCCCGTACAGAGCCGAAGGCGCTCGCGCTTCGCCGTCATCCTCCTTTCACTTCTTCTCCTGCTGAGCACGAGCGGCTGCAAGGGCCTGTTCGGTGTGAGCCGGACGGTCGGCGTGCCGCCGCTGCTTGGCCCACTCGCCAGCGCCAATACGTCGCAGTTGATCGAAGTCATCAACGCGCAGGCATCCGTGCGCTCGATTCGCGGCAAGGTCGACATACAGTTTCAGGATACGTCGTTCGCCGAATCCGGCCTCGCAGAGAAATACCGCACCGCCGACGGGACGCTCTTTTTGCAGCGACCGGCGCAAATCTACCTCAAGATTCAAGCGCCCTTCGTCGGGACGAACATCGCCGAGATGACCTCTGACGGAGAACATTTTCGCGTCGCGGTCTTGCAGGGAGATGAGAAGTATCGCCGCTTCGTGCGCGGCACGAACAACGCCATCTACCCGAAGCTTGAGATAGACCAGACGAGCCCTGGCGGCAATACGCGCAACAAGGCTCTGAGCGAGCAGCGCACGCGCAGCGCGCTCTCCAATCTGCGCCCGCAGCATTTGACCGACGCTCTCTTGATTCGTCCCGTGCTGCCGCGCACGGATTCCGGCCTCGTCTACGCGCAGAGCGAGTTTTACCAGGAAGAGGCAGACACCTCTAAGCCTGCGCGCGGGCGAACGCCCGGACGCGTCGTGCGCAGCTACTACCTCCTGGACGAGCTTTCGCCGGGAGGGCAAACCGGCGCTCATCTCATCAGACGCTTCTGGTTCGACCGCGTCGGCGAGAGGGTCAAGCTGGCGCGGCTGCAAACCTTCGACAATGACGGCGCGCTCATCACGGATGTGACCTACACGGACGCCAAGAATTTCGGCGAGAGCGGGACGCTCATGATGCCGTCGCGCATAGAGATCACTCGCCCGCAGGACCGCTATAAGCTGAGCGTCACATATCAATCGCCCGAGGCCGTCGTGATCGACCGCGAATACCCGCCCGACGTATTCACCCTGGAAAACTCATGGCAACTGCCCGAACTCGATCTGGACGCCAGAAGGCAGTGACAACTGATGAGCGGCAAGTGGCAAGTTAAAAACTTTGCTCTTGCTCGTCTCGCTCGTCACTTGTCACTCATCGCTGTTTTCATATGGATAGTCTTGTCACAGCAAATATTCGGCAGCGTCCGATTCGCTCGCTCGTGAGCATCGCGGGCGTGGCGCTGGGCGTGGCGCTGGTGATGCTCTTTACGGGGTTGGCGCGCGGGATGTCGAACGACCTCCAGCGGCGTTCGTCGAACGTGCGCGCCGAGATCATCTTTACGCGACCCGGCTCGGGCGATAACCTCACGACCTCGACGGCCAACTTGAGCACGAAGTATGCCGAGGAGCTGCAAAGAATCGAGGGCGTGGAGGCGGCTGTGCCCGTGATTCGTTATATCTACCAGGGAGGGCGCGGCTTCGGCTTCGAGCAGGTGGAGGGCGTGGACTGGGCCCCCTTTGCCAAGATGAACGAGATGTATTTGACGGAGGGACGACCGCCCGAAGCCCTGGACGAAGTCGTCATTGACGAGACCAAGGCGCGCAACGGCTCTTTGACTGTAGGAAGCACCCTGAAGCTCTTCGGCGATAAGCCTTATCGCGTCACGGGCATCTATGCTCCCGAATCCGGCGCGCGCGTCAAGATGACGCTCGGCGCGATGCAGGACGCGCTCGAAGCGCCCGGCAAATGCACCTGGATTCTGGTCAAGTGCAAAGAGGGCGTGGATCAGGTCGAGGCCGCGAGGCGCATTGACCAGACGCTCAAGGGCAATAAGATTCAGTTCACGCGCGATGTCTTCACCAGCATCGAGAAGAGCATCCCTTACCTGGGCCTCTTCCTGCGCGTGCTGGTCTTGCTGGCGGCCATCGTCAGCGCGCTCGTCGTCATGCTGGCCATGTACACGACCATTACCGAGCGCACGCGAGAGATCGGCATGCTCAAGGCGATGGGCGCTTCGCGCGGCTATATCATCGGAGTGATCGAGAAGGAAGCGCTTCTCATCAGCGCGCTCGGTCTCGTCGTCGGCTTCGTCGTCGCGCTCATCTCCGGCACGCTGATTCACCGCACCTACGGTCTGATCTTCGAGTATGGTTGGTCTTGGGCCATGGCCGCCGCCGCCATCGGCCTCCTGGGCGGCGCGCTCGGCGCGCTCTACCCTGCTGTGCGAGCCGCCAATCTAGACCCCGTCAGCGCCCTCTCTTACGACTGACTTAAATACAGTGACAAGTGACGAGTGACAAGTGGCGAGTTAATGGCTTATTCTTACTTGTTACCTGTCACCGGGTCACTTGTCACTGTTTTATGAGAACGATTCTAAAAGCCGAGAATCTGGAAAAAGTTTATCGCGTGGGCCGTGTTGACGTGCACGCGCTGCGCGGCGTCTCTCTGGACGTGCAGGAAGGCGAATTCCTGGCGATCATGGGCCCGTCGGGGTGCGGTAAATCCACGATGCTGCACCTGCTGGGGGGCTTGCTGACGCCGACGAGCGGGCGCATCACGATTGACGACGAAGACCTCACCGCCGCCACCGACGCCCGTCGCACAGACATTCGTCGCCGCAAGATAGGCTTCGTCTTCCAGCGCTTCAACCTCTTTCCGACGCTCACGGCGGAAGGCAACCTGCGCCTGGCCGAGCGCATTCACGGCGGCAACGGCGCGGATGACCCGGAAAGGCGGCGCGAAGTCCTGCGCCTGCTGCGCCTTGAAGACAAGATGCACCACAAGCCGCTGGAACTCTCCGGCGGCGAGCAGCAGCGAGTCGCGCTCGCTCGCGCCGTCGTCACACGCCCCGCCATCATCCTCGCCGACGAGCCCACGGGTAATCTGGACTCAGAGAACTCCGCCATCGTGCTCAATATGTTTCAGGAGCTGAATTTCCGGCTCAATCAGACCGTCATCATGATCACGCATAACCCGGAGGCCGCCGCCATGTGTCGCCGTATCATACAGATGCGCGACGGGCAGATCGTTCAGCCGATGGGAAACGTGCAAATGTGACGCGCGCCTAAAGGGTAGACAAGCCCGGCCCTGTCAGGCTAAAATTCGGGGCGTGCCTGGGAAGCGTTTCGGAACCCGCGCGGGAATTGGACGCACTTATTCGGTTTGAAGGACTTTTGCAACAATTACACGTGGGCTCTATTTTTCGCACCATCAAGACGGTTTTCTTTTGGTCTTACGGGCGTACAACCTGGCAATACGATGTCCTGTGTGCGCTCATCCTGGCCTTTATTTTCCTGACTCCTCGATCCTGGTTTGAAACCAGCGAACCTCGCAACACGCCGGCGCATCAAAGCCGGTTCGACTCAGTGCTCATTGAACCCGTAAGTCCCTCTGATAACTTAGATATGGGGGAAATCGAGCGAAGAGTGCGAGCCCACACGGGCCGCCCTGAAACTCAGGTCATCGCCGTTCGTCCGAAACTGGACGCGGCGGGCCACAGGGTCGCCTATGAGGTTGACATCCAATAATCATTGCTTATAATCGCCCGGAATTTTTGGTCTCCGGGCACGGAGTCTTACTTTCTTGAAGGAGATTGTATGAAGAGATTTGCTACACTCGGCCTCGCCCTGGCGATTTTGGTGGCCGCCGTAGCCGTCAGTTCCCCCACGAGAGTTGATGCACAGAGCGCGGGCCTGGTCAGCGCTTTAATCAATCGGATGGAGAAGAACAGACGGGAACTCAAGTCGCTGCGCGCGGGCATCAGCATGGTCAAATACGACGCGCACCTGCGTGACGAGGACAAGCGCGGAGGTCAGGTGCTCTACGTTCCGGCGCAGGGGCGCAACGCCTACGTCAGAATTGACTGGCAGTATCCCGCCAAAGAGACGCTCACCGTGGCCGACGGGCAGTACACGCTGTTTCGCCCGCGCCTCGGCATGGCCTATCGCGGCAGCGCCTCTTCAAGCCGGGCCAGAGCTGGCGGCGCATTCGATTTCCTGAACATGTCGGGCCAGCAGATTCGCACGCGCTTCGAGCCCTTGCAGGACATCTACGAAGAGACGCTGTGGGGCGGCGTGCATACCACGCACGTCAAGCTCGTGCCGAAGGGCGGCGCAAGCTACAAGTACGCCGAGGTCTGGATTGACGGAAGCGGGATGCCCGTCCAGACGAAGGTCGTCGAGAAGAACAACGATGCGACGACTGTTCGCCTGACGGACATGCAGCGCAACGCAGGCATCTCGCTCGATCAGTTCAAGCTGCAACTCGACGGAAGCGTCAAGATAGTCAAGGGCTAAGGAGCCCTGCTGGGCGGCACAAATTGCGAAGGAGCGAAGGGGCTCCGGTCTGACCAGGCCAGAGCCCTTTTCGCTATTTACCGTGGAGTGCAAAGGCCGCCGCGCGTGCGCCCTCCTCTTGCCTTTGGATGCGCGTCTCGCATATTCTCTTAGGGTTCGCCGAACCGCCGCGTCTATCTACAGCACACAACGAAAGCGAAGTACGTTTCTTTAGGGACTAGATGAAGAGAAGCAATTTTCTCAGCCGCAAGTTGCGCCAGGCCAGCTTTATCACGCGTGCCTTGCTTTCGAGCCAGCATCCCGTGCTGGCGCACGTCATACCTATGCGCCGCTGCAACCTGGCCTGCGGCTATTGCAACGAGTACGATAAGGTCTCCGATCCCGTGCCGCTCGACGTGATGAATCGGCGGCTCGACAAACTGGCCGCGCTCGGCACGTCCGTTATTACGATCTCGGGCGGCGAGCCCCTGATGCATCCCGAACTGGACGAGATTATCGAGCGCATACGCTCGCACGGCATGATCGCGGGCCTCATCTCCAACGGCTACTACTTTACGCCCGAGCGCATAGAGCGCCTCAATTGCGCGGGGCTCGAATACCTACAGATCAGCATAGACAACGTCGAGCCCGACGAGGTCTCGAAAAAGAGTCTCAAGAACCTGGATAAAAAGTTGGAGTACCTGTCCGAGTATGCTGACTTTCACGTCAACATCAACTCGGTCATCGGCGGCGGCATCAAGACGCCGGAGGATGCTTTGACGGTCGCGCGCCGCGCCGTAGAGCTTGGGTTCTCCACCACGGTCGGCGTCATACACGACCACGACGGCACGCTGAAGCCGCTCTCCGACAGGGAGAAAGAGATATTCCAGGCCGTCAAGAAGCTCGGCAATAAAGATCACGCGCGACTGAACTGGTTTCAGGACAGCATTGCCGAGGGCAAGCCTTACGAGTGGCGCTGCCGCGCGGGAGCGCGTTACCTGTACATCTGCGAAGACGGGCTCGTTCACTGGTGCTCGCAGCAGCGCGGCTATCCGGGCATCCCGCTGGAAAGCTACACGATGGAAGATTTCAAGCGTGAGTATGGCACGGAGAAGTGGTGCGCGCCCACCTGCACCCTGCAATGCGTGCACCAGGTCGGCATCCTGGACAACTGGCGCGACCCGCAGACAGCGCCGGGCGCAGCGCCCGATTCATCCGGCGAGAAGAAGAAGCGTTTTAGAGAGATACTGCGCGCCGACTAAGGCGAAGCCGGGAAGGCTATTACGCTCCGGCTGCGAATCCTCTTTGAATACCTTCCGAAAAATTCTGCAATCAAGCTGCAATCAATCCGAGCCTTCCTGTGACGTGGCCTGCGCGCGCGCTCGCGCCGTCGCGCAATTCACATCAGGCAATGCCTGTGTGCAGAGCGGGCCGTTAAGGAATCTCTGATATTCACGCGCCGCTTCGGAGCGGCGACCGAGCGATTCCAGGCGCAGGCCCATGAGATAAGGAATCTGAGCGTCCGGTTCACCGCCGCGCTCTGCGGCGCGAAACTCCGCGAGCGCCTCTTCGCTGTGTCCAGCCGCCGCCAGTTCTATCGCCAATAGCTTGTGCGTATGCGGATCGTCTTCGAGCCGAAGCGCCGCCCTGTATTCCGCGATCACCTTCTCATGCGGCCCGCGCAGCTTGGCGTTATTGGCTCGCCATAAGTGCGCGTCCAGGCTGCGGTAATCTCTGTAGAAGAAGAGGGCGATAAGGGATAAAACAAGCAGGAGGTAGAGCGCCGGCAGTGTGCGCCTCAGGGCCGTAGAGGATAGGCTGGGAGCTTTTGTGCCAGGTTGTCGGGCGGCGGGCGCTGCTGCCTGTGCCCGCTCGCGGCGTTCTGCGCGAACGCTCACGATCAGGTAAAGCGGCAGGATGATGAGCGGAAAGAAGAGCGTGCCGAGCGTCCAGGCTGCGACCCAGTGAGACTTGAAACGGTGTCGGCGAGCGCTCGCCAGCACGCATGCCGAGATGATGGCCGAGAGCGCCCAGGCTGCCGGTCGGACGAATTCAAACAGCTCGGCGGCGGAGATTTGCCATTGGAGGCTCACGTTTACGATTGCGAATCAGCGTCGCCGATATTATGCAGCTTGACTGTCCTTGAGAGCCCGAGCCCCGACAGCTTGCCTGCCATCAGGACGACCATCTCGCCCTGCTGCGCGATGCCGGATTCGATCAAGACTCTTTCGCCGATGCGAACCAGATCATCCGTCTTCTCGCAGGGCGGATGCATCATTGGCTCCACACCCCAGATCAAAGCCAGCTCGTTGTAGACATCCTTCGAGGGAGTCAGGGCGACGATGCGCTGTTCGGGTCGCAAAGTCGAAAGACGACGCGCCATAATGCCGGATTCCGTGAAGACGGCTGTCAGCTTCGTGCTCAACTCTTCGGCGGCGAAGGCCGCCGCCTCGCACAGCGCTCGGCTGAAACTGCCCGTCTGTTTGCCCGCCCAGCGGCTGATGTCCATCGAAGCTGTTTTCCTGCCGGTCTCCGCCGATTCGATGATGCGCGCCATCGTCGCCACAGCCGCTATTGGATTCTGGCCCATCGCCGTCTCGTTCGAGAGCATCAAGGTATCTGTGCCGTCCCACACGGCATTGGCGACATCCGACGCTTCGGCGCGCGTCGGTCGCGGGTTCTCGACCATAGACTGCAACATCTGCGTCGCCGTGATGACGACCTTGCCCTTGAGATTCGCCCGTTCGATGATGCGCTTCTGGTAAACGGGCACAAGCTCGACGCTCGTCTCGACGCCGAGGTCGCCGCGCGCAACCATCACGCCGTCGGCGGCGGCGATAATCTCGTCCAGGTGATCTATCGCTTCGGCCTTCTCGATCTTGGCGATCAGAGGCGCGCGGCCTCCGGCGCTCTGGATGAGCGATTTCGCTTCCGTGCAATCCTCCGCGCGCCGGACGAAGGAGAGCGCGATGTAGTCTGCGCTCTGGCGCACGGCCCACTGCAAGTCGCGCCGGTCTTTATCCGTCAACGAAGGAATCGGAAGAGTGATGCCGGGCAGGTTGATGCCTTTACGCTCGCCGAGCGTGCCGCCGTTAATGACGCGACAGACGACATCCGTATCGGTCGTGCGCTCGACGCGAAGCTCTATCGCTCCGTCGTCCAGAAGAAGACGCGCGCCCGGCTTTACGTCGCGCGCCATGCTGGCGTAGTTCGTCGAGACCTCTCGCGTATCGCCCGCGACCGAGCGCGTCGTGATCGTGAAAAGCGCGTTGGCTTCGAGCTGCACGGGCTGGCCGCCCTTGAGCACGCCGGTTCTGATCTTCGGCCCGGACAGATCAACGAGCACGGCGAGCGGGCGCTTCATCGTCTCAGCGGCAAGACGCGCGCGGCGTATGTTCTCTGCATGCTCGTCCTGCGTCCCGTGCGACATGTTGATGCGCACACCGTTGATGCCCGCAGCGAGCAATGCCTCAAGCACGACGGGCTCGCGCGATGCCGGGCCGACAGTGGCCAGAATCTTTGCTCTTCTCACAGTAGCTCCACCTTTTCTGTTTTCGTCAAAGGTAAGGGGAAAAGTCGGCAAAAGCAAGGAGGGCGGGCCGAAGGATGAGGCGGAAGGGTGAAGGATGAAATCAGAGCTGCGTCATCTTGAAAGCTTTCACCTCATCCTTCCGCCTTCATCCTTGCTTTTCATTCGGCGAGCGACGCCTGGATGACGCGTTCGAGTTCCGCGGGCATCCTGTCGTCGTAGCTGATGAAGCGTTTGACGAGGCGGCCTTTGCGGTCGAAGACGAATGCCTGCGGAATGCTGTCATCGTCGGAGAGATAGAGGTCGGACATCGCCGGATCGGGGTAGCCGAGCGTGTAAGCTATCCTGAACTCTCTGATGTAATCGGGAACTTTGTCTCGATCTTCCGGGCCGCCGACGTTGAGGCCGATGATCTGTAGTCCCTGCGGGCCATAACGACGATGCAGCTCGACGAGGTGCGGTGTGGAGATGCGGCACGGCCCGCACCAAGTCGCGTAAAAGTCCAAGACGACGACCTTGCCCAGGTAATCCGAGACTCTCACCCGGCGGCTGTCGAGCAGCGTGAAGGTCTGCGCCTGGGCCGCAGCGCTGCCCGAGCCATTGACGGGCGGCATAGGATACATCGTGCGCGGGGGCGCTGGGCCGGTGGGCGTGCCCGTCTCCGAACTGGTATGCGCAGCGTCACTGCCTCCGCCGCACGCGGCGAAGGCGAGCATGCAGAGCGCCGCACACGCCAGACGTAAGAGCAGCCACAGGCGCGCGCCGACGATGATGATAGGTCTGCGAAAAGCAGGCTGCATTACGAAAGCCCCATTGCTGCTGAGCGCAACTGACGCGGTTATTCTACACGACGCGCAGCTCTAAAAGTAGAAGCGGAAGGCAGAGCGTGCCGGAGCGCAATTCTACTTTCTACCATCGCTTTCAGGCACGGCGGCCCGCGCGGCATCCTCTCGCTCGTCGGCGAGCGGCGCGCGCTCGCCGGGGACGCGGTATTCCTCGTTGGCCCACTTGCCAAAGTCTATCAGCTGACATCGTTCGGAGCAGAAGGGACGGTGTGGATTATCCTGCCACTTGGCGGGCTGACCGCAGGTTGGACACTTCATAGAGAAAGATCGGAAGAATTAAGAAGAGGGAGACGGATTGCAGCGCGAAGTCCTTTCGCCCTTTCGCCCTTCGCCCTTGAATAAAAATTTATGCCACCGCCAGCGATTCCGGGCGCTTGATGAGAATCTTTCTGTTGACGAAATCAATAATACCTTCACGGCGCAGCGCGTTCAAGCGCACGGTCACGCTCTCTCGCGTGGAGCCGACGATGGAAGCGATTTCGCGGTGCGGCAGCGGAATGTCTATCAGGACGCCGCCGGTTCCGCTCACGCCGTAGCGTCCCGAATATTCGAGGAGCAGCTTTTCGAGGCGTGCCGGAATGGCATCGAGTGCAAAGTCCGCAACGCGGCGCTCGGCCTGGGCCCGGCGTTGACCGATCAGACGGAAGGTGTAATCATAAAGCTCGCGGTTTTCAAGCATCCCCCTTTTGAACTCCCCCACAGGAATCCGCAGGAGACGGGAACTCTCGTAGGCGACGGCGCAGTTTTCGCGCAGGCCGGCCGCCGAATAGAGCGCCGACTCGCCGAACAGAGCGCCGACGGAAAGAATGTCTATGACGGCTTCGCGGCCCGTCGCCTTTTCCACGCGGCAGAGCTTAACGCGCCCGCGCGCAATGGTATAAAGCGCGCTGGCTTCGTCTCCGGCGCGAAAGATGAAGCGACGACGACGGAAATCAATGGTGGTGGAGTTGGCGGCCATCCGCATCAGAAGGCTCTCGCTCAGTGCCGCCCCGAAGTCGAGTTGCCGTATAATATCGGCGCGATCTTCTAGGGAAAGATCGCAGGCGCGTTTATGCTGCATGGGGGTTTACGTCTTGCTCCTCATGGAGATTGAAAATAGTTTGCCATTCAGTGGCACAACCGGGTTTGATTTAGCAGGAGAACGCTAGCCGGTTAGCGCGCTGGGTAATGAAATAGAAAATGTGAAGAAGACCCTGGGTCGCAGTACGTGCGAGGCGAAAATTTTTTCAGTCCTTGTTTTTGGAGTTGAATGGGTAAGCTTTCAAACGCGAACAACAACTGATGAAGCGTCACTCTAGCATGAAGGCGCGCGTGGGCGCAAGAGCAATTATTAACGCCTGATCAATTAATTTTATGGTAGGAAATTTCGATGTGCTCGTCGTGGATGACGACCCGGACAAGCGCATGATTCTCACGGTCGCACTGGAAATGGCAGGCTATAATGTTCGCACTGCCAACGATGGCGAGGCGGGCCTCGCCGCTGTCGAGTCTTATCAACCCGACCTCATCGTCACGGACGTGATGATGCCGAAAATGGATGGCTACGAGCTGGCCCGTCGTGTGCGAGCCAACCCGCTGACGCGCTTTATTCCGATCATCATCCAGACCGCCGCCCGCAGTGAAGCGCAGGATGCGCGGCGCGGCGCGGAGGTCGGGGCGCTAGGCTATATCACAGACCCGCTCGACATTGATCTGCTGCTGGCGAGAGTGCGCACGCTCCTGGATTTCAAGGGCTACCTGGATACCTGCGAGGAACAGGCTTTCACCGATCACCTGACGGGCCTGGCCAATCGTCGCCGCTTCGAGCGACAGTTGGAGCGCGAGGTCACGCGCACGCTTCGTTACGGCAGGCCCTTCTGCCTGCTCCTCCTCGACATAGACGACTTCAAGATGGTCAACGACACTTACGGCCACGAGGCCGGTGACGAAGCGATCAGGATGCTCGCCAAGACGCTGCAAGCCGGAACGCGCGGGATAGATTTGGCGGCACGCATCGGGGGTGAAGAGTTTGCGGTGCTGCTGACCGAGACGGGTTTCGAGGGCGGCGTGGAAGTGGCCGAACGACTGCGGCAGGCGATCAAGCAGGAGGAGATTCCGGGCGTCGGAAGAATCACTGCGAGCTTCGGCGTCGCCGAGTTCCCGGCTTGCGCGCCGACCGGACGCGAGCTGCTGACGGTCTCGGACGCCGCGATGTACGAGGCCAAGCGGCGGGGGCGTGATCGCGTCGAGCGTGCGAGAATGCATGCCGAGCCGAACCCTTCAACGACGATGGACGTATGATGTGTTGTTGATGTTCAGCGATCAGTTGTCGGTTCAAATCCATCGAAAACTGATCGCTGACTTCTGATAAATTTTTTGTGAGGCAGGCGATGACAGATTACAAAGATAAGCTGGACGAGTGGCAACGTGCGGCGCGCCGTAAGGCACGCGAGCTGGACGAGAAGTATGACATCAAGGGACGCGTCGAAGAAGGTGCTCGAGCGGCGCAGGATGCAGCCAAGCGCGGCGCTGATACCATTGCGCGGGAAGCAGAGCGGGCGCGCACCGAAGCCGAAAGACTCGTCGGCGACGAGCAAGAGATGCGGGAGCGTGCGCGTAAGGCTTCCGAAGAGGGCGCGCGACGTGCGCGCGAAGCCGCCGATGCTGCGCGGCGTGCCGCAGAAACCGCCGGACAAAAGGCTGGCGAGGCGTTCAAGGGGGCCAGGAACTACTATGAGCGAGCCTCGCAGGCTTACGACCGGGGCGCTCGCGTCACGCGCGCTTCGACTGCTGCCACGCGCAGCGTCTTTAAAGCCACCGGCTGGGTCAAAGAGAATCCGGGCAAAGCCGCAATGATCATGTTCTCGCTCGGCACGGGCATCCAACTCGGCCGTACGTTCCCGGGTCTGGACGCCGTGCTGCTCGGCTCTCACCCGCACTGGTTCACGCATTCGGCGCTGCCCGTCTACGGTCTGCGCAAGGTGAGTGAAAAGTTCGATCATTACCTGCGCCATCAGGAGGCGCTCGCGGCCTCCGGCGATCTCTCGGAAGCCGAGCGCCAGCGCGTAGAGTTCGAGCGCAAGATAGTCAAGTACGTCGGAGCGCCGCTGCTCGGAGCATTCAGTTGCGCCGCCGGGGCGACCATGTGGGCCCAGATTTTCCAGCCCGGACGCATCACGGGCGCACCCATCAGTTGGCTCCTGGGCGGCAATCCCATCCTCGACGGCGTCTGGCTCTTCAGTAACGGCGTCATCTGTTTCCACCAGGGCTACAAGTTCTTCATGATCGCGCTCGCAGACCAGGAGGAAGTGGCGCGCGTCGTCAAGGAGATCAGGGGCCTACTGCCCGCGGGTGAAGCAGCTTGATCGTCGTCAAGCGCGAGTAGATGGCATTTAACGCTGGCTTTTGTTGGAACATTCAACCTTGATCAGTATAATGGCTGCGATGGCTGCCTCCCTGTTACAACCCTTGAGAATGCTCCGACGCCTAGCGGCGCTGATACTCGTTCTCTGGTTTACGGGCTTCGGTTGCTTTATGGGCTGCGAGATGAATGTATCAGCCGCGCCCGCCGCTAAGGAGGAAGCATCGGAGACAGCGGATTCATGCCCGATGGCTTCGCGTGATTGTTGTCAAAAGACCGAAGACAATCATCTAACTTCCGTTGAAACTATTCCTGAGCAAGAAAATTCGCCTTCATGTTGCCCGCTCACAGGTCAGGCGGCAGACCCCGCTCGTAAAATAAGTAATATTGATACGCCTCTCGCGGTGACAGGCGGCGGGCTTTCATTTGCGCTGAACATTCACCCCGTCCCTAAGCTTTCACTTCAAAATCTTCCGGTAGCGAATAAGGGAAGCACGCACCTGCTGTGTTGTGTCTTTCGGATTTAGAAACAGGTTGAAATCTGTCTGGCGTTAGCGAATCGCTCGCTGGCGAAACCTACAACCTTTTCTAAAATTAGGAGAGACACCATGAAACGCATTAAAGTTCTAGCTCTGACTCTCGCGCTTGGTGTGGCTGGCATGATGTACGCAGCCAGCGGCCATGCGCAATCCACAACGCAGGACAACGCCGAAAGCTGCTGCACAGGCCAAAGCTGCTGTACAGGCGGCTCGTGCTGCTCTACGCATAAGCAGTAAGGCTCACGCCTGAACAAAAGCGGGGGCGTTTGAAGCGCCCCCGCATCCATCCATTTTCAAGTTAAAAAATTCCCGCTCAGCGCTATTCAATGAATAGCTGCTCGGGCGCTCTTTCATGATGGTAAAGATGAAACATTGTCTACTGACGGCTTTCTTACTCCTGTTTTCGTTTGGCGCAATTGCGTCGGCGCAAAATTCATCCGTCAAGCTTGAAGGGCAAGTCGTGTGCTGTGCAGAGTGTTGGGCTGAGGCTGACCGCACGAAGGTCGAGTACGGCACGGCAGAGGATTTGTTAAGAGCAAAGTCTTGCGTTGCGGGCGGCGACCCGACGTTGCTTGCCGTGCGTGAAGGCGACACGTTCACGCTCTATCAATTAGAGCAGGGGAAGTTTCGTCTGCCCGGAAAGGATTGGCTCGAATACGTCGGTAAGCGCGTCGCCGTGACGGGTGAGGTGCGAAAGAAGAAAGAGGAGCGCGCGATTCGTGTTGATACGTTTACGGTGCTGGCAGCGAGCATCGCGGAAAGAGAGGCCGCCAACCTCTTGGGACAGGAAGTTGATTTGACGCTTCAAGACCCGTTCGGCGCTGAGCAGCGCTTGAGTGCTCTTAAAGGTCGCATCGTCGTCCTGAATTTTTGGGCCACTTATTGCGTGCCGTGCCGTAAGGAGATGCCTGACCTCGCCGCAATTCAAAATGAATATGCTGCGCTCGGCGTTCAGGTTGTCGGCGCTTCGACTGACGAAGCAGGAGACCGCGCCAAAGTTTTACAGTTCGTTAAAGAGACGCGCATCAACTTTCCTATCTGGATGGGCGCGACCACAGCCGACATGATGCGCTTCGGCCTGGGCGCGGCCCTGCCCGGAACAGTCGTCATCGGGAGAGACGGGCGTATCGCCAGGATTATCTCCGGCATCATCAACCAGGCTGAACTGAAAAAAGAGATCGAGGCTATGCTCGCCTCCGCCGAAAAGACGGCGGCCAGGGAGCGAAAGCGGGAGCAAGCGGCTTCCGTTAAAGAGAAGCCGGGTGAAGCGTCTTCCGTTCCGTCCTGACCGCTTTGACCGGGCGAGGGTCGCGCCGTGAGCGGGACGGAAACAGAAGACAGTCAGAAATGGACGTATGGCGTGCGCGTCATAGCGAACCAGATAAAGCGTGCGACGTGGCGCAACACGCTCACCTACAGGCTTCACCCACGCCTGACTGCCGGAGTGGAATATAACCCTTTAGCCGCTAAGGCGAGCCCGTTAGCGAATTTCGTAGCTTTGACGGAGACGCATAAACGTCCGGCATTGATTCTCGGCACAAGCTCAGATCGCATAGGCACGCCCTACGGGCAATCCTTCTACGCTACTTTGAGCAAGAATCTGAAGCACTCGACGGGCTGGCCCCTGGCGCCTTATGCCGGTGTGGCATACGGTACGTTTGAAGACCGCTTTCGGATAATCGGCGGCTTGAACATCCAAATCGCCGAGCGTTGGAGCTCGACGATTCTCTTTGATGGCGTACGCGTGCATCCGCTCATCAACTACACGCGCGGGCGGCATCAATTCGGCGTTATTTTCGAGCGCGGGCGGAACCCCGGCGCGAGCTACAGTATTTCGTTCTGAAGGCTATGGAAGGGTCGAAATTGAAAGCGACACCGGCCACTTAGACTGGCCTCGAAAGAGGCCGTATGGCGGGGCTTGAAAGTTATGCTGCCCGCCGTGGGATGCATCGGTCTATGCAATCTCGCGGCGGGCAGTCTCTTGCCGGAATACTTTGTCGCGCTATGTGATGGTGATCGGGAAAGGCGTGAAGGAGAGCGCGAAGACCAGAAGCGTTAAGAGGGCGACGATCATGCGCGAGCGGTCGAGCGGGCGGTCATCTTCGGGTCGCGGGTGGCTGACTTTGAGCATGACGGCGAGGAGCACGGCATAGAGAAATCCGCTGGGGCTGCTGTGCCAGTGCCAGCCGAAGATGGCGAGCGCCGCCATGACGACGAAAGCCGACTGGCCCATCCAACGGTGGGCGCGAGGGCCGAAGACGGAATAGGTGGCGTGCCCGCCGTCGAGTTGGCCCACGGGCATGAGATTGAGGCTAGTGACGAGCAAGCCTATCCATGCCGCGAAGTAGAAAGGGCCCGCTTGCGCGTTCGTCAGATCAATGCCGAAAGCATGTGCCATCAGGCGAAAGAGCGGCGGGTCGTTCAGGATGATCACGCCCTCCGTCATCGGTGCGGAAGTGGGTTCGAGCGTCAGGAGTCCGGCCAGGGCGACGGGGAGGGCGACGATAAAGCCCGCGAGCGGGCCCGCGACGCCGATGTCGAAGAGAGCGCGGCGCGATGGGATGGGCGATTTTATCTTAATGAATGCGCCGAACGTGCCCGCCATGAAGAGCGGCGGCGCTGGAATAAAGAAGGGCAGCGTCGCGTCGACTCCGTAGCGACGACAGGCCACGTAATGACCTGCCTCGTGCGCCGTCAGGATTGCCAGCAGAGCGCCCGCGAACTTTATGCCCTGCGCGAGTAAAACGGGATGCGCGAGAGCCTCATAAATGATTAAGCCGACCTGCCTCAGATAGTATTCGGGGACGTAGAGAAGGTATCCGGCCCAATGCGCGGGCAGCGGCATGTTCGGCTCGGGCAGCGTCGTGCTCAGAAGCATTACGCCTGCGATGGTCGTCGTCAGCGCCGTGAGGAGGAAAAGCGCCGTATGGCGTCGCCATTCGCGTGCGGTCGGACGGGCAGCGCGGCGGCGTGCGGCGTGCGGCGCCTTAACGAATAAGGGGGCTGGGCGAACTGATTCTGACACGTTGCGGCTTATCTACTTTCGGAGAGACAAAATTGGCGACCGCACCCGTAGCACTTCCGTCGAGCGGTCGCCATCTCTGTTAGATGAGGAATAATCCCCAAACGTACGCGCGCCCCCGCATGGGCCCGGCAGATTATTATTCGGCACCGGGCAGGCGTAGCGTCTCCGCTTCATCCGAAGCATGATCGCCGTCATCTTCGCTGCCGAAGCCATGCGCCTGAAGCTCCTTGCCCGGCTTGAAGCGGATGGTCTTTCCCGAAGGGATGGCGACCTCTTCGCCCGTGCGTGGGTTGCGGCCCACCCCGCGCTTCCTGGGCTTGACGACGAAGACGCCGAAGCCGCGCAATTCGATTCGCTCGCCGCGCGTCAATGCCTCTTTCATCGAATGAAAGAGCGCATCGACGGCCTGTTCGGCCTTCATCTTGGGGACGCCCGTGCGTTCGGCCACACGGTTTACAATATCGAGTTTAATCACGATCTTCGGGCCTCCGTCACTCTCGGGCTGCTAAAGGAAATTGCTAATCCAAAGGCGTTGCGCTGACCTGAAGCGATCATAGAGACGCCGCAGAGAGCCTGTCAAGCTTCAGGCACGAGGCGCGCGACGCCCGCGGCCTCTGCTTCGTTGACAAAGCGCGCGGCGCGCGGCTAACCTCAACCGGAATGACTGGAATACAGCAGCGATGAACGATCTGCCGCAAGCAGTGGTCTTCTCATTCATCGTCGATCGTTCATGGCTCACCGTTTGATTGATATGTTTGGATTGAAGAAAAGCAGACGCGCGCCGCGCTTTGGCTCGATCACGGCCGAGGACGACCCCGACATAGAAGTGCAGAGGCCGCACCTGGCGGCGCGCCATAGCTTCTGGGCCGAATCCAGGCTGTTGCTGCGCGACCTGATCGTCGTCCTGATGGCGACCGCACTGATGGTCGTCTTCATCGTGCAGCCCGTCAAGGTCGAGGGCACTTCGATGCTCCCGCGCCTGCACGACGGCGAGAGGATTTTCGTCAACAAGTTGATTTACTACGGGATGCCCCGGCTCGAACGCGGCGACATAGTCGTCTTCTGGTATCCGAACGATCCGTCGAAGAGCTATATCAAACGGGTCGTCGGCCTGCCGGGCGAGACCGTGGAGGTCAGAGAGGGCCGAGTCATGATTAACGGCAAAGTGCTTGAGGAGCCTTATCTAGACCCGCAGCTCAACCTGTCGCACATGAACCACCAGCCCGTGCTCGTCAAGGATCATTACTACTTCGTCATGGGCGACAACCGCGACCATTCTAGCGATTCGCGTTTCTGGGGGTTGGTTCCGGAGAAATATATTTACGGCAAAGCGTTGTTCCGCTACTGGCCGATCAGCAGCGCGAGCATCATCACGCACGACCCGGCTTACGAATCCGCGCCCGAGCAGCCGCAGCCCTCGGCCGACGGCCCTCAGACTTTGGAACAGCCGAACGCGAATGAAGATCAGTAAAAAAGTCCCGGTCGATGGTAAGAGAGTGAATGGCGAATGCTTTTATCTATTCAACACAGACCATTGATCGGCGGCGTGCAAGATGATTGAGTGGTTGCGGCCATTATCGATGATGTTCTACGCGCCCGCGCGAGGGATGGAGGAAGTCCGCGAGCGTGCGGCGCTCTTGCGCGCAGTCCTGCTCGCGCTCGTCGCGCAGGCGCTCTACGCGTTCTATACGCAGTGGCCCCACCTGAAGGGCGGGATGGCTCTGCGCAGCATATTCGCCCTCGTCGCCTCCGGGTTTTCGCTTCTCTTTATAGCCTTCATCTTCGTTCCGATCACGATTTTCGTGGCGA
>DASVQM010000015.1:0-79810 GCA_036389095.1 Pyrinomonadaceae bacterium
GATCGTGTGACGGTCGCTGGCGACGGTTTCTTGAGAAGCGGAGAGTTCTTCGACCGCCAGTTCTTTGTCATCAGACTCTATCGCACGGGACTGGGCCGAATCCTTCGCTACGATGAAGTGGGAGACCTGGCCTTCGTCAGCGGATTCCTCACGGCAGAGCAGCTGGAACTTAACAAACAGGATTTGGTTAATGAGATGGTACTCAGACCCGAGTTCGCCTCTCGCTACAATGGGCTCGACAACACACAATTCGTGGACGCTCTGTTAGAAACAGCGGGTGTGACAGTGCCAGCGGACGTGCGTCAGGGATGGATTAACGAATTGGGAGGAGCTAAGACACGCGCCCGGGTCTTTAGAGAAATATCAGAGCGCGTGGAGGTCAGCAATAAGTATTTGCATGAGGCGCAGGTCGTCTCAGCTTACTATGGATTCTTCACGAGGAATCCGGACGGAGCATATTTGAGCTACTTGCAGCGTCTCGATAGTGGAGAGATCACGCTCGCTGATCTTGCCAATGCTTTTATCAATGCCGCCGAGTATCGCTCAAGATTCGGTCAATAGTCGGTGGGTTGACTCAGTATAAAACATCAATGGGAAAGGCGGCGGGCCTGCTTACGTCCAGCCGCCTTTTCCTTATGGCACACTACACGGCACAATTTCGTGAGATCAGCTCTACTTGCTTTTACCAGTCAATCGTAAAGCGTCACGAACTCCTGCCAGGATTTCAAAAGAGCGCAGGCGTGCAGACGGGTCGAAGATTTGTGCCGTCACCATAATCTCATCGGCTCCGGTCAGCTCAATAAACGACTCAAGCTCTTTGCGAACTGTTTCGGCTGCGCCAACGAATGAATAATGCAAGGCGTGCTCGACCCCTGCCCTCTCGAATTCAGAGGAGCGTTCTTCCATGGAATCAACCGGCGGCGGCAAAAGCCCCGGATTGTTGCGGCGCAGGTTGATAAAAGCCTGCTGGACGGAGGTGAACAAACGCCGGGCTTCCTCGTCACTTTCTGCCGCGAACACGTTTATGCATGGCATAGCATAAGGGGCTGGAAGTGTCTCCGATGCACGGAACTCACTGCGATAGATTTTGAGCGCTGGCAGCAAGTAGTCCGGCGCGAAGTGTGAGGCGAAGGCGAAAGGGAGGCCCAAAAGGGCTGCTAACTGCGCGCTGTAAAGGCTTGAGCCTAAGAGCCAGACCGGCACTCTTAAACCTTCACCGGGCACTGCCCGCACCATTTGACCCTTCCGTTGAGGCGCGAAATAAGAGAGCAGTTCCGTCACGTCCCTCGGGAAATCTTCATCGACGTTTGAAAGATTACGGCGGAGAGCGCGCATTGTGAGTCGGTCTGTGCCGGGCGCACGCCCGATGCCCAAATCAATCCTGCCGGGATAGAGAGTTTCCAGCGTGCCGAACTGCTCGGCGATGATGAGGGGGGCGTGGTTCGGCAGCATCACGCCGCCTGCGCCGACCCGCATCGTCTTTGTGCCTCCGGCGACATAACCTATCAGGACGGCGGTCGCCGCGCTGGCGATGCCTGCGATATTGTGGTGCTCGGCCAACCAGAAGCGGCGATAGCCAAGGGCTTCCGCATGGCGTGCCAGAGAAAGAGTTTCGCGGAAAGATTCGCTTATCGTCCCGCCCTCTTTGACGGGAGCGAGGTCGAGAACCGAAAAGGGGATGTCCATTGCGCCTTCCATGCCTTCTTACTCACAATCTCCGTTAAAGCGATAACATCCGTACCTTACCACAGGCGATAAGCTTTACAGACGCCTGGCAAGTATGTCTAAGCCTTCTCGCGGCTGGCAGGTAAGGCGCGATCCTTCTCTCTTACATTCATCAATCTGCTCACGAAATTAACGCTGTTTGCCTGACCCCGCCCGCTGCTGAAGTTATTTATTAGAGCGTTTCTCAATCGAGTGCGGCTACAGTTTAGTACGGCGAAAGGTCACGGGCTGGTCTGGGAGGCGGCTCGAACCCGCCCGAGGTCCTGGGCGCGACTGACAAGAGCGCATTACGCAACGGCTGCATGCAACCCGCTATAATAAAATCGGTAAGCGTGGGTCAGGATTTTCCTGAGGGCAGAGCGAAGCGGAAAGTTTATCTGTCTTCAGATGTCTTGCAGCCAGCCTTGCAGCATCAGGAGCGAGCGAGCAAACCATTCTCTCCATCGCCGGTCACGTCCCCCGCCGGATGCTAAAGCGATATGGTCACATTCGGGATGGAAGCTAAACGCAACGCTCTGGGTGCTATTTCTCAATGCTGAATAGGTAATGCATAATGAACGGCACAAAAAACGGTGAGGAAGCCCCGGATGCGCCGATTTTAGACATAAAAATGGCAACTATCCCTTCATAGTAGGTCATGACGCCTTTGTAGCAGTTATTCAGTCTGTGCATGCCTCTAGACCCATAACCCAAGCGCGGCCAGACCGAGTGTCACCCTGACGAAATCGAGCGCGACGTATGTTTTATGCCATCGGCGCAGTATGTCAAAGCGCGCATCACCCGGCTGACGATTCACCAGATCAAGCTCTTTTGTAGCCGCGGACATGCGCGGTCTCGCCCAGGTATACTGCGCGAGCGCGATGAGCCACATCACGCCGACGCTTAGGAGAGCCGCGAGTGACTTGTGCGAAACAGTCGGGGCGCGACTCAAGAGGAGCGCGCCCGCGGCGACGAGAAGCGCTCCCAGAATCACCTCCATCCGGTTGAGCGCGGCAAAGACTTCTCGCCCAACCGCCACCTACTTGATTACGATTTAAGGCCGGGACGCGAAACCGCGCAGGGGTCTCGACGAAATCAATCACGATCAATCCGCCGAGCCACACCGCGAGCGCCAGATCGCGCGCGAACACCAACACCCAATCGATCATCGTTTAACTGCTTCTTCCACTTTACCGTAAGATATTCGCACGCGGCCTCGCACCTTCACCATCCGATCAAGTCGAGCTAACGAGCGATTAGGGTCGCTGCGATAACGACCGGCAGGACAAATGATACGTACAAGACATCATCGGATACATATTCATCTCCATCCCTCACCGCCCCACACCCTTTTCTGCCGACGCTAACCGACGGTGACGGGCGACTCGACCGTGCCGGAATTCACATGCCCTACATTACCCGCCGGCGGCGCGATGCGAGTGAGGCGGACGCGGAACGTATCGGGCCCTCGCTCAATGTAGTCCCAATCCACTTCGCCTTCGCGCATCTGCTCGATCTGCATCCTCAAAGGCTGCGGGTCGTGGTCGTTGAAGATGATGAGTGATTCTCCCACCGCCAGACGGTCGAAGGCGGCGAAGACGAGCGGGTGACGTTCTGGTCGCGGCATCAGGCACAAGTCAATCTCACGCTCCGTCGCGCGCGACTCGCGCGGTCGCTCGGCCTTCTGGGGTGTTTTGATCATCGTGACGAGGAGCGCCGTGTCTGTGTGCGCTTCGACGCGGTGCGCTCGCCCGGCCTCAAGGCGGACGAGCGTTCCGGCGAACATCTCGCACGCTTCGTCCCCGACGTAGAAGGTGGCGCGTCCCGTGATCGCCTGCACCGTAATGCTGCCCACCGCCGAATGTTCGGGAACTTGCTGCCCCGCCCTCAGGCACAACAGTACGAGGCGCATGTCAGGCTCGTTCACAAGCACTGCGGGGATGAACTTCTGGTCGTTGAATTCAATGAGGTCGTTGATGTCCAGTTGCTGCATTCCTACTATTGCCTTTCCTGCCCGTCGTTTTCGCAGGTCATGTTTGGCAGTCATCCTCTCGCACGACTATGGCGTGAGGAATGAACAACGACATGGCCTGCTTCTTATAAGATATGCGCTGCACTCGAACGCGCAGCCGTTCCCTTCCGCAGGCGCTCTTCGCAGGCATCCCAGTCGATGTTGGCGAAGAACGCTTCGATGTATTTGGGCCTCTCTGCCGGCTTGTAGTCGAGCAGAAAAGCGTGTTCCCAGACATCCATCACGAGCACGGGATTGAAGCCCGAGACGTTGCCCGTCTCGTGCAGTGTGATCCAGTGATTGGAGAGCCGCCCGTTGGCCGGGTTCTGGTAGCAGATGGCCCAGCCCACGCCGCGCATCTTGCCGACCGAGACGAAGTCTGCCTTCCAGATGTCGTAGCTGCCGAACGACTGCTCGGCGCTTTGGAAGAGGGTGGACGCCTTATCCGCGTCACCGCTGCCGCCGCGCTTCATATTCTCGAAGTAGTATTCGTGCAGGACCATGCCGTTGTACTCGAACCCCAAACGGCGTGTCAGCTCCGAGTAGGCAGGCATCTCCTCCTGATCCACACGACCATCTTTGAGAAACTCGCTGATCTTCTCCGTCAGCTTGTTGGTCTCTTTGACATAACCCTCGTAGAGTTTGAAGTGCATCTCCAGCGTCCGGTCGGAGATGCCGCTAAGGCCGCTCAGGTTGAATTCCCTCGCCTGATACGATTCGTTATTGCTCATTCTCTTGTTCCTCTCATCTTTATCAGAAAAGCTCACCGAGTTTGTCGCCGGCGCGCGTCAGCACCCATTACTGCCGTGCTGTGTTCTCCGTAATGTTCAGGTGGTGCGGGCAGACCTTGTTGCTCCTCTGCACAAGCAGAAGGGTAGTTACGATGGCCGCGATGTTGACGGCTTGCACGACCGCCAACATGACTTCCCGGCGGAGCACGCAGTAGACCAGGAGCAGCGCACTGGCGGCGAGCCAGATCAGCCAGGTTAAACGGCTGATGCCCCACGCGCACCTCTCAGCGTACAGGTGATGTATTTGCGGGTAATAAGCGACGACGACAAGCGTCGTCCCCGCCCAGCCTAATGCTTCCATATTCAGCCACAACAGAAACAGTCGTTTCTTCGCGGAAGGGAGGCACGACCCTGACGGCGGCCTCCCTTCCATAGCGCATCAAAGAAGATCACGCGGCGCGCTTCAGCTCATCCGCGGCCTTCAGCGCCTCGCGCCGCACATGGTCTGCCAGTGTCGGATGAATGATGCTCCTGATCTTCCCGGTCTGGATTCCCTTCTCGGCGGCGGTCTTGAAATCAATGATGTCGTCCACGGCCTTCTCGACCGGCCCCTTCGACGACGGCACGCTCTTATGCATCTGCCGGAAAGCGCTGCTCGTCTGCATCGCCTTCTGGATGAGCGCACTTTCCTCCGGGTCGAGCAGATGTGCGATGAAGTCAGCGTGCTCGCCCATGATGATCGTCCAGAACTCCGCCGCCTCTTTCATGTCGATTGACGTGTCGCCGCGCGAAAACTGGTCTAGCCTTTTACTGAAGCGCTCGGCCTCGCGCGCCGTGTGCTCGAAGAAGCTCGGCCACACGAGGCTTTGCAGGCGGCCCGCGGCCTGCTCGTCACGCATCTTGTGCTTGAAGTCGGCGTAAGGCTTGACGAGTTCGACGGTCGAGCGATTGAAGGCCACGTAGTTGCCTCGGTCAAGGCTTGCGGCGCGAGCCTTCTCAAGCTGGCCGGCGAAGGTCTGCTGGAACTGTTCGGCCTGGCCGCGCACGGCGGCCAACTCCGGCCCCGGCATGAGCATGACGAAGAACTTGGCGTGCTCCATCATCTGCTCGTTCCAGAACAGGTTCTCGGCGACAGAGTGTGCTACGGGGTCGGTCAAGCCCGCCTCCGGCAGGAAGGTCGGCTTCATGCCACCCCCTTTAGATGTGATGCCCTGGCGCTGCGCATCTTGGCCGGTCAGCGCCTGCCCGAGCGCACTCTCTAAAAGCGGCGACAGCAAAGTGGCCCCGACTAGAGTCGCGCCGCCCGCAGCTAAAATTTTTCGGCGTGTTATCCCCTGCCCTGCTTGATCATCTTGTCTCTTTTGGCTGTTCATCTTTCTCAACCTCCTGTGTTTGAAATTGGCAGGCGGAAGATGCCGTCTGTCACGTTTATGCCGGGGGGCGACGATTAGTAATGAAGGGCGACAAAGCCGTCAGTGATCCCGGCAGTAGATGTCTCACTGTGGACTTCAAGCCGGGAAGGGGAAAGCGTATTAACACCTAATGGCCGCAAGTGTTAACACCTGTCATTAGACCGTAAGGGCGGAGACCCTTCGGTCAAGCGTATTACTTGCAAAGTCATGGCCGAGTAGTTGGGGGAAATCCACGGGGCCGTGCCTGAGCCGGTCTGGTGTCGGCATCTGGTGGAGCCGCATTAGTTCTTCGATGGCGGCCATCTCCCGGTCGCGGTTCATGCCTGCGACCGCCAGCACGCGGTCATTTTTCACGTAGAAGGCGAGGAAGTTCTGTGAGGGCACGTCACCCTGATAGATAATCTCGTCCCAGCTCGCGGCGTGGCCTACGTACAGGAGTCCTGCATCGAACTGCCGTGTCCAGAAGAAGGGCACGCCGTCAAATTCGACCGCTTTCCCCGCCATGTTGTGCGCCGCTACCCTTCCCTGTTGCTGCGCCGTGCGCCAGTGCTCGATGCGCTGGCGCTCGTTCGTAAGCAATGAAGGAAAGTATGCGATGTCTCCGGCGGCGTACACGCCGTCAGCGGCAAGCAAGTGTCTATCCACGTACACACCGCCGTCCTCGTGCAGTTGGACTCCTTCGAGAAAACCGGTCGCGGGGCGTACGCCGACGCCGACAACCACTAAATCCGCTTCGATCCGTTCGCCCGAATCCAGCACGACCCGTTTGACCACGCCATCGCCCTCAAAACGTACCGCGCTCGCGCCGAGCCTGAACCGCACGCCGCGAGCCTCATGTGCTTGCTGTAACTGCCTTCCAACTTCTGCGCCGAGCGTTTTCTTAAAAGGGACTGTATCGGGCGCGGCCACGGTCACGGAGAGCTTGCGCTCAATGAGACTGGCGGCCGTCTCCATCCCGATAAAGCTTGCGCCGATGACGACGGCGCGAGAAGCTCCTCGCGCGGCATTAATGATCGCGTTCGTATCAGCGTAGCTGCGCAGGGCGAAGATGTTTTTCATATCGGAGCCTGGAACATTCAGGCGGCGCGGCGTGCCGCCCGTCGCTATGAGCAGCGAGTCGCAGGTGAGTGTGTCGCCGTCTTTGAAGGTGATCGTCTTACCGGCAGCGTCAACGCGCGCTACCTCCTTTCCGCGCAGGACTTCGATTGTATGCTCGGCATAAAACTCGTCCGCGCGCAGCGGCATCCACTCCGGCTCGGCGTGACCCTGCAAGTAATCCTTGCTCAAGTTCGGACGGTCGTAAGGCGTGCGGTCTTCGCGCGTAATCATCAGGACGCCGCCTTGAAAGCCGTCTTCCCGTAGGGCTTGCGCCGCCGCGTAACCCGCCGCGCCGCCGCCGAGGATAACGAACAGTCGCCCATCCGACGAAGAATCTCTTTTCGTCATAGCGGGCGTTCTGCGGTCTGTGATCTCATCCGGCAGGCTCACGATGACGCTCTCGCCCTCGACTCTCACTCCGTAGCAAGGTAGCGCGTCGAGCGCTGGCGGCTCTTCCAGGTCGCCCGTCGTGACGTTGAAGCAGGCGTGGTGCCACGGGCAGACGATGCGCTCATTGCTGAGCGCGCCTTCAACCAGAGGCGCGCCGTAGTGCGTGCAGTACGCGCCGACGGCGTGGTATTTACCCCCGATGCGCGCCAGCAGGATGTCGGTCCCGCCCGCCGAAACCTGCTTCATCTCTCCATTTTCAAGTTCGCCGGTTGTGGCTACAGTTATTTCTTTGTGCGTCATAAGACCTTCCTGACCAATGGGCGGTTATTTTCTCCCGCTCTTGTTCCAGTCGCTCAAGAACTGCTCCAGTCCTTTGTCCGTGAGCGGGTGGTTGAAAAGCTGGTCCAGCACCTTGTACGGCATCGTTGCGACATCCGCCCCCATGCGCGCGGCTTCGACAACATGGATGGGGTGGCGGACGCTGGATGCCAGCACTTCCGTTTTCCAATCGTAGTTGCGGTAGATTTCCACTATCTCGGCGAGAACCGTGAGGCCGTTCTGCCCGACATCATCGAGGCGGCCCATGAATGGACTGACGTAAGATGCGCCCGCCTTCGCCGCCAGGATCGCCTGCGCCGCGGAAAAGCAGAGCGTGACGTTGACCCTGATGTTTTCTGACGACAATTGACGCGTCGCTTTCAAGCCGTCGCGCGTGAGCGGGCACTTGATGATGACGTTCGGGGCGATTCGCGCGTACTCGCGCCCTTCGCGCAGCATCCCTTCGGTGTCGAGGCTTGTCACTTCTGCCGAGACATCGCCCTTGACGATCTCGCAGATGGCGGCAATGTGCCGCTTGAAATCCACGCCCCCTTCTTTGGAGATAAGCGACGGGTTCGTCGTCACCCCGTCTATCAAGCCGAGATCGGCGGCCTCGCGGATTTCATCCAGATTCGCCGAGTCAAGAAAGAACTTCATGTCGTCCCCTTCCTTATTTCAAACTCCCCTTAACCGAAGCCCCTTAACTGATGCCTCGTCCGGGCAACAAATGTTTGCGAGGCAATCCCCTCATCACACCATTTCCAGCAGATGCCCCATCCTCTCTTTTTTAGTGCGGAGGTAATGTGAGGCCGCGACCGTCGGCGGGACTTCTAACCTCACCCGCGCGACCACACTGAGGCCGGATTGGTCAAGTGCCCGAATCTTCGCCGGGTTGTTTGACATCACGCGCACGCGGCGTAGGCCGAGATCAAGCAGTATCTCTGCGCACTGGTCGTAACGGCGCAGGTCCACTTCCAGCCCAAGCCTTTCATTAGCCTCTATTGTGTCTGCGCCTTCGTCTTGCAAGGTGTAGGCGCGAATCTTGTTGATGATGCCGATGCCGCGCCCCTCCTGCTGCTGGTAGACGATTGCGCCGCGCCCTTCTGAGGCGATCAGTTCCATCGCGGCGCGGAGTTGCCGACCGCAGTCGCACTTCATGGAGCCGAACACGTCGCCCGTCATGCACTGCGAGTGGATGCGGACGAGAGTCGGGTATTCTCCGCGCAACTCTCCTCTGGCGAGCGCGACGAACTCTTCCGTCGAGTTGAGCGAGCGGTAGCCATTGATGCGGAACTCTCCGAACTCCGTCGGCAGGCACGCTTCGGCCACTCGCTCAACTGTCCTCGGACTGATGCGCCGCTGTAGATTGAGCGGTGAATCTTTCAGGTTGGGCCCTCTTCCTGACCCCGGTTTGTAAGATGACCGCCGATCCCTCGACCGCATGACGGTTGATGTAGCTTCCTGTGCGCTAAGCATGTACTCGCTCCCTCTGTTCAGAACAGGTATTTCTCGAACCTCAGTTCGTTGTTCGGGTCGCCTCTTCACACAAAATCTCTCAGCCAACTTCTCTGCAACCCATCAACGATCAAATTTGTGGCTCAGGCGCGCGAGCGCAAGCGCGCCTAGCGACAGACCGAAATCACGTAGGGCGACATCGAAGTAGCCCGGAATCATCAGCAGGTTAATGACGATCAGCAGGAGCCAGGCCGAGACGACGTAGGCGAAGACCTTCGGCTTGAACCAGACGCCAAGTCCCGCCACTATCTCGATGACTCCTACTGCAAGCATTAACTCGTGTCCGTGACCGCCCGTCAGGTTGTTGACGAACGGTGGCAGGTACTGGTCCCAATTAACCAGGAAATGAAAAAACTTATCGAGCCCGGCTACGATGGGAGCCACAATTAATCCCAGACGTAGTATTTGGTAGGCTTGATAACCGGAGTCGGAAACTTGAGTTTCCGTGTCAGAAGAAAAACCCTGCGCTGTATTGCCGTTGATAATGTGTTCCACCTTCTATGCCCTCCTATGGCTTAAAACCTGAATTTTTCCGCGAGGTGCTTATTTATACTTAAAATACACCTATTCCATAATAAGTCAATGACTATTTTGACTTATTGTAATTATTAGTGGAAATCTATATACTTAGTTCAAAGGAGAGTGATATGAATTCGACCAAACGGGACGAGCGTTTTTTCGACAGCACGAGAGGCCGCATCGTCTCTTTACTGCGCGGAACCACTAAAACTGTCAACGATTTGGCGGGAGAACTAGGGTTAACCGATAACGCAGTGCGGTCGCATCTTCTTTCACTGGAACGGGACGGAATCATCCGCCAAAGCGGTATTCAGCGGGGCATGCGCAAACCCCACTTCGCTTACGAGCTGTCGCCTGAGGCTGAGAATCTATTCCCTAAAGCCTATGACGCCTTGTTGAATCAATTGATCACGGCGCTGAAAGGCCGGCTCACTCCCGAAGCGATTGAAGATGTTCTGCGGGAGGTCGGCAGGTCATTGGCGACCCGCCATTCACCAGACAAAAGCCCCGCCGACTTTGAGTCCCGTTTGCATAGTGCCGTGGAGGTGTTAAGGACTATGGGCGGGTCACCAAGCATTGAGAGGGAGGGGGACAAGTTATTCATTCGCAGCTCAGGGTGCCCACTTTCCGCCGCGGTCGCCGAGCACCCGGAAGTGTGCGAGCTCGCCGAAGCCCTCGTGGCTGAAATTGTCGGCATGCCCGTTCAGGAGCACTGCAACCGGGGTGAATCACCGAAGTGCTGCTTCGAACTCGGATCTTTAGCAACTTCGAGGCCTTCGCCCGCAGGTCGTCGATGAAAGAGCCGGTGGCTTTCCCAACCATGCCCCGCGCCACGGCCGTGATGACTTGCGCCTCGGTGATCGAACTCGTCGCGGTAAGAAAGTTGATAACGGCAGTACCAGCGGACGCAGAGCAGGATGACGGCAGGCTCGTAGTGACGCCACTTAAACGCAGACCCGGGTTGTTTCAAGGGCACGATTCCCGGAGAGTGATAGCTGAACCTTGTGCAGATTATCGTGCCGATTCAATTCTCGCAGCAGAACCCTCTTGACCTGCCGGCGAGTCTTCACCTTTCTTCGGAGCGGGCGTGAAGCGGATGCAGCGGATGCGGCGGCGATCAACGCGCTGGACTTTGAAGAGCGCGCTATCATGGCTCACCTCTTGGCCGGGCTTTAAGATGCGCCCTGCCTTATCGAGCAGGAAGCCGGCGATGGTAGTGTAACGACCTTCCTCCGGCAATCTTAAATCAAACCGCCGGTTGGCATCACGCAACGCCAGCATCCCATCCAGCAGGTATGTGCCTTGAGGCTCTTCGATAATCTGTCCACGCACTTCTTCGTCGAACTCGTCGTTGATCTCGCCGACAATCTCTTCCAGCAAATCTTCGAGCGTAACGATCCCCTTAATACCCCGTGCTCATCTACCGCAAAAGCCAGATGCGTGCGTGCCGATTGCATCTGAGTCAATGTCGCCCCGAGCCTCGCTGTCGCCGGAACGTAAATCGGCGGGTGTACCACACCAGATGTCTCCAGCGAATGAGGGTGCGTTAAGCTAAAACTTCGTCGCGCAACCTGAGGTGCTCGATCTGCTCGGTGCGCACGTTTTCGAGTCCTTCGCGGAGTCCAGATTCAATGACCTCGGCCACCTGCGCGGAAGAGTGTATGCGCGGTATAAAAACGAAATCTGCGCCGAGGCCGTACAGTTCAAGCGCCCTTTGCGGGCTGTCGGCTGTCACTATGGCCTTGGCCTGTGGACATAGCTGACGAATCTTTTTCAGCAAGCGCTCGTTGTCTGTTCCCTTGAGGATGTGATCGGGGATGGTAGAAACCACCAGCTCGGCGTCATGAATTTTCGCGTGGTGCAGCGTCTCCATGTGGGCCACGTCGCCGTAGATGCACTCGATGCCGCGCCGCCCCAGCTCGGAATACACAACCGGATTGAAGTCGATGACCAGCACGTCATTCAGTAAAGAGTGGCGGGCGCCCTCAGAACCCTTGAGCTCGAACTCATGAATGATGGCGCTCGCCTCGCGGAAGAAGCCCAGGAAGACTATCGGTTTGGGCGAAGTTTGAAGTGACTCCTCAACGCTCCCCCCTCCCTGCGCAATATCTTTCAGGCGCAGGGCCGAAAGCGCCCGGCTGAAGAATCTGTAGAGCTGATAGTTGTAATTAATCATGTAGGTCGAGGTGGTCGAGGTGATCACAAAGACGAAGATGATGAGCGAAACCACCTGACTGTCGATATGACCGAAGGCTAAGCCAAGTGAAGCCACCACCAGCGAGAACTCGCTGATCTGTGAAAGATTGATGGCGGGTATGAGACTCACCCTGTGGCCGTAGCGCATGAGATAGAGCACCGGGAAGATGGAGAGAAAGCGACTCATGATCAGGAACAGTGATGTCACGGCGGCCAGCCCCAGTAGGGAGGCTGAAGGCATGGGGATTTTCATCCCTAACGCGACGAAGAAGAGGGTGACGAAGAAGTCTCGAATGCTGATGACCTTGGCGATGACATCAAGACTATAAGGAAAAGTAGAAAGCGCCACACCCGCTATCAAAGCCCCCATTTCCCTCGACAGGCCGGAGTAGCTCGCGGCGGCGCAGACCAGAAAGCACCAGGCCAGCGCCATCACCAGCACCAGTTCCGGGATTTTCGCCACGGAGCGAAACAGACTCGGCAGCACGTAGCGGCTGACCAGAAGGCTGGCCGCCACCAGCAGAATCCCTTTCCCGAAAGAGGCTGCAAGCGGCGTGAACTGCGGGTTACGCAAGTTAGGCTGCAACGCCAGCACGATGATGGCCCAGATGTCCTGGAATACCAGAATGCCGAGCGTGATGCGCCCCGGTACTGTGTCCAGCTCGAACTTGTCATAGAGCAGCTTGACCACAATCATCGTGCTGCTAATGGCAGCCGCGACCACCATGTAGAAGAGGCCGAACTCTCCGCCCGTGGCATTCGGGTCTCCGATACGAAATCCCAGAAGAAGAAAGAACGGGATTCCGAGGGCGACGCAGAGCAGGAACTGAGTGATGCCTGTGGCTATAACAGGCTTGCCTGAAGCGCGAAGCTTTTTCAGATCCATCTCAAGCCCGATAATGAAGAGCAGGAGAATCAAGCCGACCTCTGAGATGACTTCGATGATCTCGTGGTCGGTAATGAGTCTGAACCCTATTTCTGGCCCGATAAGCACGCCCGCGAGCAGGTAGGCGAGGATGGCAGGCTGTTTGAGCTTGTTTGCGATGAAGGCGAGGGTGGCGGCCACTATCACGCATAAGCCGATATTATTTAAGAGATCACCGAGCCCATGCCCGGAAGTATCTGCGGCGAGCAGTAGAAACTTGTTCGGTAAAGAGAGGTCAATGCTTCCCACAATATCTACTCCTTGTGTGATCGTTGACTCGAAATTCGATCAGCAAAAAGGCGAAAAGCTTGCATCCGTTTAAGACGATGTATCAGGCGCGAGAGCTCTCACTCACCCCAGAAGCAACCGGGCCGCATTCAGGTACAAAAGCAATGTCGTGATGTCGGTCAAGGCGAGGGTGACAGGACCCGCCGCGATCTTGGAATCTTCGCGTACGGCGTAGAGCAAAGTCGGAACAGTCAGGCCGATCACGCCCGCCGCAACGATTGCCAGAAGGACGCTCGCGCCGACCGACAGACCCGTGAGAGCCGTGCCACGCCAGAGCCAGGCGATGCCGCCCGATAACGCGCCGCACACGACCCCTAACAGAGTGCTCGTCAGAGCCTCGCTTTTGAGCCCACGAAAGTAACTGCGCCACGAAGGCTTTCCGAAGTGAAGCTGCTGTAAGGCGACGGTCATGGATTGGGTGCTCACGCTCTCGCCGAGCCCCAGTACGAGTATCATGAAGAAAACTATGACGAGGTTCTGGGCAAGAGTCGCCTCGAACATGCTGGCGAGCACGGCACAGACCGTGCCGCTCGCCACAAGCGCGAGGAGCCACGGTAAGCGGTAACGTAAGACGCCTAATGCCGAACGACCTTTGAGTTGAGCAATACCGACACCTATCAGGTGGAAGATGTCTTCTATCTTCTGACGCTCGACGACGCTGATCTTTTCCTGCGAAAAGAATCCAATATCTATAATTCCACGCACATGGTTGGCATCGTCAACGATGGGAAAGGCGAACAACTTGTGCCTGACGAACATCTCACAGGCGTCGTGAACGGTGGCGCGGTGCGGTATGGTGACGATGTCCGTGATCATGATCTCCGCGACAGGCGCGCTCGGCATGGAGGTGAGAAGCCGCCTCGTCGGGACGATGCCGACCAGTTGCCCACGGTCGTTGATAACGTAGAAATAGATGATTCTTTCACCGACACCATCTCGCCTGATAACGCCCAAAGCTTCCCCGACGGTTAAGTTGTCTCTAATGACGGGGAAGTCCCGGCGAGCGTACCGCAGCGCCGGCTCTTGCAGGTGGCCCGGGCCGTGAGATGCCTGGCCGTTTGCTTCCGCAATCAATTCCTCTTGACCGGTCATTTGTTTATCTTTCCTCCTTAAAATTGCAGTGCGCCTTATGACGGGTTTTCGACCTGATAAAGAAGAACGCAGTGGAAGGCGCGCTCACCGTTTACCTTTCACTCACGACGTGCGAACACAATGAATGCCTCACGGATGAAGGTTAGCGAGGGTTGTTTTCACCATTCCGACGCGGGAGTTTGTAAGCCGAAGAGGCGGATATTCCCGGCCCCTTACTTTTTGCGCTTCTTCCTGCGATCACGGATTGCCAACCAGGCGAACTCCAAAATCAGGAACGCCACAAGTAGCGCTAGAACTATGAGTGTGGAGCGGTCCACAAGGACACCTCCCCGTCCCCAAACGGGTAGAAAACAGGCTAAAACCCGCGACTTGCCAGCTCACAGGTTGAAATGGAAATGTATTGACGGAATTATTTAGCCCGTGAAGGGTGGGCCGCGATCAAAGGGGCGTGAGACGTGAGTTGACGAGGTGAAGCCGACCGGCTCATCCAGGTTGAGTTGTATCAGCAAATCAGTCGGCGGATTGCGAGCACTAAGCGAGGGCGGGCAGCCGTAGTCGCCTATTAGGCGCTTACCTCTCTTCTGGACATGCCCTTGGGTGGGTACGTCTAAAGGTCCGCTCCTGTGCAACATAGTGCCTGACTGGACTGTGACCTTGAACTGAGAATCCGGTTCCCCCGCCCTTATCGTCTGTGGTGAGACTGGGAACGGTGTTAGCCGCAGCCCTTCGCCGACGGAAAAGCAAAGGCAGCAGATGACGCAGACTGAAAGGGCCGTGCGTACGAGTTGAAGTCTTGTTATAGATTCCGGGCGTCTCATCAGTGGAGCTGGAATTATATCAGAATAGGGTTCGCCCTGCCTCCGACACAGTGGTTGATTCACACAGGAGAGATAAGTATCTTAGTCGGCAATAGCACATCATAAGCCCGGGTAGTAGTTTTGGAGCTGGCATCGAACAAGGCTGCTGGCCGCCGTCAGGTCAGGCGAGACGTTAGTCGCCGGTCTGTTGTGAGAAACACTACACCTATAAAGAGGAGCCAGGCGGATGAATGAGGTGACCGGATTCTCGATTCTCTTTGCGCTCGTCGGGCTTCTTTTCATCGGCTTGAGCGTTCCTTTGATCATGAAAAAGGTGCCGCCAAACTGGATTTACGGATACCGCACAAAGAAGACGCTCACTAAAGAGACAATCTGGTACGAAGCAAATCACGTTTTCGGAAAAGATTTCTTTATCTCAGGGCTGCTTACGTTTATCGCGTCGCTCGTCATGCTGGTTCTGGGCCAGGGTGCGGACCCTATCTACGCGGTAATCATTTTGCTCGGCGTCCTATTGCTGTCGCTGGCGTGGGCCGCCCTTCACAGCTTCAAAAATGTGAAACGAATGTAATGGCTGAGAGTCCACCCTTGATATACTTCTCAATCATTCCTCGATAACAGACATGAAGTCCGTCAAAGGAAAATTTTATAGATTATAGTGGCCCTTCGATTCTGGCTGGTAGAGGACCTCTTCCACTTTGAGCCTCCGCACGCCTGACGGAACTTCCCACTCGATCGTGTCGCCGCGCCGGTAACCAAGCATCGCCGTCCCGATTGGGGCTAAGACAGAAATCCGGCCCTCGTCGAACTTCGCTTCCGTCGGAAAGACCAGCGAATAAACCATCTCCTCGCCCGTGCCCAGGTCTTTCAGGCGCACCTTCGAGCGCATCGTGATGACGTCTGGCGGGACGTCCGACGGGACGACCACCTCGGCCCTGTCCAGCTCCTCTTCCAACCTGTTCAGGTATTCCAGGTTAACACCGTTGTCTCGCTCTCTGGTGATCTCGATCAGCTTTGTGAGCCGCTCCTGATCCATCTTAGTGATGTAGATGTTGGCTTCCTTGACCATAACCTTCTCCAGTTCCTCTCATCCTCGCTACCTCTTGCGTCGTACTCTGTAAAGTCTAGCCACGTTTATCAAGCGCTAATAGCCCGACGACGATCTCTAGGACGCTCCGCAACCACCTTAGCTGGTTAAGCAAGTGGCAAACAGCGTGTTAACACCTAATGGGCGCGGGTGATACCACTTAACATTCAACCCCTCAGGCGGGCTTAATCTGTGGACGCTTGTGCGAGGTGAGAGAGGGTCAGATGTTTTTATAAAGTCTAATTTATAGCCCAGTCTGGAATCCCTGGCTCCTCGCAGAGAGTATTGGAATCAGGGCAAGTGTTAATACCCGAAAACATTAGGTGCTAACACTGTATTAAAGAACAGCGCGCCACAGTAGTTTATAAGCAACGAAGAATAAAGGTGATTATCCGGTACATGTGGCGATGAGCCTGATTCGCAAGCCGAGAGTCTGAGGTGACAGTTAGATAGTTGCTTCGTTGCGTGATTTGAGGAGGAGGTTTAATCAGGATATGGGCAAGATGACGATCATCAAGAGGGCGGAAACAACCTACGTCGAGCAGAACTGGCGTCAGGACGCGGGCGGCAGAGTCTTAACATTCGACATGATGCTCGAACTGCCGCATTCCCCGAAGGTCGCCGCGTTAGGTCGCAATTCCGAGATCGTCTTCGAGGACAAGCGGTACGTCGTGAATCATAGAGAAGTCGTCATGAAGGCATCTCCGGGGATGGTTCGGCTCGCGCTTAACAGAACCGGCTATGCGGCAGAGATTCAGGGTGTCCGAAGCAGGCGACATCGGATGCCTGCATCTTTTCCGCGAGTTGGAAATGTGCCGCATCTTCGTTCTCATGGTACATTTACATCTGCCTTTTGAATACCCGTACACATCAGCGCAGGCAGCGACACGCGACCAGTAACCATATCCCAATAGTCGTCCCCAGAAGGCAACGGAGTCACCTGACGAACCCCACCATGATGAGGGGAGATTGTGCTACAAGAATTCATCAACGTGCACCCGCCACGACGCATCAGGGCACTATGCACCTGGATTGGTTTGGGGGCCGTCTTACTTCTGGTTGCCTCGTGCAGCCGCCCCGAGCAGCCCCGGGCCGCTTATGTGCCTATCTCGCAATTGGAGCAAAGCTATGGTCGGCTCATCACAGTATCTAACGAACCGACGCCAGACCAGCACGGGACAGGAGATCGGCTGGGGCTGTTTCGGGATGAGGGAGGTACGGTGTGGGGTATCCCCCTGACCATCGGTGACGATAGAGGCGTGCTCGGGTGTGCGCCGCCAGCGCTGCGCGAAGTTCCGGTGAGCGACACATTACCGGCCGACGCGGTTGAGATCGTCGGAGCTACGAATGAACCGAACGGCTGGCGCGGCGGAACCGGAAAGCTGGAACTGCTGCTTCGTGATGCGCAGGGCGGACTTCGCTGGCACCCGGTCGCGTCGGTGGAGATAAAGACCGGCCCCGTGTGTTGGTCCCAGTCACCACCGGAACAGCCCTTAAAATACTACCGCCTCGTTAAAGCAAAGGCCGGCAAGTAGAGCTGGTCGAATGAGAGGCGAAAAGCTTTAGTCTCTTTCCTTCATATCTATAACTTAGTGGATAACGTAAGTGCCAACGCATGCTCGGCAGAATAATTTCCGGCTCGGGAGTGAAAGTACTTGAAAGGAGATGAATTTCTATCCACGAATGTGATTCTCAAGCTATTAGGTAGCAGAGAAAGAGTTAATTTAATTGATAATCAAGTTTATGCGACAGGCTTGAAAAAGTGCCAAACTGCCGGCATCGGAATAGATACCGGCAGTTTGTGCTACATCGCGCTCAGTCCGTATCTACAGATTTAGATTGCTGTTCCTCACTCCGCTTGTTTCGGCGTGAGTGCATTTCCAGATATACGAGACCTCCAACGGCGAGTGCGACCATCACTAGGATGACAATGATTTCTGACTTCATACACTTCTCCCTAACTTCCGCTTCAAGCGGGCACGAATAAAATGGCGAACGCGCTCCCGGCATGTAAATGTCAGGTTCGGGCCTACGTTCTCTTCAGAGCGATGGAAATTAAGTCAGAAGTGGCGGCGCTCGACCCTGTGGTCTTGAGAAGTAGAGAGGCGAGTTAGAAAGTGAGTGCCATTCAACATGTGAAGGGCATCGTGAGTTGATATTAAATAGGCTGGAGGCTTCAGGCGATAGGATGGCTGGATGAGCCAGCGGATTAAAACGGTTCTGCTTCTGTGCGGTACTCCCTGTACGAGCCTCGCTGGAATTCACGAGCGCAGGCGATAGGAGTGTGGTTATCGACGCGCGAATGGAAGTTGATTCGGATCGTCCCCTCTGGTCATTGAAAGAAGACGCCCGGCACAAGCTAGCCCAAGGTGAAAGGCACAGCCAGGAGAGCACACTAAGAACCAGTAATGTGCGGAGGTTATGGTAATTTGTTATATGCCTGGGTGTCTTCACTGATAACAACAGCTTAGCATTAATAAAAATTTACAGGTACTCCGACTTTACCGATTATTGCAGCGACGAGAGAGGGCATGGGGTTATGTCTTAAAGAAATCCCCTTAGTTTCTGTCGACTATTCCGTTCTTCTCGATTGCTGCTTCGTCCCTCCATTGACTCCTCTTGAACAACTTCTACGGCAGGTCGTAAATGCGTTCTGGCTGTCCAGACCTCACTCCAGGTTACGATTCATCTGCAACTTCCAAATCTTCATCTGCCGTCTTCGTCTTTCCGCGCCGTCTGACTAGCTTCGCAAACAGAGCGTAAATGCGCTCCGACTCTTTCGCCAGCAGCGGAGAAGCGCTTGCCAGGATCAGCACATACAGAGCGGCAAACGGCTGCAAGACCGCCATCAAGCCGCCGGCGAGAGCAAGGTTGACGATGATGATGGAAAACTCTCCGCGTGCGAGCAAGGTGAACGCGGTGTTGAGCGAGCCGACGGTTGACAATTTGGAGCGCCAGCCCACAATCAATCCGGCGATGATGGCCCCGACGAGCGAGAGCAGTGCTGCCCCTACAGCCAGCCATGCCGCGCCGCCTAAAGTGAATGGGTCAATCGAAAGACCGAAGCTGAAAAAGAAGATCGCGCCGAAGAAATCGCGGAACGGCACGACGAGACGCTCCATGCGCTCGCTGTGTTCGGTCTCGCCGAGTATCAAACCCAGAAGCAGCGCGCCGATGGATTCGGCGACGTGGATGGTCTCGCCGAGTCCGGCTAACAAAAACAGGCAGGCGAAAACCACGACGACGAAGACCTCGTTCGAGGAGATGCGAAGCAGACGGTTCAGGAGCGGCGTCGCCCAACGGCCCACGACCATCAATCCGACGATGAAGCCCAGCGCGATGCCGCCAGACGAGAGCACGCCGCCGACAGAGGTCGCTCCGCTCAGCACGATGCCGGAGATGAGCGACAGATAAACGGCGAGAAAAACGTCCTCGAACATCGTGATGCCGAGCACGATCTGGGTTTCGGGATTCGCCATGCGCCGGTAGTCGAAGAGAATTTTGGCGACGATGGCGCTCGACGAAACGGTCGTCAAACCAGCGATAATCAGCGCTTCGCGCAGAGGAAAACCCGTGAGATAACCGAAAGTGAATCCGACGGTGAAATTGATGCCGACGTAGATCATACCGCCCACGAGGATTGAGCGCCCCGCTTCGATCAAGCGTGTGACGTTGGCTTCCAGACCGAGATAGAACAGCAGGAAGAGGACGCCGATGCGTCCCATGAACGTGATGAGCGAACCCGACTCTATGAAGCGAAAGTCGAAGACGCCGAACTGCGGGGCGTGTGGCCCGACCGCCATGCCGATGATGATCAGGAATGGGATGTTGGACAGGCCGAGTTTATGGGCGAGCGCGATGGCGAACGCGATCAGCGCCAGCGCCAGGCCGATCTCTAAGATGATATTATCCACCGGCTCACCCAGCCCTTCCTTCAACCAGCAGGTACTTGACGGCATTGATCGTGCGCCGGTCGCCCGCGAGTATGAGCGTCGCGCCTTCGTTCAAGATGGTGTCGGCTTCCGGGTTGAGGCGTTTGGTTTGGTCGGCTTCAAGTATTGAGACGATGGATGCGCCCGTGCGGGTGCGAACCTCCAGGTCGCGGATAGTACGGCCGACGCACGCCGCCCCTTCTTCAATCGTGAACCACTCCAGCACGAGGTCTCCTAAGATGACCTCCGCCATCGGAAGATTCCGTGGCACGTAGGTCAGCCCGCCGACGATTCCGGCGATCTGTCGCGCCTCGCCGTCTGAGAGCCTCATGACGGATGCCGGGCGCTCCATGTTCCGGCGCGTGAAGTGATAAAGCTCGCGCGTGCCGTCGTCGTGAATGACGATCACGAGCCGGTCGCCCGTCATGGTCTCGACTTGAAACTTGCGCCCGACGCCGGGAAGAAACACTTCGCTGATAGTGGACATGATGAGACTCGCCTTCCTTTGGTAAAAATTTCTGAAGCGATTGTTCGGGAATGTTAATTACGGAAAATCCCGACCCGTCGGTTTAATACTTCAACCTTCTCCCGTGTCACCGGTCGCAGCGGAAGATGAACTGTCATCCTTCTCTTCCTTCTCTGCCAGGGGTCGTTTCACTCCGAGCACCCGGCCTGGCGGGTCGCTCGCCGGGAAAGAATCTTGCAGGTCTCTATCTATCTTCGCTTCGATCCTGTCTTCGCTCCCCATGACGATCGGCAGCTCTTCCCCTTGCCTCTTCTGCTTAGACTTGCTCTCCATCTTTCCATCTCCATCTGGTATACGAACCTCAGTAGCGCTTTCATTAGGTATAGGAGTGCCGACGCAGCCGCGATCCGCCGTATGGAAAGCGCCGTTTATAATACGCCTCCTCCGATACATGCGAGGCGACAAAGGGTCAGCTATTGAATACTTAGTTTTTATATGATAGCTTGCCGAACTCAAAGAGACAATTAGTAGCTCGAACCGGAGGTTCAACAGCGACAGGCTCGGAGATCGGGCTTTCCATCGGCGGAAAGTTTCCAACAGTCGGGCTGATATTCTCTGACTGTCAGGACGCCTGGGCCCACGTTCCGTCAGGGCGGGCGCGGCTGTGAGTTCGGAGGTGAACAATGGGTGGGCGGAGTAGCCCGCGTGCGACTTGCTACTTTCAGAGACCGACGGGCTATGCGTCAGATAGTTTAGAGGCGGCTCGTTAAGCGCTCCTGTGTAAAGGATGAAGCCTTCATCAGAAGAAAGCTTCATCTTTTTCGTTTTCAGTGAGGGAATACGCTGCCTGCACCGGGGCGCTGCTCAAAATATCGGAGACGGACGAAGGGTGCAATATGAACACAATTAAAGATTGGAGCGCCTGATGAACACGAATGCTCCGCCAAAGCAGCGGGAGGAAATGCCCCCCGGACTCGAAATCGTTATCACCACGCGCGTGCGGGAACTCGTTGACGGCTTCAAAGTCCGCCGCGCCCTCCCTTCTGCCAAGCGGCGCATGGTCGGCCCCTTCATCTTCTTAGACCAGATGGGGCCGGAAGTGCTGCGGGCAGGTCGTGGCCTTGACGTAGCGCCGCACCCGCACATCGGACTCGCCACCGTGACCTATCTCTTCGCGGGCGAACTCATGCACCGCGACTCGCTCGGTACCGTGCAGCCCATCCGCCCCGGCGAAGTTAACTGGATGACAGCCGGGAGCGGCATCGCACATTCCGAACGAACGCCGCAGGAGATGAGACCGTCAGGCTCAGAGCTGTTTGGTATTCAGTCATGGGTCGCCATGCCGAAAAGATACGAGGAGTCCGATCCCGCTTTCGCTCATCATGGAGCGGACGAGTTGCCGATTGTGGAGGGCGAGGGCAAGCGTGTGCGCCTCATCACCGGTTCACTCTTCGGTGCTCAATCCCCCGTCCAGACGCTCTCCGACATGTTCTACGCGGACATCACGCTTGTGGAGCGAGCGCGCCTCGCCGTGCCCGCCGAGTACGAGGAACGCGCCGCGTATATCGTCGAAGGGTCGGTCGAGCTTCTACCCGACGACGGAACTTACAGCGCCGGACAACTCCTCGTCTTTAAGCCGGGCGCGGAGATCATACTGCGAGCGCATGAGATTTCCACCACCCGGCTGATGCTCCTGGGCGGAGAGCCGATGGACGGAGCGCGCCACATCTGGTGGAACTTCGTCTCCAGCTCCGGTGAGCGCATTGAGCAGGCGAAGGAGGACTGGAGGATGGGCCGGTTCGCTCCGGTGCCGGAAGAGACGGAGTTCATTCCGCTGCCCGATTCGGGGCCTGCCGTCGTGCGGTATCCCTAGTGGGCAGCATGGACGCGAGTGAACGTAGGATGAAGGTTTCATCCTTTTTCATTTTGCTCCGATGTGATCGAGGCGTCAGGTAACAGTGAAGCTAAAGTATACGAACAGTCATGGATCAAATTTGGTTATGGATAGGGTTTAACGTCTTCGTGCTGCTGATGCTCGCGGTTGATCTGGGCATCTTTCATCGCAAGGCGCATGAGGTCTCGGTCAAGGAAGCCGCCGGGTGGAGCGTCGTGTGGGTCACGCTCGCCCTTCTCTTCAACTACGGCATTTATCACTTCATGGGGCGGCAGGCGGGGATGGAATTTCTGACCGGCTACCTCATCGAGAAGGCGCTCTCTGTTGATAACATCTTCGTCTTCGTCCTCATCTTCGCCTTCTTCAACGTGCCGTCCCGTTACCAGCACCGCGTGCTCTTCTGGGGCATCATCGGTGCTTTGTTGATGCGCGGCGCGATGATCGGCGCGGGCGCTTACCTTATCAAGCAGTTCCACTGGATCATCTACATCTTCGGAGCGTTCCTGGTAATCACCGGATTGAGAATGGCGACGCAGACGGAACACGCGATAGAGCCGGAGTCGAACCCGGTGATACGGCTCGTGCGCCGCTTTATACCCGTGACGAATCGCTATCACGGGCAGAACTTCTTTGTGCGCGAAGCCGAAAAGCCTGGTGGTGTGGTGCGGCGCGTGGCGACGCCGCTCTTCGTCGTGCTTGTGCTCGTCGAGACGACCGACCTGATCTTCGCGGTGGACTCGATTCCGGCGATCTTCGCCGTCACCGGAGACCCTTTCCTCGTTTACACCTCGAACGTCTTCGCCATCCTCGGGCTGCGCTCGCTTTACTTCCTGCTCGCCGGGGTGATTCACAAATTTCACTATCTCAAACTCGGTCTCTCGGTCGTGCTCATCTTCGTCGGCGCGAAGATGCTCTTGACGGACGTGTACAAAGTTCCCGTAGGGCTATCGCTCGGCGTCATTGCGCTGGTTCTCCTGCTCTCGGTCATCGCGTCGCTCGTCTTCCCCAAGAGCGCGGAGGCGCACTCGCCGGTGGAGCATGACCCGCGCGCGCCTGCTCCCGAAGATGCCGTCGCGCCGATTGAAGCGGGGGATACGGCTACGCGAGACAGAACGACGGCGCACGGGAGCTAGGAAGAGGAAGTGTAGATCGAAGTGAAAGCGTTACTAACGACGCGCGGTCGGCGACCGAGTTTGCCGCTGCTTTAATCGGCTGTCTCAGCCATGACTAATCTCAACCTATACGATCGTAAGGAGAGCATGAAATGAGCAAACCCATTCGCATTCTCGGCATCGCCGGCAGCCTTCGCCGCGAGTCCTACAACCGCGCCGCCCTGCGTGCTGCAACACAACTCGTGCCGGAAGGCGCAACCATCGATACTTTCGAGCTTGACGGCATCCCCGGCTTCAATCAGGACGAGGAGCAGAACCCGCCCGCCAAAGTTGTGGAACTGAAGCGGCGCATACGCGAGGCGGACGCCGTCCTGTTCGTCACGCCGGAGTACAACTACTCCGTCCCGGGGGTGTTAAAGAACGCGATTGACTGGGCGTCGCGTCCCTACGGCGACAGCGCTTGGAATGGCAAACCGGCGGCGATCATGGGCGCTTCGGTTGGCGCAATCGCCACGGCGCGCGCTCAGTATCATCTGCGGCAGATGATGGTCTTCCTCAACATGTTTCCCATCAACCAGCCGGAGGTGATGATCGGCAACGCTCAAGAACGGTTCGACGACGAGGGGAATCTGACGGATGACGCGACGAAAGAGTTCATCCGCCAGCTCCTCCAGAATCTCGTGAACTGGACAAGGCGAATAGGCTGACCGCAAGGGATGCAAAAACATTTGAGGTCGCACTGAACGGCGCAAGCGACAATGTCAGGTTGAGGAGCGAACACCCAGGCGTGGGAGCCGGCGCGATTGGGAGGGGGTGGACAATAGCCTGATTCCCGGTGCGCCAGATATTCTTCGAGGATAGGCATCGATGAACTTTGCACTCATCAATTTGTTTGACACTTCTGGTTTGCTGCTTAGGATGCTCATCTGAATAGGTGGCGGAATGTTGCGTGCTGTTTTAGTCTCGGAAATTCCCAACGTACTGCGCGCCGATCTGTACGCGTTGGCAGCTTTGGCGCGTGCGGTCGGCGGGTCGAGTCCCGCTCGTCCAACAGGACGCTATGAGGACTACCTGCGAGTGCTCGCGCCAGCCCGACGCGGATTCTCATCCCTCCCGATAGCTCCGCCGCCATCATCTCAATCGCATTCTCCAAATTGACGAAACTGAGGAGGCGGCGCACTTCCTGCTCGTCGTGCCTCACTCTAGTAGGGTTTAATCGCCCAGGGCTCTTAAACGCTTATGACCCTGAACTCGCTCCCTTCGGGCCAGGGCCGTCCGGCGAGGGCTGTTACCTGTTCACCCTTCCTCTCCATCTCCCGCCGCACGGCTCGCTTCCCGTAGCCTTCTTCGCGCCACACATCTTCGGGAATGTCAGCGTCCGCTACGACCGAAAGCACATGCGCCGTCGTACCGTCAGGCTAAGGGCGTACTCCCACCGCGCCGACGATCACTTCGGTCGAAATCGCCGAATCAACTGCAATCAGTAGCTTCATTGTTCAATACCCTCATCACCAGCCCGCGTTCGAGCCGGGGTAAACAATCAGACTGCTGAAACCGATTCGGGCAAAGCCTGCCCGTCATCCACGACCAGCTTCTGTCCGGTAATAAACTTCGCCTCGTCCGAAGCAAGGAACAACATCGCGTGGGCAATATCATCGGGTTCGCCGAGCCTGCCGACCGGGATGGCTTGCTCCATGCGCCGTAGATAGTCTTCGCCGATGGAGTCGAGGCTCCAGTCATGATTTTGCCGGAGCCGTCCGCCCTCGTTCTCCCAACTATCGACGGCCTCCCATTCAGCACCCGATTCGGGGATGTAATAATCTACTGTCGTCATTTCCTTCCTCTGACATCTGCTTTCTTTTTCATTAGCCTCAGTTCTTCGCGCTATCGTTCAGCGCGCCGGCAGTTCAATGCCAAACACCTCGAACCTGCATTAGACTGCATCGGTTAGTGAGAGGTAATTGATTTTAGACCGATAATTCCGGCTCTAGGTTCACTCTCGGCCACGGGCCCTGCGTTCGTGCGACACATTCCTCGCCTTACACCTTCGTTCGGCGGACATTGTCGAACCGGCGGGTTGTGGTAAAGCGCGCGCCCTGCCGGACAGGGCGCTTGTTTTGTTGAGGCTGAATCTCCAGCCACACCGCGATTCCGAAAAAGAAAAGTAGAGCGAGCACGAAAGCGATTCCGACAAAGAATACTCCGCTTATAAAATCCATAATGTCTCCTTCCACGCCCCGTTTCACCAGGAGCGTTTCCCTTTATAAGAATTAATTTAACGAAAAACGAGTATGGCTGGTAGCGTGACATCACCTATCAAATACAAGTGTTTCCACGCTAGTTTGCCCCTTCCATATCCTTTAACCTATCAACAGTTAGGGTTTATTCAACGAAGGAAATGAGGTAATCATGATGAACGAAAGAAAGAAAGTCTTGATCGCATACGACGGCTCGGCTTACGCCGACGCCGCGCTTGATGATTTGCGTCGCGCCGGTCTGCCGCGCGAGGCCGAGGCCCTGATCGTTACCGTGAGCGACGGCCTTGTGCGCACCTCCTCGTCCGTAGCTGAGGTCGCCGGAATTGCGCTTACATCGCGCAGAGTGACCTCGGCCATCGCTGTGGCAAAGGATCAGGCCGCGCGGTTGCTTGCAGAGGCAATGGGGTTTGCAACGGAAGCGAGCAGGCGTGTCCGTTCATACTTCCCCGGCTGGGAAGTGCGTACCGAAGTCTTAGAAGGTTCGCCGTCTAGGGAGTTACTGCGGAAGGCTGAAAGGTGGCAACCTGATCTCGTCGTCGTCGGCTCGCAGGGACGCTCCGCCTTGGGGCGGTTCTTCCTCGGCAGCGTCTCGAAAAAGCTCGCCACAGAGTCGCGCTCAGCAGTGCGTGTCGTGCGTCGTATAGTCGAAAAGAATGATGACGAACCACCGCGAATAATGATCGGCGTGGATGGTTCGCCCGGCGCAGAGCGTGCAGTCCGTTCAGTAGGCAGGCGCGTGTGGCCTGAGGGGACAGAGGTGAGGATCGTCGCTGTTGACGACGGCGTTTCGCCTACAAGGATTGCGCACATTCTCCCGAGCACGGCGGCGACGATCAGGAGCAGCAATGAAAAGGCGTCGGAGGCGGCGCGTATGATGGTCGAGTGGGCGGCAGAGGAGCTGCGCGCCATCGGGCTACGGGTCTCGGTCGCAATCGTGGAAGGCGACCCCCAAAGCATCTTGATCGAAGAAGCCCTCAAGTGGGAAGCCGACAGCATCTTCGTCGGCTCACATGGGCTGGAACACCCCGGCGAGGAAGCAGGCTTGGGCAGCGTTTCAACGGGGCTGGTGACGAAGGCGCATTGCTCGGTCGAGGTCGTGCGCTGAGTCCGCTGCGCAAGTGACCGGAGGAAATTTTGATGATCGTTTTTGGACGGGCATTTTTACGGGGTCGTCAAAGATGTTCCTGCAACAAGGGCTGGCTGAAACGCCGCGCATCGTCAGGGGCGTCTTCGAGCAGCTTTACGGAGAGTTGCATGGCGTCGGACTCCAGCGGCGCTCGTCCTTGTTCCACAGCTCGGTAATCTCTCCGATAGCCAGCATCTGACTCGCTCCATTAATCACGGCGTGCAGCGGATCAGCCGCGACTTTCACCTCAACTGAGGTCTCCTCGGCGATCAACTCTCTCATGCCTGGCAGGCACGCGCCCCCTCCGGTGAGGAGGATGCCGCCCTCTATCACTTCGGCTGCAATATCCGGGGGTAAGCGGCGAAATGCGCAACTCACTGTTTCCCTGATTACATCGATGACTGGCCGGATGGCGCTAGACACATCCTCGCTGCTGATACATACGCTGGTTACACGCCCGTTTATTCTATTGAGGCCGAGCGCAGAAGAAGTCGCTCCCGGCTCGGAACTCCTGTGTACCGACCCGATCTCCCTCGTGAGCCGCTCCGCTTCGCGCGAAAAAAGCATCACTCTGAAACGACTCGCCACCAAGCGGCGAACCGCGGGATAAAGATCACTACAGCCCAGTCGCACTGCTGCCGTTCTAACGAGAACGCCGGAACGAATGACGGCGATGTCGGTCACACCGTCGCCGATGTCAACGAGCATCTGCGCGTAGGGGAGCGAGATGTCAAGTCCTGCTCCGACCGCAGCCGCGAGAGGCTCGGGTATCACTTTTACAGCCGAGGCTCCGGCGCGAAGTACTGACCCGGTAAGCGCCGCACGTTCCTTCTGAGAGGCGTCAGAGGGTGCACAGACGAGCGCTCTCGGATTGACTATTCCGAATCTCCGCGCACGCTGAAGAAACTTTCCGAGAAGCGCCGCGGCAGCCTCGGCGTCTGTCACAACACCGCCGCTAAGCGGCATCACGCCCCGTGCAGCATATGCTCCCTCGTTGGATGTCTTAAAGCTACTCTGGGCATCGCCTCCACGATCAGAGGATGATTCGAAGAGCACGGTCGGTGAGTCCACGACTAGCCCGTCGCCCATCGCATATAGGCGAGTGTTGGCAGTTCCGAGGTCAATGGCAAGGTCCGGGTCGGCTATTAATCCGCGCAGCTTGGAAATAACGTGCTTAGCGTTCATGTCTTTTCGGCGAAAGGGTTGTCATGTACGGGGCCGTAATCTTCACAGTTGCTCGGCCCCTCTCAAAATTACAAGGTGATATTCACCCGCTCCATCCCGACTACCTCATTCAGCACGGCGCAGTGCCATTTCGATAAGGGCTGCAAATACTCTGGTTCACTATTCCGAAATCGCCTTTCGGTCTCTCCATAAAACTCAAGCTCAATCGACATGCACCCCTGTGACTTCCATCAACACACCGGCGCGTTCTGAATCGGGACTGATTCCCTCCAGCAAAATGCGTACATTGATCGCTTCATCCGGCTCAAGCGCAGTCTGCCGCGCCGGGATGACGACCACCGTGCGTTCGCGTAACGGGGAGCTTTGCGCGTCCAGAACCGCGCCGCGCATTTCCAGCCCGCTGACGGTGCGCCCCGTAGTGTTCCTCACGGTCGCGTTCATCTCGACCGCCATGTCGTTGAAAGGGTGCAACGCTTCCATAGCTACCAGCCGTTCCACCACGATCTGTTCTCGCAACTGCTCGAACTCCGGCGCTCCCGGACGGATCGCTCGTTCGAGCAGCGGTTCATTGAAACCCCTTGAAAGTGGCTGCCTCACAGACAGATGAAGCACTCCCGCCAGCAGCAGCATAAACAGAGCGGTAATGATCGCCGCGACGAGATAGATAGGCCACCGTAGATCAGGCTCTCTAATGATCATTGGCCCCCGATATGACATAACAGTCCTCCCTCTAAACATGAAAACTTACTCTCCCTCGCTGCCGTGACCTCAGGCGGGCAGGCTGTCGCTCGGCGTGATCGAAAACCTGATGGCGAAACTGTGCCCGCAGTTCTTGCATATGTACCGGTCGTTTTCGCGCGCGCCCACGACAAGCCAGATTTCAGTGCACCGCGGGCACTCAACAAGCCAGCGCTTCAGCATCTCAGGCCAGCTTTCGCCCGCCCTCTTTTCAGTCCTGCCTCCCGGTAAAACGATGTACCCGTTATCATTTCTTGCCATGCCAGATAACCCTCACAGCGGAACCGCTTGGCGGTGACCGCGCTTCACGCATCCACTTGCTAAAGCACACCCTTCGATAAACCTCGGCCCTCGCTACGCTCACCGATTAATTGGCTGCTGATCGCGCGCTGCTAGAACTCCAAGGCATTCGCGTGATGCGACTGTTCTCGCCCCAGTAACAGTCGCATCGGCCTGTAAGTCCGTCGCGCCCGAGCGATCAGCATCTTCTATACCTTAGTGGAGAGGGCTGGCAGGAGATAGCGTGTTAACTCCTAAGTCGCGCGGGTGTTAACACTTGACCTATCGTGCGCACGAAACGCGCCACATCCGTTGATGTTAGACGGCGGGTTAAGAAGCGGTATTAATCGGCTGTGAAGGATGGGAAGCTCAATCGTGTTGCTTGTGCTCCCTGACGTGGAGCGCAAGCTCGACGCGGTTGCTCAGACTCTTTTTGTCAAGGATGCGGCTGATATGACCCTCCACCGTCCTCAGACTGAGGTTAAGTTCGGCGGCGATCTCTTTATTGGAAAGCCCGCGAGCGACCGCCTCGGCGACGCGCCACTCCGCGTCCGTTAAATCTTCGTCGCGTATCAGCTCAACATCGTCAGTCTCCTGCTCTCCGAACATGCGCGCGAGGTCGGAGTGAGTCCGCTGCACTCGGTCGAGAATGCTCTTGACTACCGCCGCGAGTTCCTCCGGCTCGAAAGGCTTTGTGAGATAGGCATCCACCCCCGTGCGGAATCCCGCGATGCGGTCGGCGGTCTCGTCCTTCGCCGTGAGAAAGATGATCGGGATGAGACGCGTGCGCGCGCTCGCGCGCAGGTTACGCGCGAGCGCGTAGCCGTCCATGCCCGGCATGCGTATGTCGCTGATAATAAGATCGGGCAAGCTTTCGGCGACACGCACCATCGCCTCCGCGCCCCGGCGGGCCGTTATCACCTCGTAGCCTTCCGCCCGCAGCGTCTCCGACACGGCGAGCAAGAGGCTCGGATCATCATCAACGACCAGTAGCTGTTTCGCCATTGCCATCCTCCTCTCGGGGTTGCTTCCCGCAACCTGCGTCACGCCACACTGGCAGGTGCAACGTGAAGGTGCTCCCGCGCCCGACTTCCGATTCGACGCTGATCTTGCCCCCCATCTGCTCCATGACGTTGCGGCCCAAGTAGAGGCCGAGGCCGACGCCGGACACGTCGGCGTCCTCTAAAAACTCCGCGTCCGTCGTGGCATTTCGCATGGCCTCGGAGTGCGTCGCGGGACGCCCCCTGTGAAACTTGTCGAAGAGAACAGGCATGTCCTCGGGGGGGATGCCGCGCCCGTTATCCGTCACGCTAATCAACACACGGTCGCCATCTGCGCGCGCCGAAAGACGAATGCGCCCGCCGTCGGGCGTATACTTGATGGCGTTCTCGATGATGTTCGACAGCACACGGCGCAGCGCCTTCGGGTCGGCGCACACGCCCGGAATGTCTTCGACAGGTTCGACGCTGAGTTCATGGCTCCTCTTCTCCGCCGCCCTCGCCTCTGACTTGACGACGGACGAAACGACTTCCGCAACATCCACGCGCTCGTGCGTGATGCGAAAGACACCCCCTTCGAGGCGCGACAGGTCGAGCAGGTTGAGAACGAGGTCTATCTGCCGGTCGCACTCGACCGAGATCGTATCCAGGTACTCGCGCCGCTTCGCGTCTTCAAGGCCGTCGCGCATGAGGAGTCTCGTCAGCGCCTTGATCGTCGTCAGCGGCGTGCGCAGCTCGTGTGAGACGCTTGAGACGAAGTCCGACTTCAAGCTGTCCAGTTCGGCCATGCGCGTTTCCCTCTTCTCCAATCGCTCCGCCATCGCGTTGAAGCTTACTCCGAGCCGTGAAATCTCATCTGCGCCAGCGTCGGGGGCGCGCGCCGAGAAGTTCCCCTCCCCGAACTGCTGCGCGGCGAACCCGAGGAGGCTAACGGGCCGGGCGATGCTCCGCGCGATGAGGAGCGCCGCCGTCAAGGTGCAAAAGACTACGACCAGACTGATGAGCGCATAAGTGGTGAGCTGACGCCTTGCGGGCGCGTAGAGGACGGTGCTCGGTACGCCGACCATCGTCACGTAGCCCGTGCTGCCTGCGCGCGCCAGCCCGTACACGCGCTCGACACCGTCAATGGCGCTCGTGACGGTGACGACCGCAGTGCTTCGGCCTTCGAGCGCGGATAACACCCTGGCGTCGCTCAGATCGAGGCCCAGGGTAGATTCAGGGGTTTGGCTGCGGTAGATCACGCGGCGACGCGAATCGAGCAGGGTGATGATCAGTGCGCGTTCCGGCAAGGCGATGCCGCGGAAGAGGTCTTTGAGGGCTTCGCCGTCGATGCGCGCGATGCAAGCGCCGCCGCCTTCCATCGGCGCCGCGACGGCGAGGACATAGCGGCCCTCCCCGCGAGTCCAGTCCGTTTCAATTGCGGCCTCTCCACCCTGGGCTTCCGCTATCAGCCTCTCGGCGAGTCCTGCCGGTAGACTCTCGGCGCCCGCCGGGTGCGCTGCCACGACCCTCCCGCCCGCGTCGAGGACGCGCACGTCAATCCAGTGCGGTCGCCGGGCCGTCGCCGCGCGCAAGTCGGCTTCGAGCGCCGCCACGTCCCTGAATTGTCCGGCGGGATAGGAGGCGATGGTGATGAGCGGTTGCCTCTGTGCGTCGAGCCAGCGGTCGAAGACGATTGCCGACAGCTCAGCCTGTTGTTCCAGAGACTCGTTGAGCTGTTGTTCCTTCGCGCCCCATACAACCCACAACATCACGAGGCCGAGCAGAACGAGCGGGACGACTGCGCCTAGCGCCAAAGCAAGTAATCGCCCACGGATGCTCAACCTTCGCCTCCAAGTCCCCAGCTCAGACCCACTCTTTTTTCTTCTCAGTATAACAAATCATCCAGACTTCCATCACAAGAGAAAACACCTGCGCCCGGCGCGTGATAACACTCTCGCTCACGGTTAGGAAAGAAAATAAGATGGCGAGACGATTCGGAGCAGGTCGTAATCCGAAGGGCAAAGAGGTGTTGAAGCCCGCGATGAGAACAAGCGAGATTGGAGCAAGGGGTGTGCATGATTTTTCTGGTCGAGGGGAAATACTATCGGGGTGAATCCGCCCTCGAGATCGTGCACGCGCTGGAGCAGGACGCCAGGGACTATCCGCACCGCGCGCGACCGATTCGGCAGTTCATGCTCTGGTCGCTCAATCAACTGGGCGACCGGGTGCCGCCGCGCGAACTGGATTTGAGCGACAGGCTGGAAGATGAGGTGCTCGCGTTGAGCTACCTTTGTTTGCGAGATGAGTACGAGGCGGGCGAGTTGATAGTTGAGTGGTAGGGATCGCTGATTTGACTCAAGCCCACCCTCTCACACTCCAACCATAAAATTCGGATCAGGGCCTCATGCTATGTAGAGAATTCTGTCCAGGCGGCGAGTGTAAACACTTGGGGGTTTCAGGTATTAACACGCTGGCAGCCGTCAGGCCCATCATCTAATGTAGTTTCCTGCGCTTGATTTACTGGTAGCAGTCACAAGTGCCCCTTCGTGTGCAGAACTGACAAGAGGAGATAGATATGTTTACAAAGTTCCAAGAAATGCTCGCCGCGCGCAGACGCAGGCTCGCACTCGTCAAGATTCGTCAGGAGTTTGAGAGGTGTGGATACCCGCTGGATGGACTGGGCGACTCACAAATAGAGGCGGCCCTGCCCCCGGGGACGTGTGAGGCTCCGCCCGATTATCTGGGCGCGAAGACGATCAGCCGCGCGTTAAGGCGGTTGTCCATCCGATTAGACGGCCACCAGAAGGCGGGGTCACGGGCCGGTAAAAGCGTGTGTCGGTGATCAACTAAAACGGGCGGTGAGTTCTTTCTGGGCCAATGCTTATTGTTTACCCCAAAACGCGTTTCTGTGAGCGGCACACAGGTCATCCTTACCGTTGTATGTATGAAAGGAGGAAAGAGGGTGTCATTTTCGGAAGCCGAGATTATTCGCCACTGCGCGAGGTGTGATGGTGAGAGTAAATATCTCATCAAATTCATGAGTCCTGGCAATCAGCCGGAGTACGTCTGCTGGGAATGTGTGAAGCGCGAAGATAAACGTGATCACAGGTTCAGTCCTGCGTGGAAACGCCAGCGGCGTCCGCCAAGCAGGATGGTCGCCGCCGCTTCCTAAAAATTTCCAACTCTGGGGCAAGCAAAGTCAACTTGCCTTGAGGTCTACGAGCAAATCGTCCACTTCATTTCAAGAAACGAGCGAAGTGAAAAGGCTAATCGAGAGAAAGTAAGCGAGGCCTGTTGCTAAAGCCTGCCCGTCCTCTACAGAGGTCAAGTCAATAATAGCCCCCGGCAAAGGCGGTACTGAGTATGTTCAAACCTAGAAGTTCCCCACAGATCCTCTCAGTCATTAAACGCTTTAGTGCCTCCATCATTTTAGTGGCGGCGGCTCTGCTGCTCGTGCAGGTGTTCGACGAGGGGCCGTACCCGACCCTCATCTTCGTAGCCGCCGTTGCGGCCAGCGCATGGTACGGGGGACTACGACCCGGACTTATGGCCGCAATCCTCGCGGCGCTGGCACTCGATTATTTATTTTCTAATCCACTGCACAACCTGGAACGAGGCTTCGACGGCACGGCGCGCATGTCCCTGTTCGTCCTAATCGCGCTACTAAGCAGTTGGATTGGTGCCTCTCACGAGCCTGCACAAGGTGGCCGTGGTCACATGCTTGTGCGTGCAGAGGAGGCGGGCAAAGTTGCCGGATTATCTAATTTCACCAGCCATGAATTCCTCGCCATGATGACGCACGAGCTGCGCACGCCGTTAACATGCATCCTGGGATGGGTCAGAATGCTGCGCGAAGGACGGCTTGACGCGACATCCTCAGTTAGTGCTCTTGAGAGCATCGAACGCAGTGCCGAGAGACTTGAACTTTTGATTGATGATCTTCTCGATGTCTCACGCATATCATCAGGCAAATTCAGAATTGAGGCGCGCAGAATAGACCTCGCCACGGTCATTACGGATACCATCAGAGTCGTTGACATTGCGGCGCGTGCCAAGGGGATAAGAATTGACACGGATTACGACGGGCCGCCGAGTTTCGTGATGGGCGATCCAGAGCGCCTGCAACAGGTGCTTTGGAACCTGCTCACAAACGCCATCAAATTCACCCCCGAGCGGGGGCTCATCAAGATTCAGCTTAAGAGATTTGATTCCTTCACACAGATTTCGGTGAGTGACACGGGTGCGGGCATCAGCCCGGATTTCCTCCCACACCTGTTTGAACGCTTCCGCCAGGAAAATAATTCAACGGCGAAGAGGCAGAGCGGTCTGGGCTTAGGTCTTGCGATAGTACATCACCTGGTGGAGATGCACGGCGGAACTATCAGAGCGGAAAGTCGTGGAGAAGGACAAGGGACGGCTTTCATCATCCAGATGCCTTTGCTTGAAAGCCAAGATTCTCGTTCATTCGAGAACATAATGACAGATGAGAAAAGGCCGGAGAAGGCATTTAGCGCTGTCTGATTTTGATTTCTTCTAAAACGGCAGAAAGGAAAAGACGCCGTTCGACCTTCGGCGCTGTCAAACTCACTCCCCTTGAGGCTGTCTTGTCATTGCGAGCAGAGCCAACTGCTGCTCCGAGGGTATAGCTCGCACCGCGCCAATATTCTCTCGCATTAGCGCAGGTCCCATCCAGCCTTCGATCCTTTGCGGCGTGACGTACCAGGCGTAAGTTGCGGCCAGCTATGCTCATACTACTTGGGAGGCGATGGTCGAAGCCGTCGAGAGCCTTGAATACCCTTTGCAACAATGATACAAAGCGCATTCGCTGTAGTGAAAAATCAGTTGCAGGTGAATGAAGAAAGAAAGATGGGCTAGCTCTTGTTGGAAGACTCTCAAGAATATTTCAATTCGGAGTCTGCCAAGTTGGAGTGCAATGCGGGAAAGTTACGAACTATATGGCGGGTCTAAACCTCTAAAACCTCAAGACATAAAAATGGTAGGCGCGCGCGGATTTGAACCGCGGACCCCTACCGTGTCAAGGTGATTCAGAGCGCCGCGTATAGCGGGTAATCGCTCCTCGTGTTGTAAAACTTAACCCCAGCGGCCAGAGAAGTCCGCTTTACGAGTTAAGAAAAGCATAAATCGTAAGCGTGGTCTGCCAAAAGTCTGCCAAATTATTTCTACGAGAGCCCAAACTTGAAAGCCTTAACCATACTAAAAACAGAGGCAATGCTCTAAAGAGGTTCAACCCGGCTGCGCCGGCGCGGCCGCGCTGTCCGCGCCCCTACCAGTCGGATTCGGTCAAGGACCTGACCGATGAGGAGATGAACTCCCTGCTCGACTTGGTCAAAGGACTGGCCGACGGCGGGTCGGTCGTTGCCAAGCGGGATTACGCGCTGCTCCTGCTCTATTTCTTGACGGGCAGGCGTCGCAACGAAGTGATCACATTGCGTGGCTCTGACGCCGAGATCAGTGACGGCGGAACGGTGATCAAATACCGGCGCAAAGGCGGGAGGTACACGAAGCGCGCGGTGGACTACCCGGCGGCGAGGGACGCGCTTTAATTGCCCTCGTCGAACGCTCTTCCGGGGAGATGCCTGAAGAAAATTTACGCCTGATCCTTGAGCTTGATGAGGAGTATGCCCTCAAAGAGTATGACAACTGCGGCTTTTTCACCGGCTACAAATTTAGGACGGAAGAAGATGTAGTCCGCTTGAAGCAGCTAGTGAGGCAAGAGTTAATCCGGCGAGGATTAGAGGCCTGATTATCGCCGGGTAGGCACCTAATATGCAGACAGTTGCCCTGAAAAATGTCTTCCTGCATGTCACTAAGGCTTGCAATCTGCATTGCGCCTACTGCTATTTCTCCGCGCGCCAGCCGCTACCCGATGAAATGACCACGGAAGAGTTCGGGCATTTGTGGCCGGAGATGGTGGCAATCCGCCCGCAAAAAGTCATCTTTACGGGCGGCGAGCCGTTGCTCCGACCGGACATCCTGGAATTACTTCAGGGGCTAAAACGAGCTGACTCGGAACACCACGTCCTGCGCTGCCTCAACAGCAACGGACATTTGGTGACGCCGGAGCTTGCACGCGAACTCGTTGGCCTGGCCGACGAAGTCCGTGTCAGTCTTGATGCAATGCCGGCGCGCAATGATGCGTTGCGTGGGGAGGGCAACTTCGACGCGGCCCTGCGCGCGCTGGAAACATATTATTCGGTCGGCTTCGAGCCGAAAGTGCTGGTGACCGTCACATCGATGGGTCTACCTGATCTGGAGGAACTGCTCGGCCTACTGATCAAGAGGAAGATCACCCGCATCAACCTCAACGGCTTTCGCACCATAGGACGCGGGCGGGAGCATTGGGAGCTCAAGGTCGGGCCGGAGGACGTGCGGTCGGCAGTCGAGCATATACGCGAAAAATATTACCCGGATCAGCGGCCGCCCCAAGAATTTTCAGTAGCCGAACACCAATCCAACTGTGGGGTAGGCTCTTTCCTCAACATCATGCCTAATGGCGACGTCTTCCCCTGCCACGTCTTAACAGACAGCGAGTTTCGCTGCGGGAATGTGCGCGAGCAGAGCCTATTGGAGATATGTGGGCGCGACCGCTTGTTGGGCCGGTTGGCGGCGTTGGATTTTCGGGAACTGGCGGAACAGGAAGAAAGCATCTCGGCGATTATTAAGCCTGATACGTGCATGGGTACTGTCTATGCCAAAACGAAATCATCACCCGTCTGGGCAAATAACCTGCCGCTATTTCAGTTAACCTCAAGCAGGAAGCGCATTCAGAATTAGCGGCGGCCAGGTTGATAATGCAGATTAGCCGACGAGATAACTTTAATCTGCCTGCGGTAAGGAACTTACCTTAACGCAATTTAAGATCTGGCGTTCGATGCTTCCTTGGCGTTTATTCCTCGTTGCTCTAGTTCCCGCGTCGCCAAGTCATTGACTTTACTAAGACTCACCCAAACCGATTTCTGATTCTCGATGGTGTCGAACTCCTCCTTCACCTCTATGACTGAGCGTGATGGAACGGAGGCGAGTTTGAGCAGGTCTTCGGGTGTAAGTTTCGCTGCGGCACTTTCAAGGATGCCGACCAATGTTTTCACTACATCGAGGGCAAATTCAGGACCTAAGGTTGTGAAACTCAAAGCTCTTACCGCTGCATTTATCTTGAAGTTATGCCTCTAGCCCGCGTCGAATCAACTCTTGTCGCGCAAGAAGCTGCTTTAACAGCGAACAATCCATTTCTTCCTCTACAGTCCAACTACCGCATGCATCACTGTATTGCAGATACAGCCGCTAAGCCTTGATGCCCCGGCGGATGAGCTCCTGTCTTGCGAGCTGTTTCAGCTCGTGGACATCATTGTATTGTCCGAAAGCGCTGCCGTGCTCGAAATCAACCCGCAACCCGTCTTCCATCTTCGAACTGGGCCAATGTTCCGCGCATATCGTGCCCGATCGCTTGAGCTGAACACGCTCCAAGCGTGCCGTTTCTAACAAGGCATCATTCGACATGTGACTGCGGATGTCTTCACGTCTCAACAGGTCACGAAAGTGCCGCACGTCCGACGTGGTGTAGTGAATGTTGCTCTTTAAGGCTTTAATACATAATCTGATGGCGCCTGCGACGGCCTCCTCCCCTCCGATCTCTCTCAAATAATCTATCTCGTCTTCCCAGAGCCCTTCCTTCTTCTCATAACTGGTTAAGATCAGGGGCACATCCGACTCGTTGGCGATATGTCTTAGTATGGCGCGGCTCCTGATTCCCTTGGGGCTGATGCATATCGGCAGAAGAACTTTTCGTCCTTCTTCTGATTTAGCCCATTCAAGGTTGGCCTCTACCACTGCTAGTATTGCATCCAGGGCCTGATAAAACTTCTCTTCTTTGGAAGCGGCCTCTAAGATAGGAATTGCGGATTTGCCTTCTGAAACCACGTCCCACAAGCTCCTCTCCCAAGGCTTTTTAGTCAGGGAAAGAAGGACGCGCTGCTCTAGGGTCGTAGGCGTGTACCCGGTTTTTTCCTGCACTTTTACTGCGATTTCAGGCTCATGTAAGAGGGCGTCTTCGAACGATTCCACGTGCCCGAGCTCAAGCAACGTCTGGATGACGACCTCCAGCGCCTCGGGACAAAGGCGGGCCTTCTTCGACTCAAGCATCGCCGCGCCAATACTCAGTGACTTGTCCCAGGTTCGCGTAATATGCCTCTTTAATAGCGCGGCCAATGGAGCAATGGGCGTATCCCCTAACCGGAGTAGTTCGGCCGCAATCCCCCTCATCTCATCGCCTACACCCTCGCACTGGTCGAGTGTTTTCGCTTGCTGATCTATCTTGTCAAGTACAGCGACCAAATGCTCAGCAATCAGGTTGGAGTCTACTGCCTCTCGCCAATCGGGACTTACTCTGTCCAAGGTAGCGAGAGCCCATTTGTAGTGCCGCCTGTCGGATAAAGAAGGTGTAAGGGATTTGATGACACGGTCGCCTCTAATCTTGACTAACGCTTCTGCTATTGCCTTACGCAGATTTTCGTCAGAGCCTTGGAGCGCATCTACGAGCGGCTCTATAGCTGCGGCACCGAGTTTTGCGGCCTCGTCCCATTCCTGAGCAGCAACGAGTAACTTTGCTCGCTGCTGTTTATCCTCCGGCTCATACTTCAAAGCCTTTAATGCCTCTGTGGCCGCCTGTCGCAACTTCGGATCATGGTCTTTAAGTGCCTCTATGAGCGGCTTCACGGCCCGCCTGTCGCCGATCTTTCCTAGCGCTTCGGCCGCTCCCGGCCGTTGCCGGCCGTAAGAAGCCTTTAATTCTTTAATGAGCCCTTCGACGGTCAGATCTCCGATCCTGACTAACGCCTCTATCGCCGCTCGGACCACGTTTTCATTTGTGTTCGAGAGCATCTCGAGGAGAGGTTTGACAGCCCGCGCGTCAGGCATTTGACCCAGCGCTATTGCCCCGCTCCGGAGCACGTCGCTGTCATTTCTATGAGAGGAGAGCACACGAATGATCGGCTCGACTGCCCGGGCGTCGCCGATTTTCCCTAAGGCCGATATTATCCTGCGTTTACTGGACCTATCTCCTTCCGGGTCGCGATAAGCATATTCATACTTATATTGAAGCCCCGCGATGAGCAGATCAACGGCCTTCGCGTTACCTATATCGGCCAGACTGTCTGCCGCTAACTCTCTCATATATGGGCTGTCTGAAAGAAGTTTCCGCTTGGCTCTCCATAATGTCCACCACAGCATGGCGCCCTCCTTCCACTCTCAAGAGGCAAGTACAATTTAATGATAAAAGCGGGGACAGGACTAAAGCCTTTGCCAGCCCGTCTGATGCCGCGCTATGTATCAAACGGCGCGTCGATGTCTATAGATTCCAGCATGGGAACCGGTAGTCCCTGCCGAAGACTGGTCACACAATGAGAGCCGACGAAAGAGAACGGAGTATTCGCAAATTACGCCTCCAGCCCACGACGAATCAATTCCTGCCGCGCCAACTGCTTCAACGGCGAACAATCAACCTCCCTCTCATAAGTCCAACCGCACTTATCGCTGTGTTGCCCTATTTCGACGAATGAGTTAAGGCTGGCCAGAGAGCGTAAGTCTGCGACTGAAATTTTCTCTACATCCTGCTCTAACATGCGCTGTAACGTACGCACGACCCCGCCCGAATTATGGAGCTTTTTATCTGCCAGCGCCGCGATCAACGGCCTGATCGCGCGCGCCTCACTCAACCGGCAGAGGGCTTCCGCCGCTGTCTGCCGCACTTCCCAAGAGTCGTCGTTAAGTAGGGCGGCGGTCAGCGGCTCAACAGCCTTTCCGTCCCCAATTTTGCTCAGGGATTCTGCCGCCGCTTTGCGTAGAGGCTGGGGGCCACTTTTAAGAGTCTCGATGAGGGCTTCAACCGCTCTATGGTCCTTGGAGTTCGCCAGGACCCGGGCGGCCGATTCTCTGAACCTCCCACTTTTCAGTTCCCCTATGAGAAGCTCAACCGCTCGCCCGCCGCCGGTCATTAACAATAACTCATAGATGTATACTCCTTCGTCTGTGCCAAGTAGAGGCAGGAGCGTCTCAAAAGCTGCTGTTCCCTTGCTCTGACAGGTCTCCCAATAAATACGATTCGCTGATTTATAGTACTCATGAGCGATGAACCAGTAGGTCCATTCCACGTCATTTGCCGATTGCCAGCCGAGATTATCAAGTAACTCAGCCGCGTTCCCTCGCCCGCGCCTGCTTAAATCCTTAATAATGTCCACGAGCGAATCTATGGCTGGCTTTCCGAAAGGTTTTAAGACCTCTGCGAACTTCTTGTATCTTTCTCTGTATCCTCCAACGCTTACGCCACGAACCATTGCCTCTATCAGTGGCGCCATAACTCGCGGGTTTTTGACGTTCCCGAGCGCGAGTATCACTTCATAGACAACATAATCATCTTTTTGCTTGAGAGCACCGATTAGCGCATCTATAGCCCTATTGCCTCCGATGTTCGGCAGAGCCTGCGCTGCTTCCTTTATTGCCCCTCCGTAGGGTGTGAGCGCTCTTGTCAGGGGGCCGATTGCCCGCTCGTCACCGATTCTTCCTAAGGCATTCGCTGCCGCTTCCCGAACAGAAAGCTCTTTGTCTTGCAGGGCTTCTATCAAAGGCTCGACCGCCCGCGTGTTTCCCAAGACCCCGAGTCGTTCGGCAGCCATCCTTCGTGTTGATTGATTTTTGGATTTAAGTTGGCGCAATGTCCACCAAAGCATGGCATTACTCCTTATCCTGAGCAGAATCAGTCTTTCTACTCCATTAAGAGCGAAGCGCCTAAAGGTTTAGCTGATGCGGCGTCGCGAATCAATCAAGCAACATCGGATGAATCGAGTTATGAAAGGCGCTCCCGCCGCTCGCATCCAATGATTTGTTGGGCGCGTGAAATCTCAGTAGCAATGTTCGAATCGCGAACCTGATGGTTGCGACCTTCAGCACGCAGGGCAAATTCGCTCCAATTCTATTCCCGATTCTCTCTGTACATTTGCATTTGAGTCTTTGAGCTAATTGATTGGTACGTCAATCGCTCGTCCCGTCTCGTATCTTTCCCAATGCCGCTTCTGCGCTCTCGCGTACATCCTCATAAGACTCGGTTTCAAGCAAAGAGGTGAGCGGCTCGACCGCTCGTTTATCACCAATCTCTCCTAATGCCTCGGCTGCCGCCCGGCGCACACCCTTGTTAATATAGTTATACTCATCCTTGCGTGAAGCGGCTTCGAGCGCAGCAATAAGCGGTTCAACGGCTCCTTCGTCTCCTATCTTCCCTAATGCCGTTGCTGCCCTCTCGCATACATCCTGATAAGAATCTTTAAGCAACGAGATGAGCGGCTCGACGGCTCCTTTATCGGCGAACTTTCCTAACGCCTCGGCTGCTTGTCGGCGCACCTGGCCCTCATTGTGTTTGAGCGCAGCGATAAGCGGTTCAATGGCTCGGGCGTCTCCTATCTGTCCCAACGCCGTTGCCACTTCCGCGTGGCGAAACCAATCAACGGTCCTGTCTTTAAGCAACGAGATGAGCGGCTCGACGGCTCGCTTATCACCAAGCTCTCCTAACGCTTTCGCTGCCTCCCACTGCACTTCAGGATCATCATTCAGGGCGGCAATCAGAGGCTCGACAGCGCGCGCATCTTTGATGGCTCCGAGAGCTTCCGCCGCGCCTTTCCGATTTTTTGTGCTCCGCCGGTGGATGAGAGGCGAGCTCCGGAGAGCTTCGATTAAAGGGCCGACGGCGGCAGGCCCGATTCGTACAATCCGATGCGTGGCAAAAGGTTCTCCGACGTAGCGCAGCAATGCGCGAGCTGCGGCCGGTCCGCCAATATCAGCTAGTGTATCGGAAATGAAAAATCGCGCATTACGAAGGACGTTATCGCCTTTGTGTTTCTCTGCTTTGTATACGCAGTCATCGAGCGCCGCGGAGAGCGGGCCGACGGCCGGCTCGCCGAAATGCGCCAGAGCCTTTCTGGCTGCCTTCTTCGTCTCGTCACTGCCAAACTTAAGACCATCTATCAAGCTTAATATTTCTCTTTCACGCTGCAGTTCATTCTTTCTGCGTTCGAGTTCGGCTTTCCGTTGCGACTCGGCCTCTTGCCGTACTCGTTCATCAGCCTCGTACTCTCGGACCACCTCTGAAACATCTGGCGTATTGGCTCGTCTTACGAGTTGTATGGCCGCGTCGCGAACGTCCCCACTGCCGTCTTTTAGAGCTGGCTTGAGTCGTTCGACTAGATGATCTCCGCCGATTTTTCCAAGCGCTCGCACCGCCTCCTCGCGCACATAGGCTACTGGGTCATCGAACAGCCCAACAAGATGCATGGCCGCGTGATCCTCGCCAATCTCGCCGAGCGCTCGCGCAGCGGCCTGTCGAACGCCGGCGTCACTGTCGGAAAGCGCCCGCACAATGTAGTCGAAGGCGGTTGCGCCTCTGGAAGCTAGCTTCACGACCGCGGCTTCTCGTTTTAACGGATCTTTGGACTGCAGGTCACGAAGTGTCCACCATAACATTGTGTTAGTCCCCTCTGGACGATTCGCTCAATAAGCGCTTAACTAGAATTAGGCTGCTAACACCAATCCGTTACTCTTATAAGGATCAAATTACAATCGGTAACTCCTCCTGTGAAATTACCAATCGGCGCGGTCTAATCCCTCCTGGACGCGCCTTCTATCGCTATTCACGGCAAAAATCAACCCTTGTATTGTGTATAAATAATCAAGCGGGTAGGCTCAATTTTAATATTCGGCTAATGCGGTCATCATCTTATCGCGGATGATAGCAGGACACTGACAAACTGCTTGTAAACTAAAGAATCGCTAGACTGCGAAAACGCTTCGACGACCCGCATTTACGTCGAGCGCATCATCGCCAAAATTGATAAGCACAGCAGTAAAGTAGCCGGGCGCGTGAGGCTGCGGGAGAGCCCTTCAGGATGAAGGCGTCGGTGATGCCCGTGGCGCATCGGACAAGCTTTTGATCTTAATGTTGCCGTGCGTCTGAGATTCCCTGAATAAACATCTTCAACTCACGCAGGGTCCTCTCAAAAGCCTCGTCAGCGTCGAGAGCGCCGCCAGCCATCGCCGCAATGAGGGCGAGGCTGCCATCATCTGCCGTCTGCTCTTCCAGAATCTGCATTACGGCCTCGCGGCTCTGGTCCGTCAAAAGCATTCCGACGTCGCGCCCGAGCAGCCTGGCGTTCGTCAGCTAGACGCTTACGAACTTTTCGTCGTCCAGCAGTTCCGAGTGTTCGGCTCCATCGCCGTACACCCGCTCCTCGTTTCCCGCCTGCAGGTAGCTGGAGATGATGAAGCGGAGGTCCTTGGCGTCGCTGTTCAGGCGCCGGTCGTCCCAGGCGATGAGTTTCATGAGGGCCAGGCCGGCAAGGGAGCTAACTCGAACTTCAAGGTATGAGGCTAAGCGAACTCTGACCGCGTGCCGGAAGGCCTCCTCAAACCCGAGGGCGTTCATGACGATGGCGTACTCGGGCGGCCAAGTGATATTACCTTTGGAGTCTTCGACGCCGCCGAACGGTACGATGTCGATGAGCGCGCCGTCCTCCGAGATGAGACGCTGGCCCTTGTGCGGGTGCAGTGAGTATTGACCGATCTCTACGAGCGCACGCTTCAACGCTACAGCCACATCAGGATGGAAGCCAAGAGAAACGCCCTTGATGCCATTTCCCAGCGAAGCCGGGAAGGTTATGGCACAAAGAACGGCACAAAAACCGACTCGCCATCTTCACACCCACCAATTTTGGGCATAAAAATGGTAGGCGCGCGCGGATTTGAACCGCGGACCCCTACCGTGTCAAGGTAGTGCTCTACCCCTGAGCTACGCGCCTACATCCAGGAAAACAACTCGCTTCAGTCATCTGTAAAAGCGAAGCCGTAAGGTAACAAAGGGGTTGCGTCGATGTCAAGCAGTGCGCCTGTGCTGCGCGCCATGTGAGGTCGCGTGTTACGGTCTGAGACTTGTCAACGGTCTTGAAGGCTCAAGGATTTGTCGCTTCGGCGGCGACGCGATCCCATTCTTCGTAGAGCAGGCGCAGGCGCGCATCCGTCTGTTGATAATCCTCGTTGAGCGCAAGCAGGCGTGTGTGGTCGCGTGAGACTTCCGGGCGCGCGAGCTGTTCGGAGAGCGCAGCCAATCTTTTTTCGGCCTCGGCAATCTCCGATTCAATGGATTGCGAGTCGCGGGCGGTCTGCTGCTTCTTCTTCCCGTCTTTGCCGCGCGAAGCCTTCGATCTGGTCTGCGAGCCCGCCTTTTCCCGCACCGTAGGCGCAGAGGTTTTCCCTTGCGTGTCGGCTGTCTCCTTCGGCGGCGCAGCCTTCGCTTCAGGCTCCCTGGTCAAATGCCGGGCGGCCTTCCAGTCATGATACTCCGTATAGTCGCCGTCATAATGTTCAGCGCCGCCCGCACCGTCGAGAGCGAGAATCTGGGTTGCGACGCGGTCCAGGAAGTAGCGGTCGTGGCTGATGGTGATGATCGTGCCCTGATAGGCGTCGAGCGCTTCTTCCAGGGCTTCGCGCGAGGGGATGTCCAGGTGATTCGTCGGCTCGTCCAGGACAAGGACGTTGACGCGCGAGTAGATCAGCTTGGCGAGAGCCAGACGCCCCTTTTCGCCGCCCGACAGGTCGCGCACATGCTTGTAAACGTCGTCGCCCGTGAAGAGAAACTTGGCGAGGAATGATCGCAGTTCGCCAGCCGTGGCCGTCGAGGGCGCGACGCGACGCAGCTCCATGATGATCTCGTTGCGCTCGTCCAGATCGTCTAGCTGCTGTGCATAGTATCCGACCTGCACTTTCGTGCCCCAGCGCACTTCGCCCGCCAAAGATGGAAGCTTGCCGAGCACGGTTTTGACGAAGGTCGTCTTGCCCGAACCGTTCGGGCCAATGATGCCCAGGCATTCGCCGCGCCGCAGGGTGAAGTTGATATCGCTTGCGAGAAGCTTGCCCGGATAGCCGACGGAAGCTTCCTGCACGGTCAGCACATGTGTGCCCGCGCGCTCTATCGCCTGTAGACGAAAATCGCCCGAAGACTGGTCGGCGCGCACGCCCTCGACGCGCTCAAGTTTTTCGAGCATCTTGCGGCGCGACTTGGCCTGCTTGGTCTTCTGTCCGGCGATGTTGCGGCGGATGAACTCTTCCGTCTTGGCGATCAACTGCTGTTGATTCTCGAAGGCGCGCTGCTGCGCTTCACGACGCTCCTCGCGCTCGATGAGAAAGGCCGAGTAGTTGCCCGCGTAGCTGGCGGCGCGACCATTTTCGATCTCGACGATGCGCTTGCAGGTGCGGTCAAGAAAGTAGCGGTCGTGGCTGATGATGACGAAGCTGGACGCGTAGGTCGAGAGAAACTCTTCGAGCCATTCGACGGAAGTGACATCGAGATGGTTCGTCGGCTCGTCGAGCAAGAGCACGTCCGGCTCTGCGAGCAGCAGGCGCGCGAGGCCTAGACGATTCTGTTGACCGCCCGAGAGCTTTTCCGTCTCAAGCCCCCACATCTCACGCTCGAACCCGAGCCCCTGAAGAATCGCTTCGGCCCTGGCAGCATACTCGAAGCCGCCCTCGCGCTCGAACTCCTGTTGCAGATCGCTGTAGCGCGCGAGGATTGTTTCCAGTTCGCCAGAGGCGTCTGCCATGCGATGCTCAAGCTCGTGCATCTCGTGCTCGATCTGTTGCAGGTGGCCGAAGGCAGAGAGCGCAGATTCATGCACGGTCGAGCCCGCCTCGAAATGGACATGCTGCGCGAGCAGGCCCAGGCGCGTTCCGCGCGCGCGCACCACATCGCCGCGATCCGGCGTCTCTTCACCACTGACGAGCCGAAAAATCGTGGTCTTGCCCGCACCATTGCGGCCCACCAATCCGACGTGCTCGCCCGGATTGATCTGCAAGGACGTGCCGCGCAGCACGTCCTGCGAGCCGTAGGATTTATAAACGTCGGAGATTCGGAATAGCATGAGCTATAAAATATTTTCGCGCCGGAACGCGCGAAGCGGGCGCGGGGCTCGTTGGAAACGACCATCCCGCGCCCGCTCCGCGTACTGAATCGCGCCCCTTTAAGGCCGGGGCGAAGCCTTCGGCGAAGCTGCCGGGGCAGCCTCTCTGCTCTTCGCCGGGCTTGCAGCCACAGCCGCCGGAGACGCGCTCGCGGCGGGAGTAGTGTTCGCCGCCTGCGGCGTCGCCGCAGTCGCAGCCGGACTCGGGCCTGTCGCAGGCGCAGTCGCGCCAGCCGGGCGTGGGCCGCTCAGGTTGCTCGGACTGTTGAGCATATTGGTCGCCAGATTGTTGACGATCTTGGCGTCGTTCATCGCCACTTCGAGCAGCGCGGCATTCAAAATCTGCTTGCGCTGATTAAGCAGAGCATTCGTAATCTGCTCGCGCACGCCAGGACTTTCCAGCGTCAGATTCTCCGTCTGAAGCTGTTTCCTCTTCAGCTTGAAGATATACCACTTCCCTGTGCCGAAGCGTATGGGCTCTGTAAAGCTGCCGGGCTGCATATCGGAGCCGAAGAACTTGCTGACCAACTCCGGCGGGAAGCCGTTCTGCTTGAGATCATCTTCGGTGGCAAAGCCTATGTCGCCGCCGTTGCGCGCGCTCTGAGGGTCTTCCGTGCGCGCGCGCGCGACATCGGCGAAGTCCGCCCCGCTCTTCAACTGCTGGTAGATGATATCAATCTTCTGCTTGGCCTCGGCATCACTTTTGGCGTCGTCCTGCAAGCCGTTGTTCAGCGGATCAACGACGATGTCTGCGAGCTCTACGCCGCGCGCATTGACGAAGACCTGGCGATTGTTATTGTAATAATCCTCGACCTCTTTATCGCTGATCGTGATCTTGCCGTAGGTCTTGTCCTGTAGCTTCTGAATGGCGAGGGTCTTGCGCGCCTCTTCGCGCAGCGACTCGACCGTCTGGCCCTGCTCCTTCAATCTCTTCTGAAACTGATCATCAGTCATGTTGGCCTGCTGCTTCATGTTGCTGATGAACTGCGTGATCTCCTCTTCCGTGGGCAGAAGCTTCTCCTTCTCTGCGCGCTGAAATAGCACCTCTTTTTGGACCAACGTGTTTAAGACCTGCAAGCGCGCCTGCGCCAGCTCAAGCGGGGACATCTGCCCCTGCTGGCCCTGAACCTGGTCGCTGATCAGCTTATCAACTTCGCTCAACATGATGCTCTTGCCGTTGACGGTGGCCGCGACGGCACTGCTGCTCGCGTCACCTCCGCCCGCTTTATTGCAGGCGGCAATGGAAAAGGCGGCGGACGTGACGAGGGTTAATATAAGAATCTGTTTGACAACTCTTTGCACTTTGGCTCTTGCTCCTTCAGACTAGACGATAATTGCTACTGGACTGGGGGCTTCTTGCGACCGCCCATGTTTGACTTTAGTGAAACCTGTTTGCTATAAATTCTCGTTTTGAATTCGTTTCGCTTTTTCAAGCTTAACTGACTGATAGGTCGTACACGCTTTAATCAAGCTCGGAGGTATCTGGTAATCATGGCTAAACGATGCGAAGTCTGCGGCAAAGGCCCGCAATTCGGCAATAATGTCTCGCACGCCAACAATCGCACGCGCCGTCGCTTCGATCCCAACCTGCAATCCATACGCGTTCAAAGGCCCGGCGGCGGGGCTTTGCGCATGAAGGTCTGCACCAGTTGTATCAAGGCCGGTAAAGTCGCAAAGGCGGCCTGACGAGTCTTCAACTTAAGTTTTCAACACCGCAGGCTACCGGACTTCAGTGCCCACTAGGATGACTAAATCCACATGGGCGTTGGGCCGGTAGCTATTCTTTTCCGGCAAGCGCGATGGCTTCAATCTCGACGCGCGCCTCGCGCGGAAGCCGCGCCGCCTCGACGGTCGCACGCGCCGGGGCTTCCCGGTCGAAGTAGCGCCCGTAAACCTCATTCATCACCGCAAAGTCGCCCATATCGGCCAGGAAAACAGTGGTTTTTACCACCCGCGAGAGGCTCGTCCCGGCAGCCTCAAGCACAGCCGAGAGGTTACGCAAAACCTGCTCCGTCTGTTCGGCGATGCCTCCGGGGACGAATTGACCCGTCGCCGGGTCAATCGGTATCTGCCCCGAAGCGAAGACGAGCCCGGCGGCCCGAACAGCCTGGGAATAAGGCCCAATGGCTTCGGGCGCGTTCTCTGTCCTGATGATCTCCCTCACTGTCTGCGATGACCTCTTTTTCAACTGCGTAAACAAAAGATGCATTCTAACAGAAAAAGGGCGAAAAGGTGAAAAGGACAAGGGGGTCAAAAGGAGAGATGATTACACATCTCTTAGCCTTCCCCTTGCAGCCTCCTACGCCTTCCCGCCCTTTCGCGTCGCTCTCAGGCCACGCCCTGCTGGCGCTCCACGTCGAGCACGCCGGGCACGTTCTTGATCGAATTGATAACCTTGTCGAGATGCTTCACGTCGAAGACCTCGACCGTCACTTCGATGCGGCCTCGCTCGTCATCGGCGACCGTGGCGCGTGCATCGCGTATCCCGGTCTTCATGTCCGAGATTGCGCCCGTGATCCCGGCGATCATCCCCGTGCGATTCTCCGTGATGGCGAGCAGCTTGACGGCATAAGCCTCCTTGTCAGCCTTGCCGGCCCACTCGACCTCGACTATGCGCTCGGGGTTGACCATCAATTGAGAGACGTTCTTGCAGCGTCGGGTGTGAACGGCGACGCCTTTGCCGAGCGTGATGTAGCCGATGATCTCCTCGCCGCGCAGCGGATTGCAGCAACGCGCGCGCGTCACCATCAGGTCGTCAACGCCGCGCACCACGATTGAGTCGTCACCCAGACGGATGAGACGCTTGACGGCCCGCACGCTGCTCGACAGGCGCGACTCCTTCTTCTGATCCAGCTCCTCGAACTTCTCCGGCCCGAGGTATTTCGCAATCACGTTGCGCGGCACTAGCTTTCCATAGCCAATCGCCGCCAGCAGATCGTCTATGCGACCGTAGCCGTATTCGCTGGCCACACGCTTGAATGCCCCGTCATTGTCACTTAACAGTTTCTTGGCCGAGAGCTGGAAGCGAAACGCCTCCTTCTCGAAGAGCTTCCTGCCGATCTCCAGGGACTGGGCCCGCTGCTGCTCTGAGACCCAGTGGCGCACGCGATTGCGCGCGCGCGACGTGACGATGAAGTTCAGCCAGTCGCGCGAGGGATGCGAGTTCGGCGTGGTGATAATCTCGACAACATCGCCGTTTTGAATCTGCTGGCGCAGCGGGACTATTCGATTATTGATGCGCGCGCCCGTACAGGTATTGCCGACCTCGGAGTGAATCATGTAGGCGAAATCAACAGGGGTCGCGCCGCGCGGAAGCTGAATCACCTTGCCCATGGGCGTAAACGCATAGACATCTTTCGGGTAGAGATCGAGCTTTAAGGAATCCAGGAAGTCTTTGGAATCCTTGACCTCCTGCGTCCATTCGACGAGCGAGCGCAGGGCTTTGAGAGCCTCGTCGTCGGAATCAGCGCCGCGCCTTCCCTCCTTATACTTCCAGTGGGCCGCGACGCCCTCTTCGGCGATGCGGTGCATCTCTTCGGTGCGAATCTGTACTTCAAAGGACTGGCTTTTCTCGCCGATAACGGAGGTATGAAGAGACTGGTAGAGATTATCGCGCGGCGTGGCGATCCAGTCCTTGATGCGGCCAGGCACTGGCTTCCAGTTGTTATGAATGACGCCGAGAGCCGCGTAGCAATGGCGCACCTCGTTCGGCGTGATGACGCGCGCGGCGACGAGATCATAAACCTGGTCGAGCTCGATCTTTTGAGCCTTCAGCTTTTTCCAGATCGAATAGAGCCGCTTGACGCGCCCCTCTATGCGCGCGTAAGGCACTTCCGCTTCGTGCATCTTCTCTTCGATGCGCGCGGTGACGCCCGTCAGGAAGGCTTCGTTTTCGGGTCGCCGTTTTTCAAGCTGCGCGGCAAGCTCTCGATACTCTTCAGGGTGCAGGTGCTGGAATGCCAGGTCTTCGAGCTCTCCTCGCAGCTTGCCCATCCCCAGGCGGTGCGCGATGGGCGCGAAAATATCCATCGTCTCCTGCGCGATGCGCTTGCGCTTCTCCGGCTTGAGGTACTGAAGCGTGCGCATATTATGCAGGCGGTCGGCGAGCTTGACGAGCACGACACGGACATCGTCAATCATCGCCAGCAACATCTTGCGGACGTTCTCCGCCTGTTGATCTTCGCGCGAGACGTTGCTGATCTGCGCTATCTTGGTCAGGCCGTCAACGAGGTGTGTGACTTCATCGCCGAAATATTGACGAATCGTGTCGAGGTCTACGAGCGTGTCTTCGACGACATCATGCAGGAGTCCTGTCGAGACCGAGACGGCATCGAGCCGCATGTCGGCAAGGATGTTGGCGACTTCGAGCGGGTGCACAAGGTAGGGCTCACCCGATGCGCGCATCTGCCCCTTGTGCTCGCGCGCCGAAAAGAAGTAGGCGCGGCGCAGCAGGTCCAGGTCTGCCTGCGGGTGATTGCGCGCAACCTTCTCAACGATGTCTTCGATGCGAATCATAAAATCAGGACTCAGGACTCAGGACTCAGGACTCAGAATGAAAAGGAGGGTAATCGCTTTTATTCTGAGTCCCGAGTTTTGAGTCCCGAGTTCTCTATTATAACAATAGGTGATGCTCGACTCGAAAGATGAGCATCACCTGTGGGTATGGCTCTGGGGGCGGGGAGGTCGGGCGAAAACGCTCGACAGGAGTTTTAGCTGGTTGGCGGCTTTTGACCCTTTTTGGCTTCTTCCGCCTCTTTCTTTCGCTCGTTCTCTTCGCTCAGCTTGATGGTCTGCTGCTGTGCGGTCTCGGCCTCTTTCTGTAGCCGTTCCTTATCTTCGGGCTTGCCGTCCATCTCGGCGAACTTAACTTTTTCGAGCAGCAGGTTGGTCTTGAAAGACCAGGCCGACTCGTTGTTCGGATCGAGGCTGATGGCCTGGTTGGCCTCCTCCAATCCGCGCGTGACGCAGGCGACCGCCGCGTCATAATCCTTCTGCTCTTTCGGTTTCTTATAAACGATCTTCGTTCCCTCTGTCGCCTTGATGCCGGGCTGCTCCGTGATGGTGTAGGAGCAGTTCCAGTCCTGGCTCGCCAGCACGACGTATGCTTCGGCGCGCTTGGCAGCGTCCACGGAGTTATTGCCTGCGCGCTGCATAATCCACTCTCGCTGCTTCTGATCGTCCTTGAGCGCACCGTAGAGATAGGCTATGGCTTTGTATGCCTCTTCGTTATTCGGGTTGACCGCGAGCAGTTGCTGATAGGCTTCAATGGCCCGGCGCGCGAGGGCCAGATTTTCCGGCGTGTCCACACCGGGCTTGTACTGCGCGTGGATTGAGCGCGCGATAAAAGAGGGCGCGTTCTTGTTATTGGGATCAAGCTCAAGGGCACGACGGGAGCGTTGTTCAGCCTCGTCGAAATGACCGCCCTTGTAGGCGCGTGCGGCTTCGTTTAATTCGTTCTTAGCGCGGATGCGGTTGATGACGGCGCAGCCGGGAGTGCTGACTAGCACCACCAAGATCAGGAGCGCGACCCTGGCTTGAGAGAGTTTCATCGGTTAATGGCCCCCAATTTGAATTATTAAGCGATGAATGATGAGACGCGCCCGCCGCGCTCATCATCATTCATCACTCATCGCTCACGACTGCTTGTCACTGCGCCAGGTCGTCCACCTGTAGCCCGACCGGATTTGCGCCCGCGCCCTTGATGGCGTCTATGACTTTCACCACATCGCCGTAAGCTAACGAACGCGGCGCTTTAATGAAGACGGTCTTCTCGACCTCCTCCGTGCCGGGCCTGTAGGCCCGCTGTTCTTTGCGCTGGGCAAAGAGACCCGTGAGCCGCTGGCTCAAAGGGCCAGTATCGTTGACCGAACCGAAATCGTCCTGATTCAGCTTGAGCTTGAGATCGCTGCTGACCGTCACGACGAGCGTGAGCGGATTCGGCTTGATCTGGCTCAAGTCCTGATTGGGATCGGGCTCGGACGGCACTTTGGCCTCGAAGCGGCTGGGCTTGAGCGGCGTGACCACCATGAAGATGATCAGCAGCACGAGCAAAACATCGATCAAAGGTGTGACGTTGATATACGGCACGGCGGTCGCGCCGCCTTTGCCACTACTCATCCCCATATCTGAACTCCTCTAGACCGAGGCGCGAGCGCACCCATTACGCTTCGCCGCGCGGGTGCGCTTCTTGCCGGGCTAATCTTTTTCCTAAGAAGCGGCGGCTGCCGGCGCTGGCGCGCCCTTCTTCTTCTTATCGGCGACGAGCCCGATTTTATCCACGCCGCTCTTACGAATGATGTTGATGACTTCCACGACAGTGCCGTATTTGACGCCGACGCCGCTCTTGATATAGACGATCTTGTCGGCTTCGGACTTGGTCTTCAACATACGGTCAATGCGCGTGGCCATCTCTTCTTTCGTGACCTGATCCTTGGCGACATAGAACTCGCCATCGTTCGGGATCGAGACCACCACGGAAGACTCCTTGATGATCGCCGGGTCAACATCTGGGCTGTTCATGTCGCGCGGGATGGCGACCGTTACGCCCTGCTGCAAGAAGGGCGTGACCACCATGAAGATGATCAGCAGCACGAGCATGATGTCCACCATCGGCGTCACGTTGATTTCGGATTGGAGGCCGCCGCCTCCGCCGGATGACATTCCCATAACAAATCTCCTGACGACGAAAAACTTCAACGGGCAGGGCCGCGCCCCGCTCCGAAGAGAGCCGGGCGCGACGCTCACGCTCGGTAGCGGCAACGGTCGCTGTCGGAAGCAACCGCCGCCCGTCCATCTTTTATGGATTCAATTTAGAGCTCGGTATCGTCGCAGACGGATTCAAAGCCCGCGTGCGATTCTTCAGGAAATAGTCGATCAGCTCCGAAGCCGAGTTGTCCATCTCGACGATAAAGCCGTCAACCTTGCCCGTGAAATAGTTGAAGAGCCACACAGCGGGCACAGCCACCGCCAGCCCGAGCGCCGTGGTAAAGAGCGCCTCGGAGATACCTCCGGCGACCGCCGCGATACCAGCCGACTCGGCGTTCTTCATGCCACGGAAAGCGTTGATGATGCCGAACACCGTCCCGAAGAGTCCGACGAACGGTGCGGTCGAACCGATAGTCGCAAGACCCGAGAGACCGCGCCGGAACTCAGCCGTCTTGATAGCGATGGCGCGTTGGAGCGCACGCTTAGAGGCTTCGATCTCATCGCCGGAGATGTCGGATGTTCCCTCATGGGCGCGGAACTCCTGAAGACCGCTATTGACGACCATCGCCAGATGCGACCTCTTATGCTTGTCGCTGATGTTGATGGCCTCTTCGATGCGGTCGTTCTTGAGGGCCTGGGCCACGCGCGGAGCGAATTCGCGCGACTGCTGCTTGGCGGCCCTGTAGGTCAGGTAGCGCTCGACCATGATGGCGACAGCGTAAACGGACATGATCAGCAGGATGATGACCACGCCCATGGCGACGCCGCCCAGGTTCTTGATCATCTCCGTGATCGTGAACTGCGATTCGCTGCTCTCACCAGCGGGGGCCGCCGGGCTGGCCGCCGCTTCCTGCCACAAAAAGACTAGAAAGCTCAGGGCTTTCATTCCGAGAATGCTTGTTAGAATAGTCACGGTGAACCCCTCCAAAAGGTTTCAATACAATCGTCAAGAGCCGAGAGCGAGACACTTGCGGCGAGCCTTAACGAACCGCCTGGGTCGAAGGCTGCTGCGGACGCGCCGGGCACATTACTATTGCGGAAGAAAATTGTACGTGATCACGCCTGTGACCTTCACGGGCTGTCCCGAGAGCTTCGTCGGGGAGAAGCGCGCCTGACGAGCCGCAGCCACTGCCGCCGCCTGCAAGAGCGGATGGCCGCCCACAGCATGCGCAGAGATCACACTGCCGTTCTCATCAATGGTCACCTGCACGGTCACAGTGCCGGAAGCACGCGCCGTCCTGGCGATGGCCGGATACTGCGGCTTCGGCAAGCTGATCGCTTTACCGTTGAGCACACCGCCCGAAATCGGCGCTGTCGGTTTGGGCGGCGACGGTTTGGGCGGCGGCGGCGGCGGCTCGTCATTAACCACCACGTTATTTCCGCTGCCGGTGCCTGTGCCGCCGGGAATACCCGTGCCGGTGCCGGTTCCGATTGGGCCAGAGACGGTCGCTTCCGTATTCGATGAGCCGAGCGCGACGGGCACGCCCTTCGGGATCGGCGGGACTTTGCTGGCCACAGCCGAGACCTCTTTCGGGGCTATCGGCTGGTCAACCCTGGCGACCAGTTCCGTGCGGGTTGCGACCTGCTGATCTTTCGGCTGAGCTTCGGACGGCTTGGGCTTGGGCTGATCGGGCGTGGCTTGTTGCGGCATGACGGGCACGGGCGCAACCAGAGTCGTCAGCTCAAGATTCTGATTCTCCAGGTAGGCGTCGTACTGCCAGATGCTGAAGACGAGCAGGGCCGTGCCCAGCACAAAGTAGACGGCAATCGTCCCTAGAATAAACGAGCCTTTCCGCGCCAGATCGTCCTTGTGCGAAGTAGACTCGACCAGGTGATCGAACATTTTGTTTATCCTCCCTATTCCGGTGCCAAATGGATCAGGGGTGCGAAATCTTAAAACTCAAAATAGCTATCAAACGTCGCCGCCTGCATGCCCGCTTGAGCCTTAAAAATTATGGAGGGGGAAAACAGCGGTGACCGGCGCTTTAGATCACACCGTTAAGCTTTAGAACCAACCGCTGTGCGGGAATGACACAAACACGACTGGCCGCTCAACATAGACCACCGCGCCCCCTGTCCGTTTCAGAGACTGAAACACGGGCACGATTTCCAGGGCTATTTAATTGGCCAGCAACGCGGGCAGTCTATGCCGCAATGACTAGGAAAGTCAAGCGTAAAATGAATTTTCAGTGAGGCGTGTTCCGCAGATCAAAGATGGCCCATCAAAGAGGCTTTCAAAGGGCGGCGGCTTTCGCCTTGCTCGTGCGCGGCGTGGCACGCGTGGCCGTTCCGCTTTTCGCCGTCGGCGTGTTGATGCGACCGGCATCCAGGCGCTGTTGCCACCAGACCATGATCGGGCTGGCAATGGCGATGGAAGAGTATGTGCCGAAGATAATGCCGATCAAAAGCGCCAGGCTGAAGCCGCGCAACACGTCGCCGCCGAACAAGACCATGGCGAGCACGGATAAAAAGACCAGCCCCGACGTGATGATCGTGCGCGAGAGCGTTTGATTGATCGAATCGTTCGTCACCTTATAGAGGGAGTCGCGGCGGTGCAGGCGCAGGTTCTCTCTGATGCGGTCGAAGACGACGATGGTGTCGTTGACGGAGAAGCCGACCAGGGTCAGCAGCGCGGCGATGACCGTGAGGCTGATCTCCCATTGAAAGATGGAGAAGAAACCGAGCGTGACCAGCACGTCGTGAAAGACGGCGATGACGGCCGCCGCGCCGTACGACCACTCGAAGCGAAAGGCTATGTAGAGCAGTATGCCGACGAGCGCCGCCAGAGTGACGGCCACGGCCTGGTTGCGCAACTGGCGACCGGCGACGGGCCCGACCGCATCCGTGCCGACGATCTTATAAGCCGCCTGCGGCTCGTCCCTCAGCTCCTTCTGGGCTTCCGGCCCGAAGGTGTTGAGCGCTTCCCTCACCTTGGCCCGACCGACATCAACCTGGGCCTGAGCTTCTGTCTCGTTCGTGGCGGCCTGCCCCAGTTGCGGCAGCTTGACGAGAGCCTCGTCCTGCTTATCCGTGGCGAGTTGAATGACGGCGTCGCTGAGCCCCTGTTTATTGACCGCGGCGCGTATCTCTTCGGCTGACGGGCGCTGTCGGAATTTGACCGTCACGACCGTCCCGCCCTTGAAATCAACGCCGAGGTTAAAGGCATCCGTTCCGCCCGGCGCGGCCTGCCTGACCACTGCCGAAACCAGACCGGCCAGCATCAGCAGAGTTGAGATGGCGATAAAAATCCGGCGGTCAGCCAGCCAGTCAATGCGTACGTTTTTAAAAAATTGAATCATATAAATTCAGTGATAAGTGACGAGTGGCAAGTGACGAGTGAAGGCCGAACACTTCTCACTCGTCACTCTTCACTGCTGTTAAATACTGAGCGACTCTGCGCGTCGTCCTTTGCGGCCAAGGAGCCAGATGAAGATCGTGCGCGAGACGTAGACGGCGGAGAAAAGATTGACGACCAGGCCGAGCACCAGCGTGACGGCGAAGCCGCGAATCGGCCCCGTGCCGAAGACAAAGAGAAAGAGCGAGGAGATGATGGTCGTGACGTGCGTATCTATGATCGTCACGAAGGCGCGCCCGAATCCTTGCTCGACCGCCGAAGGAACGGTCTTGCCCGTGCGCAGCTCCTCGCGTATGCGCTCGAAGATGAGCACGTTGGAGTCAACGGCCATGCCTATGGTCAGGATGATTCCGGCGATGCCGGGCAGTGTCAGCGTCGCCTTGAAGATAATGAGCGCCGCCATCATCAGTATCATGTTCAGGAGCAGCGCGATGACGGCGTTAACGCCCGAGCCGCGATAGTAGAAGAGCATGAAGAGGACGACCAGCGCGAGGCCGACGAGCGAAGCCGTGACGCCCGCCTTGATTGAATCCTGTCCGAGGCTCGGGCCGACCGTGCGCTCTTCCTGATACTCGATGGGCGCGGGCAGCGCGCCGGAGCGAAGCGTCAAGGCCAGGTCTTCAGCCGATTGCTTGGTGAAGCGCCCGGAAATCTCGCCGGAATCGGTAATCTGCGATTTGATGTAGGCGATGGATTTGACCTCGTCGTTTAAGACGACGCCCATGTACTCGTTGATGTTCGCGCCCGTCCATTGACCGAACTTCTCAGCGCCCGAGGGCTTTAAGGAGAAGGCGATCTGATAATCGTCAGCGCCGCCGCGCCCCTGCACCGCCGAGGCGTTTCGCAACTCGCTTCCGCTCACAACAGACGGATATTCGACGACGACGTAGCGCTTCTGTTTCTGCTCATTGGCGTTGGCCTCCTGCCCGCCCGCAGTCGTCGGCTCAGTGCGCTCGGCATAAGGCAGGACTTTGCGGTTAGAGGGGACGCTGCCGCCCAGAGAGGCAATGGCCTCCTCGGGCGTCGCGTAGCTTTGCGCGGGCGTCGGGCTGGGGGGGCTGACGACGTGGACGAGTTCCAGACGCGCCTCGCCCTTGAGCAATTCCTTGATGCGCTCCGGGTCTTGGATGCCGGGCATCTGGACGAGTATCTGGTGAGAGTTCTGCCCGCCGTGTCGTTGCACTAAAGGCTCTGCGACGCCGACGGCATCGAGGCGGCTGTTGATAATCCTCTCTGCCTGATCTGTCGCCTGCTCGGCCAGGGTACGCTGCGCCGCGTTCGTCAAAGTCCACGTCACAGTATTGCCGCTGACGGAGGCAGACCAGTCGTTGAGGTCAACTTTCTTCCTGACCTCCTCGGCGACCTCGTTGATTCTCGCCGCCTCGTTGAGATCGAGATTGAAGCTGTAGTTGCCGCCCGCGATGTTCGAGCGCGATTCCTTGACGGGGAATCCGGCATCCCTGGCAGCCTTCTCGGCGGCAGCGCGATTGCTCTCTGTCAACGTCTGCAAGAACTTGTCTGTCTGGACGCGCATGACCAGGTGCGACCCGCCCTTCAAGTCCAGACCGAGCCGAATATTATCCTTGAGGTTATTCTTGATGCCCGCCAGCGTGAAATCGCTGAGGTGTGGCCGCCGGTGCGGGCCGATCACCAAGTAGAGTCCCACCAGTGTGACGATGGCGATGATGATAAAGCGTTGGAGCAGATTCTTTTTCTTCATAGGAGAACGGATAAAAGGGCCCATGCGGTGTGCGCCGGGCTCAAAAGTTCGATGCGACTACTTCTTCTCTACGGCCTCAAGACCGGCAACGGCTGAGCGCGCGACTTCGATGATAGATTTATCGGCGCTTCTCAAGAGCAGGCTCGTCTCTCTGACAGCCGTGATCGTGCCGATGAGGCCGCCCGTGGTAACGACGCGGTCGCCCGCCTTCAGATTAGCGATGGTCTCCTGCAACTCCTTCTGTCGCTTGCGCTGCGGGACGATGAGCAGGAAATAGAAGACGCCGAAGATCAGAAAGATCGGGAGGAACTGGACGAGAAAACCGCCAGCGCCGGATTGAAAGAAGATAGCCAGAATAGTCATCAGTTTTAGTTGCGAAACCTGTGTTTTGATATTGGCGACAGGCGAGCGCCAGGGGAGTGCCCACTCTGCCTTCGCCCGCTCGCGCCTGCGGCCCGGGCGGGCGCTGACTGAAACGCACGCTCACTCCACGCCTGAGCCGACCCGCTCTATGAAATCTCGCCGAAATCGCGTGAAATCGCCAGACCGGATAGCTTGCCTCACACGCCGCATAGTGTCAAGGAAGAAGGCGAGGTTGTGATGCGTCAATAAGATGCTGGCGAGCATTTCCCCGGTCACGTATAGATGGCGCAGATAGGCGCGCGAGTGGCGCTGGCAGACAGAGCAGGAGCAAGCCTCGTCTAGCGGGCGCTCGTCCGTCGCAAAGCGCGCATTCTTGACATTCAGCTTCCCGCGCGCAGTGAACGCCTGGCCGGTTCTACCGTTGCGCGTCGGCAGCACGCAGTCGAACATGTCAACGCCGCGCGCGACCGCTTCGAGGAGGTCTTCGGGCGTCCCCACGCCCATCAGGTAGCGCGGGCGCTCTTCGGGCATCAAGGGCGCAAGGGCGGCGAGGACTTCATACATCAGGCTCTTTTCCTCGCCGACGCTCAGGCCCCCTATGGCGTAACCGTCAAAGCCTATGTCGACCGTGCGCCGCAGGCTCTCCAGCCTCAAATCCGCGTATCCTGCGCCCTGTACGATTCCGAATAAAGCCTGCGCGCCGCTCAAGGTATCGGCGTCGTCGAGCCTGCCCGTATCCATCCCCTCGCTTTGCAGAGAGTCGAAGCTCCGGCGCGAACGCTCCGCCCAGCGAGCCGTCAATTCCATGCTCAGTCGCGCCTCTTCGTGCGTGGCCCGGCCCGGCGCGCACTCGTCGAAAGCCATCACGATCTCTGAGCCGAGCGCCGCCTGCACCTGCATAGAGACTTCGGGCGAGAGAAAACGAAGGCTCCCATCAACGTGCGAGCGAAACTCCGTTCCCTCCTCCGTGATCTTGCGCAGAGCCCCCAGGCTCCACACCTGAAACCCACCCGAATCCGTGAGCAGCGCCCGCTGCCAGCCGATAAAGCGGTGCAGCCCGCCGCAACCCCTGATGACCTCGGCGCCCGGACGCAGCCACAGGTGATAAGTGTTCCCCAGAATAATGCGCGCATCAAGCTCCGTGGATTCGAGCACTTCAAAACGCGTGCCCTTGACCGTGCCGAGCGTGCCGACAGGCATGAAGACGGGCGTTTCAATCAAGCCCCGTCGAGTCCTGAGAATTCCCGCGCGCGCTTCACCTTCACGCGCGACCCTTTGCCACTCGACGGCACGCTCGCTCATCTTTTGTCCTTAATAAAGAGATTAACAGGGACGGGCAGGATAGGAAGAAAGGATCAAGGATGAAGGATGAAAGAAAGAAGGAATCTAACAGGGATAGACAGGATGAACAGGGTAAAGAAGAAGAGATAAGAAATTCAGTCAGCAATGCTTTTGCCTTTCATCCTCGTTTTAATTCTTATCCTGACCATCCCTGTTAATTCCTGCTTTCATCCTTCATCCTTGTTCTCCCGTCCATCCCTGTTTGAATCTGATTGGCCCGGAAATTTTCGAGCGGGAGACGAACGGTGAAAATCGTCCCATGGCCATCGCTTTTGGCTTCGACGTGGCCGCCGTGGGCTTCGACCAGCTCCTTGACGAGCGCGAGGCCGATGCCTAGTCCGCCGTGCCTGCGCGTGGAGGAGCCGTCAGCCTGTCGAAAGCGATCCCAGACGAAAGGAAGAAAATCCGGCGGAATCCCTTCGCCAGTATCCTCGACCTCGACGACGACCCAGCGTGAAGGCTCGCCTTCATCCTCGTCAATGAGAATACCATCGGGCGCGATGAGCCGCGAGCGCACAGTGATGCGTCCGCCTTCGGGCGTGAACTTGATGGCGTTGGTCAAAAGATTCCAGAGTATCTGCTGCACGCGATGGGCGTCGAGGTAGGCATCCGGCAGCTTCTCGTCCAGCTCAAGGCGCACCTCCTGCCCGCGCTCGATGGCGGCCTGGCGCACAGCCCCCAGCGCTTCATGCACGGCCTTGTTGATGTTCGACGGCTGGCGTTCGAGTTGCAGGCCCTTGCGTTGTATGCGCGATAGATCGAGCAGGTCTGAGATCAGTTGAGAGAGGGAGACGGTCGAGGTCTTAATGACGCCGAGCCCTTCGGCCAGTTCCTGGTCGAGCGCCGTGGCCTCGCTCTCGCAAAGCAGCTCGACCCATCCCTTGATGGCCGTCAGCGGCGTGCGCAGCTCGTGCGAGAGCGTGGCGAGGAATTCGTCCTTGAGGCGATTGGCCTCGCGCAGCTCAGAGATCAGGCGCTCATTCTCAAGCGTCGCCCCGACCTGCGTGGCGACGGCCATCAGCAGCTCTATATCGTCCTGGGCCCACAAACGCCGCCTGCGCGTCTGATGCGCGCTGAGCGAGCCGATGGCCCGTCCCTGGTGCATGATGGGCACGACCGCCAGGCTGCGCAGGCTCATACGCTCGTTCAAATCCTCCATCCCTTCGGAGAGGCTGTGCGTCTGGACATCCGGGATGATGAGCGGCTGGCGATGCGTCCTGATCCAGTGCTCGGCGCGCGAGCGCTCCTGTATCTCCGGGTCTTCGCTGATCGCCTCGACTCCCACAGCACACCACTCGCCCATGAAATCCGCGCGCTCGTCCTCGCCAAAGAGCATCACTATGCAGCGATCAAGCTCAAGGAGCTCGCCGACGCGCTCGACCACGACTTCGACGCCCCGGCGCGCGCCGCTCGTCTGCTGCAAAGAGAGCACCAGCCGATTGACGACGGCCTCGCGTTCGGCCTGGGCCTGGATGGTGGCAAAGAGTCTGGCGTTGGCGATGGTTTCGGCGGCCTGCGCGGCGAATATCTCAAGCAGTTGCACGTCGCGCTCGCGGAATCCGCCGGGCCGGTTGGCGACGTAGATAAAGCCGATCAGCTCGCGCTTGATACGCATCGGCACGGCGAGCACGGAGCGGACGCCGTATCGCTCTATCAAGCCCTGGTTGAAGCGCGGGTCGGCAGCCGGGTCGTTCGAGTAGAAGGCTTCGCCGCTCTGATGTATGTAAGAGATGGGCCCATCCTGATCGAGCTTGAAGCGAAACTCTTCGATCAGCTCCGGCAGCGTGTTATAGCCCGGCGCTTGGGCGCGCACGAGATTGCGGCGGCGATCGTAGGTGGCGATCAAACAACGCTCGCCGCCGACGAGCTGCGCGATGGCGCGCGTCAGTCGCCCGTAGATTTCCGAGATGTCTGTCAGCGTCGAGAAGGCGCGCGAAATCTTGTAGAGCCCCTCAAGCTCTTCGCTGCGTCGGCGGCTGGCCTCGTAGAGACGCGCATTCGTGAGCGCCAGCGAGACTTCCCTGGCGACCATGCCGAGCAGCTTGGCGTCGTCCTCCGTCCACTGGCGAGCCGCAGTACAGTCGTGCAGCTCGATCAAGCCCTCGTGCGCCCCGCTCATGATGATGGGCGCACCCAGGACGGCGCGCACCCCTAGACGCTCGTACAGGCTGACAAGCTCGTCGGGTGGAAGCTCCCGGATGTCGCCGATGCGAACGGGCGCGTCGGAGACGAGCACGCGATGCGCGTACTTGCTTGAGCGCAAGGGTATGCGATGCCCGCGCATGGAAGCGATACGCGGGCGCGACAGATATTCATAGCCGACGAGCGCATATTCGGCCCGCTCGTCAAAGAGCGTGACGTGGCAGCGATCAGCGCCGAGCGATTGGCCCAGCACGTCAACCGTCTCCTGCAAAACCGACGAGGCATCGAGCGAGCTTGAGAGCTGGCGACCGATGCGCCCGGCCAGCTCTTCACGGCGCGCAGACGCCTCCATCTCTCTTGAGCGACGCTCGGCCTGTTCCAGCAGCAGCACCTTCTCGATGGCGATAGCGAGCGGCGGGGCGAGGCGTTCGAGCGCGAGCAGGTGTTTACGCTCGTAGGCTCCGGGCGTGCGGCTCGTCAGGTTGAGGCTGCCGATGGGCCCTTTGTCGGAATAGAGCGGCACGCAGACGGCGGAACGAAAGCTCTCGCTGCGCAGGTCGTCATAAACATTGAAACGCTTCTCGGCGCTCAGCTCCGGGATGACGATCATCTCGCGCTGCTTGAGCGCCAGCTCCGTCACGGAGCCTCGCATCAGGGCACGCGCGCCGATGGAGAGCGGCTCGGCGTATTGACCCGAAAGCGCGAAGACCCTGAGATGCGCGCCGTCCGCATCTATGAGCGCGATGGAGGCGCGGTCGAAAGGGATGAGCGCGCGCATCTGTGCGCTCGCAAGAGTGAAGACCTGATCTATTGTCCGGCTTGAATTGACGGCGGCGACGATGCGATTGACGACCTCCAACTGCTCCGAAGCCTCGCGCAGGTACTCGAAGAGTTCGCTCGCCTCGTCGCTCGTCACCTCGTCAACGTGCGCCTCCGTCTCGCGGTCAACCCGCTTGACCAGGCAAAGCGTTGCCTCCGTCTCCTGCCAGTGACACGAGAGACATTCGACCTCCACATGCAAGGGATACTCGCCGCCCGCGAAGACTGTGGCTCGCGTGTAGCTCTTAGAGGATGCCTCACCATCCTCTGTGCTGTTTCTTTCAAAGGCCAGAGACTCTGAGATGTCACGCCCGCCGAGCGAAGGAAAGGAGCGCGTGACGAGCGCGACGAAGGCGGCGTTGCAGGCGAGCACACGCTTTGCCGCCTCGTCCACGACGATGGCCGCATCGCTCATGTGCTCGAACAACTCCGCGAACTCTGTCTTTTGCTCACTCATAATCTACAAAAAGCAGGGATTAGCAGGAGAGGAAAGGATGAAGGCGGCAACGATGAAGGATGAATAAAAGCAGTTTGTCTTTCCTTCATCGTTGCCGCCTTCATCCTTTCTTCTCTATCCCAGCCACCCCTGTTAATTGCTCGTTCTGCTCTTACGACGATGGCGCTCGACGATGCGAAGCGGTGTGGCGAAGAAATCGAACTCTTCGCGCAGGCGATTCTGTAGATAGCGCTCGTAAGAGAAGTGCAGGCCGGGTCTGCCGCCTGCGGTAAAGAGGACGAAGGTGGGCGGTCGGATTCCCACCTGCGTCATGTACTGAACGTGCAGGCGTGAGACGCCGCCCTTGACGGGCGCTGGCGCTCCGCCGCCTCTCGGCTGTGAGACGGCCCGCTCGAAGAAGGCATTCAGTTGCGAAGTCGGAACGCGGCGATTGCGCGCCTCGTTGGCCCTGAGCACGAGCGGCAAAATCCTCTCGACGCGCTGGCCCGTCAAGGCCGACATCGTGACGACAGGGGCCCAGTCCAGAAACTTCATCTTGTCGCGCAAGTGCCGCTCAAAGGCCGACACCGTACCCGTCTCTTTATTCTCGACCGCGTCCCACTTATTGACGGCGATGATGATGGAGCAACCGGCCTCGAACGCGTAGCCTGCGATGTTGGCATCCAGGGCGGCGACTCCGTCTGCGGCATCAATGACGACGATAGCGACATCCGCGCGCTCAAGACTTCTGCGCGCCATCAGGACAGACATCTTCTCCGCCATCTCCTCTGTCTTACCCTTGCGACGTATGCCCGCCGTGTCAATCAGGCGAAACGGCTGGCCTCCGACTTCGAGCACTGTATCCACGGCGTCGCGCGTCGTTCCGGCCAGGGGCGAGACGATGACGCGCTCTTCGCCGAGCAGCCGATTCAGGAGCGAAGACTTGCCGACGTTCGGGCGACCTATGATGGCAAGCTTTATCTCGCGCGGCGCGTTCCCTTTCTCTTCAACTTCGGGAGAGACTTCGAGCCCTTCGGTCAAAGCGTCGAGCAGATCGCCCAGACCGTTGCCGTGTTCGGCCGAGACCGGAAAGACATCCTCGAAACCGAAGCGATAGAACTCGCCCGCCTCCGTTTCTATCCGTTCGGCGTCCGCTTTGTTGGCGGCGACGAGCACACGCTTGCCCGTCGAGCGCAGCAGGTGGGCCAACTCTTCATCGAGCGGCGTTATCCCTTTGCGCACGTCCACAACCCACAAGAGCGCTGCCGCCTCTTCAATCGCGGCAGCCGCCTGTTTCAAGATATTGACGGGAATGACGGCATCGTCGTCCGGCACAATGCCGCCCGTATCCACGAGCGCGAAACGGCGACCGTTCCATTCGGCTTCGCCGTAGATGCGGTCGCGCGTGATCCCCGGCTCGTCGCCGACAATCGAGCGCCGCTCGCCCGTGAGGCGGTTAAAGAGAGTGGACTTCCCGACGTTGGGCCGACCGACGACGGCGACAAGCGGCAAGGCGCGGCGCGACTCGTCCACGCGCGCTCGCCCATCGTCCTCATGGCGCTCCGCGTTCGCTAACTCTTCTGACTGATCTAAACCTTCCGGCATCGGTCGTCCTCTCGTTTCGAGATATTTTGTGAGCGAGACAAGGCAGGGTTTAGCAGGATTCCCCATGCTCTTTGCCCGTTGAGTGTAGCGCGCGAAGCGAACAGCCCGCAAGGATGAAGCCGTTTAAAGCCTGTGAGGCCAAGCTCGCGCTGAGAGCGACACATAGCCGGACAACCTTCAAAATCTCCCGCACAATCCTGCGCCCGTACAGTAAGTGCGCTCTCATGGCTCATTGTGCCCGGCTCGCAAATAGCTTATCTTTCACGCGTCTGAGCCCTCACCGCGAGAGCTAAAAAATTTGATGCGCTGGCAAACCTTCGATCCGAGAAGATGGATGAGACGGACGCCCTCTGCGCCCGTCGAGGAGACTGTGCCGGTCGTCGACGATAAGGAGGCTGGGCCCGCGCCGCATCTGGCTCTGGGGAGGCGCGGCGAAACCTTGGCCGCGCTGCATCTCGAAAACATCGGTTACCGCCTCGTAGCCTCAAACTTCACCTTGCCCGTCGGGCGCAACCGGCGCGGGGCGGTCGTCCATGCCGAGATAGACCTTGTCGCCTATGATGGCCCCGTGCTCTGCTTCGTCGAGGTCAAAACGCGCTCTTCCGATTGGTACGCTCCGCCGGAAGCCAATGTTGACCTGCGCAAACAAAGACAGATCACACGCGCCGCTCGCGCCTACCGTCGCATGCTGGGGCAAACCAGCGCGCCCTATCGCTATGACGTGGTCAGCGTCCTGCTGCCCGGCGCAGACGCCGACACACAGACTCTGCGACCGCGTCTTCAGCTACTCAAGAATTTCTGGACAGACGGCAAGTTTCGCAAGCGACGGTGGTCGGGCGCACACTACGATTTTTAAGGCGCCCTCTCCTTACCCTTTGAAGTGCGGCCATCTCGCCGCGAGCCGCCTTGCCCAAGACCCGCTCTCTGTGCATCCGCTTCGCCCCTTCAACTTCGGCAGGGCCGCTTGACAAGAAAAGCTGAATCTGTAGAATCTCTAATCACGTCAGCGGGAGTAACTCAGTGGTAGAGTGCGACCTTGCCAAGGTCGAAGTCGCGAGTTCAAATCTCGTCTCCCGCTCTTCAGCGCAACGATGTAAGGCGGAAGGATGAAGAACGAAAGCCCAGCTTTCAAACGCCTGTATCTACTTCATCCTTCCGCCTTCATCCTTGCCTTCGGCGGCGTAGCCAAGTGGTAAGGCAGAGGTCTGCAAAACCTTTATTCATCGGTTCGATTCCGATCGCCGCCTCCATAGAATCAAAGAGTTTCTGCTCAGGACAAGACACCGCAACCTGCATGGTAAAAGAAGCCCTGAGATCAAACGTAGAAAAAGCATCATCACTAAAGGCAGGTGAATTTTCCCGTTTGTCTCTTGACTTCCTCCCTTTTTAAGGCCGCTTGCCACAAACTTCTGCACTTTCTGCATTGCCTGAAACTGATGTTCTTCGGTCGGATGCGCGCCGCGCATAACCATCTGCACGCGTGAATGTCCCAGCATCGCCGCTAGCCACACAAGGTCAACGCCAGCCATCGCTGCGCGTGTCGCCCAGGTGTGGCGCAGATCATACATTCGGAAAGAGCGCACGCCTGAGCGGGTGATCGTCGCCGTGTGCGCATTGTTGACTCTAACAATCGCCACCGCGTCCTTGAAATAGATAATTCCCCCTTCACGTCTACAAGCCGCCCGGCGAGCACGGCAGCCGCTTTTTCTGAGAGCGGGACTTTGCGTTTGGCGGCTTTGGTTTTGCCGTAAGGGTTGCACAAATGATTGTGCTCAAGATGAACATTCTCGCGCCGAATGCGGCAGACCTCTTCCGGGCGCAGCCCCGTCTCAAGCATTAGCGCGGCGATGTCTTGCAAAGGCTGAGACGCCGCGAGCGGGTACAGCTTCTCCTCACCTGGCGTCAACACCCGCATCTGCTCGTTATTTTCGGCAAGGAACTTCACGCGAGAAACGGGATTAGCCTTCGTCAATACATCGGATTTCATGAAGAAGTTGAGCATCATCTTCATGCAAGCTAATTCTCTGTTGACGGTTCGCAGGCTTCAGAGCTGGGAGTCAACAGAAGTACATACCTGCTGCTCACATCTGTTCTCTTTTGTAGACACCCTGTCACTCTAAGGGAAAACGCAGTTTCCTTTTTCGCCTCAAAGAGACTGGATGAGAGCGGCATCGTGATTGGCATGAGTATTGCTTTTATACAAGTATGACTCCTCGCTTCCTGTTAGTAAGGGCCATTTTTATTAACCGCGCTTCGACCTTTGCAGATGAATGAGCACTCAATAACCAAGGCATTTAACTATAGATCACAGCTAATATGCGAATCAGGAGTTGAAAAGTTGCCCGTATTAGAGTGGATTGCGAATGGCTGTACGGATGTTGCCTTGTCAGTAGCGCCAAAGGTCTCGGGTGGGTGCTTGCATCAGCATTACCCGCCCGAGAGCTTTGGCGCGACTGACCTGACAGTCATTCGCAATCCGCTCTACAGCAAAGGACTTACGAAGTCAGCCTTTGGGAAATTCGCGTCTTTGATGCCTGTAAGCTGTTGATTATGCGCATCTGATTTCAACCACTGATTCGTATTGATCTTTACTGACAGTGAAAATGACCCGCTACCACGTTTCCACACCTCTTGATAAGACCTCTCCGCGAGGACAACAATCTTGGAACGGAGAGCAGTTGGAGAGGCAAAAAGGAGAACCCGATGAGCCTGCTGAGCTATGTCAAATCGTTTCAGATTCAAGCGCCGAGTGGTCACCTCGTCGCGGGCCTGCCGATCGAACTCGTGGCCGCGCCCACAGAGGTTCTGGACATCCCTGATGTCGAAGTGGTGACCGGCACGATTAATCTCAACGTCATCCTCAAGCACGTACAGCTCCCGGCGGAGGCTGGGCCCATCAAGCCGTGGCCGCCGCCGGCGACCGCGACCAGCGTGCTCACCAACGTCACTTCTGGTCTCGCCGCAGCACCCATCCCCGGCAATATCGAGGGCTGGCTGGCATCAATCACAGGCACCGTCCCAGTGGGCATGCGAGACGTTTCCGGCCAGCTCCGCATAGATTTCGGCTGGCGCTTTACCGATTTCGACACTGGCGCGAAGCTCGGCGACGTCGCCGTCGTCGGCGGCGCGCCCGACGCCTCGGCTGTCACCATCGCGCTGCCGCCGCTGGTCACCGAGATGACGGACGCCAACTTCGACACCGCGTTGGCGAAGGCACCAGTGACGCGGCGGTTAGGAGTGCAGCTCGAGGTGCGTGGGCGCGTGGGCACCACTCAGGACACCGGCATGATCCTCATTCCCACCACGCCGCTAAAGCTCGAGATCGTGCCCCTGCCGCTGCCCTCGGTGGCGGCGTTGTTCCGCGATCAGGATTTGGCCGGCAACGCCGTGCTCCTGATGGTCCCGGCTGGCAGCCCGTTCACGAGCGCTGCTGATCTCATGCGAGTGCTCCCGGCGATTAAAGCGCTGGTGGACAAGCTCGACACCGCGGCCACGCTGGCGGCGTGGGCCACCGGCACCCGGGGCCTGCTCTCGGCCATCAACGCCCTGGTCGGACGCCTGCCGCTGACTAAGCACATCGGCTTCCTCGCCCGCGACAACCATAAAGACCTCGGTAAGTACAACTTCATTGTCGTGGACTGGGATTTTGACGACGACATGGAAGACCGCGGCTCAAGCGCCCTCATCATCTCGGCCAGCCGCGACATCCATTTCTTTGAGCACGATGATTTCAAGGGTAAGAGGCTGGCTCTTGAGCCTGTCCCCTCCGGGCTCACCCGCTTCGGCGGCGTGGTGGTTCGCCGTCTGCACGGCACGGTCCCTATCAGCGAGCCACCCGGCTGCGCCCAGATCACCGGCTCCCCCGGCGGCGGCTGGAATGATTCCATCTCGTCCTATCGCTGGGTAGGTACGGTGGGATAGATCGGACTCACCTGGCGATTTCCTGTGTCTGGGGCATTGCGGTTACCCTTTCTCCGCAATCTCTGAGGATGTGAGAATTTGTTTCCAACCTCATTCTACCACTCCGGGCGTGAGAGTAGCGCGGAACGCCCGAATTAACCCGCGCCGACGAGCAGTATTCTAGCACCTAGTCGAGAGAGAGAATGATGAAAGCCCTGCTGTCGAGTGCTCCGGTTCAATGAGTTGTTAGACAGCGCCTGACGTGAACCCGTCTTTGAATTTCTCCGCTCGTGGTGCTAGGCTACCCTCTTCACGTCAGTGCATCTATACAACAGCTACCGGAGAGCACTGCGTCGTTCTTACCAAAAGGGCCAGCACGTGACACCAACAAGGAGGAAATAACATATGCCCAAGTCTGCGACTAAATCCACGAAAAAGGCTAGATCAACTAGAGGCGATGGACATCGGGTGCGAGAGACGAGCGCCGAAGGAGTGGAAGCGACACAGGCCAGAGAGGCCGGCGCGAAATTCGAGTGGCATTACGGACGCATCAGCCGGGTCGGTAATTTCCAGATCGCCGGCGGTCGAGAAGTCGTCATTGTTTGGGACGAAGGGGGCGTCAGCTCACAGCAGGGGAACATCAGCGACGAAGAATGGGACATCCTCAAGATGGCTTTCATGAGCACCGGTCGAATCGCTATCCTCAGCGATGAATCGGGGGACAGCTGGATGTCGGATTTCCGCTTCCTCGAAGCCGTGCGGTGAGCGTACTTGCTTTCGGATGAGCTTTAACGAAATGGATCAGATGAGGCGGTTCGCACGAGAAACCGCCTCTTTGATTTTGGTAGGTAATCGCCCGGTCTTTGAGTCAAGAATGTAGAGATTACCCGAGTTATGAATCGGGATAAGTTTTAGATGAATAAGTCCCGTTGGGGGAGCGCTTTCTGATTAAACATGGCAGACAGGCCAAGTACCATTTGTGAGGGCAACTAAATATTTTCTCTTCATCTTGCGTCCTCCTTAAAGTAATCGAAGCTGTCTAAGGCCGCGCATTCAACCCCGGGAGCGGCAAGTCCTGCATGAGAGGCATGCTGATTCGCGGTCGGGCGCATGCCGTTGTTAGGCGGCGACGGTTAATGCTCGCTCTTAATATCATCCAACTCTTCTTCTTTGTATTTCCGCCACCTTACGACCAAATCTTTATACCCGTCTTCTTCTTTCTCCATCTCGTCAAAGGCGCGCCACCGCCGATGCCATTGGGTCAAGCCGCTGTATTTCCCACGGATGTACTCAAATCTATACAGCTTCTGTGGCCGATGCTTCCTCAAGCCCTCATTCGCTTTTGATCTCTGCATACCTATCACAAAAGTTGCCGCCAAGTTTGGTTGATTCCACACAAGTCAGCAGCATAACGCCCCACTTAACTCGACGCCAGACGCCGGCAGCAACGCACGATGTACCAACAAATGTTGATCAAAGGCAAGCTGAGGGCGGTCGGGTTGAATGAGTCGTTAGGCGCAGCTTAGCGATAATTCCGTTTTAAATGTTTGGAGAAGCGCCTGCTCTAATCTGCTTAGCCCTTCCAGCGTATTTTCATAAGGAATGTACAGGTTGTGTTTCAAGTCAGAGGGTACGTCATCGCTATTTTGGGTTATCAAGATTACAGGTTTGCCAACTGAATGTGCCATACCGATCTCATAAAAAACATTTGGATTTTTACCTGTGCAGTCTGCCACGACGGCACGAGATTCACATATCGCAGACCAGATATTTTGGATGAATGCCTTGGCAGTGAAAATATTGTCGGCACGTTTGGCAACCAGGCCAAGATTTTCCACAACCTTTTTAATGTGATTGTCGAAAACGTGTTTGAGGTCTTGGTGGAACGGCATTGCGACAAACACATCAGCGTGTCCAATATCTTTGCTCGGCTGCCCCCAATAAGGTCTGACAACCATTGACTTACTGCGATCTATGTCTGACAACTGTGTCAAACTGGTATTCAAAGCATCTTGAATAGACAACCACTTTTGCGTTATCACGATTTGCCCTTCTATCGGGTGGGTGGGATCATCATCACCTTCAAAATCAACCAGTCCCACCCCGCGTAGCTTCTTAAGCGTGGCTGTTAGCTGGTAGCGATAACGTGGGTTTTTAGGATCGATATCAAGTCCCCGGCTTAGGCTTTCCCAATCCGCAGCCTCTCTGTTTCTCAGCAACAGAAGAATTTTAGCTCCATTTGCAAAGCCCACAGATTATTCCTCCTCCTTTAAGTTCACTTATAACACTTCTTATAGTCACTTGCGAAAGGGCGATATTCTGCGCCTAACGCCCGAATTAACCCTGCCCGCGCATGAAGCCTCGACCTTCTCAACGAAGATGACGTTGGAAGAGATGCCATCGAGGCAAAAGGTTGAAGCAATCGTTGGGCGCGACGTGAAATTTAAGCGAAATCCACTTATTGCTGTGCGATCATGGTCGCCTGCGTGGCGACTAATTGCCAACGCTCGCCTTTTCTGACATACACGGAGGTGAAGCGGTGCGGGCCCATGTCGAGTTCTTTGTCTTTAAGCCGCGCCTTCATACTTGCCTGACCCGTGATCACTGCCGAATCTCCATAGACGCGTACTCTCAGATCATCCGTCTCAATAGATTCGACCGTCAAATCAGGAGTCCGAAACTCTTCGACCCCGTGCGATTTATAATTGACTTGTCCCAGGGGGTTAGTACCGATGAAATCATCAGCCAGGATGCGGTCAAGCGTCGCCGTATCCCCGCCGATCATGGCGCCAATCATCTCCCGTTGGAGATTGATGATCTGCTCCTCTGTGGAGCTATCCTGCTCTGTCACTGTCTCATCCTCCTCAACATACTTTCATTCTCAAATAGCTTACGACGAACGCCAGAATTAACCGGGCGCACACATCAGCGAAAACCGTTCGAGTTCTCAATGAAAATCAGGCTCAATCGCGCCCCTGTTGAATGAGTTGTGAGATGCAGGGTTTCATCATCCCGACTCTGGCTGAATGAAGATTGATCCTGAGACAATCGAGTTACCTTTTCTCTAGCTGGAAGGAGTAATCCATCACCTTATGACTGGAGCCCGAGGCGTCAAGGCCGACGAGTGTTACGCGGTAGCTTTGCGCTTGGAGGATGCTGGCGGGAATGCTTACGGAGATGATCTTTCCGGCTTCGGCAATGCCGGGCTTCAAGGCGTTCCAGGTGCGGATGGTGCGGTTGCCTTGCTGGAGCGTTGCCTGATAGCTGCGATAGTTTTCACTCTCGATCAGAGGCAGTTGCAATATTAAGGAGGCAGTGCCGGAAGGCAAGATCACCCTGTTGATTTCGCCCTCTCCCCTGACCGCGCCGCCCGGCAGTAGTAAAAATGTGAAGGCACGCCCGGATGCTTGTTGAGGCGAGGGCGAAGCTTCCGCGCCTCTTCGCGCCTGCTGCGGCGACTGCTCTCTCCCCTGTTTTCCTCCGGCGCGATTGCTCGCGTTGTCCGACTCGACCGGGCTCGTCCCCTGACCGCTGCCACCTGCGTTCCTTTGAAGATTATCCGCCTCAGCATCGCCCGGCGCTTTCGTAGGCGAAGGATGCGGCGGCTCCGATCTCTGTGCCTGTATTGGTTCCGGTTGACGCCGGCGGATTGACTCGACGGCGAGCCATACGAAGACTGCAAGAATAACTACGGCTGCTATCGCAAGAGCAATACCGACCGAAGGGTTATGCTTGAAGGGGAACAGGAAAAATGAGACCTTGCCCTTCGCTTGAGGCTTTACGGTATCGTCCGTAGCGGAGGGGGCGAGGGCTAAGACCTCTTCAGCCGTGACGTGTTTCTTGAGCGCCCTGGCGAATCTGACATCCCCGTCTCGTCCGGGGCGGGAAAGAAAGCGCGTCTCGAAATTTCTACGATCACTCGCCGGAAGATCGTCATATACATAATCATCGACCAGGTCATCCTCGACCGCCTGAAGCTGAAGCAAGTAATCGCTGTCGAGAAAGAGGCGCTCTTCGATCACTAGCCGCTCTTCCTCAGCCAATTCCCCGAGCAGGTAACGCTTGAGCTCGGCTTCATCTTCCGATCTTTTATTCATCCCAAAAGTTCCCCTTGCGCGCGCGAACTTTGTGCGGCGACGGGCCATGCTTTACCGGCAGGTCAGTCCGACGCCATGATTTTTTTATTCAGACAGTCGAGTATGCACTTCTTGAGGTCGGCTCTGACTCGTTGAGCGCGCAGTCTAAGGTTCTCAAGCCTGATGCCGAGTCGCTCTGCCAGCTCCTTTCGCAGTCTGATCTTGAGCTGCCGCTCGCCGCGGTAATATTGCAGGATCATCTCACGGTTCTGCGGTGTGAGCTGTGCCATACAGCGGCGCAGGCATTGCTGCTCAGGCTCTATCTCGTCTGGCAGTTCAAATGGCGTCGGCGCATTCCTGTCAGGTATGTCTGTCTGCGCGAGCGGCACGGTTTGGGGCCTCCTCATGTATTCCATGTGGACGTGATGAGCAACGCCGTAGAAATATCGTACGGGTTCGCCTTCATATGTCTCTACGATCTCCGGGAGCCTCCTGGCGACCCGGTTGATGGTCTCATCGGCCAGCTCTTCCGGGATGGTGCAGCCGTGCTTGCGAAAACCGTCGATTAGTCGTGAACGAATCTCCTCGTAACGCTCACCGGCTCGCTCGCGGTCCGGGCTCAGCCACATGAGCATGCCGTCGAAAATCTCCTGGTTCAATATACGCTTCTGCTTTAGGGAGGGCGGGTCATTCAAGTGTTTGCGGCTCCTGCCTGGCGTCATCCGTCCAGATGAACGCCGATTCTCTTAGACCGCTATCTAACACAAATATGGCCTCTATTGCCAGTCGCCCTGTAATATGAACCCGGCCCAGTAGTATGGCGCGCGCCAACGCTCGCTCGCGCTCATCTCGATCTTGGCCTCTCTTAAGGCCGCCGCCGCAGGCATCTTCCGCTCAAGCATGCACCTGTAGAAGCGCTTCATCAGCTCGGCTGTGGCCTCGTCGTCGACTTTCCAGAGACTGGCCACCACCCTTGCCGCCCCCGCGTACATAAACCCGCGCGTCAATCCGATCAACCCTTCGCCTCGAACCTGTTTGCCGATCCCGGTCCGGCAGGCGCTCAAGACCACCAGCTCGACCGGCAGCTCAAGGTTATAAATATCTCCGAGGCGCAGATAGCCGTCGGCGGGCTGCCCATCCTCTTTGATCATCGAGAGCACGATGCCGGATAACTCAGGATGCTTATCGTTGAGGATGCCGTGTGTTGCGAAGTGCACGATGCCGAACTGTGAGAGGGCCTGGCTCATGACGGTCGCGCGGCTGGCCTGAAATCCGATTGCTTTCATCCATGACCCTGGGGGCGCGGCGGCGGTAATGGCGTTGGCCTCTTCCTCCGTATAGCGCAGCCGCTCAAGTCTGAATGCGGCGCTCTCCAGGCCTATGTCCCCCACGTCTCTTAATGTTCGATCCAGCTCGAAAGACCGGGCGCGTGAGAGCGCAGCGCCGTTCTGCCCTTTGACGGAGGCGCGCACACGCTCATCATGATTATCGAAGACGGGGTCTGCGAGGACGGCCACGGTTTTAGTCGCTTTGCGGCGCGGCGTGTCGCGCAGGAGCGCGAGCGTTGAGGCCGATGGTTGATATACGACTTCGTGCTGCGAGATGAGATGGGTGGGGGCTGCCGCGTCGGCAGTCGGTCGGCCCTGGCCGGTTGTGACGGGCAACGCCTCGAAGGGGATGTATTGCAGCGCCCCGTCGGCGATAATGACCAGGCGCTTGCGGCTCAGATGTGCTGAGGCGGGCGCGATCACCTTGCGGCTCAATTCGACGGCAAGCTGTCGGTACTCGACCGCGGCCTTTCTGAGACGCGTCAAATACTCTAGCCGACTTTCGCCCGGCCTCGGCGGCTCATACGCCGTCAGCGCCTGTCGAACAAGGCCCGCCGTCTTTTCTATCTCGGCCCGGCCAGGCAAATAGTAAGCGACGACCTCCTTACGCGTTACTGCCCAGAGGTAGCTGCGCTCGTCGTCCAGGGCATACTGAAGGAGAAGCGTATCGTCGTCCAGAAGCCGTTGAATCTCTTGAGGGTGGAGAGGACGCGGCTGCCTGAGCGCGGCGTAGGAAGGCTTGGCGAGCTTGATCTGCGTCTGAAGCTTTTCCAGTTCGGCGACGCGCGCGTTGAGCTTCTCTTCGACAGCGGCGGCGTCCCCGGCGCGTTGAAGATTACGCAGTTGCAGCCAGCTTTGCGTCAGAGCCCCGATCTCCTGTTCCAGACGCCGCGTCCTCTCCGCATCCTGCGGCGACATCCCCTTGTTCAGACCGGCATGAGCTTCTGTGAGGAGGTCCAGCAGGTCGCGTGCGCGCGCTCTCTCGTTGGCGTAGAGCGCCGCGTAGAGGTCTGTCGTGGAGCGGTTCAAATCATACAGGCGCATCCTGATGCTGATGGCGAGCGCGTAGAAATCCTGCTTCTGGGCGAAGTAGGTCATGCGCAGTTGATGGCTGTTCATCTTCGACCGCTGCGATTCGATGATGCCAATGGCTTCTTCGATGCGGTCGCGTGCGGCGGGCAGGTGATGCTGAGCGCGCTCGACGAGAGCAATGCCGTAGAGCGAGAGGGCCTCTCCCTGCCTGTCGCCCACCTCGCGCCAGGCTTTCAATGCCCGGTCATAGCTCTCGCGCGCCTTCGACTCATCTCCAAGCAAGGCATAGACCTTTCCCATTTGATCGAGCGTGATGGCCTGGCCGCGTGGGTCTTCGATCTCTTGCTGAATAACGAGCGCCTGCTTGTAGTATTCGAGCGCCTTCGTCATCTCTCCCAAAGAGACGTGAACCTGGCCGATGCGGACGCGCGTGTAAGCTTCAAAAGTCTTGTTGTGTGAGGTCTGGCTGAGCGTGAGCGCCCGGGTTAGATGCTTGAGCGATTCCTGATAATTGCCGAGGAGCATCTGAGCGTAACCCGTATTGCTGCGGGTGACGGCCTCGCCCGCAGGCTCGTTCAACTGCTGGCGAAGCTTCAAGGCATCCTGAAAATACTTGAGCGCTTCCTGCGCATCACCGAGCCCTGCATACACCATGCCGATATTATCGAGCACGACGGCTTCACGCTCTTTGTCGCCGACGACTCGCCCCTCCTTATTCTTCTTCTCGCGGAAGAGCGCCAGCGCCAGCTCGTATTGACGGAGCGCCTCCTGCGGCTCGGCCCATGTGTCGTAGATCCACCCGAGGCTGTTGCGGACGAAAGGCTCAAGGTAACGGTCGCCGGTCTCGCGGCAATAGGCCAGGATGCTCTCAAACTGCTGTGAGGCCGTTAACAGGCTGCCCATGTCTGCCTGCACCTTGGCGATATTGTTCAGGGTATTCATCTCCATCCGGCGGACGCCCACTTCGCGCCAGAAGGAGAGCGCCGGCGCTAAATTCTCAAGCGCCTTCTGCGGCTGGCCCATCTTGGAATAAACGAGACCGATATTGTTGCGCAGTTGCGCCTGCCCCCACTCATCCCCGATGCTGCTCCGAAGCTCCAAAGACTCTCTGTAACTATCTATCGCTTGCAGCGGGTTGCCTAAATCTCTCTGCGCCGCGCCCATCTCGTTGAGCACGAAAGCCTGGCCCGCGATGTCCTGAGCGTCGCCCAGACGCTCTCGCGCCTGCTTGAAATAGTCAACCGCTTCCGTGAGTTTGCCGAGGGCGCTCTGGATTCGACCCAGGTTGCAAAGCGCATAGCCTTCTAAGCGCGCGTCGCCAATCTCGCGCCAGAGGTCTACAGCTTTCTTGTACTGCTCGATGGCTGCTTCGCGCGTCTCCTCCGTCTCCTGAAGCCTCTGCGCCGTCATGAAATGTCGCTCGGCAGCAAGGCGAGCATCGTCGGCGGCAACGGCCTCGCGCGGGCCTTCGACCTTCAATTCGTAGGAGCCGAGCGGCTGTGTCTTATTGGTGGAGATTTCTATGGTGTAAGAGCCAGCCGCTTGCGCCACGGCAGAGACGGCTTCCGGCCCACGCAGTCCGTTCGGGCTGTCCATCCTGACTATCAACTGGCCGCCGGGGTCTAATAACTTGACGACGACATCTATACCCTGCTGCTCGACAACGACATGCACATACTGCTTCGGCAGAAGCGCCAGCCGAAACCTGTGCAGCTCATCTCCCTTCATGCTCTGCCTGATAACTTCGCCGGGGCGAAGCGTGCGCACGTCCTCGCCCGTCGCAGGGACGGCGGGCACACCCTGAAAAGCTTTAATGCTTGACGGTGAGGATGGGGCGGCGCAGGCGACCAGAGCCACCAGAAGAATGGACGGAAGATGTGCCGAGCGCAGGGAGACAGCGCCCGCAAAGCGGCGTCGGAGAGTGGGAGTGATGAAGAGCCTTATCATGATCCGCCCGGCTTCCGACAAAAGAATATGGAGGATGTCTTCAGCGATACAGTTTGAGGAGCAAGGGACAACATCCTCGCCCGTGAAGCCCTGGGCCCATTCGCCCTGCGCGCGAGCGGCGGGGCCTTACAACAGAGCCGAATGTTGTCCCCCTTCCCCCTAGCGATCAAGTCTGCTGCCCGGTTCCCGTTCCCGTATCGCCATCATCTGGATCAATGGGCGGGGGGGCGGCATTGGCGCGTCCCCCCTCCGACGCTTGCAATGTATCTGAAAAGCCATTGGGTCTGAAAGCGTGAAATCTGCCCTTGTATTTGACCCGCCGGTCGCCGGTGTCAAGAAAAACTGACCCCGTCAGCCTGACCCTCACCCGGCCCCAGGTAAAGAGCATATCCATGACACTGTGGTCTGGACGAGGAATAGACAAACACTGCCCTGACACTCTGGAAAGTCTCGTCCCCGGGGTGTTTGAGTGAAACACATCGCCCGTGATCGTTCCGTTTCTAATCAGCAATTTAAAGAACAAGGTGCTCAGACGAACACCGTCTCGATCTCTGTCAATGTTTATTGTCAGATCAATGTCATTGCAGAATGGCATGGTCTTCTCTCCTTTCCTGTGATTATTTGGTACGAATGAGTTCCTGTGCCTTCAACGCGAGTTGCGTCATTTGTGTGGCCTGTTCCTCAAACGCCTTCCTGAAGCCGGTATCAACAACCGCCTCATCCATGAATCGCGCCTCCTTATCGTCTTCCGAAATCTCGGCCCTGATCATTTCCTGTTGATACCAGTTTACGACATGTCCGCAAACCATCTCCTTCGATGGGAAGGAGCTAAGTGCAAAACCGCCCTCCTTGAAGTATAGCGTCTCGAACTGCTCTCGATATTCATCGGGGACATCGGCCTGAAGCAGCTCATGTATCTCGCAGGGTGAAGCCACGCGCGAGAGGATGGAATAAGCTGTCCGGCCAATGCTCAACACGTCGTTGTGAAGCTCCTCCTTCATCGACGGATGGGTGGCGAGCCATCGGAACATCAAGCGAGCCATCTCCTTACGTTTACTAAGCGGCGTGAGCCAGAGCGCCAAGTTGCCGTAATACTGCCCGATTTGATCGGCAGCAGATCCTTCCGGCGCGGGAGGGCCCAAGTTCGTCAGATTGATGTTGAGATAATGATGCCACGTAGAGTCGGCGACGATGCGTCCGACGCGGGCGGGATCGCCATCGTAAGCCGCGACCAGGTTGAGCAAGCGACAGTTGCGCTCGTCTATGCCGTAGGCGACGACATGGGGTCGCGGCTGTCGAGTTTTGCCCTTCGGCCACGTTTCCGTGTCGGCGAACTCCGCCTCGTCGGGTATTACGACCGCCCCCTCGTGCGTATGGTCTGGGAAGGCACGAATCCAGCTCTCGCCCTTATAGAAGAAGAGGGGGTGAGGCTGGCCATCCGGGGTCGGCTTGCCCTCCTCGTTGAAATGCCTGAGTACCAAGTGCTGCGGGGTAGGATCGATCTGAAGCCGTGAGTCATTGACATCAACGCCGGGCACTGAGACCTGTGTATTAAAGCTATCTTGCGGGCGACGAGTCGGCTCTCCCTTCCACCTGCGCAAGCGACCGGCCCTCGGCACACAACGCCCTATGGCCCGACCCAGACCCAGGAACTTCTCGTCCTGCACGGTAGCGTCAGGGCACAATTCGTTTGTGCCAGGCAGCGCGTCAGGAGGCGGTTCCTGGCTGTGATCCCCGGTCATCAGCACGCCGCCGCCCCTCTTATCCGTTCGCATCCAGTTTTTCAGAGCCAACACTTCCGCTTCGACAAGCTCACTTTCAGGGCCGCCACGAAGCATCCCCATCGTATATTTCTTTCTATTAACCTGGTGGAAGCCGAAGAACCAGACCTGGTCATATTCATCCAGCGTTGCTTCGTCGAGCTTATTGTCGGCGTGAGTCTCTATGTCGGAATTTCTACATTTAAACTTGATGTCTAAAACGGCGAAGGTCGGCTTATGGGCTTTAATATGCGCGATCATCTGCCCCAGGGCGAATGAACCGTTGCCATCCGTGGTTTCAGGATCATCCGTGTAGATCAGGATTCTGATAGTCGGCCTCTCGGCCAGGAGCCTGGAGAAATCGGCCTGGAAATCGGCCATTTCAGGGGCGCTTAATGCTGTGTCGAGCATAAGAATCTCCGTCACCTGCGTAGTTGTTTATAGTTCGCTCATCAATCAGGGATGCGCGCGGCATTCATCGCATACGCGAAACATATGCGGCGCTCCCGGAATAAACACTTTCATCAGCGGCGCAGTGCTGTTTCTTCTGCCCCGTTCACGTTTCCACCTATATATGTTACGGCGGACGGAAACGTATCTCGCAGTGATGTCTATTACGTAACCTGTGTGGAGTGGCGCGGTTAAGCTTGCATGAGAATATATGCCTTGCGAGGCGAATGAAATCTCAGGGTATGTAACAGCGGTGAAGATATTCCAATGATCGTGAGGTGTCAATTGTTACCAGCGGCGATTTGAGCCAGCATTGACCATAAATCATCCGTCTTTCGTGATGATGCTTCTGTTACGCTTGACCCGGGGAGTTCTTTTACTGCGAAGATTCCTGTGGGGTGTTTTGCTGATCGCCCCGAGCGTTTGAGGCGAGAGGCCAAGCCGGAGATACGAAGACTCCCGCCGCCGCTCGGGGGGAAGAGCGGCGGCGGGAGCCTTACTTGCGTAAGATGATTGAGCCTCTTACTGCTGGCCCACTGCTGCCGGCAGCGTGTTGCCTGCTGTGTTATCTCTCACGTTGTTGTTGCCCGAAGAGACTACAGTTCCCGTGACTCCCGTCCCGTTGTTGAAGATCGACGCGTCAGCCAGATTCACCGTTCCTCCGACGTTGTTCACGCCCGTCAGATTCCCCGACAGCATCGAGCTGATGACGTTGGCCTTCGCCGACGTCTCCACTCGCACCGCATCTCC
>DASVQM010000016.1:0-47407 GCA_036389095.1 Pyrinomonadaceae bacterium
GTCTCTGGCGGGTGTTGACGCTTGAGCATCCGCCAGAGACCTCTGGCGCGACTGACCTCTCTTCGTATTGCAACTTGGTATGAGAAGCTGTCGCAGGTCTATCCGGGCAGATTCGGCTGCGCGCGAGCGCTGCTGCTGTGCGCGGCGATCAGGGTCTTTGCCTGCGGCTGGTAAGATTTGCGATGGCGACGACCAATTCAGCCGGTTCGACAGGTTTGGGGATGTGCATCTGATAGCCCGCCGAGAGTGCTCGCAAACGATCTGAAGACCGGGCATGAGCCGTCAGCGCGATGGCCGGAATCCTCTCTCCCTTCTCGCCTTCCAGGGCTCGCACCTTGCGAATCAAAGAGTAGCCATCCTCGTTAGGCATTTCGATGTCGCTCATCAACAAGTCCGGTTTCGCCAATGGCAATATCTCAAGCGCCTCTGTGACAGACGACACGGCTGTGACTTCCGCTCCGCTCTGCTTCAGTATCGTGACCAGCAGGTCGCGCGCATCGCGCTCGTCATCCACGAGGAGCACACGCACTCCGTTAAGCCACGCACGCTCGCCGTCCTTCATCTCATCTTCACCCGCGCGCGCTCTCTCCTCCTGCGTGGCCGTTGACAAAAACTGTTCGGGATTGTGCACGATCATCACGGGCAATCTCAGGGTGAAGGTGGAGCCCGCTCCTTCTCCCGGACTCTCGGCGCGGATGGTTCCGCCATGCAGCTCGACAAGATGCTTGGTAATCCCCAGTCCCAGGCCCAGGCCGCCATGCCGCCTCGTCGTCGTATGATCTGCCTGGCGGAAGCGCTCGAAGACATAGGGCAGAAAATCAGCGCTGATGCCCTGGCCCGTATCGCTGATGGTGATCTCGACGCTTGAGTTGATGCGCGCGAGGCGAATCTGCACGCGCCCCCCCTTGGGGGTGAACTTGATGGAATTCGATAACAGGTTCCACAACACCTGTTGTAAGCGCTCTGGGTCGCCGGAGACGGGCCCGGCCCTCGGATCCAGGGTAGACTGTAGCCTGATATCTTTGGCATCGGCCGCAGGCCGCACTATGTCCAGTGCCGCTTCGATGACGGACACCAGCTCGACGGGGCCAACGTCCAGGCGGAGCTTGCCGGAGATGATGCGCGAAAAGTCCAGTATGTCTTCGATGAGCTGCGCCTGCGATTCGGCATTGCGCTCGATAATATCGATGGCGCGCGCCGCATCGCTTTCGCTCAGCTCCCCGCTTTTCAGCATACGCGCCCAGCCGAGGATGGCCGTCAAAGGCGTCCGCAGCTCGTGCGAGACGACGGCCAGGAATTCGTCCTTGGCGAGCGTTGACTCCTCCGCGACTCTCTTCGCGTGAAGCAACTCGTCTTCGTACTGGTTGCGCTGGCGCATGTGCACGAAGACGCACTCGTTGACGACGCGGCCCTCGCGCTCTCTGCGCACAGCGTTAACCAGGACGGGCACGTCCGCCCCGCTCTTCGATCGTAGCGAGAGATATACCTCTTCGACTTTGCCGTGCAGCTTGAGGAGCGGGAAGAAGTGTGTTTGATAAAAGATGCGGCTGGCGACCGGCATGATGTATTCGACGTGGCGTCCCTCAATCTCTGAGGGTTCGTACCCGAGCCAGGCGGGCAAAGTGGCATTGACCATTACGATCTTGCCATCGTCGGCGAAGACCAGAAAACCGCACGGCGCTCTGTTCAGCAGGTCGTCCATTCAGACTCGATGAGCCGTCCTCTTCGCCCTTCAAGCGGCGCGAGCGTTGGTCAGATACTCCTTGATAAGCTGGATGGTCTCTTCGGGGTGGCTCATGTGCGGGCAATGCCCCGTCGCCTTCATCACGCGCAGCGTGCTCTCGGGCAGATACTTGTGCAGGTAGTCGCCCACCTCAAGCGGCGCGATGGCGTCCTCCGAGCATTGCAGGATGAGCGAAGGCGTTTTCACCCTCGGCAAATCGCTGCGATTATCTGAGTAGAACGTGGCCTTGGCGAAGAGACGTGCGATCTTCGGGTCGGTCGAGCAGAAGCTCTCTTCAAGCTCGCGCGTCAATTCGGGCCGCCCCTCATTCTTCATCACGACGGGCGCGAGAAAGTTGGCCCACCCGATGTAGTTCTTCTCCATCACGTCGAGCAGCCCCTCTATGTCCGCGCGCTCAAAGCCGCCGACATAGCCGGACTCGTCATTGATGTAGCATGGCGAGGGGCTGACGAGTATCAATCGGTCGAAGCGCTCCGGCTCGCGGATTGAGGCCAGCATCCCGACCACGCCGCTGACGGAGTGCCCGACGAAAATGACATCCGATAGCTCAAGCTCCGCACAAATATCGAGCACGTCCTGCGCGTAGCCGTCCAGTTCACCATAGCGCTCCGCGCTATAAGCCTGTAGGTCGGACTTGCCCGAGCCGACATAATCGAAAAGGACGATGCGGTAATCATCCTCGAACGCCCTGGTCACGAACCGCCACATGTTCTGGTCGCAGCCGAAGCCGTGGGCGAACAACATGGGCTGCGTTCCCTTACCGGATATTTTGACGTTATTGCGCGCGAGGATGTTTCGACTCAAGCCTTGCCTCCATCAATGCAGAGTGATCGCTTTAAATGTAACGCTTATTCGCCGGAAAGGGCAAAGAGAGGAAGTGGGGTCATGCAGTCAGTAGCGCCAGAGGTCTCGGGCGGGTGTTGACGCTTGAGCATCCGCCAGAGACCTCTGGCGCTACTGACCTCTTTGTCTATTGCAACCCGGTCTTAGTCCGGTTTGTTCGCGGGGATATCGGCAGGGCGACCGGGCAGCACCTCTATGCCCACGACGGGATGCACCTCCCAGCCCGTCGCCCGCCAATTACCTTCGCCCTTCTTGTTTTTCGGGTCAACGCGCCATGAACCAGTGTGATGATCGTCGTCGTAGAAGAGCCAGCCTGTGAACTTTACCCAATGACCGCGCAGACGGGATTTCAGGATCGAGCGGCTCCAGTTATTGCCGATGTTGGTATCGAGCAGGCCCAGCGCCGCCAGGCGACGAGAGCGCTCCGTCACCTCGACCACGAGCACGCCTCTGCCCGACGGGTCGTTCTCCTCCTGGTTCGGATACAGCACCACGTCTATGTGCGTGTCGACCAATCTGTCGGCAGTCGCCTTGCAGTTGCACGACTCGCCCGAAGTCCCGCCCGGATAGACGCCGCGCACATAGCCTATGACGGAGACGGCTATCATCTGGTTCGGATTGTTCACGGACGGAGTAGAGCCGTTTGCGTTCGGAGGCAGCGCGACAATCTCATCCAGGCGCATCTCGCGCACGCTTGAGGGTATCGTGAAGCGGCTCTTGAGACGGTTGCGAGCCTTCTTCTCAAGACTCGCATTCGGATTGCCGTCGGTGGAGCAAGTGTTGCCAAACGGGTTGGGGAAGTTGTTGAGAATCGTCAAATCAGGGGTCACCTGAGCATGGACAACATTAGAGATGAGCAGGAGCAGGAGCAGGAGGGCCATGAAGGCCGGACTCTGGACGCGTCTTACTCTCATCGTTATTCCTCCAGGGGGCTGATTCGAGGTAGAGAATTTCCAGAAGCAGTCTCCACTATATATGCGTCAGACTGCCGAAACATTTCGAGGAATCTCTTTGCCCGTCAACGCCTGCGAGGCGGCGCTTCGATAGCCCGGCGACGGCTAATAGATGTTGAAATTAAACTCGCGCAAAATATACTGAGAGACCTGAGCGCCATCCTTCTCCGCGGGCTTGAATTTCATCCTTGGCATCGTCTCAATCGCTTTTTCCGTCAGCCCGTGCGGCAAGCCCTTGACGACTTCGATGTCCGTCACCCTTCCCGTCACGCAGAGCACAGCGCGCAGCACGACCTTTCCACGCACCTGATTTCTGCGCGCCTCTTCAGTGTACTGAGGATTGTCAACGTGGATTATCCTGGCCTTCTCTGTTACTTCCGTCCTCTTATAGACGGGGCCGGGGCATTCCTTCGCGCGACCATCCCTGTTGCTTTTGTCCTGCCCGGCGGCGGGCGCAGCGCCGAGGGCCAGGCAGACAATCAGCAGGCGGGCAAGTAGATAGATTCTTTCCATCACTCATTTCTCCTCGCAAGCTTCCATCTCAACGCTTCCAACAATGCTCCCTTGCAACTGCCGCCATGTGTGTAAAACCAGACAGTGAAAGCCGCCGCTCGGAAGCGCCGCCGCCTGAAGCATCAACAGCACGTCGCTCATCCTCCCGTCAGATCGCGGCGATAAACATGAGCGGAAGAGTTCATCTCTACCTTATCGGTCAACGTCTGAGGGCGCGAATGGCTTCGCGTGCATAGTAAGTGATGATGATGTCGGCCCCGGCGCGGCGTATGCCTGTGAGAGTTTCGAGCATGACCCGCTCCTCGTCTATCCAGCCGCGCTCAGCCGCCGCCTTGATCATCGCGTATTCGCCCGAGACGTGATAGGCGGCCAGCGGCAGGTCGAAGCGGTCGCGCAGCAATCGCAGTATATCGAGATAGGCGCTCGCCGGCTTGACCATCAGGATGTCAGCGCCCTCCGTGTAATCCAGCTCGGCTTCGCGCAGGGCTTCACGGGCGTTGGACGGATCCATCTGGTATGCGCGGCGGTCGCCGAAAGAGGGCGCGCTGTCGGCAGCCTCTCGGAAAGGCCCGTAAAAGCCTGAGGCGTACTTGACCGCGTAGGCCATGATCGCTATGTGCTCGAAGCCAGCGCCGTCTAGCGCCTCACGAATCGCAGAGACCTGCCCGTCCATCATCGCAGAGGGAGCGATGATGTCCGCCCCCGCTTCCGCCTGGCTGACGGCTGTACGCGCCAGCAGCTCTATGGATTCGTCGTTCAGGACTTCACCGCGACGCACCACGCCGCAATGGCCGTGCGAGGTGTATTCGCACAAACATGTGTCTGCGATCAAGATCATTTCGGGCAAGGCGCGGCGCAGGGCGCGTGCGGCCTGCTGCACGATTCCCGTCTCGGCGTACGCGCCTGTTGCCATCTCGTCCTTCTTTTCGGGCAGGCCGAAGAGGATGACTCCCTGAACGCCCTGCTCGTAAGCGGCTGTAGCTTCACGCACCACCTCGTCAACCGACAGGTTGTAGACGCCCGGCATGGAAGAGACTTCGCGGCGCACGCCTTCGCCAGGACAGGCGAAGAGCGGAAGGATGAAATTCTCTCTACTGAGCCGCGCCTCTCGCACCATCGAGCGCAGCGGCTCGCTGCGGCGCAGCCGTCGCGGGCGATGTATCATGTCGGACATTGAAGTAAAACCTCTTCTGGAAATTCAGCCGGGCCGGGGAAATGATACGCGCCCGTCTGCATGATGCGCAATCTGCCGCCGCGAACGCAGCGGCGCAGACTCGACAGGACGCCGAAGACGGCATCCATGGACTTCGGCCAACGGGCCAGGAAAGGCGGCTCATTCAATCACGTCGCCGAGCACGGCTTCAAATCAGTTTGCCTGGGCTGGCTTTCAGCCGCCCGCGACCATTAAACTGAGCAGCATGACGAACCACCCCAATACTTCGACGGTCTCCAATCGCATAGCCATCATCGGCTGCGGCCACGTCGGCGCGAGCCTCGCCTATGCGCTTCTCCTGAGCGGGTTCGCGCGCGAGATCGTGCTGCTTGATTTTGACCAGCGTAAGGCCGAAGGCGAAGCGATGGATTTGCAGCACGCCGTCCCGCTCTCGCGTCCGGTACGTGTCTGGGCAGGAGACTACGCGGAAGCTGCGCGCTCCAATATCGTCGTCATCACCGCCGGGGTGGGCAGCCATCCGGGCGAGTCGCGCCTTGACCTCCTGGGGCGCAACGTGCGCGTCGTCAACGATTGCATGCAACGATTGATGGCCGAGGGCTTCGCCGGAATCCTTCTGATGACGACGAACCCCGTGGACATCCTGGCGCAGGTCGCGCAGGAGGTTTCGGGCCTTGAGGTCGGGCGCGTGATCGGCTCCGGCACTGTGCTCGATACGGCGCGGCTGCGCGCGATGCTGGGCGAAGCGCTCGGGATGGAGGCGCGCTCTGTTCACGCCTACATTATAGGCGAGCACGGCGATTCGGAGATTGCCGCCTGGAGCGCGGCCCACGTCGCCGGTGTGCCCCTGACGGATTACTGCGCCTCCTATGCCGGTTGCCCGGATTTCGACGACCTGCTGAGTCGCGTGCGCCGCGCCGCGCCCGATATCATAGAGCGCAAAGGCTACACCTCTTACGCCATCGCGTCCTGCGTCGTGCGTATCTGCGAGGCTGTCCTGCGCGACGAGCATACCGTGCTGCCCGTCTCTACGATGACGAGCGGCCAGTACGGCGTCGAGGACGTGTACCTGAGCCTGCCCTGCGTGGTCGGACGAGGCGGGGTCGAGCGCATCATCGAGCTGCCACTGAATGAAGAGGAGCGTGAGGGGCTGCGCGCATCGGCGGCGGTCTTGCAGCGCACGCTCAAGAGCCTGCGAAGCTCCGACGCTCTCTCAGCCTGAAAGCGTCTTTCGCATCGCTTGGCGATTAACTTATACTCGGGAAGAAACAGGGGAGAATGAGCATGCTGCAAATTGAAGATATGTCCATGCAAGAGATGGAAGCGCTGCTGTCACGCATCGGCTTCGGTCATCTGGGCTGCGCGCGCGAGGGGCGTCCATACGTCGTGCCGATTAACTATTCATACGACTCGCAGAACATCTATATCTTTACGACACAGGGAACCAAGACCGATTTCATGGACGCCAATCCGCAGGTCTGCCTTCAGGTCGAAGAGATCGAAGACCCGCTGCACTGGCAGAGCGTGATGGTCACGGGCAAGGCCGAGCGCATCACCGCTCCCGCAGAGATCGAGCGCGCGATGCAGGTCATTACCCTGAACAATCCGACGCTTACGCCCGCCATCAACGCGACGCGCATAGATGTCTGGGGCCGCGCCAACAATGTCAGGATTTATCGTATTCATCCAGAAGTCATTGACGGGCGCAAGACCGTCTGACGGCCCACACGAGACGGCTTCCTCAGAGTTATTTTTGAGGCGAGCGCATTGCCCGCCCTCATACGCTTCAGTCACTCGGACGGGCGCACGTATGGCGCTCGTCCGCCTTCCGAGACCCTCCGAGCACAAAGCCCCGGCCTGGGGAAGAAATCCTTTAAGCTCGCAGTCGGCAATATAATCGTGAAGGTCTGACAACCGAACTGTAACAGTAAGGCGCGTGCAAGACCTGAAAAAGCCCTGCCTCGCTCCCTCCCGGCCCTGTCAGCACGCCTCATCAGCCGTGCTTACAAAAGTATTACATTCATCGAGCCTCTAACTTGATACGATAAGCATGCCCCCACACATCTTAGTTATGGGTTTAAATCTTTTTCCTGGCAGGAGTGCACATGCGAAACCAAATCGTCGCCAAACAATCGAAAACCGGCATCAACTGGGTGACGGCAGCCTTTATGACTCTCTTTCATGTGGGGGCAATCGCCGCCTTCTTTATGTTCTCGTGGAAGGCTCTGGTCGTCACCTTCCTGCTCTGGATAGCTTCGGGGATGGGTATCGGGATGGGTTATCACCGTCTGCTGACGCATCGCGGCTACAGGACGCCGAAGGCGGTCGAATACTTTCTGACGCTGTGCGGCATATTGTCGCTCGAAAGCGGGCCTATTTCGTGGGTCGTCACGCATCGCATTCATCACGCGCACACGGACATGGAGGGCGACCCGCACAGCCCGCGCGACGGCGGATGGTGGTCGCACATCGGCTGGATGCTCAAGGGCACGGCCCAGCAGCACGAGCCGGAGGTGATGATGCACTACGCGCCCGATCTGATGAAAGACCCCTTTTACACCTGGCTCAACCGCTGGTATTACGTGCCGATCGTCGCGCTCGGCGTGCTGCTCTTCGCCGTCGGCGGCTGGCCGATGTTGACGTGGGGCATCTTCCTGCGCATCACTGTCGGCTGGCATGCGACGTGGCTCGTTAACTCTGCCACTCATATGTGGGGCTCGCGCCGTTTCAGGACGACGGATGATTCGACCAACAACCTTTGGGTGGCGCTGATCACGTTTGGCGAGGGCTGGCATAATAATCACCACGCGCACCCCACCGCCGCGCGCCACGGCCTCACCTGGTACGAGATAGACTTCAACTGGTGGGGCATACGCGCGCTCCAACTCCTGGGGCTCGCCAAGTCCATCAAGCTCATCAACGTGAATTCCCGTGAACCCGACAAGTCCGAAATGCTCAAAGCCGCATAGCGAAGGGCGCAGGGATGAAGACGGAAAGCGTGCCGGCTCAAGGCTTGAGTCAGCACGCTTTTCGCTTTCCTCCACCGGTCTTCATCCTTCATTCAAGCCTTTTCGTCCTTCATCCTTCATCCTTCATCCTTTAATATGTCGAGTATGCGCGTCAGCGGTCGTCGCAAATCAGTGATCTTCATCACGCTCGGCTCGTGCCTGGTGGCGCTGGCCGTGGCGCTCAACGTCGGCTGGATTCTGCTCAACTGGCGCGAGGTCGCGCTCCTCATACTCGGCATCATCTTCTTCGTCGTCATCATCATCGGGCTCGTGCTCAACACGACTTTCCTCGTCAGGGAGATTCGGCGCAACGAGCAGCACGACGCCTTCATCAATGCCGTCACGCACGAGCTGAAGACCCCCATCGCCTCCATTCGTCTCTACCTGGAAACGCTCAAGACCAGAGAGGTGGACGCGGAGAAGCGGCGGGAGTTTTACGACGTGATGCTGGCCGATAGCGACCGCCTGCTCAACACGGTCGAGCAGGTCTTGCGGGCAGGTCAAACGGGGCAGCGGCGCAGGCCGCTTAATTCCACGACGATCAACTTCGCCGAGATGGTGCGCGAGAGCGTGGAGCTGGCGCGCACCAGATACAAGCTCGCCGACGGCGCTCTGCAATTCGACGAGTCATCGAAGGGCGGCGCGCAGGCTCTAGTCGTGGGCGACGAGGATGAGCTTCGCGCCGCCGTCTCCAACCTGATTGATAACGCCATCAAGTATTCCGCTCAGGAGGTTTCGGTCAGGGTGGAGGTCGCAAGCGATGACGAGCGGCACGTCGTCGTCAGAGTCAGAGACAAGGGCGTCGGCATCCCGAGGGCGCAGCTCAAGCGCATCTTCAATCGCTTCTATCGCGCGCCCAGCCTCGTCATGAGCCGCGTCAAGGGAACCGGCCTTGGGCTTTTCATCGTGCGCTCAGTGGTCAGAAAACATGGTGGCCGCGTCGTCGCCGAAAGCGCCGGCCCCGGACAGGGCAGCACCTTCACCATTCAACTCCCGAGGGCAAGAGAGCAATGAGCGCCGCCGAAGTATTGGTTGTCGAGGACGAGAAACATCTGGCCGACGGCCTGCGCTTCAATCTTGAGGCGGAAGGGTACAGCGTCGAGACCGTGGGCGACGGCGAAGCGGCCCTCGCCCTTCTGCTCAAGGCTGAGCGCGAGCGCTTCGATCTGGTCGTGCTCGATTGCATGCTGCCGGGCATTGACGGCTTCACCGTCGCCGCAGAGCTCAGGCGCGGCGGGCAGTTCGTCCCCGTCCTGATGCTGACGGCGCGCTCTCGCCCCGAAGACGTGCTGCGCGGCTTTGAATCGGGCGCGGACGACTATCTGCCCAAACCCTTCGAGCTGGCTATCTTGGTCGCACGCCTGCGCGGGCTGCTGCGTCGTTCTCAGTGGTCGCGCGCTCGCACGTTGGCCCAGGAGGAGGAGGAGGGCCAGAGGGCCGAGCCGCATGAAAGGGGAACGAAGACGGAGACTGCGCCGCACGAATCTACGGGCAGTCCGCCCGACGACGTTTTCAGCTTCGACGGCAAGACTATCGATTTCGGCGCGCATGAGATTCGCGCGGGCGGGCGAGTCGTGCGCCTGACCTTGATGGAGATGGAGCTGTTGCGATATCTGATCAAGCATGCCGGGCGCGTTCTCTCGCGCAAGTCAATGCTTGAGGAGGTGTGGGGGCTGCGCGAAGATACCGACACGCGCGCCATAGACAATTTCATCGTCCGCCTGCGCCGCTACCTGGAGGACGAGCCCTCTAAGCCCAAATATCTCCTCACGGTCAGAGGCACCGGCTATCGCTTCGTCGTCGAGCCTTCTGCTGCCGCACAGGGGGAAAGAAATTAACAGGGACAGGCAGGGCAAGAAAAGCAAAGACAAATTTATTAAGCAATGCTTTCGTCTTTCTTCCGGCTTTCAGTCTTCATCCTGTCTATCCCTGTTAGATTCCGCCTCGATGCGTCCGGGCAAGTTGGTCTTATGAGGGGCTCTTAATTTATAGTTGGCCTGTAATACCGGAGGCAGCCATGAATAACAAGAGTATAGAGAGGGATTACGGGGCGGAAGAAGATCAGCACGTCGAAGAGAGCCGGGGGGCCAACCAGCACAGCCACTACACCTCAGACAAGCAAGACCTCCGAAGCGAAAATAGACGGGGCGATGAAACGAGTGGGCCCACGAGCGGCGGCGAGCCGTCAGAGAGCGACAACACCATGGAGCCGTCAGGCCGCGCCGATGCTGCGCGCAAGAGTCGCGCACAGCCGCCGGAAGATTTGACGGGCCTAGAGGTCGAGCCCGTCGGCAAAGTGGCTGGCGGCATTCCGGCCATCATCTCTACTGCCCGTTATGCGTGGCGCGAGATGGGCGCTGTGCGCAGCCTCAAGACCCTCGCTCAGCTCAATCAGAAGGATGGCTTCGACTGCCCCGGCTGCGCCTGGCCAGACCCTTTGGAGCGAGCCGCGACGGAATTCTGCGAAAACGGAGCCAAGCACGTCGCCGACGAAGCGACCCTTCGCCGCGCGACGCCGGAGTTCTTCGAGAAGTGGAGCGTCTCAGAGCTTTCTCGCCAATCCGACTACTGGCTGGGCCAACAGGGACGGCTCACCCATCCGATGCTGCTCGGGCGCGCGAGCGATCATTACCGGCCCGTCAGTTGGACGCAAGCGTTCGAGTTAATCTCGCGCGAGCTGAACGCGCTCGCCTCTCCTCATGAAGCGATCTTCTATACTTCGGGGCGTACCAGCAACGAGGCGGCCTTTCTCTACCAGCTTTTCGTCCGGCAGTTCGGGACAAACAATCTGCCCGACTGCTCGAACATGTGCCACGAATCGAGCGGCACGGCCCTGACCGAAACCATAGGCATTGGCAAGGGGACGGTCACCCTTGATGACTTCGAGTTGGCCCAGGCCATCATTGTCATCGGTCAAAATCCCGGCACGAATCACCCGCGCATGCTGACCGCTTTGCAAGCGGCCAAAAGAGGCGGCTGCAAGATCATCCACATCAACCCGCTGCCCGAGACGGGCCTCAATCGCTTCAAGCACCCGCAGGAGCCTTTCGGGATGCTGGGCAGCGGAACAAAGCTCGCAGACCTCTTTCTTCAGGTACGCATCAACGGCGATGTCGCGCTCCTCAAAGGCATCATGAAAGAGATGCTAGCAGAAGAGTCGCGGCATCCGGGGAAGGTGCTCGACCAGGGTTTTATCAGAGATAAGACGGCTGGCTTTGCAGAGTTCGCGCGCTCTCTGGCGGACGTGAGCCGGGACGAGCTGGTCGAGCAGAGCGGCATCAGTCTTGAGGAGATGCGCGAGGCCGCACGCATCCTTATCAACTCCGAACGCACCATCTGCTGCTGGGCCATGGGCCTGACGCAGCACCGAAACGCCGTGGCCAACATACAGGAGATCGTCAACCTGCTGCTCTTGCGCGGGCAGATCGGACGACCCGGCGCTGGCGTCTGCCCCGTGCGCGGCCACAGCAATGTGCAGGGCGACCGGACGATGGGCATCTGGGAGCGCCCGACCGAAGCCTTTCTCGACAGCCTCGCCAAAGAGTTCGGCTTTACTCCGCCGCGCGCGCACGGCTATGACACGGTAGAAGCGATCAGGGCTTTGCATGAAGGGCGCGCGAAAATCTTCTGCGCGCTCGGCGGTAATTTTCTATCGGCGACTCCCGACACGGAGTACACCGCTGAAGCGCTCAGCCGCGCGCGTCTCACTGTCCAGGTCTCGACCAAGCTCAATCGCGCTCATCTCATCACGGGCCAACAGGCTTTGATCCTGCCCTGCCTCGGGCGCACGGAAGCGGACGTGCACGGTGGCGCGGCCAGGTTCGTCACGGTGGAGAATTCCATGGGCATCGTTCATAGCTCACACGGAAGCTTGCCTCCGGCCTCGGAGCACCTGTTGAGCGAGCCCGCCATTGTTGCCCGGCTGGCCCGCGCCACGCTCGGAGAGAGAAGCACCGTCGAGTGGGAAAAGCTCGCGGAGGATTACGACCTCATACGCGATCACATCGCACGGGTCATCCCGGGCTTTGCCGATTACAACCGCCGCGTGCGCGAGCCCGGCGGCTTTTACCTGCCGAACCTCGCGCGCGAGGGCACATTCAAAACCTCAACGAACCGGGCCAACTTCACCGTCCACGAGCTGCCGCGCCACAATCTCGCGCCCGGACAGTTCATGATGATGACCATCCGCAGCCACGATCAATTCAACACGACCATCTACGGTCTGGATGATCGTTATCGCGGAATCTTCGGCGAGCGGCGCGTTGTCCTGCTGAACGCGGAAGACATCCTCGCAGCCGGACTCAAAGAGAGACAGGTGGTTGATCTCGTCAGCCACTTCGAGGGCGAGGAGCGCATCGCGCGTCGCTTCATGGTCGTCCCCTACTCGATACCCAGGCGCTGCGCCGCGACCTACTTCCCGGAAGCGAACGTGCTCGTGCCTATCGGCAGCGTCGCGGAAAAGAGCAACACGCCCGCCTCCAAATCCGTCGTCATCAGCATCAGGCCGCTAGCCGAGGAAAGTTAGGTCAATAGCGCCAAAGGTCGCGGGCGGGCGCTCAATGTTGGACACCCGCCCTGCGACCTTTGGCGCGACTGACTGCATCTCCTCACTTCATCCCCCTCGTCTTGCTAACGTAAGGATTGTCCCTTATCCAGAATCGCCAGGGCTTATCAACGTACTCGCCCGCGTAGTCAATGCCGACGCGCGGGCCCGAGGCAATCTCCTTCACAGGGATAGCTCTCTCCCCCTCTTCGATCCAGATCAGGTCGCCGAGCAGGTCTGCGCGATTGAAGCTGCGATCAATGCCCATCGCCAGGCATAACTTGCCGGGGCCGTTCGTCAGGCTCCGTTCGTCTTTGACCGGACGACGGGCGCGCATAATCTCCAAGCCTTCCAGCGGCTCCAGGGCGCGCACGAGCACGGCATGAGGGATTGAGACGGGCCCGGTGACGACGTTGAACTGGAAGTACATGCCGTAGATGAAATAGACATAGGCCATGCCGCCCATCCCGTACATGGGCTCAGTGCGCGGCGTGCGGCGATTGCCGAAGGAATGTGCAGCACGGTCTTCCGGGCCCATGTAGGCTTCGGTCTCGACGATGCGGCCGGAGACGCGCGCGCCACCGGCGGCAGGCACGACGAGGTGTTGGCCCAGAAGCCGGCGGGCGATCAAAAGCGTGTCGCCGCGCGTGTAAAATCGGCGGGGAAGTTTCTTTGCGTGGGCCATCTCTCTCTTTTGATCGTTGCGGCAGGCGCGGCTGTGTCTAAAACGCTCAATGCGTCTGGTTATAGAGCCGCTTGAGTCGCGCCAGGGTGTCAGCTTCGCGCGTGCTCTTGTCCGTGCGCTCGCGCTTGAAGCGAGGGATGCGAAGCGCGTAGCCTGCGCTGTAGGCGGTCGTCTTTTGTATATCCTGAAAGTCTACTTCGATGACCATCTCGGGCTCTATCTCGACGTTGCGAGCGCGCGAGGCGATGATCTTCGGTTCGAGTTTTCTCGTCAGCTCCTTCAGCGTCTCTTCGGAAAAGCCCGTCCCGACCTTCCCGACCGTCTTGAATTTGTCGCGGTCGAGCACGGCGACGACAAGGCTTGAGAGCGTTCCGCGCCGCCGCCCCGAGCCCCAGATGCCGCCCACCACCACCACGTCAAGAGTCTCAAAGGCGGGCTTGAGCTTCATCCAATTGTCCGTGCGACGGCCCGGCACGTAGAGCGCGTCGGGGTCTTTGGCCATCAGGCCCTCGTGCCCCGCCCTGATCGCATCCTTGAAGAAACGCAAAGCGTCTTCCATACGGTCGGATTCGATGGCGTCCGTCATCTTCAAGCGGTCTGTCTCTCGGAAGAGTTTGGCGAGGCGCTCGCGGCGTTCAGCTTGCGGCACGCTCATCAAGTCTTCGCCGTCATGGTACAGGAGATCGAAGAGGTGCAGCACGAGCGGAATCTCTCTCACCTTCTCCTTAATCTCGTGCTTACGTCCGAGCCGCATGAGGACGGCTTGAAACGCCTGTTTGTTGCGCAGCGTCGGGTCGTAGGCGACCGCTTCGCCCTCAAGGATCGCGTCGCCGCCCTTCCAGGCTTTCCTCAGCGCAGCGACCACGTCCGGCATGCTCGCCGTATCGTCGTTGAGGCGGCGCGAGTAGAGTCTGACTTCCGCTGGGCGTCCCGCTTTGAGGTGAATCTGCAAACGCGCGCCGTCATACTTGATCTCGAAGATGATCTGCTTGCCCTTGAGAGCATCGAAGATGGCGGACGCGCTCTCGACCTTGTGCGCGTTCATAAACTGGTAAGGACGAAAGAGGGCGAGGCCCGTGCGCCGGAGCGCCTGCGCGCCCTTCGCGGCGCGCGACGCGGCGAGCCCTATGTCGTTGCTCATCGCGTAGAGATGCTCGACCTCTTTGGGCCCTACGTCGAAAGCCGAAGCAATCGCTTTCGCAAGTGTGCCCGTGCCGACACCTATACGCATCTGATTGAGCGCCATGCGCGTAAAATACTTCGCCCCGTCGGCGCTCGTGTGATTGAAGACGTGCCGGACGAGCTTCAGGCGATCTTCGCCCAGGCGGGCCGCGCGATTCGTGCGCCGCCACAGCTCTTTGACGGTCAGCGTATCGGAGCCGCCGCTCACGCGACGCGCGACCACTTCGCTCATATCGCCAACGTGCCTGACTTCGTTATCTATCTCGGCAGGGTCGCTGCCGGAGATGAGGGAGAGGGCGGCGCGGATTGTGCCCGGCCCGATGCCGAATTGATCGGAGAGGTGCGGGGCGACGGCTTCGCTCGCCGTGAAATGAGCGATGGCCTCCAGGCTCTGGCGATCAGCGCGGCGGAAAAGGTCTGCAAGTATTCGGACGCGCTCGGGCTCGCTCTTTGACTGCTCGATGAGGTCGTAGGTTTGTGCCAGCTCGGAAAATTTCATGGCCGTGTGTGCGCGCGAGTAACGAAACGGAAACCGGATTCCTCAAGCCCAAGCGACGCTATCTCATGCAAGTTGCCTGCCCCGCGCCCGCGTCTATCCGGTCGGCTATCATCCGGCTCCGTGCGCCTCTACAGGTGAGACCTTGGCTGAGAAGGTCAAAAGCGAGTTCGCGCAAACCGAGCGCGAGCTGAAAAAGCTTTGAGCCGCGCCGATTGGCCCAAGGGGGCCGGGCCGCCGCGCGTTTTGTACGTCATCGGACGGAAAGATTGTTCAGCGGCGTGCTATGTTCCTTCCAAAGACAACGGCTGCTCCCTTTTCTCCTTCCCCTCGTCTTACGTGGTCGAACTCCGCGACGGGCATAGCTTTTGAATAGGCTTGGGCCATTGATAAGCGATTGTCTCTGAAAGTGAGTCGGAAGCGGACATTCGAGCGCTCTCGTGTGTATCGGAATTAAGCATCGAAGAGCGGGAGTATCGAGCGAGAGTCCTGTTTTCAAAATGGCATAGAGAGGCGGCGTTGATGGGGCTTGAGACTTATCATAAGAAGAGGGATTTTCGTCGGACGCCTGAGCCGAAGGGCAAGCTCTCCAAGTCAGACCGTCGTCGCTTCGTCGTGCAGGAGCATCATGCCTCTAAGCTCCATTTCGATTTCCGTCTTGAGATGGGCGGCGTCTTGAAGTCCTGGTCTGTGCCCAAGGGCCCATCACTCGACCCATCCGATAAGCGCTTCGCCGTCCCGACGGAAGATCACCCCGTAGAGTATCTGAAATTCCAGGGCCACATCCCCGAAGGCAATTACGGCGCGGGCGAGCACATGATCTGGGACGATGGACGCTACGAGCTGCTCACGGGCGAAGACCCGCTCGCGCAGCTTGAACAGGGGCGGCTCAATTTTCGCCTGCTCGGCACTAAGCTGCGAGGCGAATTCAACCTCATACGAATCGGGAAGCGTGACGATCAATGGCTGCTCATCAAGAGCCGCGACGAATACGCCGAGCCGGGATGGAAGCTCAAGCTGCTGATGCCGGACGAGGACGGCGACGAAGCGAAAACATCGGCGAAGATGGAGCGGCCCAAGGTCAAAAAGGCTGTCAGGAGAATCAGCGCGCCGCCGAAGGATAAGGAGAAAGCCGTCTCCGCCAACGGGTTCTTCAAAACGAAAGAGCTGAGCGGGGACGCAGTTGTGAGCGTCGGCAAGGATACGCTTTCGCTCACGCATCTCGACAAGGTCTACTGGCCGGAGGACGGTTATACGAAGGGCGACCTCATACGTTATTACTACGAGGTGTCGAAATACATCCTCCCGTACCTGAAAGACCGCGCGCTCATCATGAAGCGTTACCCCAACGGGATCGCGGGCCCGTCCTTTCACCAGCATGATGTCAACGAAGCGCCGGAGTACGTCCGCACAGAGACGCTCTCGGTCGAGGAAGGGCACGAGGTTGATTACATCATCGGCGACAACAGGGCGACACTGCTCTACATGGCGAACCTCGGCGCGATAGAGCGGCATCCGTGGCATTCGCGCATCGAGAATCTGGACAAACCGGACTGGCTCGTCTTCGACTTAGACCCCGGCGAAGGCATCCCCTTCAGCACCATCTGCGAGCTGGGTGTCGGCGTCCGTGACGTGCTTGATCGCCTGGGCCTCGATAGCTATCCGAAGACTTCCGGCTCAAGGGGATTGCACGTCTACGTGCCCTTTGCGGCGCGATACAGCTACGAGCAGGTGGCGGATTTCGCCGAGCGCGTGGCGACCCTCATCGCGGGCGAGCACTCTGCAATCGCCACCGTCGAGCGTTCTTTGAAGAAACGTAAGCGCGGGCAAATCTACCTCGATCACATGCAGAACGCGCGCGGCAAATCTGTCGTCGCTCCCTATTCGGTCAGGCCGAAGAGAGGTGCGACCGTCTCAGCGCCGCTCGACTGGCGCGAGGTGGAGGACGGCAAAATCACGATTCAGGATTTCAATATAGAGAATATGCCCGGACGTTTGGCCCGCAAAGGCGACCTTTTCAAGGCCGTGCTCGGCGGGAAACAGAGCTTGGCTGAGGCTCTGGAGAAAGTGAAAAGCATGTCCGGGAAAGCGCGTCGCGCCAGGAGCTGAAAGGCTTGTGAGGCGTCAAACATGATCGAGCATCAGGGAGGAGTTGTGATGGCGGAAAAAAAGGGATCGAGCAAGCGCGAGCTGGTTGATACGGGCACGGACAAGCGTTTCGTCAGAAGAGACGAGAAAGGACGCTTCGAGGAGTCGGACGATGTCGGGCGCTCGCTCGCGCAGGATGTCAAGAAGAAGGCTAAGACGAAAGTGCGCTCTGGACAGGGCGACCGTGGAGATCAGAGACGCAGCTAGCAGCAGAGGCCAGAGAGGACTTGCGCCGAAGATAGAGAGCCGAACGCCTGCGAAGGACTTCGTGCGCTTCTGGCCGCGAAGGAGGGGTTGCGCCCGCGGGGGCGTGTATGTCAGGCTGCGTGGATTATGAATCTCACCACACAAATCATCTGGCTCTTCGTCCTGGCAATTCCCATCGCCTGCATCGCCTGGACTGTGACGCACGAAGAGGTCTTTCGTGAGCCGCGTGAATACTGCGTCAAGAAGAGCAGGGATTGCCGTCGCCTAGTCCAGCGCAAGTTCTTCTACCTGTTTACCTGCGAATACTGTTTCAGCCATTACGTGGCGGCTCTTTTCCTGTTGCTGACCCGCTATAAGCTGCTCTACGCGGACTGGCGCGGCTATCTGATCGGGGGCTTCGCGCTCGTCTGGGTCGCCAACCAGTACATGAGCATCTACAACCGTCTGCGCCTGGACATCAAGAGCGAGCGCGTCGAGATCGAGACGAAAGAAGTCGTGAGAGACAAGGTTAAGAACGGGGATGTCGAAGCAAAGCTCGTCCACGAGCAGCGGCCCCGCGCTCTATAAGCGCACTGTGGAACAGCGTTCGCAATCGTACAGACCGGGGCTTTCCTCTCCCGTACAATTCGTCTCAACAAATCCCCCTTTTACAGTCAGAGCATTGAGCGGTCGGGCCTGCTAACCAGAGTTTGCGGGCTCGCGTCGCCGGAGGTACTGAAGCAATGGGGAGCAGGGTGATTGAACAGACGGGACTCAATTTCAAAGTCGAGTGCAACTGGTGCGGAGTCATTATTCGCCGCAGCAAAGTCAAGGACTCTCGCGGCATGTGCCTGAAGTGTTACGCGCGCATGCTGAGCGAACACGGAAGACCCGGCCAGCAGGAGCACAGGCCGCGCTGGGCCAGTGATCGCTAGAGCGGAGGCGGGCTTGAATACTCAATCCGACGGAAAAATAGAGGCCGACCTGCGCCAGTCTTCCTTGCGGGCGGCTCCGATGCCGCCCGCATAACCTCGCGGGCGGCTTATCCGCGCCACGGGCGTCTCCCATCCCCTCTTTTTCGGCTCTTCCAGGCGATTGGCTTCAATTAATCCTTGCCTGAATGCAGTTGTCGCGTTAACATAGCCTAGTGTCGGGTTTGCCCATCACTGTCTAGGGTTTAACCATACAGCTTGTCAGTTTTTTAAGACGCTCATAGGGATTTGCTACAGAAGTTGATCCAGCGTCAATGGCAACTAACCGATCAAGCCTACAACGCTTAACTGTCAAGAACTCGCGCGATCTCCTTTTTCATACAGCCACGTCCGTCATGTCGGATTGAGAGCAGGACTGTCTCGCCGTCGTGACGAGTAGGCCCCCGCAGCGATTAAATTGGAGTGAGAGCCGGTTTATGAAACTCATCTGCCCCAACTGCCACTACACAGCGATGGTTGACGCTGCGGCGTCTGCTTCCGACACGGAGGCTTCAACCTGCGCACGCTGCGGCGCGCACTTAGAGCAAAGCCTTCGCATCGGTTCCCAACCCTCTATGCTCTCGACCGCAAGCGCCGCCACGGCGCTTGCCCCCCAACGTCTTATGGAAAATCATAACGCCTACGCCCCGAGCGCCGAAACAGGCTTTGATGATGTGCTTGAGATACCGACTCCTCTGCGCTCCGCTCAGCCCATAGGCGAGCAGATGCTCGTGCTTGAGGATGTCATCCCCGCTCAAGACCTCTCTGCGAACGATGAAATTACGGATGAGCAGATAGACTTTACCGATACCGTAGAAGATACCGTCTACGCGCAACAACAGGACGAGCCCGTGCACGCCTCCGTTGCGCTCGCCGGAGAAGGCGACGCCCTGGCCGGGCCGCAAGTCTACGGCGCGTCGCAAACCTCTTCCTTCGATTATGAAGGAGGGCGCGCGTGGCTCAGGGTTGCGCCGATGCTGCTGCTCTTGGGTACGCTCGTCTTCTTTGCCCTCTACTATCTGGGCAACAGGATGAGCGTCGGCGAAAGGCCGCAGGAAGCCGCCGCTCCCGCTCAGACAGAGACGCAGAGCCCCGCTCCTGTGACGCAAAGCGCCGCGCAGACCGCCGCGCCGGTCAAGTCTGAGAGCCCTTCGACCGCTTCGCAGCAGGCCGAGAGCGCGCCGGTCGCTGCGCCGTCTCAGGCCGGGCCTGTCACCGCGAAAGAGGAGACGGCTAAGCCCGCCGAAAACACTTCGACGGAGACGGCCAAACGCGAAGCGAAGCCTGCGGCAGAAGCCGCAGCGACTGCTCCCGCTCCTGCGCCAGCCGCCGCTCCCGCCCCTGCTGCTGCCGCGTCCAACCAGGGCACGGGCAATTTCACCGTGCAGGTCGGCTCCTTCAACGTCGCCTCGCAGGCCGACGAGCGGGCCGCTCAGCTTCGTTCCAGCGGTATAGAGGCGCGTGTCGTCCGGGCCGAGATTCCCCATCGCGGCACATGGTATCGCGTGCAGACCGGACGCTTCGCAAGCCGTGACGAGGCCGCACGCTACGCCTCCGGCCTTAAAGGCAAGGGCGCGGCCAATGACTTCATGGTCACTGATTTCCAGGGCCAGTAGGGGTAGCACGCACGCTATCTCTTGACGGCGTGAGACGAGTAAAAGCCGGTAGGTCTTAAAGCAGTTTCCAGATATGAGCCAGCAGAGAACCTTCGCGGAGCAAGACATCTTCTACACGCGTATCGTCGAGCGTTACGCGCGCTTCTTCGAGCGTCCAGAAGCGCGCCTGCGCTTTCTGCATCGCACGCTCGCCAAGCAGTCCGCCAGGCGCGAGCGCCTGCAAGAGCACCCGCGCCTTCTGGCTTTCCTCAAACGCTTCGGCGCTGACGACTGGCTGCTCGAAATAGACCTCCACAGGGAGATTTTAAGTGAGCTGAACAATCTGCTGCCGACCACTAACGAGGAGGGCCGTCATCTCATACGCCAGCACAAGGCGCCGCTCGCCGCGCGTCTCTGCTTCTCCTTTTATCGCGCGCGCCACGCCTTCTACGTCGTAGGGATGGCCGTTCTTCTGTTCGCGCTCTTCGGATTCTATTCGATGGCCACCTGGTCTGTGCGCCACGCCAACACCTACCTGGCCCAGTATTACCGGACTCCCGCCGGTTGGCCCGGCGCGCCCGCCGCGCCCGGAATACGAACGGCGCAAGCAGCCGAAGGCACTAAGTATCTGCCCGATTACAGGCCCGAGAAGGTCTGGCTCGTCGAGCGCAAGGATAACTACGAGCGCTACAGCAACGGCGGGCGCATCCTGACAGACTATGAGACGGACAATCACCCGCGCGGCTATTATCTCTTGCAGCGCGGAGCGCGCGCGGCTGACGCAACCGCTCATCGTGAGCCCGCCGGTATCCTCTACCACACGTCTGAGAACGACCTCATCCCTTTCACAGCCGCCAACAACGACTCCATTGAGACGCACACGCGCGAACTGTTGGAGTACGCGCGCCGACACAAGTCTTATAATTACGTGATCGATCGTTACGGACAGATTTACCGCATCGTCCGCGACACGGAGGCCGCAGATCACGCGGGCCACTCCGTCTGGGCCGACCGCGAGAACGTCTATGTCGGGCTCAACGAGAGTTTCCTGGGCGTCTGTTTCGAGACGAACACGAAGGCCGGCGCGGACGAGCAGTTGACCGAAGCGCAACTGATCGCCGGTCGGCTGCTGACGGCCATCTTGCGCAGCCATTACCAGATAGATGATACTAACTGCGTCACGCACGGCCTCGTCTCGGTCAATCCGAGTAACATGCTGATCGGCTATCACCACGATTGGATACGCGGCTTTCCCTTCGAGGCGATGGGCCTATCAGACAAATACAAGGTCGCGCCCGCGAGCATCAGCGAGTTCGGGTTCACGTATGACGCCGAACTGCTCACGCGGCTCGGCGGAGAGATGTGGCCGGGCGTGCCTCTGGCCGAAGCGGAGTTCCAGCGCCGCGTCGAAGGGGCAGGCATGCGCGCCGAAGACCTGCGCAGGCAGATGCGCACACTCTACCGCGAGCAGTTGGACACGACGGCGCGACTGCGCCACGAAGCGCCTGTGGCCGTGACCGCTCCCGCGCGCGATGAAGGCGAGGCTGCTTCATTGGCCCATCGCCGCGCAGACAAAAAAGGAACGGGCAATTAGACGCGCCGGCCTCTGTTTGTGTAAGCTCGGAGCGACGGAAATTCCCTGACGTGCGGCTATCCCTGTGAAGGAGGGGCGCTTCGAGGGCGCGGCCTCCCTTCATATCGAGATCGAATCTATAGATAGAGGGACGAAGAGGTCAAAACCCTGTCCCGGAAAAAACGCGGAGACGGAGAAAACATGGAAGATAAAAGTCAGGCTTCGGGCGGGGCAAAGTCTGAAGCCGCCAACATTATCAAGTCGGGCGCTGTCGGGCTCGACATCGGAACCAGCAGGATTGTTCTCGCCGATGGGCCCACACCCAAAGAGACCCAATCCCAACTCAACGCTTTCGTCACTGTCCCTTACTCGAAGATGGCCGAGGACGTTTTGCAGCAGAAGAACATGGTCTATGACCGCAACGGCAAAGACCTCTATGTTTACGGCAACGACTCTGACTTCTTCGCCAGCTTCATGAACACCGTGCCGCGTCGTCCGATGAGCCATGGCGTCCTCAACGCTCAGGAGAAGATGAGCCAGCACATTCTTCGTGACATCATTCAAAAGATCATCCCGCGCTCGCGTAAAGGCGAGGTCTTATGCTTCAGCGTGCCGGGCCAGGGCGAGGGCGCAAAGTCCAATCTCGTCTATCACGAGGCCGTCCTCAAGAACCTTCTGCAATCCTTCGGCTACACGGCCAAGGGCGTCAATGAGGGTCTGGCCGTCGTCCTCTCCGAATTGCAGGACGAAAACTTCACGGGCATCGGCATCAGTTTCGGCGGCGGGATGTGCAACGTCTGCGTTGCGTTTATGTCCATGCCGATGATCACCTTCAGCATCCCGAAGGGCGGCGACTACATTGACCAGAGCGTGTCGGACGTTTTGAACGAGACCTCTACGCGCGTCCGGCTGATGAAAGAAGAGACCCTGGACCTCTCGCGCCAGCCGCGCGACGAGATTTCCAGCGCCCTTCATATTTACTACGACGACGTGCTGCAAACTCTCATCAATCGTCTGCGCGAAGAGCTTGAGGGCTCGCGCCACCTGCCGACGCTCGATCGCCCGATACCCGTCGTGCTCTCTGGCGGCACGGCCAAGCCCGGCGGCTTTCAGCAGAAGTTTGAATCCTTGCTCAAATCCGCCGACCTGCCCATTCAAATCGCAGATATTCGCATGGCCAAAGACCCTTTGACGGCAACAGCCATCGGCTGCTACGTCGCGGCGATGGCCGAAACACGTTAGGCTCTCCGGGCGCTGGTAACAAACTAATGACGGCAGGCCGCAAGCGGTCTGCCGTTATTGTTTTGCCCTCGCAGTAGGCGGCTGCGCGCGGGCCATGTAATATAGAGCGAAAGGAGAAGCGATTATGAAAGCGATATGGCACGGCGCTGTCCTGGCCGAAAGCGACGACACCATCGTCGTCGAAGGCAATCACTATTTCCCGCCCGCGAGTATCAGGCGCGAGCACTTTCGAGAGAGCAGCAACCACACGACCTGTCCCTGGAAAGGGGAGGCGAGCTACTACGACCTGGTAGTCGAAGGTCAGATCAACAGGGGGGCGGCCTGGTACTACCCGACGCCGAAGCCCGCTGCACAGGAGATCGCCAATCGAGTCGCTTTCTGGCGCGGCGTGACGGTCAAAGAGTAGTCGCGCGCCGAGCACGAGACAGCAGCGGGGCAGGCGTCTTTCAAGCTGTATGCTTCAGATTCGGTCAAGATGCCACTTGACAGGAATGGGGAGTGTGAATACAATTCACGCCAATCGGTCAACGTATGGGAAGCTGTTCTCAAGGCATTCCGCCAAACACTAGGGATGCTGCGAGCGAAGAGCCCGATACTGTGGCTCTCTACAGCGAGTCGGTGGCTTAAGCACCGCTTCCAAAAAAATGTGCCGGAGCTTTCCGGCACGCGCTCCGTCGCCCCACAGGGCATTACCGGCCTGGGTGGGGCGATGTCGTGTCTGCTCCGAAGCGCAGGTGGACAAAGAGCGGAACGTCCCCTCTACACAACCACGCTCTACACAGCTTCCGGCCCGGAGCCCTTAAAGGGGAGGATGCGCGCGCGCACCTCTTCACCTGACATAGATAGGATTCGTGATAATCCAGGGCCTCGCACGAAAGGACGCGCCGAGTTGATCCAGATAGACTTCGACGCGATACGCGCCCCTTTGATTGACGAAGAACTCCTTGCTCGTCGTCGCATCGCCTTCGCCTGTGCGCTGCCCGTCTTTGATGAGAACTATGCGGCTCTTGACCGGAGCGTTGACGAGCAGGCGGACTCCGTCTTCGAGCCCTATCTCGTCGCCGACGATCTTTTTCTCGACTCTATTCTCGGCGGTGTAAGTAAAACCCGTAGCGTCGCAGAAAAGATCGAAAGAGATATAGCTGTGCCCTTTGCGAAGGGCGGCCAGAAGAGACTCCGTGCTCAAGGGTTCATCCCTTGGGATGAGGACGTGATTGCGCACGATGCGGAAGCTTCTCTCGTAAGGGTCCAGCTTGATCTCGAAGAGCTTTTTCCCGGTCGCATCGCCGAGGCTGAGACCGACGTTCGAGTGGGCGTCATTGCCCGCGACGGCGACGAGCCTTTCGTTCTTCTTCGCGATGCGCTCGTCCCACTTGGCCAGGGCCTCAGTGGGACGCTCGTAGAAGGTCGTAAACATCAGCTCGGGATAACTGCGAGAGGCCCAGAGGCCGTCGAAGAAGAGCAGGAAGTAGTTGATCTTTCGCGCATTCGTGTAGAGATTGTAGACCTCTATGCCCGCGTAGCCCGTCGCCTCCCAGCTCTGGAATTCCTGCGGATAGGCTACGAAGGCCAGGCTGCCTTTGGCGTTCTCCTGATCTATAAACTGCTGCGTGCCGAGCGCTCCTATCGTCGCGTCTCCGCTGCCGGGCACAAGCAGGAAGCGATCACCGTTCGCCATGCTCAACTCGCTTCCGCTCAGGAAGAGCGTGTCGCCGTGCATTCCCTTCAAGGTCATCTCGGCGGTGTTAAGCTCCCTTGAGGGATGCTCCGTCATGACGACGAAATTAAGGCCGTTTGAATTGGCCGCGCGGATAATCTCTTCAAAGCTTCCGTTGCTGTGTCCTCCGAGCGATGAATGAACGTGTATCACGCCGCGATAGTCCGCGTAGGCTGGCTCGCCGGAGGCGGGCGAGCGCTGAGCCTTCAGCACGCGTATCGCGTCGGCCAGTTGGCCCAGGCGGTAGCGACGGTAGATGAAGGGAAGCTGCGAGACCATTATCAATCCCAGCAGCAGGAGGACGATTTTCTTCCAACGCTTCATCGCTTCAGGTTTGCCGGGCGCTCGCTCTCTCCGATCTAGAGCGGATTGCGCGTGACTGTACTGACCTTACTTCCAATCCAACCAGCTCTACGCTCGCGGCGCTCGCTTAGTCTATGAAATCGACGGAGGCGACGTGCTCGCTGATGGTCCGCCCGAAGTCTGCGACGAGGACGTGCTCTGGATGAACCGTGTAGGCGTCGAGCGCCGCGCGGTCGCGGAAGACGGCGACGAGCCCGGTGTCGTAAGAGCGCGGCAGGAGAAGCGTGTCGAAGCCGACGGCGAAACTCTCTATCCCTTCGATGACGGAAGGGAGACGACGAAGACGGGCGACATGCTCTTCGCGGATCGGGCGCTCGATGTCGGCGCGATATTTCCAGACGACGATATGAGTGAGCACTGCTGTGATTCAACCTTTCTTGCCGAGTTGTTCCGCCTGCTCCTGCAAGAGCTCCCAGGCGCGGCGGACGTGTCGTTCAGTGGTGCGTATGTTGCCGACGGCGAGCCTGAGCGAGAGCGCATCATGAAGGCGCGTGTGCGAGATGAAGGCTTCGCCCGTCGAGTTGACGCCGTGCATGATCGCTTCGTTGAGCGCGTCCAGGCGTGCAGCGCGAGCCGCTTCGCTTTCATCGCCGTCGCCTGTGGACGGGCACGCGCGAAAACAGACGGTGCTGAAGGGAACTGGCGCGAGCAGTTCCCAGCCGGTCGCTGACTCGACCCGGGAGGCGAAGAGACGCGCGAGGCGACAGTGCTCGCGTATGCGTGAGGCGAGCCCTTCGTGGCCGAAGTAGCGAATAATCATCCAGAGCTTGAGGGCGCGAAAGCGCCTGCCGAGCTGAATGCCGTAGTCCATGCCGTTGCGCACGGTCTCCGCCTCCGTCGTTCGCAGGTACTCCGGCACGAGCGAAAAGGCGCGGCGCAGCGTGTCCATGCGGCGCGAGTAGAGCACAGAGAGATCGAAGGGCGTGAAAAGCCATTTATGCGGATTTGTCACCAGCGAATCTGCGCGCTCCGCCCCTTCGAGGACGGCGCGCATTTCGGGGACGACCGCAGCCGAACCGGCATAAGCCGCATCAACGTGAAGCCACAGGCGATGCTCTTCACAGACGGCGGCGATTGCCGGGACGGGATCAATGCTCGTCGTAGAGGTCGTGCCGACGGTGGCGACGACGCAGAAGGGAAGGACGCCGTTGGCCTTGTCTTCCTCGACCGCAAGGGCGAGCGCCCCGGGCTCCATGCGAAACTGGCTGTCGCAAGGAATCTTGCGCAGCGAGCGTTGGCCCAGGCCGAGCGCGATGGCAGCCTTGTCAATTGATGAATGCGACTGCTCGGAGGCGTAGACTCTCAGCAGCGGAAGGTCTGTGCGCCCGCTCATGCCCTCTTCGCGGATGTTGAGGTCGAGGCTTTCGCGCGCGGCGGCAATCGCGTGCATGCTTGCCACAGATGCGGTGTCATAAATTATCCCGTCGAACTCCGCGCCGAGGCCCATCATCTGCCGGAGCCAGGAGAGCGCGATCTCTTCCAGCTCGGCGGCGGCGGGCGAGGTGCGCCAGAGCATCGCCTTCACGTCGAAGGCGGCGCTGAACAGTTCTGCGAAGATACCCGGAGCCGATGCGGAGGTGGCGAAGTAGGCGAAGAATGAAGGATGATTCCAGTGCGTCAGCGCAGGCACGACGAGGCCGTCCACATCTGCCAGGATGCTCTCGATGCTCTCCCCCTTTTCGGGCGGAGACTGTGGCAGCCTTGCGCGCAGCCAGCCGGGCTCGACCTGCGCGAGCACGGGCCGCTCTTCGATCTTTTCCAGGTAGCGACCGACCCACTCAATAACCTCGCGCCCGTAGCGGCGAAAATCCTCTTCGCCCATGTCGCCCGTGTGGGGCGCAAAGCCGCTCGTTTTATCTTTCGCCTCTTTCATCTCGAATGATTTCTCCGGCTGTCCGGCCTCCGCTCTCCGTCGACTTCAAGTTGATCTTATCTTCGGGCTTCGAGTTGTTTTGACCTTCGGGGACTGGCTTTTGTGGCTCACCCGTTTTGGACAGCTTGCCCTGTTCGCGCTTTTCATCTAAGTAAGAGCGAAGTATAAATGCCTGGACGACTCCTAAGACGAGGGAGGAAAGGAAGAGCATAATCCGGCCACCCCGGAGCGGGTTGGATGCAGCCTCGACGACCCACCTTTCGACGCCCGGCGAGGTCAGCTTGCTGAGAAAATAGCCCGTAAAGAGAGTCAACAGGTATGAGCCCAGGAGCCGGAAATTATCCTCCTCTCCCTTATGCGGAGAGATGAGCATGCCGAGCGGGAGGCCCAGCATATAGCCCGTGAAAGAGGCGACCCAGGTGAGCGCCAGTTGATCTGTGGGCGAGAGCTTGTAGCCCAAACCTATAATCATCGCCCCGAATATCCAGGTCGAAGGCAGGGCCACGATGAAGCTTTTGGTGGGCTTCCAATTTTTCCAGATTTGAAGAATCTTCCCCATCGCCATAGCTCTCGATCAGACTATTTAGGCGGGCTGGCGTCACATCACCGGGCTGCGCCTTGAGAGCGGGCAGGCTCACGCCGCCAGCTCATCCATCGAAGGGAACTTGTGCGTCTTGCGGCCCGGCGGGCCGTCGAATTTCTTCGACGTTTTGTAAAGCTCAAGGTGGCCGTCGGCGGCCTCCCTGGCGCAGCGCGTCCGCAGCGCCTGCATCTCGCTTGTGGTCATCGGCTCGAATCCCCGGGCGAGGCGCAGGTTTTGACGAAGCACGCGCAGCGAATCAATGCCGCTCACGGTCGTCGCCACCGGCAGGCTCATGGCGTAGCGCAAGGCTTCGGCAGGCGTGAGGACGCGTTTCCTGATGGGGTCGCCTTCGCCGCACATGCTCTTCATGCCGATGGCGGCGATGCCGCGCCGGTTAAGCTCTGGCAAGACCTGCTGCTCGAAGCTGCGGAAGGTCGCGTCGAAGCAGTTGAGCGGAAGCTGACAGGTGTCGAAGGGGTAATCGCGGGCCAGCATACGCAGGTGAATGGCAGGGTCCTTGTGCCCTGTGAAGCCGACGAAGCGGACTAATCCTTTGCGTCGCGCCTCGTCCATCGCCTCGATGACGCCGCCCGGCGAGAAATGCATCTCCGGGTCGTTATCGTAGACGACTTCATGTATTTGCCAGAGGTCAAGATAATCCGTCTTGAGTCGTCGCAGCGATTCCTTGAGCTGGCGCAGCGCAGTCTTGCGGTCGCGTCCGTGCGTGCAGACTTTCGTCATCAGAAAGACCTGCTGCCTGCGGCCTTCGAGCGCGCGTCCCATCACCTCTTCGCTACGGCCTTCGCTGTACTCCCAGGCGTTATCCATGAAAGTTATGCCGCCGTCAATCGCTTCGTGAACGATACGCACGGCCTCGCGCTCCTGCCTGACCGTCCCCAGATGATAGCCGCCTAATCCGAGCGCCGAAACTTCCGCGCCCGTGCGTCCGAGCGGGCGGCGCGGGATTTCCCCCGTAGACTTTCTGCTCGCCATTTTCTCTTCCTGCCTCCTGAGCTGCGCGCGCCCGTCAAAGCCTATTCGACGCCGCTTCCTGAGCCTGATTTGATTATCCGTATGCGCCGCAGTATGACACAGCCGGAGGTCAATGTGGAGGAATGAAGTGGAATAGAGAGATGTAAATTGAGCAATAAAGGCTCGACACCAAGCGTCGAAGCTGTATAATGCGCCTTCGTTAGCTTTCATTCCTTCTCGAAAACTTCTACGCCTGTGAGGAAACTATGAGACGTATTCTTTTAGCGCTCGCACTGATTGCGGCGACGCTCGGTTCTTTCGGGTGTGTAACCAGAGGCACGACTTGCGCTGACCCGGGCGGGGTGATCAAGGTCGGCGTCTACGGCGATCTGTCGGGGCAGACTTCCAGCTTCGGGCAGTCAACCAGAAACGGTTCGCAGATGGCCGCCGACGAAATCAACGCTGCCGGGGGCATCAACGGTCGCCAGGTTCAACTGATTCACGAAGACGATCAGGGAGAGCCGGGCAAAGCCGCCACGGTCACGGCCAAGCTCATCAACCAGGATCAGGTGCGCGCCCTGATCGGCGAAGTCGCGTCCTCCAATTCGATTGCCGCCGCGCCCAACGCGCAGGAGGCGAAAGTCCCCATGATCTCGCCCTCTTCGACCAACCCGAAGGTGACGCAGGTCGGCGACTATATCTTCCGCGTCTGCTTCATAGACCCCTTCCAGGGCGAGGTGATGGCGAAGTTCGCGGCCAATACTCTGAAGGCCAAGCGTGCCGCCATCCTCTTCGATTCCAACTCCGATTACAGCAAGGGGCTGATCCAGTATTTCAAACAGAGCTTTACCAAGCTCGGCGGGCAGATCGTCGCCGAGCAAGCCTACGCGCAACGCGACAGGGATTTCAGCGGGCAGTTGACCAACATCCGCTCGGCCAACCCGGACGTGATCTACGTCCCGGGCTATTACCAGGAGGTCGGCGTCATCGCCAAGCAGACCAAGCAGCTCGGCATCAAAGCGCCGCTGCTGGGCGGCGACGGCTGGGACTCTCCGCAGCTCTGGGATTTGGGCGGCGAGGCTCTCAACGGCAGCTTCATCTCCAACCACTACTCGGTTGACGACCCTTCGCCCGTGATTCAGGATTTCGTCAAGAGGTACAAGGCGAAGTATAACGGCGTCGCGCCGGACGCGCTGGCCGCGCTGGCCTACGATGCGATGATGGTGCTCGCCGATTCGATCAAGCGCGCGGGCGGAACCGAATGCGCTGCGCTGCGCAACGCCATCGCACAGACCACCGACTTCAAAGGCATCACGGGCACGATCAGCCTCAATGCTGAGCGCAACGCCGTCAAGCCTGCCGTCGTGCTCGAACTGCAAAGTCTCAAGTTCGTTTATAAGGAGACGATTCAGCCGGACGCGCCTCCGGGCGTGGGCCCATCGCCCGGCGCGAGCGCTTCGCCCGGCGCGAGCGCTTCTCCTGCGGCGAGCGCGTCACCGTCTAACACGAACACTCCGGCTGGCGGCAACACGAGCGCCAACGCGGCGGGAGGAAACTCAAACACGGGCAGGACGAACGCCAACGGGTCGAACACGAACAGGACTAACGCGAACAGGTAGCGAGAGAGCCCGGAAGCACAGATGGATACCTTCATTCAGCAGCTCATCAACGGTCTCAACGTCGGGGCCATCTATGCGCTGATCGCGCTCGGCTATACGATGGTCTACGGCATTCTTCGCCTGATCAACTTCGCGCACGGCGACATCTACATGGTCGGCGCGTTCACAGGCTACTTCATCGCGCTCAACTTTGGGATGGCCGGGCCGTCCTGGGGCGGGCTCCTCGTCGTTCTGACGGGTTCGATGATCGTCGCGGCGCTGGTCGGCATGGCCATCGAGCGCTTCGCCTATCGCCCGGTCAGAAAATTCTCGCGCATGACGACGCTGATTACGGCCATCGGCGTCTCCCTACTGATCGAGAATCTGTTCGTCGCGCGCTTCGGCGGGCAGGGACGCGCCTTTCCGCAGCTTCTACAAGACCGGACCTATCCTCTGTTCGGCAATGCCGCGATCTCAAAATCGCAAATCCTGATCTTCGTCGTCTCGGTCGTCCTGATGCTGCTCCTGCAATGGATTATCTACAGGACGAAGGTCGGAACGGCGATGCGCGCCGTCTCCTTTAATCTCAACTCGGCGAAGCTGATGGGCATCAATACGAATGCGATCATCACCTTTACCTTCGCGCTCGGCTCGGCGCTGGCGGCGGCGGGCGGGGTGCTGACGGCGCAGTACACTCCGAACATAGACCCTTTGATGGGCATCACCACCGGGCTCAAGGCTTTCGTCGCCGCCGTCCTGGGCGGGATAGGCAATATTCCGGGGGCTGTGCTGGGCGGGCTGCTGATCGGAGTGGCCGAGACGATGGTGGTCGGCTACGGGCAGGGCATCGGCATCGCTTCGACCTACCGCGATGCCGTCGCCTTCGCCATTCTAATACTGGTTCTCTTACTTCGTCCGGCGGGCCTGTTAGGTTCGACCGTACAGGAAAAAGTATGAAAAGCAGTGACGGGTGACGCGTGACAAGTGACAAGCCTGGACTGAAGTATTTAAGTTTTCAACTCGTCACTCGTCACCTGTCACCCGTCACTTAAATATATGCCAAGCTTCGTCAAACGACTTTTCGTTGCGCTTGTCATCCTGCTGGCGCTTTTTGCCGTCAACGCGATGATGAGCAAGCAGGGGCTCTTCGGCGTCGGCGTGCCGCTCTATCAGGTAGACCTCTGGAAGATGGCGGGCATCAACATCATTCTCGCCGTCTCGCTCAATCTGATTAACGGCTTTACGGGCCAGTTCTCCATCGGGCACGTCGGCTTCATGGCGGTCGGCGCGTACACCTCCGCCTACCTGACGGTCTATCATACGCAAAGCCTTGAGCAGCAGCTTGCGGGCGTCGTCGGCGCTGGCGCGGCGGCGGCCATAGTCTTCGTCTTCGTCATTCTGGTCGGAGCGCTCGCGGCGGCGTTTGCCGGTCTGATCGTCGGCATCCCGACCCTTCGCCTGCGCGGCGATTACCTGGCCATCGCTACCCTGGGCTTTGCCGAGATCATTCGCATACTGATCGTCAACATCAACAAGGTGGGCGCGGCGACCGGCTTTCGCGGCGCTGTTGACCCCTGGCCCGGTCGCATTACTATTCCCGCTTACACGGACTTTCTGTGGATCGGCATCTTCGTCGTCATCACCATCGTCGTCATCTACAATATCGTTAACTCCGACACGGGCCGTGCGCTGATCTCCATACGCGAAGACGAGCTGGCGGCGCAGGCGATGGGCGTCAATACGACGCGCTACAAGGTGACGGCTTTCGTCATCAGCTCGGCTTTCGCCGGGGTCGCCGGTGCGCTCTACGGCCACTGGCGTCTGCCGCACCCGAACGACTTCACCTTCGTCCGCTCTTTTGAAATCATTATTATGATCGTGCTCGGCGGCATGGGCTCGATCACAGGCTCCGTGCTCGGGGCGATAGTGATCACATTTCTGCCCGAGCTGCTGCGCCAGCTTCCGGGCGGCGTCTATGATTACCGGCTGGTGATTTACGCTCTGCTCCTGATCATCATTATGATTACCAGGCCGCAGGGCATGCTGGGCGGGCGCGAGTTCGGATTCAACTGGCTGAAGCGGGCGCAGAAAGCGCCGGAAGGTGGAACCGCAAAGGGAGCGGCGGGCGTGCCCATCGCGGAGCGCGATGACCCGGTGGCCGATCCTGCGAAAGAGGTAGAGAACAGATGAACGAAGCGCCAGGGACAAATCCGGCGAGCGCAGAATCCATTATCACCGAGACGGCGCGCACCGCCAGGTCGAAGGAGATTTCGGACAAGAGCGGATGCACGCTCAAGACCGACAAGTGCACTATCCGCTTCGGCGGTCTCATCGCCGTCAACACGCTCGACATGGCCGTGCAGGAAGGGGAAATCTACGGCCTGATCGGGCCCAACGGCGCTGGCAAGACGACCATCTTCAACCTGCTGACCGGAGTTTACGAGCCGACCGACGGCGAAATATATTTTCAAGGCAAGCGCATAGACGGCCTGCGCCCATACCAGATCGCGCGGCGCGGCATCTCTCGCACCTTTCAAAACATACGCCTCTTTCCCGGCATGAGCGTCCTCGAAAACGTCCTGACGGCCTGCCACATCCACGCCAGCCAGACGCTCGCCGACGCCGTCTTTCGCACGCCCCGTTTTACCCGTGACGAGCGAGAGCAGAGGGAGTTTTGCCTTGAGCTTTTGAGAATCTTCGACCTTGAGCGTTTCCGGAATGAGGGCGGCACGAGCCTCGCCTACGGCAATCAGAGAAGATTGGAGATCGTGCGCGCGCTCGCCACGCGTCCGAAGCTTCTGCTTCTGGATGAGCCCGCGGCAGGGATGAACCCTTCCGAGCAGGAAGACCTCATGAACCTGATTCACCAGATACGCGACCGCTTCGGTCTGACCATCCTGCTCGTCGAACATAACATGAAGGTTGTGATGGGCGTGTGCGAGCGCATACAGGTGGTGGACTACGGCAAGTCAATCGCGCTCGGCCTGCCGGAGCAGATCAAAAACGACCCGAAGGTGATCGAAGCTTACCTGGGAGACTGAGCCTTAACGCTCTTATGCTGACAATCGAAAACATCTCCGTCAACTACGGCGCAATCGAGGCGCTCACAGGTATCTCCATGCACGTCGAGCAGGGCGAAGTCGTGACGCTGATCGGCGCCAACGGCGCCGGGAAGACGACGACCCTGCGCACGATCACGGGCCTGCTTGAGCCGCGCGAGGGGCGCATCCTCTTTGAGGGCGACGACATTAGCGGCGAGCCCACGCACAAGCTGGTCGCGCGCGGCATCTCCATGTCGCCCGAAGGACGCGGCGTCTTCGCCAACCTCTCCGTGCGCGAGAATTTGCAGATGGGCGCTTACCTGAAAAAGAACAAGGCCGAGATCAGGGAAGACATGGAGCGCGCCTTCACCATGTTCCCGCGCCTCAAAGAGCGCGAAGCGCAGAAGGCCGGGACGCTCTCGGGCGGCGAGCAGCAGATGCTCGCCATGGGCCGCGCCCTGATGTCGCGCCCGCGCCTGCTGCTCTTAGACGAGCCCTCGCTCGGGCTCGCCCCCCTCGTCGTCCACACCATCTTCGAGGCCATAGAAGAGATCAGGAGCAAGGGCACGACCATCCTCCTCGTCGAACAGAACGCGCACGCCGCGCTCAAACACTCAGACCGCGCCTACGTCCTTGAGACCGGCCAGATCGTCATGGAAGGCCCATCCAAAGACCTCGCCGCCGACCCACGCATCAAAGAAGCCTACCTCGGCGAATAAACAGTCAGGAAACTCAAAGCGGGAATTAACAGGGACGGGCAGAGATTGTCAGGATGAAGACTAAAGGCGGGAAGAAAGACAAAAGCATTGCTGCCTGAATCTATCATCGCTCTTTCTTCATCCTGTCCATCCCTGTTAATTCTTTTCCTGCTTCAAAGACTCCCGCGCCTCCTGGAGAGCTTCGGCGACGCGCTCGGGCGATGTGCCGCCGGGTTGTGATTTGGTGGCGAGCGTTTGTTTAAGCGAGAGCGCCTCGTAAACGTCATCTTCGATGAGCGAAGAGACGGCGCGCATCTCTTCCAAAGGAAGATCGTCAAGCTCTACGCCAAGCTCTATGGCGTGCAGGACTATGCGCCCGACCGCGTCGTGCGCCTCGCGGAACGGCATCCCCTTGCGCGCCAGGTAGTCGGCCATCTCCGTCGCATTCATATAGCCGCGCGCCGCCGCCTCGCTCGTCGCCGCCTCGCGCACCCTCACGTTGCCGAGCACCGTCCGCGTCACTTCAAGCGATGCCGCCACCGTATCCACCGTATCGAAGACGGCTTCCTTGTCCTCCTGCATATCTTTGTTATAGGCGAGCGGCAACCCTTTCAGCGTCGCCAGCAGCCCCATCGTATTACCGAAGACGCGTCCGGCCTTGCCGCGCACCAGCTCCATCGAGTCCGGGTTCTTCTTCTGCGGCATAATGCTTGAGCCGGTCGCAACCGCATCGCTCAGCTCAAGGAAACCGAACTCGGTGGTTGCGTAGAGGATGATGTCTTCTGCCAGGCGCGACAGGTGGAGCATGATGAGCGAGGCGGCGCTCCCAAATTCCACGCAGAAGTCGCGGTCACTCACGGCATCCAGGCTGTTGCGCGAGACACGCTCGAAGCCAAGCTCCCTCGCCACCGCCGCGCGGTCTATCTTGTAGGACGTGCCCGCGAGCGCTGCCGAGCCGAGCGGCAGGACGTTGGTGCGGCGGCGCACTTCGAGCAAGCGCTCTCGGTCGCGCCTGAGCATCTCGAAATAGGCCAGACACCAGTGGGCCCATAAAATGGGCTGAGCGCGTTGCAGGTGGGTGTAGCCGGGAAGGACTGCCGCGCGGTGCGCTTCCGCCAGGTCGAGCAGCGCAGCCTGCGATGAGCGCACGCCGATCGCTATCCCGTCAATCTCGTCGCGCAGCCAGAGACGCAGCGCCGTCGCCACCTGATCGTTGCGGCTTCTGCCCGTGTGAAGCTTGCGACCCGTATCGCCTATGAGCTGTATGAGCCGCGCTTCGATGAAAGAGTGTATATCTTCGGACGGCAGCTCATCGAAGTAACGCGGGTCGGTCGCGGCTCGCTTGAGGATCGTCTCTAGACCATTCTTGATGCGCGCCGCCTCCGAAGCGTTGATCACGCCCGCGCCGCGCAGAGCCTCGCAGTGTGCTTGACCGGCGCGCACATCGGCCTCGAAGATTCTGCGATCAAAGCTGAACGAGCGATTGAATGCGACGAAGCGCGGGTCTGCCTCCCCCTTGAATCGTCCGCCCCACAGATTTTTATTTTCGCCCATCAGAAACCCCTCCGTCTCGAATCGCTTCCATTGTACCTTCCCGCCAACGCCAACCGGCCCGGATTAGTTTGACCGGAATGCATCCCGGGTGCTATTTTATGCATCTATGCAAAGGTTATGCAAACTAATTGCATAAACATGCGATGAATAAAGAGACGAGACAGAAAAAGATATTGAGTTTGATCGCGGCCAGGCGCATCGGCACGCAGGATGAACTAAGAGAGCTGCTTGAGCGCACGGGGGTGGAGGCGACGCAGTCCAGCGTCTCGCGCGATCTGTTGGAACTGGGCATCGTCAAGCATCATGGCCATTACAGCCTGCCGCAGTCTTCAAACGGCGCGGGCGCGCGCGGGCTCCTGAGTCTGGACGTGGCCGGTGACTCGCTGGTGGTCGCCAAATGCGAGCCGGGGCACGCCTCAGCCGTCGCGGTCGAGATTGATCGGGCGGGCCTGGATGAGATCGTCGGCACGCTGGCCGGTGAGGATACTGTCTTCATCGCCGTCCAGGAGCGCAAAAGTCAGCGCACCGTGATCAAGAAGGTCTGGGAGATATTCGCTTGAAGGATAGGAAAGTGGCTGAAAAGAGAATCAATAAAATCGTGCTCGCCTATTCGGGCGGGCTTGATACGTCCGTCATGCTGCGCTGGATAAAGGAGCGCTACCAGTGCGAGGTCGTCTGCTACTGCGCTGATGTCGGGCAGGGCGAAGAGTTGCAGGGGCTTGAGGCGAAGGCGAAAGAGACGGGCGCGTCGAAGCTCTACGTGGAAGACCTGCGCGAAGAGTTCGTCCGCGATTACGTCTGGACGGCGGTCAAAGCCAATGCCGTGTATGAGGGCGTCTACCTGCTCGGCACGAGCCTGGCCCGCCCCGTCATCGCCAAGCGCCAGATAGAGATCGCACGCCGCGAAGGCGCGGACGCGGTCGCGCACGGCGCAACGGGCAAGGGCAATGACCAGGTCAGATTCGAGTTGACCTACTACGCTCTAGAGCCTGACATCAAGGTCGTCGCCCCCTGGCGCGAATGGGAGTTCAAGGGGCGCACAGACCTGATCGCTTACGCCGCAGAGCACAACATACCCGTCACGGCGACGGCTGCCAAGCCCTATTCGACCGACCGCAACCTGATGCACATCTCTTACGAGGGCGGCATTCTTGAAGACCCCTGGCGAGAGCCTCCGGCAGACATTTTCCAGTTGACGAAAGCGCCGGAGGAGGCAAAGGGCGAGCCCGAATATATCGAGATAGGGTTCGAGCAGGGCGAGGCAGTCTCTCTCAACGGAGCGGCTCTGGGCCCGGTCGCGCTGCTCGAAGCGTTGAATGCGACGGGAGGCGCGCACGGCATAGGGCGCGTCGATCTGGTCGAGAATCGTTTCGTCGGCATGAAGTCGCGCGGCGTGTACGAAACGCCCGGGGTGACGATCTTGCAGGCGGCGCATCGCGCGCTCGAATCCATCACGATGGATCGTGAAGTGATGCGGCTGCGTGATTCGCTCGGCGTAAAGTTCGCCGAGAGCGTCTACTACGGCTTCTGGTTCGCGCCCGAGTTCGACCTCATGCGCAAGATGATTGACGAGACGCAAAAGAGTGTCACGGGTGAAGTACGTCTGAAGCTCTATCGCGGCAGCGCGATGGTCACGGGACGACGCGCCCCGCGCTCCCTTTATAACGAGCGCCTGGCGACCTTCGAGGCCGAAGAGGTCTACAACCAGCGCGACGCCGAAGGCTTCATCAAGCTCAATGCGTTGCGTCTGAGGCTCAAAGGGTTGGGCCAATAGCGAGTGCACGCCGGACATGAGGCGTGTCGGCGCGGTGAATAGCCTGATTGACCCGAAGCGGTGAATCAATTCTTTGACGGGGGAATACGGAAGATGCGTGTGACGGAAGCTGTGGATTCAATCTTTGCGACGAGCATAGCGGTATTGGAGGCGGACAAGATAGGCTCCGCCGCGTCGCCCCTCGGGCTGTCGAAGACGGTCGCGGTGACGCGCGCTTCCGGCATGGGCTCGCCGCGCGCCGGAGATGTGGTTGTCGTGCGCGCCCTGACCGACAGCGCGACCTATAACCAGTTGGAGCTGCCCACGGGCAGGCTTGCGAAGATCAATCCGGGCGACACGATCATCGGCGTGCTCGGGCGGCGTCGCGCCCTGAAAGGCTTCGTCGGAGACGTGCCGCAGAGCATAGCCTCAGGCGATGCGTTGCACCTGCTGAACATGGGCGGAGTGATCGGTCGCTGCACGGGCCACCATTCGAGCCTGAGCGATGCGATCAGCGTCGAGGTCGTTGGCCTGGCCTGCGACGAGAGTGGTCGCGTGCTCAATATCGCGGACGCCGCTCTGCCCCTGAGAGGCAGCCTGGGCGAGAGTGCCCCGCTCGTGCTCGTGGCCGGAACGTGCATGAACAGCGGTAAGACGTTTGCCGCGACGGAGCTGATTAAGCAGGCGACGCGCGCCGGATTGCGTGTGGCCGGAGCCAAGCTGTCGGGCGTCGCCTGCCTGCGCGACACGCTCAACATGGCCGATCACGGCGCAGTGGCGACCGCCAGTTTCCTCGATTGCGGCCTGCCTTCGACGGTCGGCGCTGGCGATTTAGCGCCCGTCGCCAAGGCCATCATCGCGCGCCTTAACGAGAGCGCGCCGGATATGATCGTCATAGAGCTTGGCGACGGCATACTCGGCGGCTACGCCGTGGATTCCGTCTTCGACGACGCGGAACTGCGCGAGGCGACCGCCGCCATAGTCTTCTGCGCTTCGGATTACGTCGGCGCTTGGGGCGGCATAGAGATTTTTCGGCGACGCGGCATCAGCGTTGACGTGATCGCGGGCTCGGTCACGGATTCGCAGATGGGCCAGGACTACATCGAGCAGGAGTTCGACGTTCCGGCGGGCAACGCGCGACGCGACGGCGCGCGGCTCTTCAGTATCGTTCAGGCGAAACTGCCTGCGCGCGTGTGAGCACGATCGATGATGATGAAGAAGATCAGGGTCGGCATCTTCGGTGGGTCTGGCTACGGCGGGGCGGAGCTTTTGCGCCTGCTGCTCATGCGCTCAGATGTCGAGCTTGCGCTGGTGACGGCCAACGAGCACGCGGGCAAAGCTGTCGGCGAAGTACATAAGAATCTTTACGGGCTGACAGACCTGCGCTTTAGGCGTGCGCCCGAAGACCTGTTGAGCCTGGGCGAGCTTGATTACCTCTTTCTGGCGCTTCCGCACGGGCAGGCTTTGGAGATTGTGCCGCGCTTGCCTGAGGCTTTGAAGCTGATTGATCTTTCCGGTGATTTCCGCTTGAGCGACGCGGCCCTGTTCGCAGAGCACTACGGGCGCGAGCACACGGCCATGTCCGCGCAGGCTGATTTCGTTTACGGGCTGACGGAGACCAACCGTGCGCGCATCAAGCAGGCGCGTCGCATCAGCAATCCCGGCTGCTTTGCCACGGCCACGCTGCTCGGCCTGGCCCCGCTCGTCGCGCATAACATCCTGCAAGGACGCGTCATCGTTGATGCGAAGACAGGCTCATCCGGCTCGGGCGCTAAGGCAGCCGCCAACACGCATCACCCGCAGCGCATGAACTCCTTTTACGCCTACAAGCCTTTCACCCACCAGCATGTGCCGGAGATAGAGCAGGAGCTGCGCGCCCAGGGAGATTGGGCCAGCGAGCTTGTCTTCATGACGCACAGCCTGCCTGTGGCGCGCGGCATCTTCGCTTCCATCTATACCGAGACGAAAAAAGATATGACCGGCGCAGAGGCGCGCGACCTCTTCGCGGAATTTTATCGAGACTCCTTCTTCGTCCGGCTGGTCGAGGGCTCGCCCGACATCAACTGGGTCAAGACGACCAACTTCTGCGACATAGGCTTCGCCGCGCGCGGGCGCAACCTGGTCGTCTTCACCGCGCTCGACAATCTGGTCAAAGGCGCGGCGGGCCAGGCCGTCCAGAACATGAACCTGATGGCCGGTCTCGACGAAAAGACCGGACTCTTACTGACGGGCAGCAACCCTTAAAGGCAGTGACGAGTGACGAGTTAAAAGCTTGTTCTTGCTTGTCCCTCGTCACTCGTCACTCGTCACCGTACTTGAGATGAAAGCAGAGAGCACAACATCATCCTTTGAAGAGATTGCCGGTGTCGAGGAGCGCTACCAGCTGGCGACGTATAAGAAGATGTCGCTGGCGGCGGAGCGTGGGCTGGGCGCGTGGATTTACACTGAAGAGGGCGAGCCTTACCTGGATTTGTACGGCGGTCATGCGGTCGCCGCGACGGGTCATTGCCACCCGCACGTCGTCGCCGCTATCAGCGCGCAGGCCGGGCGGCTGCTCTTCTATTCAAACCTTGTTTATTCACAGACGCGCGCGCGTGCGGCTGAGAAGCTGATCGCCATCGCTCCGCCCAGGCTCACGAAGGCGTTCTTCTGCAACTCCGGGACGGAGGCCAACGAGAACGCCATGCGTATGGCGAGGATGGCGACGGGCAGAGAGCGGATCATAACTTTCTCGGGCGGTTTCCACGGGCGCACGGCGGATGCGATCAGCGCGACGTTCCTGGGCAAGTATCGTGAGCTTGGCCGACCGAACGTGCCCGGCCATCTGCGCGCGGAGTTCGGCGATATAGAGTCTGTCCGAGCCATCGCCGACGAATCCGTGGCCGCGATCATGCTTGAGCCGATACAGTCAATGGCAGGCGTGGCGATGGCCGACGGTGAGTTTTACCTTCGCCTGCGCGAGCTGAGCGAAGAGCGCGGAATCATTCTCATCTATGACGAAGTGCAGACGGGCATAGGGCGCACGGGCGAGTGGTTTTTTGCGGGCAGCCGCGCGGGCCAGGGTGTTGTGCCCGACATCGTCACGCTGGCGAAAGCGCTGGGCAGCGGCGTCCCCGTGGGCGCGTGCCTCGTCAATGAGCGCGTCGCTTCGGCAATCAAGGAGAATGATCTGGGCACGACTTTCGGCGGCGGGATGCTGGCGATGGCGGCTGTCACGGCAACGCTCGAAGCGATTGAGATGGACGGGATGCTCGATAACGTCAGGGCCATCGAGAGCCATCTGCGAGAGCGTCTCGCAGATGTCCCGCAGGTTGCAGGCGTGCGCGGCCTTGGCCTGCTGCTCGGAATCGAATTCAAAGAGAAGGCCGCGCCCATTCATCAAGCGCTGCTTGAGCGCCGCATCATCACAGGCACGTCGAGCGACCCGCGCGTGCTGCGCCTCCTGCCTCCACTCTGTTTGAAACGCGAAGAGGCAGACCTCTTCATCGAAACGCTGAAGGCAGTGACAAGTGATGAGTGACAAGTGACGACGGACAAGCAAGAACAAGTTTTTAACTCGTCACTCGTCACTCATGACTCATCACTGTATTTAAGATGCCGAGAGATTTTCTGACAACGGGGGATTGGACACGCGCTGAGCTGGAGCGGCTGGTCGAAGCGGCGCTCGCTTTCAAGCGCGGCGATGACGGGTCGCGTCCGCTCGCGGGGCGCTCGATGGCGCTCGTCTTCTTTAATCCTTCCTTGCGGACGCGCGCTTCGATGCAGGTCGGAGTCTACGAGCTTGGCGGCAACGCTGTGGTGTTGGAGCCGGGCGGGACGAGCTGGACTCTGGAACACCGCGACGGCGTGGTCATGGACGGCGATAAGACGGAGCATGTGGCGGAGTTCGTGCGCGTGCTGGGAAGGTATTGTGTGGGGATGGGCGTGCGCACCTTCGCGGCGCTCAAGAGCTGGGAAGAGGAGCGACGCGATCCGGTCTTGCAGGCTTTCGCGCGCTACAGCGATGTGCCGGTCATCAATCTCGAATCGGCGATGCATCACCCGTGTCAATCAATGGCCGACATGATGACTGTGCGCGAACACCTCGGCGCAGGGCGCAAGCGAGTCGCGCTGACATGGGCCTGGCATCCGAAACCTTTGCCGATGGCCGTGCCGAACAGCTTCGCGCTGGCCGCCGCACAGATGGGCCATGATCTGACCATTGCCAACCCGAGAGGGTACGACCTCGATGATGAATTACTCGACGAGGTCAAGCGCCACGCGCAGGAGGCGGGCGGAAGCCTTAGCCTGACGAACGAGATGGACGAAGCATTCGACGGCGCTGAAGCCGTCTACGCGAAGAGCTGGGGCAGCAGCAGATTTTACGGCGCACCTGAAAAGGATTTGGAGGAGCGCGCGCAGTATCGTGACCGCTGGATTGTTGACGAGCGACGAATGGCGCGCACGCGAGATGCCATCTTCATGCACTGCCTGCCCGTGCGCCGCAACGTCATCGTCACCGACGGCGTGATAGATTCCCGGCGCTCCGTAGTGATAGACGAAGCGGAGAATCGCCTGCACGTCCAGAAGGCGATCATGGCCCGCTTGCTGGGAGGCGAAAAGGGATGAGCCAGCCGCGCATTGAGACCGTCAACAACCAGTTGCGCCTGGACCTCCTGCGCGAGGCTTTGCCCTACATTCAACGCTTCCAGGGCAAGACCTTCGTCGTCAAGCTCTCGGGCAAGGCGACCGAGGATCGCTCGAACCTGGCCTCGCTCGCCGAAGAGCTGGCGCTCATTCACCAGGTCGGCATCAGGCTGTGCGTCGTCCACGGCGGCGGAAAGCAGTTGACGGAACTGGCCGAGCAGCTTGGCGTAGAGCAGACGATCATCAACGGCAGGCGCGTCACCGACGACGCGACGCTTGAGATGGCGAAGATGATCTTCGCGGGCAAGATCAATACGGACATACTGGCGGCGCTGCGCCAGCGCGGAGTCGAGGCCGTCGGGCTCTCCGGCGTTGACGGCCAGTTGGTGCAGGCCGAGCGCAGGCCGCCCAAAGAGATTCTCAACAGCGAGACGGGCGAGCGCGAGAACGTGGACTTCGGGCATGTCGGCGATGTCATCAAGATAGATTCGCGCCTGCTGTGCGTGCTGCTCGATCAGGGCTACCTGCCGGTAGTCTCTTCGCTCGGCGCGGATGCCGAAGGAGAGGTCTTCAACATCAATGCCGACACCATCGCCGCCGAGATAGCCGTCCGGCTCGAAGCCGAAAAGCTGATCCTGTTGTCGGACGTGGACGGCATATTCCTGCGCGCGGGCGAGCCCGATACGAAACTATCAAGGCTCACGGGCGCGGAAGCCGAAGCCATCGTGCGTGATGGCGGGGCGACGGGCGGCATGATTCCTAAGCTGCAATCAATGGTGACGCTTCTGCGGCGCGGCGTGAAAAGCGCTCATATCATCAACGGCGCGGCGCGCAACGCCCTGCTCGCCGAAGTCTTCACAGACGAAGGCACGGGCACGATGATCGTCGCCGAAGATAAGGATGAAGGATGAGCGTCATTTAAAGCAGAAATTAACAGGATGGAGAGAGATGGTCATGATAAAAACAGAAAGCAGGAGGAAAGACGAAAGCGTTGCTGACTGAATTTCTTATCTCTTCTTCTTTATCCTGTCTCTCCTGTCCATCCTGTTAATTTCCTTTCTTCTCCTCGTCTCTTACTCTCCGTCACCGCCGTGATCGCGCAGCCTGACCAGTTCTTCAATGGAGAGATTGCCGAGGCCGCGCGCTTTCATCCGTTGGATGAAGGCAGCCGTCACGCCGTGGTCGCGCAGGAGAATCAGTTGGTCTGGCGTCGCCCGCTCGTAGCCGAGCTGTTTGAGTTCCTTGACGAACTCCAGGCTGACGCCGTGGTCTCTCATCGCAACAAGCTCATCCACGGAGAGCTGCGTGTAGCCCAGTGCCGCCAGACCTTTGACGAAGCCTATGCTGACGCCGTGATCTTTCATCCTGATCAACTGGTTGAGAGTGAGACGTTCGTAGCCTAACGCCTTAAGCTCTTTGATGAATTCGGTGCTGACGCCGTGATCTTTGGCGCGAACCAGAGCCTCAGCCGGGAGTTGCGTGTAGCCGAGAGCCGTCAACTCACGAACAAAGCCCAGGCTGACGCCGTGGTCTCTCATCTCTATGAGCGCGCCAACCGTGCGCAGTGTGTAGCCGAGCGACTTGAGGCCCCTGACATAATCCAGGCCGACCCCGTGCATTCCCATTCTGATTAGTTGATCGAGCGGCGGACGCTCGTAGCCTTGCGCTCTCAGCTCTTCGATCAGGCTGAGGCCGACATCATGCATGGCCATCGAAAACTGCTGCTCGGCAGTAGGCACGCCGTAGCCCCTGTTCTTCAGCTCGGCGTTAAAGGCCGGGGACGGAGAGAAGGTGTAGTGGCCCGAGCCGTCGCCGTCCCTGAACCATCCCTCGCAATTGAATGTTCCAGCGTCTCGCTTGAACTGGAATTGAACGTGAGTGCCGCCCGACATCGCCTGCTCGCGCGTGAGGCCCTGCAACTGCTCTGGCCTGATCTCGAAGGAAGTGTTGTTATTGAAATCATGACCGTCTCGCCGCGAACGATAGCGCAGCGTCAACTGAATGACGGGTTCTCCCGTGCGGAACTCGATCAGCCATTGACCCGCGTAAGATTCTTGAGCGCCGGTGTTATTGGTATACGAGACGGGGACGCAGCCGAGCGCGAGCCCCAACGTCAACGTCGCTGCCAGCAGCCAGCTCTTATAGTCAATTAACCAACGCCGGACGAGCTGTCGGCTTGCATGTGAGTCTTGAAAAATCTTCATCGAGGAGCCTCCTGTATCTTTCTTGATGTCCGGGCGGATTTGTTCAAAATCGCGCGCCCGTTTCCCATTTCCGCAAAATATGAAAAGCAGCCGCACCCGTCTCGCACCACAAACCAGCCCATTCCAAGTCCGACCGCTCAAAGAGTCAACATATCGCTGCAAAGACCGTACCTTAAAAGCAGTGACGAGTGACGAGTGACGAGTGACGAGATAAAAGCTATAAGTAATGAGTGATGAGCTAAAAGCTTTTTCTTGCTTGTCACTTGTCACTCGTCACTGCCTTTAAGTATTGACCGTTTGGCTATTGACGGCTGACAATTATTCTGATGGATGCTGTGGAAGAGGGTGAGGCGCGAAGCATGGAACGTGAAGTGCAAAGAAAAAGCGGCTTCGCGCAAAGGCTCTTTGCGGAGTGGAAACGCCTGGGATTGCCGAGCGGAGGCGAGCGCGTTGTCGTGGCTGTCTCGGGCGGGGCCGATTCGCTGGCGCTGCTCGTCGCGCTGGCTGAGTTGTTGAGGGCGGGAAAGCTCGCGCTGGATTTGACGGTTGCGCATTTGAATCACGGGCTGCGCGGAGAGGCGGGCGAGAGGGATGCGGAGTGGGTAGCGCAAACGGCGGCGCGGCTGGGCTTTGAGTTTGCGCTCGGAGCGGCCCCGGTCGGGGAGAGGGCGGCCAGCAGTAGAGATAATCTGGAACAGGCTGCGCGGCGCGCTCGTTATGAGTTTCTGTCGGCGACGGCGGCAGAGCGTGATGCGCGCCTGGTGCTGGTCGCGCACACGATGGACGATCAGGCGGAGACTGTGATGCTGCGTTTGCTGCGCGGGAGCGGGGCCGAGGGGTTGAGCGGGATAAAGCCCGTGCGACCACTCGATGAGAAGCGAGAGGTGCTGCTCGCGCGGCCCATGCTGTGTTGGGCGCGGCGGGCGCACACGGAAGAGTATTGCCGCGAGCGCGGGTTTGAGCCGCGAGTTGACGCGATGAATACGGACGAGAGGTTTGCGCGCGTGCGTGTGCGCAGGGACTTGCTGCCGCTCATGCAGAGCTTCAACGGGCGCGTGGTCGAGGCGCTGGCGCGCACGGCCCGTTTGCTGCGCGAAGATGCGTCGGCGCTTGAGATGGCCGCCGCCGAACTGCTCTCTGCGGCGAGCGTTGGGGAAGGGACGCGGCAAGGCTCGCCGCTCAGCGTAGAGGTGCTGCGAAGCGCGCAGCCTTCGCTTCGCAGGCGTGCTCTGCGGCAATGGATTGCGCGCGCGCGCGGCGACCTGCGGCGATTGGAGATGGCGCACCTGCTGGCGGTCGAAGCGCTGCTCCTGGGCGAGAGGGGCGGGCGCGTGGCGGAGCTTCCGGGCGGGTCAACGGTCGAGAGAAAGCGCGGGCATCTCTATTTTCATGCCAAAAGAGTTGAAAAAGGGGACGGCGCCGTCTAGAATCAAAACTTGTCGAGCCGCCGCCATCCGAAAGCGAGCGGTTTTTCATTTACCTTCGAGACACGGGAGCGATAATGGCCGAGATTAAAGAGGTTTACAGCGCGGCGCAGATCGCTGACCGGGTGCAGACGCTCAGCCGAGAAATTGCTCAGGCTTCAGAAGGAAGAGAGCTGACCATCCTGGGCGTGCTCGACGACAGCTTCGTCTTTCTCGCCGATCTGCTGCGCGCACTCAAGACGCCCGCCCGCACGGCCTTTCTGCGCTACGACCACCAGTCTTTAGGCGGTATCCAGGACATCTCCTTCAGCACCCGCATGGATCTTTCCGGGCGCGATGTCGTGCTGGTCGAAGGCGTGCTGGAAACCGGCGTGACGCAGGAGTATCTGATTAAGCAACTGGGGGCGCACGGCGCGCGCAGCGTGCGGCTCTGCGTCCTGGTTGATAAGCCGGACCGCCGCCGCCTGGACCTGCGGCCTGAATGGAGCGCTTTCGAGACACATGAAGGCTATCTCTTCGGCTACGGGCTAGGTTTTCAGGATCGCTTCAGGGAGTTGCCGTTTCTCGCAACCTTTACCGAGTAAAAGGGGCGTTTGGGCGTTAAATATCGCGCCTTTCGGGCAGGTCGTCGCGCTTTGTGCGCGTGCACAACGCTGGTCGCGTCAAGGGCATCTTAATTTTGTGGCCGCGCCGGAATAAAAGCTGATTCGCTCTCCTTACCGGCGGGGCTCGATTTATGGATTTTCGGAGAGCGACAAAAGATGCCGTTATAGGGTATGATCGGCATCGGAGGCACGAAACATTTTGAGTTCTACGGCGAGACAAATAATCTTCTGGTTGTTCATAGTGGTCGGCGCGCTTTTGCTCTACAAGTTCCTTGTGAACCCGCAGGGCAAGAACACGAGCCAGCTTTCCTACGGCGAGCTGGTGGCCAAGATTCAGGACAACCAAATCAGCAGCATGATCGTGAAGCAATCGGAAGTCGTGGCTGTTGAAAAAAATACTAATAAAGAGTACCGAACGCAGCTTGCCAACGAGTTCGTCAAGAGAGATTTGATGAACATGTCGTCGGTGGAAAAAGACCCGAACACGGGCAAGGCGCGCGTCGAGAAGGTCGAAGAGGAAGGCGGCGGCTCGCTCATCTGGCCTGTGCTTTTGAGCTGGGCTCCCATCCTTTTCATCATCGGTATCTGGATTTTCATGCTCCGGCAGATGCAATCGGGAGGCAACAAGGCGCTTAGTTTCGGCAAGTCGCGCGCCAAGCTTCTCAATAACCAGCAGAAGCGCGTCACCTTCAAGGACGTGGCCGGAGTCGAAGAGGCCAAGGAGGAGTTGCAGGAGATCATAGAATTCCTCAAGGAGCCGCAGAAATTCCAGAAGCTGGGGGGCCGCATCCCCAAAGGCGTTTTGATGATGGGCCCGCCGGGAACCGGCAAAACGCTTCTGGCGCGCGCCATCGCTGGCGAAGCCAACGTCCCGTTCTTCTCTATCTCCGGTTCCGATTTCGTCGAGATGTTCGTCGGCGTCGGTGCGAGCCGCGTGCGCGACCTGTTCGAGCAGGGCAAGAAGAACGCCCCTTGCATCATCTTCATCGACGAGATCGATGCCGTCGGTCGTCATCGCGGCGCAGGACTCGGCGGCGGCCACGACGAGCGCGAGCAGACGCTTAATCAACTGCTCGTCGAGATGGACGGGTTTGAATCGAACGACGGCGTCATCCTGATGGCCTCGACCAACCGGCCCGACGTGCTCGACCCGGCCCTGCTCCGTCCCGGACGATTTGACCGTCGCGTAGTGGTCTCGCGTCCTGACGTTCGCGGGCGCGAAGGCATCCTGAAGGTTCACACGCGCAAGATTCCTCTGGGCGAAGACGTTGACATCTCGGTTATCGCGCGCGGCACGCCGGGCTTTACAGGCGCAGACCTTGCGAACCTCGTCAACGAGGCTGCCTTGAACGCGGCCCGCTACAACAAGAAAATCGTCATGATGACGGACTTCGAGCTGGCCAAGGACAAGGTGTTGATGGGCGCGGAGCGCAAATCAATGGTCATCTCGAACGAGGAGAAGCGCATCACTGCCTATCACGAGGCGGGTCATACACTGGTCGGGCTGAAAGTGCCGAACGCAGACCCCGTGCACAAGGTGACG
>DASVQM010000017.1:0-46201 GCA_036389095.1 Pyrinomonadaceae bacterium
AGTCTCACCGGCGGCGAAGCGCAGTGTGCCGACCGCGATGTGATAGTCGCATTTCCTGGAAGCAACGCCCGTCGTCTGGCCCGGCGTGTTCGGGTCACACCTGAAGTTGGCGTCAGTTGTATCACTGGTCGCGTATTTGACGCTCGCGGGGGCGGCTGTATCTCCCGTGCGGGTGACTGTGATGTTGAGAGCGAGGGAGTTTTCCGAGACTGAATAAGCGGATTGACTGAATTGTACGGTCATCGGCTCACCGACGAGTGGGGCGTAGCCCAGACCTCGGAAAAGGAGGGCGATCACTTCATGACCTAGCTCATTCGGATGCACGCGCGAGGGGTCGTAAACGGAGATGTATCCTTTGTCGCCTGCGTCTTCGTCGCCGTTGGGTCCATTGAATGCCTGATAGACTTGCGCACAGGGAATGTTATTGGCCGCCGCCGTCGTGGCGATATGTCGGTTGGCGTCGTCCAGGTACGGCTTGATCGCTTGAAAGTCGTTGAGGCCGCCGTCGTTGGCCCAGGAGTTTGAAGCCTTCTGCGCTTTGACGTGTGGGTTGTAGATGTCCATCGTGCGGATGATGGTGTTGCCGGTGCTTCGCAGACTGAGTATCTCTGCGATGATGGCGTTCCAGTTCGCTTTAAAGTTGGCGACGGCGTCCCTGAGGCAGTTCTGATTATCAGCGCCGCCGCACGTCCCGCCCTGATAGTCGTCTATGATGCGCAGAAAATCGTTGCCGCCGATGTCCCATGTGACTACTTGCGAGTTGGCGATTGAGTTGCGAAAGTTCGCGTTCGTGCGCAGGGCATTGAGCAGTTGAGCGCTCGTCATGCCGTTCTGGCCGAAATTATTCAAGAGCACGGTCGAATTCGTATCGGCCTGAACGTAGCTTCCGTAGCGCGGCACATACCCGCCCCTGCTGAAGTCGAGAATGCCGAAAGCGAGCGAGTCGCCCAGGGCCGTGTAGTTCAGCGTGGTCGAAGCCGACGCCGTAGGAGTGGACGCAAGCTGCGCGGCCAATAAGATGGCGGGAATGGCGATGGCTAGGAGCCGATTCTTAAATTTCATGATAGTGTGGACTGCGAGTTGACCTGTTCGCGGCGCGCATGGAAGTCAGCGGCGATGAAGATTCCAGAGAACGACTTCACGCATCCGCGCCAGCCTTGCCGTCACGTCAAGCCGCAACATGAGCGGTTGTCAAACCTGCTGCCGAAAGTAGGGCCGATAATGTAAAAACGATTGACCGAATTGTAAGTCTAGATGGTTATTAAGCTGGGGGTTTTGGCTTCAACTTAGGCCCGGTTAAGATGCCCGATTCCGTCAAATCGTTCGCTGATTTGCCTGGAAATCTTGAATTTATCCACGCTTTCGCTTCATCCTCCCTTCATAAATAATCAACGATCAACCGAACCTCTCGCAGCTCAAACGGGAAATTGCTTCGACCGGATGATAGTATGGGTTGATCGCTTTGAGTCTCTCTGTGCCCCGTGTGGTACGATCAGCAAAGAGCTTGATTTGTGGCGTGAAACTTGAGAGCGGCGACTCGTTCGCGCGAGTTTTGAATCCATAATAAAGGAAAATGAGATGCTTCTAGGAATTGATTTGGGCACTACGCGAACCGTAGTGGCAGCAGTGGACAGGGGGAATTACCCGGTGGTCAGCTTCCAGACTCCCGGCGGCGATACGCATGAGTGGTACCCGTCACTGATCTCTACGCGGGGCGAGGCGCGCGTGTTCGGGTTCGAGGCCGCCGACGGCCAGAATGAGCCGGGCCGGCAGATGATACGTTCTTTCAAGCGGGAATTGGCAGCGCTTGGCCCGGACTCTCAAGTCATCGTCGGCGAGCATACACTCACCGCGCTTGAGCTGCTCACGGAATTCCTGGCCGCACTTGCGACGCAGTTGCGCGAGCGGTCGAACCTGCGTCTCAAGCCGAACGAAAAGCTCGAAGTGATGATCTCAGTGCCCGCCAATGCCAATAGCAATCAAAGGTTTATTACCATGGAAGCCTTCCGGCGCGCGGGCTTCATCGTGCGCGGAATGATCAACGAGCCCTCTGCGGCGGGCGTCGAATACGCTCATCATCATCTGACGACGGGCGCTTCTCTGCGCCGCGATCATGTGGTGGTTTACGACCTCGGCGGGGGAACCTTCGACGCCTCCGTCATCTCCATGGCCGAGCGCCAACATGAAGTCGTGAGCAGCGAAGGGATAGCCCATCTGGGCGGCGATGATTTCGATCAGCTCTTACTTGAGATGGCATTGAGCCGCACAGAGATCAAGGAGTTGACGGAAGAGCGGCGAGTGCGATTGCTGGAAGAGTGCCGCGAGAAGAAAGAGGGGCTTCATGCCAACACACGTAAGATCGCCATAGATTTGGAGTGCGTGCTGGAAGGCGCGGGCGAGGTCATCCTGAGCACGGGCGAATTCTACGAGCGCTGCCGACCGCTCGTCGAGCAAACCATTCATGCCATGGAGAAGGCCATGGAGCGAAGACCGGCGGGCGCGGAGTTTGACTGGCGCTCGGTGGCGGCCATCTACATGGTCGGCGGCTCAATCAATCTGCCCATAGTTGCGCGCCTGCTGCGCGAGCGTTATGGACGCCAGGTGCGTAAATCGCTCTATCCACATGCCGCCACCGCAATCGGATTGGCTATCGCTGCCGACGGCGCAACCGGCTACCACCTGCAAGAGCGCTTCACCAGACATTTCGGCGTGTGGCGAGAATCTGAGGATGGCCGCTCAATCTCCTTCGATGTCCTCTTTGAGAAAGAGACGCTGCTGCCTGCTAAAAATCAGAAGCTCTCACGCGCGCGCCGTTATCACCCGACGCATAACATAGGACACCTGCGCTTTCTGGAATGCAGCCGGATTGATGAGCACGGACATCCGACCGGAGACATCACTCCCTGGGACGAACTCTATTTTCCCTTCGAGCCCGCGCTCAGAAACGAGCCGCAGCTGGAGACCGTCCAGATCAAACGCACGACGCTCGGCGAGCAGTTGATCGAAGAACTTTATTCGTGCGACGAGCATGGTATTATCGAGGTCAATATCATAGATCAAGCGCATCGCTATCAACGCCGCTATCGGATTCACGGCTCTCAGACAGTCGCCAGAGCCGTACAGTAACTTGTCGGATGACGGAGAAAAGAGATGATGAACAAAGCGCACCGAACCATATGGAAGCTCGCCTGTCTGCTTTGCCTGGCTGTCGGCCTTCAAGCTGCTGCCCCGGACGCGTGGGCCCAGGCGAGATTCAAGCTCGGCGCGGACGGGTTGCCGGATTGGGTTAAGGAGGTCGGGGCCAGGCGTGCTCCGAGGGCCAAACGCGCTTTTTCGGCTAACACCTACGGCGCGACGGGCGACGGCGTGGCGAATTCGACCAAGGCGATTCAGAAAGCGATTGACGCCTGCGCCAGGGCTGGCGGCGGCGTCGTCTCCTTCAAGCCCGGCAGCTACTTGACGGGCGCGCTCTTCATCAAGAGCAACGTGCATCTGCGCGTGGACGCGGGCGTCACACTGCTCGGCAGCCAGGAGGATTCCGATTATCCTTCGATCTGGACGCGCGTCGCCGGTATCGAAATGAAATGGCCCGCCGCGCTCATTAACGTCAACGATCAGAAGAACGTGAAAATCTCCGGCGGCGGCACGATTGACGGCCAGGGCAAGAAGTGGTGGGACAAATACTGGGCGCTGCGGAAAGAATATGAGCCGAAGGGTCTGCGCTGGGCCTCGGACTACGACGCCGAGCGTGTGCGTTTGATGGTCATCTGGAAGTCTACGGACGTGACCATCGAAAATCTCAGCCTCAAGCGCTCCGGCTTCTGGACGATGCAGGTCGTCTATTCCGATCACGTCACGGTGGACGGCATTAAGATCAGCGATAACGGTGGGCCCAGCACCGACGGCGTTGACATAGATTCATCCAGCTATGTCCTGGTGCAGAACTGCGACATTGACAATAACGACGACGACATCTGCCTCAAAGCTGGCCGGGACTATGACGGCATGCGCGTCAATCGCCCGACCGAATACATAGTCATCCGCCACAACCTGACGCGTAGAGGCGGCGGCATACTCTCCTTCGGCAGCGAGACCGCAGGCGGCATACGCAAAGTCGTCGCCTATCAGAACCGCGGCGTTGGCACAAACGAGGGCATTCGCTTCAAGTCCGCCAGGACGCGCGGCGGCTACGTGGAGGATGTGCTCATCCGTGACATTAAGATGGAGAACGTGCCGCTGCCCTTCACCTTTACGCTCAATTGGAATCCGAGCTACAGCTACGCGACGATCCCCAAAGAGATGACGAATGTTCCGCCCCACTGGATAGTGATGAATACGCCCGTCACGCCACCTGAGCGCGGGCTCTGCGAGTTTCGCCACATCACGATAGAAAATGTAGAGATCGTGGGCGCGCGTCAAATCTTCTCGGCAGCGGGACTGCCCGCGAAGCCCATCATCAACGTCCAGTGGGCCGACATCACGGCGCAGGGCCGCGACGCAGGCGTCATCGAATATGCGCGCGACTGGACGATGAAAAACGTCAAGCTCCAAACCCCGACTGGCAAAAACGTCGAGGTCTCCAACAGCACGAATGTCGAGATGCCGCAGGCGTCCAAGTAGGTAACGCCCTTGGCGCTGAAGGGAAGAGATCGAAATAAAAGTTAACGACGCGGGCTACCTTCTTGCGCCCCTTTCGGGTGCTCGCTGGCTGACTTTCGCTTTGCTCACGCTCCTGGCCTTGGCTGAAAAATAGGGCGCTAATGGATTCTTCCGCAGCGCCTTGAGTCCGGCGACGACGGAGGCGGCGTTCAACTCTGCCCCCGCGAGGCTGGTGTGCGTGTGCGGGTCTGCGAACAACGCGTCCACTCTTTCCTGTCCCATAGAGTCGTATTGCGCGGCGATGATTTCGTTGAGGTCTATAAAAGCGACGCGCTCGGAGCGTGCCACCTCCGCGGCCCACACGGCGTAATCCTGCGAGCGCACGATCTTTCCGTCCTTCCACGTTTTCCGCGGAACGAGCGAGCAAAGGATAGGCGTCGCACCTTTGGCCTTCGTGTCGGCGATGAATTTACGCAAGTACCAGCCGTAGCTGTGAACGACCTCGTGCTTCTTTGTCAGGAGGTTGTCTATCTCCTCCGTCTCTTCGCCCGTGCCGCGAATCGAGCCGCGCGCGCGCGCGGTGTCGTTAGTTGGGCCGCCGTCGTTGTGTCCGAATTGCATGATGACGTAATCGCCCGGCTTCAACATCGCCAGAACTTTATCCCAGTGGCCGCCGGTCAGGTAGGTGCGGCTGCTGAGGCCACCAACCGCTCGATTGACGACGTTGATCTTCGTCGTGTCGAAGTAAGCGACAAGCGGCTCGCCCCATCCCCACTGACCGCCAGCGCCGTCGCCCTGACCGTTCCGCACCGTCGAATCGCCGATTAAAAAGAGCGTCGGCAATCTTGGATTGGCTGGCTCGGGCAATGGCCGCCTCGGAGTCGCGGCTGGCTGCTCGCGCGTCACGGCCTCGACTCCCGCGCCCTGTTCCGAGAGGTATTTAATGAAGGGGCTGTCCCTGAGCCCCTTGAGGGCTGCCACGACCAGAGACGCGTTTAGCTCCGCCCCGGCCGGGCTGGTGTGCGTGTGGTCCGGACCGAACATCTCTTTCACCTTTTCCTGGCCCATCTGTTCATACCTGTCGGCGATGATGTTTGTCAGGTCAATGAAGGCTACGTTCTGCGACTTGGCTACCTCGGCTGCCCACTGGCCGAAGCGGCCAGACCCGCGTTCCACCTTGCCCTCAGTCCACCTGTTACGCACAGTCAGCGAAAGCACTATGGGCGTCGCGCCCTTGGCCTTCGTGTCGGCGATGAGCTTTCGCATATACCAGCCGTAGCTGTGAACGACCTCGTGCTTCTTTGTCAGGAGGTTGTCTATCTCCTCCGTCTCTTCGCCAGTGCCGGGAAGGGAACCGCGCGCGCGCGAAGCGTCGTTGATCGCCCCCGCGTCATTGTGGCCGAATTGAATGAGCACGTAGTCGCCCGCCTTCATGTCGCTTAATACCTTGTCCCAGAGACCTTCGGTGATAAAGGTGCGGCTGCTGCGTCCGGCACGCGCGCGATTGAGGACGTTGATCTTCGTCGTGTCGAAGTAGCGAATGAAGGGGTCGCCCCAGCCGCGCCCGCCGTTGGCGTTGTTGTTGGCCGTGGAATCGCCGACGACAAAGAGCGTCGGGAGATTCGGATTCAGAGGCGGAGTCTGCGTGGGCGCAGGCGTCGGCGAAGCAGCGGCGGCGGGAGCCACACCCGTTTGCTGCTGCTGCTGTCCGGCGCTTGTTTGAGAAGAGACGACGAAAAACTGTCCCGTGACTGTCATCATCAAGCACGAGAATATGGCCCATAGTGTCGCTTTTGAGATCGTGTTAAGGATATACATCCGAATGTTCCCCCTTCGCCTATCTGTTTTCAATGGCCGAGCTTTTATCTATCGCCTGCTCGCGGCACGCACCTGCGTCGTGATCGAAGGACGGGGCGGCGGCTTCATGCCGTCGCCAAGGTAGAAGCCAGTGTGCGGCGGCTGGTTATAGCCCACGTTCTGCCAGGCTATGCTCAAACGGTATTGCGGATCGTGCATCAGGGTGTGGAAGCGGTACCTGGTCGGGATGGTCGTCGTGTAAACGCGCAGGCTCTGATTGTCAACGGTTCTGAAGATGACCTCTTCGCGCCAGTCTCCGAGCAGGTCAGCGCTCAGAGCGGGAGTTGATTTCGTCCCGTTGTTGGACATGCAACCGTCAGCCGTGAAGATGGTTTCGAGACGGCTGTTTTGCCAGTCCCACTTGGAGATACGATTGCCGTTGAGTATCTCACGCAGCAGGTCGCCGTCCCACCAGATGGCGAAGTTGATAGAGCGCGGCGCGGGCCCAATCTTTTCTCCTCTGGCATTCTTCAAGCCTTCGGAGCCGCCCCACATCTCGTCGCCCAGGTGACGCGGGTCAATGTCGGCGGCGAGCCCCCTGCCCACATCTCTATCCTGATCGCCCGTCCAGAGAATGCGTCCAGTCCTGGCGTCATAAAGAGCCGTGCCCGGCCCCTTCGTATTCTCTTCTATCTCGTGTACGCCGTAGACCTCAAGGCCCGGTCTCGCAGGGTCTAAGTCGCCGACGTGCAGCGCATCGCCATGGCGCAGTCCGGTCGAGTAAAGCCCCCGCCCGTTATCGTCAACGCACATCGAGCCGAAGATGATCTCGTCTCTTCCGTCGCCGTCAACGTCCGCGACGCTCAGGTTGTGATTGCCCATCCCGGCGTACTTCGGATAGCCTTTGTTCGTATCGAAGACCCAGCGCGAAGTCAGCTTCCCGTCTCGCCAATCCCAGGCCGCCAGCACCGTTCTCCCGTAGTAGCCGCGACACATCACCAGGCTCGGCCTGTGCCCGTCCAGATAAGCCACGGCAGCCGTAAAGCGGTCTACACGATTGCCCGTGCAATCGTTCTGGCCGTTTCCGCCGATGCCGCCCCATCCGCACAAATTACCGCGCGGCGGAATGTAGGCTGTGGTGGCGAGCGCCGCGCCCGTTCCCCCGTCGAAGATCGTCAGATACTCTGGCCCATCAAGAATCTTGCCGTACCTGCGGTCTGTCACGGGAGAGAGGAAACGCCAGTCTGCCTTGCCGTCGCCGATAATCGCGCCCTTGCCGTCAACAGTGCCATCGGCAGTCTTACACGCAAACTCCGCGCGCCCATCCCCGTCCAGGTCGTAGACCATGAACTGCGTATAGTGTGCGCCCTCACGAATGTTCTTGCCCAGATTGATCGTCCACAAGAGCGTGCCGTCGAGCCTGTAAGCCTGAAAGACGGGCGGGTCTGTGAGGCCGGGCGAAGCATTATCGCGCCCGCGCCCGGCCATGTGGATGATGATCTCATACTCGCCGTCGCCATCCAGGTCGCCCGCCGACGCATCGTTAGGCATATAGCCCTGCGGAGCCTGAAGCGGAATCGTGAGGTATTGCGCGGTCGAAGCGTTGGCCGGGAGCGTGAAGGCTTTGCTCGCCTCCTGCTCTAGACGATTCGAGACGGGACGGACGAAGTAAGAGTTAGTCTTCGTGAGATCGGCCTTCGCGTCTACGAAGTTGGTCACGTCCGTGAGCGGTTGCTCGTTAAGCTTGACGGGCTCGCCGCCCCCGGTCGAGCGGTAGAGGTTGAAGGCGATGGCTTCGGAATCAGTCCCGAGCATGCGCCAGCCGACGAACACTTTGCCGTCGCCCTGATTAACCGCAATCACACCGCGACCCAGTCTCTCCATCTGTCGCTGAGCTTCTGCCTCAGTCGCAAACAGGAAGAGAAGTGCCAGCGTGACTGTCAATCCGACTTTGAATCCAGATGCTCTCATGATGGCCTTAGCTCCTGAGCTTGAAGGAAGCCGATGAAGATTCGATTGATCGTCCGAATCAACGCCTCGCCCTGGCGAGCAGCAACCAGTCTTCAGCACTCGGTTTCTGAATGGCCGCGCCCTTATTCCACAGGGTCGGCGCGACGAGGGGGCGAGTCTTGCCTGTGCGGGGGTCGAACCAGATCGCGTCATACTCTTTGCGTGGAAGCGAGCGCGCGAGCGTGATCGCCGGGCCGGAAAGAGAGTAGATGAGCAGCGCGTCGCTCTTCGTGTCTGCGAGACACCAGGAACGCGCGGCGTCGGCGAGCATGTCGTCTCGCGGCATCATCTTCATCAGCACGTCTGACAGATGCTCGCGCACGAAGGCGTCCAGGCTGGTGCGGTCTATCTCCACGCCCTGCGATTGGCCGGAGGCCGGGTTACGCATGAGCGCCTGCGCGCCGCCGGCCATTAAGACCGGGATGGGCCCAATGCCGCTGTGCCAGGTGACGACAGCCTTATCGGGAAAGCGGTCTCTGTATTCACGCACCTGCCTGTAGACCTGCTCGGGCGTAGTCGGCGGAGGCGTATCGCCCGAGCGGCCAAAGTCTTTGGTGATGATCTCTCGAAAGGCGAGATTCTGTCCGCCCCTGGGGGCCCACAGCGAGCCGTCCGGCCTGTATTGCCAGTAGCGCGTATCAATGAGGGCGACCTCGCGCGCACGCACCGGGTCTGCGAGGATCGCGTCCGTGATCTCTTTGCTGGCGATGAGCGCGATGCGAACGCGGCGGCCCTGAGCCTTCTCCCACTCTGCGACGGTGTCCAGAAAGAACTGCTGGAAAGCCAGAGGGCCCGCGTACTGGAAGGCCAGGATGAAGAGGACGTTGGGCGAAGCGCCGAGCTGGTCCAGGGTGTGCAGGATATAGGCGCGATGCAGCGCGCGACGGCGAGCATCGCCCGCATCATAGAATTGATTGGCGACGTGAATGGTATTTCCGGCTTCGATGGGAGGCGGCTCGGGCAGCCCCGTGTCGTTGATGTTGTTGGCGGGCCGCCAGGGGAAGTCAACCCAGTGCGCAGTGGTTTCGAGCAGGTTATGCGTGTTGTAAAGGCTGTGATAATAGACCAGGCCCTGCTCTTCGCTCAGGCGTGAGAACTCGCGCGTGCGCTCGAAATACCAGGGATTGAAGCGCGTCAGATCGTAAAGACTGAGCCCGTCCCAAGCCGCGCCACGACCGCTGCGCGCCCAGGGCATCTCATAGAAGGGGGCCCACACGTTAGCGTTCGCTCGCTGGATGATCGAGTGTTCGTCGCGCCGCCTCTCATACCACAGGCCGGGCCCGCCATTGAAAAACGGCATCCCGTCGGCCAACATTCGCGCCGCGAGCTTCGGCAGGTCTTCTGTGAGGCCGGGCCCATTGCGACCCGGGACGAAGCGTGTCAGGCTCACTCCGCTCGTCTGGCGCGCGATGGCGGGCGGGATTTGGCCCTTCCACCAGGCGGCGTTGAGCATGCCTCCCCAAACGACTCGACCGTCAACGACGAATCTGCCGTTGACGAGCTTGAGCGGATGGCTGGCCGCACTCTTCCTGGAAGATGAAGGCCCGCTCTGCCCGAACTTGAACAAAGGGACGTTCGCCGTCGTCGCCTTCCCGGGCGCAGTCGAGTTCGCGGATTTAGACTGCGCGCCGAGTCGCCCGGCAAGTTGAGTTGAGTAGAGCGGCTCAGGCGAAGTCGTGACGATGTTGGGCGCATCTTCTGGGCCGCGCGCTTCGATCTCTTTCGCGGTGCAGTTCCAGACAACAGAGTTAGCGGCTGTCCACCCGCCGCCCTGCGCGCGTTCCATGTCGTAGGTGAGCCGCAGCGCCGCACCCTCGACCTTTACGCTCTCGTAGAGGACGCCTGAAGTCCAACTCTCGAACGAACCGCTGGGCCCAAGAGAACCCGTCGCCGTGCAGTCCAGAAAAACATTCGGGCCGCCCGCGCAGAAGCCGCTGGCAAAATCATTCATGCCAGCTTCGCTGTAGCAATGGCGCACGAGCACCTGCTGCCCTTCGACCAGAAAACTCTGACGCCGATAACCGCCCGTCTCCGAGACGGGCTGCTCGCTTCTGCAATCCTCGACCGTCACGCGGCGCGCGCGATTTCCGACGCGCACGGCAGAGCCCGCGAAATGTCGCGCCGTCACGTCGCGCACCCAGGCGTCCTCGACGCGGTCGAGCGCGATTGCTATCCAGGAATGCTCTTCGTCGCGCGGATTGGCCGCGTCGAATTCACTATCGAGAACGAGATGCTCAAGGCCGATATGACGAACAGGGTCGTTTGAGGATACTACGGCGACGCTGCCGCCACCGTATCGCCGTTCGAGCGCCGTAGTGATTGGGGCATCCAGCGTGAGCTGTTTGCGCAAGGGGTCAACGGCAGTGACGATACGATCCCACACGAGGTCGCGCGAGCCCGGCAGCCAGTGTGTGCGCTGGTTTGCGAAAGGCCCCTCGGCGCGGTTCATGCCGAGCGCCGCGATCCACTCGGCAGTGCTCGGGCGCGTGACCACAACGCGATTGCCGACCGTAAACTCTGCGACGCTCTCAAGCGTGAGCGTGCGTGTCCCGGCGGGCGCTATCTCGTCCGTCACTCTTACTTGTTTGCCCGGCGTCGGAGCGTCATCGTTGCCTATTTCGATCAGCGTCCGGCGGCTGAGACCGGCGGCGAGAATAATCGTTTCTCCGCTCTCGTCCCTGCTCCCGCGCAAGACGACGCCCCCGGCGCTCAGACGAAGCTGACCGCCGACGCGGAACCGCCCGGCAGCTAATTGCAACGCCCCGCGAAAACCGTCCGCACGCGCGGGAAGCTTCGCCACCCGATCGAGCGCGGCTTGAAGCAGTGCGGTATCGTCGCCGCCGCTCGGGCGGACGAGCAAGACCGCCGGAATCAACGGCAGAGATGCGCCGCCGCCTTCATAGCCCGCGTGGGAAAAGTCTATAGAGGCGGAGGCCGGGCCTGAAGTATGCGCTGTCGGGCCGATGACCGAAATCAATGCCGGGAAGACGAGCGTCGCAAGTATCAAAAAGAGCGTCAGGGCGCGTGCTCTTCGCTTGACGGATGATAAGGCTCGATACTTGATCGAACGTGTCTGCATGGCCTGCGCGTTAACCTTTCTTAATCGCTTTGCCTTCATACTGGTTTCAGCGGCGTCCCGCGGGAGCGCTCCTGCCCGCGACGCTGCGGATAAGAATCTCAGCGCCCGCGAGACCTTCCGATTGTGCTTTGAGCCTGATCGTGCCCGGCTGGCCCGGCCTGGTTCGGACGATGACGAGGCAGAGGCCGTTGAAGGCGTTGCGCTCCTTCGACTGGAAAGATTCGTGGCTGGTCGGGTCGCCGTTGTCTACGGCGATGATCTCGCCTGGGCCCATCAGCTCGAAACGAATCCGATTATGAGTACGAGGAACCATCAGCCCGCTTTTGTCGGCGACGGTGATGGTGACGAAGGAGAGGTCGCTGCCGTCCGCTATGACGGCGGCACGGTCTGCTTTGAGCGTCAGCCTCGAAGCCGGGCCGGTCGTCACCACCGCGTCCCGGGCCCATCGCCTTCCGTCCTTATAGGCGACGACCCTCAACTCGCCCGGCTCGTACTTCACGTCGTCCCAGCGCAGGCGGTATTCATACTTCGCCTTCTTCTTTCTGCCGAGCGAGCGCCCGTTGAGAAAGAGTTCCGCTTCATCGCCGGAAGTGTAAACGTGTACGGGCGTGACCTGGCCCACGCGCTCAGCCCAGTTCCAGTGGGGAAGGATGTGGGCCATGGGCAGCTCGGGCCTCCACCTGGATTGATATAGATAGAAGCGATCTTTTTTGAAGCCCGCGAGATCAATAATGCCGAAGTAAGAGCTACGAGAGGGAACTCTTATCTTGCCGAGCGCCGCAAGCTCTTTGGCCATGCGCGCCTGTTCAGCCGGGTCTGTGAAGTTCAGCAGGTTGGTTTCGTCGGCGTTGTAAGGAGTCGGCTCGCCCAGGTAGTCGAAGCCCGTCCAGACGAACTCGCCCGCGACGAAGCGAGACTCGTCCTGGCCACGAAACTCCGTGTCGGGCGTCGTGGCCCAGCGCGGAGCGTAAAGATCATAGGAACTCATCTGAAAGTTCGCCTGGCCCTTGTCTTTGTCCTCGACGACGGGGAAGAAATACTCGCCGCGCGAGCTGATGGTCGAAGAGGTCTCGCTGCCGTAGAGGGGGATGGAAGGATTGCTCCGGTGAAACTTTGCGTACTCGTCAGGCTTGTAATTGTAGCCGAAGACATCAACGGTCTTCTGGAAACCGTTGTAGCCCGCTTCCCTCGTGTTGCACCCGACGGTGACCGGGCGAGTGGGGTCTTCCTCGTGGGCCATGCGCGTCAACTCTTCCGAAAGCTTGTGGCCTGCGGGCGTGCGCTGCTCGCCGATCTCGTTGCCTGTGCTCCACAGTATGATGGAGGCGTGGTTGCGGTCGCGCCGGAGCTGCGCGCGCCAGTCCTTCTCGTGCCAGTCGTCAAACAGCAGGTGATAGTCGTTCTTCTTCTTCCCGCGTCGCCAGCAATCGAAAGCCTCGTCCATCACGAGCACGCCCATGCGGTCGCACAGCTCAAGCAGCTCGGGCGCGGGCGGATTGTGGCTCGTGCGAATGGCATTGACGCCCATCTCTTTCAGCAGCTCTATCTGGCGCTCTAAAGCCCTCACGTTCAAGGCCGCGCCGAGCGCGCCGAGGTCGTGGTGATTGCAGACGCCCTTGATGAGAACGTGCTCGCCGTTGAGAAAGAATCCCCCGGCGGGGTCGAACCTGATAGTGCGTATGCCGAAGACGGTTTCGTAGCGGTCAACGACATTTCCGTCCTGCTCGATTGTGGTCACGGCTGTGTAGAGCTGCGGCTGTCTCAGATTCCACAGCTTGGGCCTGTTGACGCGCATCGTCACTGCGCCCGTCTCGCTCGCACCCGCCGCGACGCGTAAGCCCAAAGGCGAAGAGGAAGCGACGGGTGGGCCCAACATCTTCTGCCCGTCCGGGCCAAGCTCATAGAGCTGCGACCTGACGCTCGCGTTCGCTGTCGAGGTGGATTCGTTATCGAGCGTGGTCTTGAGATTGACGACGGCGACGGATGGGCCCACTTCCGGCGTGGTCACGTAAGTCCCCCAGTGGGCGACGTGGACGGGCGCGGTCTTGACCAGCCAGACGTTGCGATAGATGCCGCCCCCCGGATACCAGCGCGAAGAGTCGGGCGGATTATCGAGGCGGATGACGAGCACATTGTCCGCGCCGAAGTCAACGTAGGGCGTGAGGTCAAGCTCGAATGAAGCGTAACCGTAGGGCCAGCCGCCGACGAACTTGCCGTTGAGCCAGACGGTCGAGTAAGACATCGCGCCGTCAACCTCTAAAGATAATCGCCTGCCTTTATCGGCGGCGGACACGTTGAAATGCTTCCGATACCAGCCGACTCCCCACCAGGGGAGCTTTCCCGTCTCGCCCTGATATTCCTGATTGAATGGGCCCTCGATGCCCCAATCGTGCGGCAGGCTCAATTGCCGCCAGCCGCTATCGTCGAAGCCGCGACGAGTATAAGAGACGCCTTGGCCGGGCGTGCCTGCGGGTCTCTCGGTGAAGGGTGCGCCGGAACTTCGGACGAACTCGTTGCCGGTGGTCTTAATCCAATCCTTGATCTTCTCGTAATCGAGTTGGCCCTCCGCGCCCGCCGGGTCGCCCTTTTGAAAGCGCCAGCCAGCGTTGAAGGAAAGACGCTCACGCGGCGGAGTCGTAGCCGTGCGCGCCGTAGTCTTGCCGGGCGGCCATGGGCCAAAGGGTGTCAAGAGGGCCAGGAGAAGCAGGCCCGCGCGTGCGATGCAAAGTCTGACGGCGTTCAGGCGGATATGGTCAATCGAGTTTGACATGGGCTCACCCACAACTTCACGTCACTGCTTAAAACTTCTTCTGCTCAACGCGCTCAAGCCGCGTGTCCGAGACGGGCGCGGACTGTTGGACGCTGAAGTTAGAGACGTTCTTTAGAGAGAAGGTCGGCACGCCCTCCGTCTTCTGCGCTTTGACGTGAAAGAAATCGACCCCCTTCACGTCTTCGAGCATGAAGGCCGGTCGTTGATCTTCATTGAGATAGCTGACCTCGACGTTACTGATCTCGATGCCCTTCGCGTGGCGAATGTAGAGGCCGTAGGCCGGGATAGGGCCGAACATGGAGGGCTCCGGATAGTTCGTCTCTCTTTCGGGCGGCTCGACGGCGGCCTGCTCCCTCGTCCCGCCGCCCTGGTAGAAAATGCGTATATTGCTCAGGCGCACGTCCTCTATGTCGTGGCCCGGCAATCCGGCGATAATAGAGGCGAAGCGCGGGTCTGCGTTGTAGACGACGACGTTGCTGATGTTGACGCGGCGCAACTCTCCGACGGGCGTGCCGGCGGGCCCGCGCATACGACGGCCCAGCCGCAGGAAGATCGGAGAGTTGTTGATGTCGCGCATGGTGATGTTGGTGATCGAAACGTCTTCGAGCAGCCCGCCGTCAACGGTTTCGAGCGCGAGCCCGCGACAATGGTCGAAGACGATGTCGGAGATGGTGATGTTACGGAATCCGCCGTTGGATTCCGTGCCGAACTTCAAGCGCCCGGTGGGCCCATCGCGGTCCGGGGCCTCCTTGACGTTGCGCTTGTAGGTCGCGTCGAGCAGAGAGCCGATGTCGTAGCCGCTGACGAAGCAGCCCGTGATCGTCACGTTCTCCGTCGCGCGAGCGAAGCCCAGAGCGTAGGAGCTTTTAAGGACGATGGCGTCGTCGTTCGGCGAGTTGACGCTGCAATTCGAGATACGGACGTTGCGACAGGAGTCTATATCGAAGCCGTCGCGGTTGGTGTCAACCTTGAGATTATCGATCGTGAGATTGTCAACGCCCGTGGCGAGCAGCGCGAAGTGCCCGCCGTTTAAGATAGAGAAGTCGCGCAGCAGCACGTTGCGACAGAGCTTGAGGCTGATGGCCTTGTTGCCCAGGCCGTTCATCACTTCAGCCGGGTCATCCTCGCCGAGCGGAGATTCCGGACGCGCGGTGGTCTGGCTGCCGCCGAGAGTGGTCGGCGTGTCGCCGGGCTGAAGTGGACGGCGCGGGCGAGGGCTGCGACGCGTCAGGCCCTTACCGTTGATCAGGCCGGGGCCGACGATGGAGATGTTCTCAAGCCCTATGCCCCAGATGAGACTGTTGCGCCAGTGGCTATGGCCGAAATCCTGGTACATGTCCCACTCGTTCGGCTCCGGCATGTCATAGCTGCCTTTGGCCTCCTTCGGGTCGGCGGCGAGGAGCGTCGCGCCTTGATCGAGGTAGAGGGTGATGTTGCTCTTGAGATGGATGGAGAAAGAGAGATAGGTTCCGGCAGGGAAGCGAACCGTGCCGCCCCCCGCCGCCGCCGCCGCATCAATGGCGCTATTGATCGCCGTCGTGTCGAGCGTCTTGCCGTCTCCCCTGGCTCCGAAGGCGCGCACGTCGTAGACGCCCGCGACGCCCGCTCCCCTCGCACGCTGAGCCTGTGCCGGTCTCTGATCGGCGGCCGCCTTCGAGCCGAGCCTGTCATCCACCTGCGAGAGGCCGAATAGGGCCGCCAGCACGAAACATGTGAGAGCCATCTTCTTCATCATCGATACCATCCTCGAAGGTTGTAGAAAAAAGATAACCGATAGCTGATTGCAAATGAATGCGAACACATAGCGCATCATTCAGGTCAGTAGCGCCAAAGGGCTCAGGCTGGTTCTCGTGGGCACAGCACCCGCCCGAGACCTTTGGCCGTACTGACAAAAAGCAGCATCCATTTGCAATCCGCTATAGACCTTCCGCGCGTCGTCAGAGTAGCGAACATCAAACTCGGAAACCGTCAATGCTTCGTCGAACTCGCCTTAACTTCCGAACGGCTTAACATCAGTGGTCAGGGGGCTGGGGGGCACGGTAAAGCTTTCGAATGGGTCTGGATGGCTCGGGTCAAGGGGCGGCACGTCATCGACCAGGTATTTGGCGATGCCGAGTTTGTTGGCCTTGATGCCTTCGACGATCAACTTGGCAAGCTCATAGCTGCCGTAGTTGCTGTGATGCGTGCCGTCTCCCTCCTTGAAAGCCTGACCGGATTTCTCCGGCCCGAGGGCTTCATAAAAGAGCTTGCTCGCGGCGTTCAAATCAATGAGCGCAACTTTCTCTTCTCTGGCGACCTGGCGTACGGCCTCAGGGTAGTCGCCGTGTGAATTGGTAATCCTGCCCGCTGCGTCAAAGGTTCTGCGATGCATGGGCGTGATGAGCACGGGCGTACCGCCGCGCGCGCGCGCGCCCGCGATGAACTTCTTCAGGGCCGCTTTGTAAGTAGTAAAAGCTCCGACGCCTTCACCCTTATCCTTCTCGTCGTTGTGCCCGTACTGTATGAGCAGGTAGTCGCCGGGCTTCATCACGCTCAGGACTTTGTCTAAACGACGCGCGCCGAGTGAGCTGCGCAGCGACTCGCCCGATTCGGCGTGGTTGGCGATGGCGATGCCCGCTCGGAAAAAACGGGTGAGCATCTGGCCCCAGCTATTGTAAGGCTCGCGCGGCTGGTCGCAGACCGTCGAGTCGCCCAGCAGAAAGATCGTCGGGATGTTATCGGCTCTCTCGATTTCGATGGCGCACACGCCGGGACGCGTGTTGTTGAATTCGAGCGTGAGCTTTTCATCCCAGGCCCAAAGCTCCATGGTCTTCTCGCGGTCTTTGAGCTTGACTTCGCCGCCCGTGGAAATCTGCGGCGTACGCACGTTGACAGTAAACGTGCGCGTCTCGAATTTGCCGCTCCGGGTATGCACCCGCTCAAGCATCAGACGGCGCAGCTCCGCTTTGACGGTCGTCGTCGTCTCGGCTGTCGCATCGCCGAAGGTCACCGTTACGTTGTAATTGCCTTCGGGCAATGCAACCGAGAAGTAGAAAGGCTTATCGCTCACGCACAGGTCTGAGCGCAAAGCATTGCGGCCTCCACGATCAGGACATTGAAGCGTGGAGCCCGGCTCAAACCCGTAACCTGTCTCCTTACTGTACAGGGTGGTCGCCAGCACTTGCCTGTAGCCTGGCGCAACGCGGCCCGCACCGAAGTCGAACTTCAAGCTCGCGCCGCTCGTCTGCGCGCGAAGAGATGGGGCGGGGCGCGTCGATGAGCTGGCCACTCGATATCCGCCAATCACTGCGAGCGCCAGCATCGTCACCCAGAGATGTTTGCTCAGCATGCGAAGCCTCCGTGTTGCCTGACAGTAAAGATACCTGCTTGAGTCACGAACCCGGTGATCTTGAGCGCGAAGCCATAGTCGCCAACTTTTCTCCGCGGGTAGCTTGATCTTGGGCCCATCCTCCCTTGTGGCATTCACGCTTATTTGTTTTCCCTTCACAACTAAGCTCGTGCTATCCGGGCCGCTCTTTACCTGTAATCTGCGCTCACGCGTTAGACGGAGAGAACAAGCGACGAGCCGTTTCTGCAAGACTATGATCGTCGCCATCATTTAAGCGCTTTACCATTGGCCCATGTCGGCTGCGAAGAGAGTATGGGCCCAAAACTACGCCTGTGCTCTTCTAAACCCCTACGAGGACACACGCCGCCTGTGCTTCAAGCGCCCGCATAGTAATGCCCTCTACGGGGCCAAACAGATTTTAGGAAGTGGGGAACTTATATCATCTTTCTGATGGATTGCAAAAGCAGACTCTCGCCTATCACCTTGTAATTTCGAGGCGGATGGTATACATAAGGTTACACGTTCGTCACAATTCGGGTTTTCCAAGCGCGGGGATTCACGCAGGAGGCTGCAATCAAAGATGTCGCCCGGCGCGGCAAGCACCTGTAAGCGATCAGCGAAATCGTTCGTTGCCGCTCCTGCCTGTGGGTTTCACCAAAGCAGTTCTGTTATCGGGTGCGAGAAGAGATTGTCCGGCAGGTGAGCGATCAAGGCGCTGATGGGCCAAGGCTGCGTTTCACCGCTTTTTTAATAATAAAGTCTTAATAATCATCCGGCTATTATCTGTTAAAATTCGCGCTGCTATTTCAGAAACCTGATTTCACATTGCCAGTCCCCCATAGTTTCAGAGGTGCTGCGAAAGCTCTCGCTTTCCTGTGAAGCGCTGATTAAGCGGTTAACCCGTATGCCGTTCTGGTAGCTAAAACTTTAGGGCGATGATAAGGGTGAGGGCTCAAGCGTGAGGGCCTTCGCGGCAAACAATAACGCTATATCTTAGAATCTGGCCGCCGGTTGGATTACTTTTCGAGAGGGGTGAAGAGATTCATCCACTCAAGGAGATACCATGAGCAAACAGAGAGAAGAGAAAGCATTCAAGTATGTGAAGTATCTTTGGCAGGATGAGGTCGTCGATCAGTTGTCGGGCCTTGATCGTTTGGTTTACCGTTCCAACAAACTCGGCGAAGACCTGACGCTGACCAATACCGGCGGCGGCAACACCTCTTCCAAACTGTTGGAGCCGGATCCGCTGACGCAGGAGAGCGTGGAGGTCCTGTGGGTCAAAGGCTCTGGCGGAGACCTGCGCACGGCCAAGCGCGATGGCTTCGCTTCGTTTTATCTGGACAAGATACGGGCCATGAAGTCGATTTATCTCAACCATCCCGAGAATGGGCCCAAGACGGAGATAGAGGATGCCATGTATCCGATGTACAGCCATTGCGTCTTCAATCTCAACCCGCGCGCCGGTTCCATTGACACGCCTCTGCACACGCTCGTTCCATACAAGCACGTAGACCACCTGCATCCGAACGCGGTCATTGCCATCGCCGCATCGGTCGATCAGGAGCGGCTCTGCAAAGAGGTCTACGGCGAGGAGATCATCTATATCCCCTGGCAGCGCCCGGGCTTCGACATCGGACTGAAGATCGAGCAGTTGATCGCCGAAAACCCGCAGGCCAAGGGCATCCTCCTGGGCCATCACGGGATGAGTTCATGGAACAACGACGATAAGACCTGCTACGAGACGGCGCTTGAGATTATTGACCGTGCGGCGCGCTACATCGAAGAACATGATAGGGGTGAAGAGACTTTCGGCGGGCAGAAGTACAAGGCTTTGGAAGAGGGCGAGCGCAAGCGTCTCATCGCCGAGATCATTCCTTTCATTCGCGGTCAGGTCTCTCTCTACAAGCGTTTCGTCGGGACTGTGCAGGACGATGAGAGAATGCTGCGTTTCGTCAATAGCGAAGACGGGCCGCGTCTCGCGGAACTCGGTACATCTTGCCCTGACCATTTCCTTCGCACCAAGATCAAGCCTTTCTTCGTGGACTGGAATCCCGAGAGCGGCGACCTTGAGTCGCTGAAAACGGCGATTGCCGAAGGCATCGTCGAATACCGCAAGGACTACGAGGCTTACTACAATAAGTGCAAGCACCCGGATTCACCCGCGATGCGCGACCCTAATCCGACGGTCGTTTTGATTCCCGGTCTGGGCATGATCGCCTGGGGCAAGAACAAGAGCGAATCCCGTGTGACGGGCGAGTTCTACAACTGCGCCATCGAAGTCATGCGCGGGGCCGAGGCCATTGACAAGTACGAAGCGATGGATCAGCAGGAAGCCTTCGACATCGAATACTGGCTGCTCGAAGAGGCCAAGCTGCGTCGTATGCCGCCCGAGAAGGAACTCGACCGGCAGATCGTCGTCATCATCGGCGCGGGCGCGGGCATCGGTAAAGCCACAGCTCATCGCGTCGTCAGGGAAGGCGCGCATGTCGTGTGCGTTGATCTGGACGAAGCGACGGCGAAGGAGACCGCTCAGGAGATTATCAGTAAGTACGGCGAGGGCATCGGCGTCGCCGGGACGGGCATAAGCAACTGCGGCCCAGCCATAGGGCTCGCCTGCGACATCACCAACAGAGAGAGCGTCCGCCAGATGTTCAATGACGTGATGCTCGCTTACGGTGGGATTGACGCCGTGGTCGTGACGGCTGGCATCTTCGTTCCGCCGGACAAGACGGGCCGCGTCGAAGACAGGCAGTGGGCTTTGACCTTCGGCATCAACGTCACGGGCGCATATATCGTCGCCGACGAAGCCCACCAGATTTTCAAAAAGCAGGGCTTGCCCGGCAACATCGTCCTGACGACGAGCGCCAACGCCGTCGTGGCGAAGAAGGGGAGTTTGGCCTACGATACGAGCAAGGCGGCGGCCAACCACCTGGCGCGCGAGCTGGCCATAGAGATGGCCCCGCTCGTCAGAGTCAACGCTGTCGCACCGGCGACGGTCGTTAAAGGCAGCACGATGTTCCCGCGTGATCGTGTCATCGCTTCCTTGACGAAGTACGATATAGCTTACGATGAGAGCGAGGAGACGGAGGATTTGAGGAACAAGCTGGCGCAGTTCTACGCCAAGCGCTCGCTCACGCAAGTGCCCATCGAGCCCGACGATCAGGCCGAAGCGATATTTCTGTTTATCTCGCGGCGATTGTCGAAGACCACCGGCCACGTCATCCCTGTTGACGGCGGGTTGCAGGACGGATTCATGAGATAGCATGGCGGAGGAATTGTCATGGCAAAAACTTTCGAGATAGACGACGCCTTTATCGCCGAGCAGAATGAGCGTGCGCGGGGCTTCGTCGAAGAGGATTACGAAGCGCTCGCCAAAAAGCTGCGGCGGCAGAGCGTTGACATCGAAGACCTCACCGAGCGTGCCGAAAGCTTCCGTGTCGCCGTCCCTTCATGGGGCGTCGGCACGGGCGGGACGCGCTTCGCGCGCTTCCCCGGCACGGGCGAGCCGCGCGGCATTTACGAGAAGCTGGAGGACTGCGGGACGATCTTCAAGCTGGTTCGCTCGACTCCCGGCGTCTCGCTACACATCCCCTGGGACAAGCCTGAGAACGTCAACGAGATGCGTGATTACGCGCGCGAGCGAGGGCTTCACTTCGATGCCATGAACTCGAACACGTTTCAGGATCAGGTGGGGCAAAAGCTTTCCTACAAGTACGGGAGCTTAACGCACCCGGACGCGGCTGTGCGCAGGCAGGCCGTCGAGCACAACATCGAATGCATCGAGATAGGCAAGACGCTCGGCTCGAAAGCGCACACGGTCTGGATCGGCGACGGCGGAAACTTTCCGGGCCAGCACCATTTTCGTCGCGTGCTCGAACGCTACCTGGAAAGCATGCGCGAGATATACGATGCGCTGCCCTCGGACTGGCGCTTGTTCATCGAGCACAAATTCTATGAACCGGCCTTCTACTCGACGGTGATTAACGATTGGGGAATCAGCTATCACTGCGCGCGTGAGCTGGGGCCGCAGGCGTTCAGCCTCGTTGACCTGGGCCACCACGCGCCCAACGTCAATATCGAGATGATCGTCGCGCGCCTCATACAGTTCGGCAAGCTCGCCGGATTCCACTTCAACGACAGCAAGTATGGCGACGACGACCTGGACGCTGGCTCGATCAAGCCCTTCCAGCTCTTCCTCATCTTCAACGAGCTGGTTGATGCCGAGCTGGAGGGAGTGCCCGGGTTCTCGCCCGCCTACATGCTCGATCAATCGCACAACGTCACAGACCCGATTGAGTCTTTGATGTCCAGCGCGGTCGAGTTGGTGCGCGCCTACGTGCAGGCGCACCTGGTAGACCGCCAGGCTTTAAGCGACGCGCAGGAGAAGTGTGACCCGCTCGCGGCGCTCTCGGTGCTGAAGCAGGCTTTCACGACCGACGTGTCGCCCATCCTGGCCGTTGCGCGCGAGCGCGCGGGAGGCGCGATTGATCCGATCGCCGCTTACCGCGCAAGCGGTTATCGCCAGCACAAGGCCGAAGAGCGTCCCGCGAAGAAAGGGGCCGCTGCTTCGGGAATCGTCTGACGAATCGCCGCATGCGGATTTCCGGTTGTGGATTGAAGAAAGTAAACTGTTTCTGTCATCCACAATCGGAAATCCGCATGCGGCAATCGAAGAATCCGCACTATGGAAGATTCGCTCTACATTGCGGTTGATCTGGGCGCGGGCAGCGGTCGTGTGTTTCTCGCGGGTGCGGCAACAGGGGAGCTGTTGCTGGAAGAGGTGCGCCGTTTTCGCTATCCGGCGAGCGAGTCGCGTGGGCATCTTCGATGGAGGCTGCCCAAGATTTTCGACGAGATTAAGGCCGGGGTGCGCCAGGCCGTCGAGCGTGCGCGTGAGCTGGGAAGGCCCATTCAAAGCATCGGCGTTGATAGCTGGGGCGTTGATTACGGGTTGATAGATGCGGCGGGCGTGCTCATCGAAAACCCCGTCTGCTATCGAGACGAGCGGACGAAGGATGCGATGGAGCAGGTCTTTCGACGCGTCCCGCGCGAGGAAATCTTCGAGCGCACGGGGATTCAATTCCTGGTCTTTAACACGCTCTTTCAACTCTACGCTCACGTTCAGGAAGGATTTCCGAAAGCGGCTGAGCGGCTGCTCCTGATTCCAGACCTGATCAATTTCTTTCTCACGGGCCGGGCCGTCACCGAATACACGAATGCGACCACCACCCAGATGGTCAACGCCGGAACCGGGACCTGGGATCGAGAGTTGATCGAGCGGCTGGGGCTGCCCCTCAATCTCTTGACCGAGATTGTGCCCGCAGGTACGAGCCTGGGCCCACTGAAGCCTGCGCTCGCAGACCAACTGGGCCTGGACGCATCCGTGAGCGTCGTCCTCCCCGCGACGCATGATACGGGCAGCGCTGTGGCGGGCGCGCCGCTCGAAGAGGGCTGGGCCTACATCTCTTCGGGCACATGGTCGCTCGTCGGCGTCGAGCGCCGGGACGTGCTCATCAACTCTGCCATCGCGCATCACAACTTTACTAACGAGGGCGGCGCGTTCGGCACGATACGATTTCTCAAGAACGTGATGGGCCTCTGGGTTTTTGAATCCTGTCGCAGAGAGTGGAGGAAGCAGGGGCTCGACGTGGATTACGAGAACCTTCTGCCGCAGGCCGGGGCGCTCTCCGAGAGCCCTGCTTTGATCTTCCCGGACGACAAGCGCTTTTTCAATCCGCCGAGCATGCTCGAAGCGATGAAAGAACAGATCGCCGAGAGCGGGCAGGCTGTTTCGGACGAGCCGCCCTCGATGGCGAAGGCGATTCTGGATTCGCTGGCTCTGCGTTACGCCTCTGTGCTACGCACCATAGAGTCTTTGACGGGCGGGAAAAAGGGCGGTGTGCAGATCGGCGGCGGCGGCAGCCAGAACGATTATCTCAATCAAGCGACGGCGAACGCGACGGGCTTAACCGTGCTCGCCGGGCCCGTGGAGGCGACCGTCATCGGCAACGTGCTGGTGCAGGCTGTTTCCTCAGGTCGCTTCGCGTCACTGGCGGAGGCGCGTCGCCACGTCGGCCAAAACGTGAAGCTCAAGAAATTCATCCCCGCACGCACGCCCGCCTGGGAAGAGGCGGCGCGTCGTTATGAGAGCCTGGAAGCGCGCTTTGTGAACTGACCGGAAATGTGTGAGCTTAGATGATAACGACCTTTCAGCAGCATGTCTCTCAGGAGCAGATGCACAGTCCAGGTGCGACGGGCGAGTTCACCTGGCTCATGTCCGGTCTACAGCTCGCCACGAAAATGATCGAATCGCAGGTGCGCCGCGCCGGGCTCGTAGACATACTGGGCTCGCATGGCATCACCAACGTGCAGGGAGAGGTTCAGCAGAAGCTGGACGTTTACGCCAACGAAGCCCTGATTCACTGCCTTTCCTTGCGGGAAAGCATCGGCATCATCGCCTCCGAAGAGAACGAAGAGCCGATCACGCTCGGCCATAAATCGCCCAACGCTCAATACGCCATCGTCTTCGACCCGCTCGACGGCTCATCCAACATTGATGTCGCCGTCACGATAGGCACGACCTTCTCCATCTTTCGTCGCCCGGAGGGCAGGAAAGCCGTAGACCCTATCGAGTGGGTGCTGCAACCTGGAAGCCGGCAGGTCGCGGCGGGCTACGTTGTCTACGGCTCTTCGACCGTTTTGGTCTATAGCGCCGGCAACGGCGTGCACGGCTTCACGCTCGATCCGTCTGTGGGCTCTTACATCCTGACGCACGAAAACATTCGCATCCCCCAACAGGGCCAGTACTATTCGATCAACGAAGCCTACTGCGACAAGTTCCCTGAGCCTTATCTGAGGTATCTGAAGTGCCTGCGCTCCGGCGTGAAGGGACGCAGTTACTCGTCGCGTTTCGTCGGCTCGATGGTCGCGGACTTTCACCGCACGCTCCTGCGCGGTGGCGTCTTCATTTATCCGCCGACGACCGATTTCCCGACCGGAAAATTACGGCTGCTCTACGAAGCCAACCCCGTCTCGTTCATCGCAGAGCAGGCGGGCGGCGCGGCCAGCAACGGCCACCAGCGCCTGCTCGACGTGCAGCCGACAGCCATTCACCAGCGCACGCCCTTGATCGTCGGCGGCCCTGTCGAGATGGACGAGTTCGAGCGCTGCATGAAAGAAGAGTAAGGCGGCTTGGGTTGCGCGAGCGCGAGCAGGCATAGTGTGGTCTTGCAGTCAGCAGGTGGTCGTAAGCCTTTAGGATCAGATGAGCAAAATCAGCAGCAGGTTATTCCGCATCTCTTTGCTGTCGGCCTTGATCGTCGGCGGGTCTTTATGCTGCCCCGTGCAAAGCATAAAAACGCAGGCCAGCCGCTCTGCCGTAGCGACGAGCGACGAGGCGGGCTTTGAGCCGATCTTCGATGGCCGAACGCTCAACGGCTGGGAGGGCGACTCGAAATACTGGCGCGTTGAGAACGGCTCGCTTGTCGGAGAGGTCACGCCGCAGACGATACTCAAAAGCAATTCCTTCATCATCTGGCGCGGCGGCCTGACGCGCGACTTCGAGCTGAAGGTGGAGTATCGCATCTCTGCGCGCGGCAACAGCGGCATCAACTATCGCAGCGTCGAAGTGCCGGGCGAGCCCCGTGCGCTGCGCGGTTATCAGGCAGACATAGACGGCCCCGCGCGCAACGCCGGAGACCTGAGACACACGGGCCAGAACTATGAGGAGCGAGGCCGCACCTTTCTGGCGCGGCGCGGTCAGGCGGTGCGGCTCGAAGAGGGAAAGACGCCTGCCCTGATCGCCACGCTGGGCGATGCTAAAGAGCTTGCCGCCTTCATCAAAAATGATGACTGGAATGAATATCATCTCATCGCACGCGGCAATGTCCTCGTGCACATCCTCAACGGCCACACGATGAGTATGGTCATTGACGACGATGCGAAGCAGCGCCGCAGCGACGGCCTGCTCGGCGTGCAGGTGCACGTCGGGCCTCCGATGAAGGTCGAATATCGCAACTTTCGGCTGAAGAAGGTGCTCGCCGGAAGCTGACGGGGAAGAGTCGAGCGGCGACAATGATATGTGTTTGACGAGTTGGCCCAGTTGTTTCCGGCTGTGTAGCTTTTAGTGTTAGAGTGGCGCGAAACAGTTTTCGCGTCTCTCCTTTCAATCGAGATTAACAGTGCGCGTCTCTTTATTCATCACCTGTCTGGTAGATCAGTTGTGGCCGTCCATCGGCACGAGCGCGGTCGAAGTGCTCAGGCGTGCCGGTTGCGAAGTCGTCTTCGACGAGCGGCAGACGTGCTGCGGCCAGCCCGCTTTCAACACCGGATATAGAAGCGAAGCGCGCTCCCTGGCCGAGCGTTTCATTGCGATCTTTGAAGAGTCCGGCAGCGACGCCGTCGTCAGCCCGTCGGGCTCTTGCACGGCGATGGTGCATCACTTTCACGAGTTGTTCCCCGAAGACGAGAGCTGGCGCAAACGCTCTGAAGCGCTCGCGGCGCGCACCCATGAATTCGGCTCCTTCCTCGTCAACGTCTTAGGCGTGGAGGATGTCGGGGCCAGCTTTCGCGGACGTGTGACCTGGCACGATGCCTGTCACGGCCTGCGCGATCTGAACGTGCATAGCGAGCCGCGACGTTTGATTCGGCAGGTGAGCGGAGCGGAATTCGTCGAGTTGCCTAACGCCGATGCCTGCTGCGGCTTCGGCGGGACGTTCTCCGTCAAGTACCCGGAAATCTCCGTGGCGATTCTGGACAATAAGATAGATGCCATCGAACAATCGGGGGTCAGGGCCGTCGTTTCGGGAGACGCAAGCTGCCTGATGCAGATCGGAGGGCGTTTGACGCGCAACAACTCTTCGGTGCGCGCCATGCACCTGGCGGAACTGCTCGCGGCACGCGAAGATTAAGAGTCGCCCATTAACTCGAATCGCCATCTCTTTGCAAAGGCGGAATCAAACGGGGATGGACAGGATGAAGAGGATAAGAAAAGAGATGCGCAATTCAGTCAGCGATGCTTTCATCTTTCATCCTGCTTTCTCTTTTTATCCTGTTCATCCTGTCCATCCTGTTAAATTTTTCTTCTCGTCTCATTTGAGAAATTCCGGGCAGGTGTCTAAAGTGCGCGCGAACATGTTATGAATCCTTTAACCTCAGAGACGTTCGATCAAAACGCTAGAGAGGCGCTCGTTGACCCGCAGTTGCGCGGCGCGCTGCGCAATCTGGCGAACACCTTCGGCGCGCGTCGCAAAGTGGCGATCACGACCGTGGATGATTGGGAGGGATTGCGCGAGCGTGCGCGCGCCATTAAAGACGAAACCCTCTCGCACCTGGACAAGTATCTCTCTGAGTTCGCAGACAACGCCGAGCGCGCGGGGGCGCAGATTCACTGGGCGCGCGACGGAAGAGAAGCGTGCGCGATTGTCCTGCGTCTCCTGCGCGAGCGCGAGGCCACGCGCATCGTCAAGTCGAAGAGCATGGCGACCGAAGAGATTCATCTCAACCGCGCGCTCGAAGAGGACGGGCTCGCGCCGGTCGAGACAGACCTCGGCGAATGGATTATCCAGCTCGCGCACGAAACGCCTTCGCACATCGTCGTCCCGGCCATACACAAGTCTAAGCAACAGATCGCGGAGCTGTTCGTCAACAAGCTCGGTATAGAGCCGAGCGATGACGTGGCGGTCTTGACGAGCGCGGCTCGCCGCATACTGCGCCAGAGCTTCGCGGAGGCCGACGCTGGCATCAGCGGTGTGAATTTCGGCGTCGCCGAGACCGGGACGTTCCTGATCCTGGAGAATGAGGGCAACGCCCGCCTGACGACCAGCCTGCCGAAGACGCACATCGCCGTGATGGGCATCGAGAAGATCATCCCGCGCCTGACCGACCTCGACGTGTTTCTCAAGCTGTTGCCGCGCTCCGGCACGGGCCAACGACTGACCTCCTATCAATCGCTCATCACCGGCACGAAGCGAAGCCCCGATGACGAAGGCCCCGGCGAAGTTCACATCATCCTGATGGATAACGGTCGCTCGCGCATGCTCTCGCATCCGGTGACGCGCCAGTCTCTAGCCTGCATTCGATGCGGCGCGTGCCTCAATGCCTGCCCGGTCTACCAGCAGATCGGCGGCCATGCTTACGGGTCTGTGTATCCTGGGCCCATCGGTGCGGTCATTACGCCGCAGTTGACCGGAATCAAAAACTCAGCGCAGTTGCCCTACGCGTCCAGCTTGTGCGGGGCGTGCCGAGAGGTCTGTCCCGTCAAGATAGATATTCCCGGACTCTTGCTGCACCTGAGGGCGGAGATCGTGGAGGGAACGACGGGTGGCACGGCTGACGAGAAAGGCCCTGTCAAGCGAAAGGTGTTGGAGCATCTGGCCTTTCGTCTGTACGCATCAGCGTGGGCCAGCCCGAGATTGTATGAATGGGGCACGCGCATCGCTCGGCTGATGCAGCGTCCCGTCCTGCGCGATGGACGTATAGGGAAAGTTGGAGGCCTCCTGGCCAGGCTCGCGCCGCCGCTCGGCGCTTGGACGGCCTGGCGCGATATGCGAGCCGTCGCCCCGCGCTCTTTCCGAGAGCAATGGCGTGACGGATTAAAGAAATGAGAAGCGCCGGAAGTGGACCGGGCGAGGGTGAGAAGTTGGCCCATCGAGAACAGAACAAAGAGGTGCGACGCGCCATGATGGCCGGGATACGGCGGCATCTGGAAACGAGCGTGCAGTTTGACGCGGTGCTGAACGAGCACCAGGCGCATCACTCGCAAGCGGCGCGGTCAGGAAGCGCGGCTGCGCCGGTTCAAATGCCCGCCACTTCTTTGACCGAGAGATTTAGAGAAGCGCTCGAAGCCGTCGGAGGGCATTGTGCCGTCGCGCACGTCCTCACGGAGGCCGCTCTGATGGTCGAACGGATAATCGAGCAGGCCGGGGCTCAGCGCATCGCCGTGACGGATTCGCCGCTGGTGCGCAGCGTCTACAACCTTGTGCGCTCGGACGCGGAGCTGCTTGAGAAGGCTGACGCTGCGGCACTCTTCGATTGCGACATCGGTATCACGGGCGCGCAGTGGGCCGTCGCCGAGACAGGAACGCTCGTGCTTGAGTCTGAAGAGGAACGGCATCGCCTGGCCTCGCTCGTGCCGACCGTGCACGTCGCTCTGGTTGAAGCCGCGCGTCTTCGCCAGACGCTCGGAGAAGTGCTCAGGGCGATCAATGACAAGGGGCCGGATGGCCTGAGCCCGACGGTGACGTTCATCACGGGCCCATCGCGCACGTCGGATATAGAGCTGACTCTGGCCATCGGCGTCCATGGGCCCGCAGAGCTGTTCGTCATTATCATCGAAGGTGAAAGCTTATGAGCGAGAGCGTACTGCTGCGCGCCACGGACGTGGCCAAATCCTACGCCGGGGTGCAGGCGCTCAAGAGCGCCTCGTTCGAGCTGCGCGCGGGCGAAGTGCACGCGCTTATAGGCGAGAACGGCGCGGGCAAATCCACGCTCATCAAGATCATCACCGGCGCTGTCCAGTCCGATAGCGGCGAGATCGTGCTCAACGGGGAGAAGATCACGCATAACTCTCCGCGCGTGGCCAAGTCGCTCGGCATCGCAGCCATCTACCAGCAACCGGCGCTCTTCCCCGAGCTGACCGTGGCGGAAAACATCTCTATCGGATTAGAGCAGGCGGGGCTTCTGGGCCGCGTTGACTGGAAGGAGCGACGACGACGCGCCGCCGAACTGCTCGCGCAGGTGGGCGCACGCATTGATACGGACATCGCTGCGGGCGATCTCACCATGCCGCAGCAGCAGTTGGTCGAGATTGCCCGCGCCCTGGGCGCAGAAGCCAAGGTCTTGATACTGGATGAGCCGACCGCCTCGCTCTCAGAAGAGGACACGCAGAACCTCTTCATCGTCATTCGACAACTGAGAGAGCAGGGCGTCGGCATGATCTACATCTCGCACCGCCTGGAAGAGCTGCCCGTCATCGCAGACCGCGTGACGGTTTTAAGGGATGGCCGCACGATTGATACGCGGCAGATGTCGGAGGTGAATCGTCAACTCCTGATTCAATTGATGGTCGGGCGCGAGCTGTCCGCCGTCTTTCCGAAGAAGGAGGTCGCGCTCGGCGACGTGGTGTTGGAGCTTCGCCAGGTCGGTTGCAGCGAGTCTGGTATCAAAGACATAAATCTTTCGGTGCGCGCGGGCGAGATCGTCGGACTGGCGGGACTCGTAGGCGCTGGACGCACGGAGCTGGCCCGCACCATCTTCGGACTGACCCCTGTGGATTCCGGCGAGATCATCCTGCGCAACGAGGCCGTCAGACCTGACAGCCCCGCTCAGGCGATCAGACGCGGCATCGCCTACCTGCCCGAAGACAGGCGTCGGCACGGCGTCATTCTTGAGATGCAGATCGGTTCCAACATCACGCTGGCTTCGCTCGACCATCTTTCCAGGTACGGGGTGCTGAACTTCAAGCGCGAGAAGGAGGTCGCAGCCGAATACACGCGGCGGCTCGGCGTGAAGACGCCCGCCATCTTCGTGCCCGTCTCGACGCTCTCGGGCGGCAACCAGCAGAAGGTCGCGCTCTCGCGCTGGCTGATGACGAACCCGTCCGTGCTTATCCTGGACGAACCGACGCAGGGGATTGATGTCGGCGCGAAATCCGAGATTCACGCGTTGATGACGGAGCTGGCCGCGCAGGGCGTGGCGATCCTGATGATCTCGTCGGAGCTGCCTGAAATCCTGGGGATGAGCGACCGCATCGCCGTCATGCACGGCGGGACGATTGTCGGAATCCTTGATCGCAAGGATGCGACGCAACAGAAGATTCTCGCGCTCGCTCTCGGGCACGACATGAGCGAGGTGGAGGCGCAAGCGCAAAGCTCTGGGGCTTAAAAGATGAAACTCAGCCGTTACAAACGAGAGCTTTCGGCGGCGATAGCGTTCGCCGTCCTGCTGGTAGCTGTCGGCGTGGTCGCGCCCTCTTTCTACAGCGCCGCCAACCTGCGCGACCTGGCCTTGAACAACGCGCCTGTCCTGCTCATCGCCATCGGTATGACGATGGTGATTCTGGTCGGCGAGATAGACATCTCCGTCGGCTCGCAGTTCGCCGTGTGCAGCATTGTGGCAGGCACGCTGGCGAAGGCAGGCGTGCCCATACCGCTATTGTTGCCTTGCCTGATCGTGATCGGCGCGGCGATGGGCTCTGTCAACGGCCTGCTGGTGGGATGGCTTCGGCTGCCTTCGATTATCGTAACGCTGGCGATGCTGGTCGCCTGGCGCGACGCGCTGCGCTGGGTCACGGAAGGCGCGTGGGTGCAGAACCTGCCCCCGAACTTTCAATGGTTCGGGCTGGGGCAGACGTTGGGCCAATGGCTGATCGTCCTGATCGCGCTCGTCGTCCTGGTCACGTTTAGCTGGATGCTGCGTAACCTCGGAGCGGGCCGCGCCGTCTACGCCGTCGGCTCCGATGCGGAGGCCGCGAGGCTGGCCGGTATAGAGCCGCGCAGCGTCGTCTTCAGCGTGTTCGCCTTGATGGGCGCGCTCGTCGGCCTGGCCGCGCTGCTCAACTCCGTGCGCTTCTCAGCCGTGCCGGGCAATGCAGGGCTCGGGTTGGAGCTGAAGGCCGTGGCGGCGGTGGTTGTGGGCGGGACGGCTATTACGGGCGGGCGCGGCACGCTCGCCGGCACGCTCATCGGCGCAGCGCTGCTGGGAACAATTGGCACGGCGCTCACGTTCGCGGGCATCAATCCATTCTGGGAGAAAGCGATTCAAGGCGCAATCATTCTGGCGGCGCTTGTCTCAGACGTGGTTCTCGGACGCCTTGAGCAACATCGAAGGCTCAGTCTCGCTCGGTAAACCGAAATGGCAGAATCAATCCCGCTGACTCCCGTATCCGTGAAGACCGAGGCGCCTTGGCGCGAGCGCGTCTTCCCGAATAACGAATGGGTGCTGCTCGTCGTGCTGATCATCGAGTGCGTCATCTTCTCTCTGACGGGAAACAACTTTCTGTCGGGCTCGAACGCATTCGAGATCACGCGGCTGAGCGTGGAGATAGGACTGCTCGCGCTGGCCCTGACGCCGATTATCATCACGGGCGGGATTGATCTTTCGGTCGGCTCGATGATGGGGCTGGCGGCGGTCGTGATGGGCGCGTTGTGGCGAGACGCTCATCTGCCGATGGCGCTCGCCATAGGCATCACGCTGGTTGTGGGCGCGCTCGGCGGACTGTTGAATGCGCTGATGATTACGCGTCTGAAGTTCCCGCCGCTCATCGTCACGCTCGGCACGTTCTCCCTTTTTCGCGGCGTCGCCGAAGGACTGACGCGCGGGATAGAGAACTACTCCGGCTTCTCGCCGCAGTTCCTCTTCCTGGGACAGGGTTATGTCGGCGGGGTGATTCCGACCCAGTTGTTCGTGCTCGTCGCGGCCATCGCGGCCTGCGCCTGGTGGCTGCACCGCACGAGCTTCGGGCGCAGCCTCTATGCCATAGGTTATTCCGCAGAGGGCGCACGCTACGCAGGCATCCCGGTCGCGCGCCGCCTGGATTTCGTCTACATCCTGTCGGGTTTGGCTTCGAGCCTCGCGGCTGTCATCTACGTCGCGCATCTGGGCCAGGCGAAGTCCGACGCGGGCACGGGCTACGAGCTGATGGCGATAACAGCCGTCGTGCTCGGCGGCGCTTCCATCTTCGGCGGGCGCGGCTCCGTGCTCGGCACTGTGCTGGGCCTGTTCGCCATCGTGATCTTGCAAAACGGATTGAGGCTAAGCTCGCAGCCTGCGGAGCTGGCGGGCATCCTGACAGGCACGCTGCTGGTCGCAACCATCCTGCTTGATCGCCTCTCGCGGCGCGCACAGCCGCAGCCACGCATACGCACTACTCACGCAGAGGAGGAAGAAGTGAGGAATTCACAAGTCGCCGTTTTAAGTGCGGTCATTCTAGCTGCCGCGATCATCATCGTCGGCGGTAACTGGTTCTTGGTGCGCTCGCTGCGGGATGAGCTGAGGAGCGGGGCGGCGGCGCAGCAGCAGGGCGGTTCGCCGGGCCAGACGAGCAGCGGGCGCAAGCCCGTTATTGCGATGATGCCGAAGGCCAAGGGCGACCCCTACTTCATCAGCAGCCGCCTCGGCGCGGAGGAGGCGGCCAAAGAGCTTGGCGTCGAGCTGCTCTGGGATGGGCCCACCGATCTGGACCCGGCGAAGCAGAACGAGGTGGTCGAGGCGTGGATCACGCGCGGCGTGGATTCGATGGCCGTGAGCGTGGAGAACAAGGTCGGCATCTCGACCGTGCTGCGCAAGGCCAAGGAGAAGAGCATCAAGGTCGTCACCTGGGATGCGGATGCCGAAAAGGATGCGCGCGACTTTCTCATCAATCAGGCCACGCCGCAGGGCATCGGCTATGCCCTGATGGACGAGGCCGCACGCATCCTCAACAACAAGGGCGACTTCGCCATCATCACTGCCAGCTTGAGCGCGGCCAATCAGAACGAGTGGATTAAACACATCAAGGAGCGGATGGCCGCGAAATATCCCGACATGAAGCTGGTAGCGATTCAGCCCTCGGAGGGCGACCGCGACCGCGCCTTCTCGGAAACGCAGACGGTCTTGAAGGTCTATCCGAATGTGAAGCTGATTATGGCGATTGCCGCTCCGGCGGTTCCGGGCGCGGCGGAAGCGGTCAAACAATCAGGCCGTACGGATGTCAAAGTGACGGGGCTGTCGCTGCCCAACATGTGCAAGCCCTATGTTAAAGAGGGCGTCATCGAGAGCATCGTGCTCTGGAATACTGTTGATCTGGGATACCTGACGGTCTATGCCGCCAACGCCTTGAGCACGGGCACGCTCAAACGCGGCGACAAGGAGATTAGCGCCGGGCGACTGGGGAAGATAGAAGTCGTGGACGACGAGGTGCGGCTCGGCGCTCCCTTCATCTTCAACAAGGGAAATATTGATAACTTCAATTTCTGAGCGCAAGGAGCGAACAGATTATGAACCCTCTCATCGCCTTCGTCCTCTTCTTCTTCTACTGCGCGAGCGCAACGGTCGCGCAGCAAGTGCTTGAGTTGAGAGGCTCTACGGCGCATATTTTGAATCAGGGATTGAACGAGCAGAGGGTTTGATGGTCGTCCCCGCAACACGCCGATGATTCGCAAAGCGTTTTTGATGAGGCTCAGGCCGGGTCAAGAGGACGAGTACGCAAAGCGGCACAATCCTATCTGGGCCGAGTTGCAGGAGGTGCTGAAGAATCATGGCGTGCGAAACTATTCGATCTTTCTTGAGCGCGGCAGTGATCGGCTCTTCGCTTACGTAGAGATTGAGTCCGAGCATCTGTGGCAGCAGATTGCCGGGACCGAGGAGTGTCGCCGCTGGTGGGCGTCCATGAAAGAGCTGATGTACACGAACCCGGATAATAGCCCCCTTGCGATCGACCTTGATGAACTCTTTCATATTGATTGACTGGCCGGAGTGCACATCGTCTGCTCGGTGAAGGGAAAAGATGGGAGACACGTTTCCGATTGCAAGGCGATACGCGCTCGCCGTCCTCGCGTTCGGCCTCCTGTCTCTCTTGACGACGGGCGCGGCACGGGCTCAGCGCAATCGGAGGCAGGCGACGGGCGCAAGACAACAGCGTGAGCGCGCAGTGCGCCTCGCCGTGAATGAGGCCGCGCGCCGCGTGGATGTCTTCATAGACGGAGAGCCGTTCACCTCCTACGTCTGGCCCGAGACGCTGATGAAGCCCGTGCTCTTTCCCATACGAACGGCGGGCGGTGCAATCGTTACGCGCGGCTTCCCGCTCGACTCGCGTCCGGGCGAGAGCGTGGATCACCCGCATCAGGCGGGGCTCTGGTTCAACTACGGCGACGTGAACGGCATTGATTTCTGGAATAACTCGACGGTCAGAACCAGGGAAGAGAAACTCAGGATGGGCTCGATTGTGCATCGCCGCGTCCTGCGCGCGAAGAACGGCGAGACGAGGGGCGAGCTTGAAGTAGAGATGGATTGGCTCATGCCCGACGGCACGGTCATCCTGCATGAAACGACGAAGTTCATCTTTCAAGGCTCGGCGAATCTGCGCGCCATTGACCGCATCACGACGCTCTCCGCGCTTGATCGCCGCGTCGTCTTCAAGGACAGCAAGGAAGGTTTGCTCGGCCTGCGCGTGCGGCGTGAGCTGGAACAGCCTGCCACGCAGCCGATACTTCTGACGGACGCGAGCGGTCGCCCATCAGCCATGCCCGTGCTCGATAACGAAGGCGTGACGGGTCAATATCGGAGCAGTGAAGGGAAGGTCGGCGATGAGGTATGGGGCACGCGCGCTCGTTGGGCGACGCTCGAGGGCCGCGTCGGTCAGGAGCAGATCACCGTCGCCATCCTAGATCATCCGAAGAACGCAGGCTTTCCGACCTACTGGATGGCGCGCGGCTACGGCCTCTTCGCCGCCAATCCTCTCGGTCAGAAAGCTTTCAGCACGGAGAAGAAAGAGCCTACCGTGCGCGAGCTGAACTTCACTTTGGAACCGAAACAGTCCGCGACGTTCCGTTATCGCGTGCTGTTTCTGTCGGAGGCCGCAAAGCCCGAACAGTTGGAGGCGCACTATCGCCGCTTCATCTCGGAAGCGAATTGAAGGGCTGGCCAAAGCGAGAATCGCCGGGCCACGCCGAGAACAAAGGATAGCTGTTCAGTGAGAAGACATCGACGCTCTTCAATCCTGCTGCTCGCCCTGGCGCTCCTGCTGGCCGCGGTTTCCATCGCGGGCGCTCAGCGGAAGGCGGGCCACCGCGAAGCACGCCAAACTTCCGGCGAGAAAAATCCCGGCGAAGCCTACATCTTCACTTACTTCAAAGGGAACGGCGAAGACGGTTTGCACCTGGCCTATAGCACTGACGGGCTCACCTGGCGTGCGCTCAACAATGACCGCTCGCTGCTGCAACCTGCCGTCGGCAGGGACAAGCTGATGCGCGACCCGCACATCACCATCGGGCCTGACGGAATGTTCCACATGGTCTGGACAAGCTCCTGGACTGACCCCGTGATCGGTTATGCCGCTTCAAGGGATTTGATCAACTGGTCGGAGCAGCGGGCCATTACGCCTATGACGAAAGAGCCGACGGCGCGCAACGTCTGGGCCCCTGAAACATTCTACGACGCGAAGACGAAACGGTATCTGCTGTTCTGGGCGACGACGATTCCGGGGCGCTTCCCAGAGACAGAGCAGAGCGGCGATAACAACTACAACCACCGGATTTATCTGACGACGACACAGGACTTCAAGACGTTTGCCCCGACGAGCCTCTTCTACGACCAGGGCTTCAACGTCATAGACGCCACGATTGTCAAAGACGGGTCGCGCTACATTATGTTTCTCAAGGATGAAACCCGCCAGCCGGTCGCAAAGAAGAATATTCGTTATGCGGTGAGCAAGCGGGCGATGGGCCCATACGGCGCGGCGTCCGAACCCGTGACGGGTAAGTACTGGGCCGAAGGGCCCACCGCCATCAAGATCGGCGGGAGATGGATCGTCTACTTCGACAAGTACAGAGATCATCGCTACGGCGCGGTGGCCTCGGTTGACTTGAAGCAATGGGAGGACATCTCAGCGCAGGTTCAGTTTCCGGCGGGCGCACGCCACGGAACTGTGCTGCGCGTCCCGCAAGCGGTCTTGACGAGGCTTCTTGAGCTGAAATAGGGCGAGCCGGTTCGCAGGGCGAAGCGCTCGGGGACACGCGAAAGCCAGGCGACGGGTTCCGATGTTGACTAAGCAATACGAGAGAGGGAACGCGAAGGCGTCAAAAAAGGGGAGGCCACAGAAGGTGCAAAGAAAATCCATGAACACTATTTCAAATCAGCTTTCAAGAGTGTTGGCCGCGATACTGATTTTCGTCTTGAGTGGCTGCGTCTCTCTGGCCTCCGCGCAGGCCGTCAACATAGATAATCTTCAGCGTTCCTTCGAGCGTCCGCCCGATGACGCCAGAATTATGATGCGCTGGTGGTGGTTCGGCCCGGCTATCAATAAGCAGGAGCTTGAGCGCGAGATGCGCGTGATGAAGGAGGGCGGCATCGGCGGTTTCGAGATCAATCCCGTCTACCCGCTTCTGCCTGACGACCCGACCATCGGCATCAAGAATCATCCTTTCCTCTCGGACGAGTACATCGATGCTCTACGGTTCGTCTCCGCCAAGTCGCGCGAGCTTGGGTTGAGGATGGACTTGACGCTCGGAAGCGGCTGGCCCTTCGGCGGGCCTTCCGTCCCGGTCAGCGATGCTTCGGGGATGCTGCGCTCCGAGCGCGTGAAGCTTGACGCCAAGGCGCGTCGCGTTCCCATTCCTCCGATCACGGCGGGCGAGAAACTGCTGGCTGTTTTCCTCGCGCAGACGCAGGGACAAACCATCGTCCCCGAAAGCGTACGCGAAATTACAGACCTCAAGGACGGGGCGGCCTGGCTTCCTGCCGGTCTTGAGGGGACGCATGAAGTGCTCTTCTTCATTTCGAGCCGGACGGGGATGCAGGTCAAGCGGCCAGCGGTCGGGGCCGAGGGCTACGTGCTCAACCACCTGGATCGCGCCGCCGCCGAAAACTATTTGAAGAACGTCGGCGACCGTCTGATGCAAGCCTTCGGCTCCAATCCTCCGCACTCCATCTTCTGCGACAGCCTGGAAGTCTATAACCAGGACTGGACGCCGGACTTCCTGGAAGAGTTTCAGCGCCGACGCGGCTATGACCTCAAGCCTTACCTGCCTGCCCTCATCGCGGACATTGGCCCAAAGACGAAAGGCATCCGCTACGATTGGGGAAGGACGCTGACGGAGCTGCTTAACGAGGAATTCTTCGCGCCCATGCGCGAGTGGTCGAAGCGTAACCGGACGCTGTTTCGCATTCAGGGCTACGGCATTCCTCCCGCCGTCATATCGAGTAATGCTCAGGCGGATTTGCCGGAAGGCGAAGGCCCGCAGTGGAAGGTCGTACGCGCGTCGCGCTGGGCCTCCTCGGCGAGCCATATATACGGGCGTCCCGTGACATCTTCCGAGACCTGGACCTGGCTTCACTCGCCTGTCTTTCGCGCCACCCCGCTGGACGTGAAGGCCGAAGCGGACCTCCACTTTTTACAGGGCATCAACCAACTGATCGGGCACGGTTGGCCCTATACGCCGCCGGGCGTGGATTACCCCGGCTGGCGCTTTTACGCGGCGGGCGTCTATAACGAGAAGAATCCCTGGTGGATTGTGATGCCGGACCTCTCTATCTACCTGCAACGCATGAGCCATCTGCTGCGCCAGGGGCAGCCCGCCAACGACGTGGCGCTCTACCTGCCCAACGCCGACGCTTATTCGCACTTTTCCGCCGGTAAAGTACACATGATCGAGACTCTGCGCGAGATGATCGGCGAGGAGCTTATGCCGCGCATCTTTGAAGCCGGATACAACCTGGACTTCTTCGATGATGACGCCTTGAAGCAGGTCGGTCGGGTCGAAAGGGACGCGCTCGCGCTGGGGCCGAACAAATATCGTATCGTGATTCTTCCCGGCGTGGAACAGATGCCGCTCGACACGCTGCGGAAGCTGGAAGAATTCGTGCGGGGCGGAGGCATACTCGTTGCGACGCGCCGCCTTCCACAGAGCGCTCCGGGGCTCCAGGCAACCGAAGCGGAACAGAGTCAGGTCCGAGAGATCATCAAACGCCTCTTTGATGGCCCGTCGGCTCCGGCGCATCTCGTCGCAGATGAAAATCGCCAGCTCGGAACCACTTTGGCCAGACTACTGCGCCCTGACGTGGCGCTCGCGCCCGCTGTTGCCGACATAGGTTTCGTCCACCGTCGAACCGGCGACGCCGAAATCTATTTCCTGGCCAATACGACCAACATGCCTCAAAGCCTGAAGGCTACGTTTCGTGTCGAAGGTATGCAGGCGGAATGGTGGGACGCGATGACCGGGCGCGTCTCACCCGCAGATATTCTGGCCCAGGGACAGGGCAGCACAACGGTCGCGCTTAATCTTGAGCCATACGCATCGTGTGTTCTGATCTTCTCGAAGCGCACTCTCACACGGCCCGCGGCGGCAACAGCTACCGCCGCTACCGTGCCGCCGATTGATCTGAGCACGGGTTGGCGCGTCTCTTTCGGGCAGACCGGCACTCCCTTGCAGATGGAACAACTGCGATCATGGACTGATAATGAGGAGACGCGCTACTTCTCCGGCACGGCGACCTACGAGAAGGAGGTGACTGTGCCCGCGAACCTTCTACAAAGCGGGCTCGCGCTGCGGCTGGATTTCGGCGAAGGCAAACCCATTGCGGTGCAGCCCCTCAAGGCAGGCATGCAAGCCTGGCTCGATGCTCCCGTGCGCGAGGCGGCGGTCGTTTACATCAATGATCGCCGTGCAGGGTCTGTCTGGTGTCCGCCTTATTCGCTCGACGTGACGGGCTTGCTGCGTGGCGGCTCAAATAAAGTCCGTATCGTCGTAGGCAATCTCGCCTTGAACTACATGGCCGGACGACGCCTGCCCGATTACCGCCTGCTCAACCTGCGCTATGGCGAGCGATTCCAGGCACAGGACATGGATAAAGTCCAACCCGTACCCGCAGGATTGCTCGGCCCAATTCGCCTGATCGGAACTGCCACGTCCGATGGCCGCCCATGAAGGCAAGCTTGATCGAAGAGGATGGCGATTATGACGCAAGCATCCGAAGCCGGAGACGAAAACGGGCTCTCTTTATAAAAAGACCGGCGCTCAGGAAGATTTGTCGAGGGCCATTCAAATCGTGGCCGCCGGGCGCAGTATTTAATTTGGCGACGGTACAAAATCTTACCGACCAAGGCGGCGAAGAGAGGGCTGATTCGTCTCCATATCTTGAACTTAGCAGCTAGGCTGACTGGCTCTGCCAGACCTTCGCAGCTCTCAAGCCTACTCCGGTTTATTGATTTTTTTGGATATCCGATATTTTTTCGGATAAAGATTATCTTCAGAGAAAGATGGCAAACGATTAACTCTAGTTATTACAAAAGTTGTCCTCCTGCTTTGTGAAGGGTATAAAACTTGCTCGTCAAATGGTTCCTTCTCCTCTCAAGCTTTTCGATGTCGAAGGTTTTGTTGTGCGGGAAAACAAGCGGGCCGGACCAACGATTGTCGAGAGGTTTTGAGCTGGCCGCGAGACGAAGCAGTTCAAAACGGAAGAAAAATCTCTGTTGATGGGATTATGTAGACAAAGCTGTGAAAGGATGCTATTTTGTCCGGCACTTAGTGTTTTGTTCCCCTATCAGCACCCCGGCGAAAAACAAAGTAGTGAGGGTCGGTTAATTCTATCCAACGAGCAAGCATTGCTGTAAGGATTGACCGAATCCGGCAACAGTCCTTAACTGAGCTGTAGATGAGCGCTTGAGGCAGATGGTGGGTTAACCGCTTATCTAAATCGGGACGAGTTCTGTCGTTATTTAAATCTCTACGGGCCGCTCCGGGCCCAGGTCGTGTCAGACGAATGAGGGGGGCGTTCGTCCTCTCATCTCACAGTGCGCGACATAAGTCGCAAAACGAAATCAGGAACAAGCAGGTGATGTGGATCGTGTGTATCTGCTTCCACGATGGTTGCTCTTCAAGGAGAGACTACGCAAATTGTCATCGTGCTAGTCTGAAGCTTCAGACCAGTATCCCAAGAGGTCAAAGATAAGGCTTCGCGTCCTTACCTTATTGCAACAAGAGAGAATAGTATATGCGGCCAATACAAATCTTAGCGTTCGTTCTCATCTGCGCCGTCGTCGCCCTCGGGCAGACCAACAAAGGCGGCATCAGTGGAACAGTCATCGACCCCAACGGCGCAGCCGTGCCGGGGGCGACCGTGACTGTCACCAATCTCGGCACAAACCAGGCGACGACGGTGACGACCTCGGAGTCGGGTGCGTTCTCCGTCAGCTCGCTCGACCCGGTCACCTATAGCGTGGCTGTGGAGATGGCCGGATTCAGGAAGGCGCTGGTGCAAAGCGTCAAGGTGGATACGGCCAGCACCGTGGGCGTCAACGTCCAGCTCGAAGCCGGGGCCATCAGTGAAGAGGTGTCGGTTTCGGCTGAAGCCTCTTTGATCAATACGGAGTCGGGCACTTCGACCTCGACCATCTCTGAGCGGCAGATTCAGGAAGTCCCGCTGAGCAACCGAAGCGTGCTCGACCTGGCGGTGACGGCTCCGAACGTCACGGGCGATGCGGGCAGCGAGGACCCGGGCGTGAGCGCCGATCAGCCTGTTCCGGGTTTCAACCTGAGCGTCAACGGCGGGCGGCCCGGCAGTACGGCGATTCTCGCCGACGGCGTCAACAATACGGGCGTCGGCATTGCGCGCGCGGTTGTGAGCTTCACGCCCGAGACCGTGCAGGAGTTCACCGTCCAGACCTCAGCCTACTCGGCTGAATACGGCACGACCGGCGGCGGCACCATCAACGTCACCACCAAGGCCGGAACCAACGACTTAAACGGCGTGGCCCTCTGGTATACGCGCAACCCATACTTCAACGCGCGGCCCTGGCGTCAAGGCACTGCCCCGCGCCCGGCCAACAACCTGCGCTACAACCAGGTATCAATCTCGGTGGGTGGGCCCATCTACCTGCCGAAGCCTGGCGAGGGCGGCAGCGCACTTTATGACGGGCACGACCGCTCCTTCTTCTTCTTCGCCTACGAGCCGCGCTGGCGCAAGGATTTCTTGACCTCGACGGCACTGCTGCCGAGCCTTGCCGAGCGCTCAGGCGATTTCCGTAACCTCGTGCGCACCAACAGCGGCTTTCTACCGGCGGATGTCGCGGCCCGTTTCAACCAGGCGTCTGTCGGCATTGCGAACATCTATCAGCAGTTCACCCTGGATGCTAACGGTGTGTTGCGACCAATAGCGTTGGCGGCGGGCAATCAGTTCTGCCAGTTCGGTGATACGAGGGCGATTATCATCAACGGGCAGCCGCAATGTACCCCCACGACCAATGCTAATGCCATACCGGGGTTGAATGTTATTCCGGCAGGATTTCTAGACCCGACGGCCCTCAGGCTAAGGGAACTGATCCCGGCTCCGGGCGATTACTTCGACGACGCCGGCTTCGTCAGGAACTACGTCCTGCAACGCTTCGTCATACAGAACGAGACGCGCTACACGCTGCGACTCGATCACAACTTCACCAATAACGCCAAGGCCAATTTCCGTTACACGAAGACGCCCGCCATCGGTATCCGTGGCGCTGGCAATGATGTGAACGGCAACACTGGCGTCTACAGCGATGCCAAGCAGATGCTCGTGGCCTTCAACAATATCTTCTCGCCGACGATGGTCAACGACCTGCGGCTCAACTACACCAAGGGGAACTTCAGCGAGGACTTCTCGCCGGAGTTCTCGATCAAGGGCGGGCGCAGCCTGGCCAGGGAATTCGGGCTTCCCGCGTTGACCACGGGCGGCATACCGCTCTTCTTTCTCACTCAGGACCTGGGTTACGTCGGCGCGGACATCGGCGCTGGCGGCTCGACCAATAACTTCAACGTGGAGCAGCGCTACAACCTCTCGGACATCCTTTACTGGACGCGCGGCGACAAGACATGGAAGTTCGGCGTTGACATCAGCGATGCCAGGCTTCAGGTCACTCCGTTCTTCGCGGCGGCTGGCGGCAGGTGGCAGTTCCGAACCGTCAACACCAGTAACAATCGCGGGACGGGCTTGGCCAACGGCGGCAACGACCTGGCGAGCTTCCTGATCGGCGTGCCCAACGCCGTGGACGTTCGTCCGCTCCTGCTCGATTACAACTATCAATGGAAGAGCTACGCGGCCTTCGTGCAGAACGACTGGAAGGTCAGGCCGAACCTGACGCTCAACCTGGGCGTGCGCTATTCGCTTCAGTATCCGCGCACGGAGAAAAATAATTTACAGGGCGTGTTCCGCCCCGACCTGGCGATGACCGTGACGCTGACAGATGCGCAGCGCCGCGCGACCGCGACCGGCCTCGGCGTGGCGACGACGGCCCCGATTCCGAGCACAGTGCCGACGACCGTCTCCATCCCGCCCTTTGCTTTCGCCGGTCAGGGCGGGCGCTCGAAGTACATCACGGGAGTTGATTATACAGGCATAGAGCCGCGCTTCGGCTTCGCCTGGAGCCCGAAGATGAAGATTTTCGGGTTCGACCTGGAGAGCAGGTCGGTGGTCATTCGCGGCGGCTACGGAATTTCGCACGCGCCGCTAACGGGCAACAATCGCTCGCCCAACCCTGACTTCGGCGGCTTCACAACGGTCAGCACGGTGCTGACGACGACTGTCTCCGGGGCCTGTCCGGCTCCGCCCTGCGCCTCGACCGGTACGGCTGATGTTAACCAGCCCGTGCGCTTGTCATCGAACCCGCCGCTGCAAGGGTCTGCGACCCCGCTCAACACCTTGCTGGGCACAGATGCCAACGGCCTTGTCTTCCTTAACAGCATAGGCATCCCGGCTGTCGCCGACTCAGGTTTTTCGGGCGGCGGCAGTAAAGTGCCCTACTCGCAGAACTGGAATCTCGCGGTGCAGTTCGAGCCCTTCAAGAACACGGTCGTTGAGCTGGCCTACGTCGGCAACAAGGGGACGCACCTCTACATGCCGCTCGTCAACATCAACCAGCGCGACGTGAACTTCGTCTCCGGTTTGGAGACGAGCGGTCTGGACGCGACCACTGCTTTCGCAGACCCGCTCGGGCGCAGGAATCTGCTCGGCGCGGTCGTGACCATCCCGCGCGGCAGCGTGGCGTCTCCCTTCTTCGGCTTCGACCGTCTCAACAGGTTCTTCGATCCTTCGGCCAACAGCATACGTCACGCCGTATACATAGACGTGCGCCGCCGCATCCGTCAGGGGTTGACCTTTACGGCCAACTACACCTTCGGCAAATCAATTGACGATGCTTCGGACGCGAGCCCCGACACGAGAGTGCTCTCGACGGGAAGCGTCGCGGGCCAGGTCTCGCTGGGAGCGCCGCGCTCCATAGACCGCTCGCTCTCGACCTACGACGTGAAGCACAACTTCAGCTCCACGTTCATCTGGGATCTGCCAATCGGAAAAGGACGCAGGTTCCTGAGCGGCATGCCCGGGATAATAGATACGATCTTAGGAAAGTGGACGATGTCGGGCGTGTTCCGTATGCCGGGCGGAACGCCTTTCCTGCCCTTCATCACGGACGCCAACAAGCTTGGCGGCGCGAGCTTCAATCGCGTGGTGAGGCCGGACATCGTACAAGGCGTGCCTTTGAAGAATCCGCTGTGGTCGCCCAATTGTATGGTCGGCGCGCAGTGCGAGCCCTTCATCAACCCGGCGGCCTTCATGCGTCCGGTCAAGGGCCAGTTGGGCAATGCTCCGCGCTCGCTCGACATTCGCCCGCCAAGGCAGGAGTTCTTCGACTTCTCGTTGTCGAAGGATTTCGCCTGGCCCTTCTTCTCCAAGGAAGGAAAGCGACGCATCAACTTCAGGGTCGACCTGATCAACGCATTCAACCACCCGAACTTCCGCTTCGCCAATACGGGTAATGTTCCTCCCGGCTTTGGAACTTTCCCGACCGAAATCACGAGCGAGACGGAGCCGTTCGGAACCGGAACCAGGGGCGCGGTCATCACGACTGCGGAATTCAATAACTGGGTGGCTTTCGACCCTGCGCGCCGGTCTTCGGTCTCGATCACCGATGTGCGGAACAACATAAATACCGTCCGGCTGCCTTCGGGTGCACTGCCGAACGATTTCTTCCACGTACAGGTTCCGCAGGGTTTCGCCACGACCAACTTCAACGCTTTCGACATCAGAACGCTCGAAGGGTTCAGACTCTTCCGGCTGCGTCAGAGCTATAACCCGGATTTCGGAACTCTGACCGCCGGATTTTCACAGCCGCGTTATATCCAGTTCGGGCTCAGAATCTTCTTCTAAGCGGAAGACGATCTTCGGACTCCTCGCACTGGCGATACGCAGGAAGAGGGCGGCGGCTAAATGCCGACCGCCCTCTTCGCTCTTCTCGTCAAGAAGTCGTGCGAGAAAAATCTGAGCCATCAATCGAAGTCATAGGGCATCCGTAAGTGACTTCACATCGGATGATGGAGGAGTAGATGATGATTCGTAAATTAGTTGCGCTGATCGCCCTGATGCTTTTATCTTTTACGGCCTTCACGACGAGCACGCGGGCGCAGAATGGACGAGAATTGCCGCGCGAGTGGATAGACCCGGACACGGGCCATCGCGTCGTGCGTTTGTCGGATGAAGCGGGAAGCCAGAGCTTATACTTTCACCAGAACGGCTACACGGCTGACGGCACGAAGTTGATCATCACGACGCCGACCGGGCTCTCGACCGTCAATCTCAAGACGCGCGTCATTGAGAAGGTGGTGGACGGGCGCGTCAATCTTATTATGACCGGCAGAAAAACCGGGCAGGCTTACTACGTCAAGATGGGAACGGTCTACACGCTCGATCTCAATACGCATGTGAGCAAAGAGATAGCGAAAGTTCCGCAGCGTGGGCTGGTCGCCACCGTCAACGCGGACGAGACGCTGCTCGCGGGCACGATCACGGACGGCGATAATCCGTTTGCGCCGCGCGCGCAGGGGGCGCAGATACCCGAGACGCCGCCCACGGAGAACACGGCGCAGAGGCCCCAGCCCGGTCGTGACAGCTATCCGGGCAAAGGCGAGATGATGGAGCGACGCCTCGCCGCGCGCCTTCCGATGCAGTTGTTTATCCTGAACATTAAGACGGGCGAAGTAAAGACCATACATCGCAGCACGGACTGGCTCAACCACCTACAGTTTTCGCCCACAGACCCGGCGCTGCTGATGTTCTGCCACGAAGGCCCTTGGCACAAGGTTGACCGCACCTGGACTATTCGCACGGATGGAAGCGCGCTGACGCAGATTCACAAACGCACCATCAACATGGAGATCGAAGGACACGAATTCTTCCAGGGCGACGGCAAGATGATCTGGTACGACTTGCAAACGCCGCGCAGCCAAGTCTTCTGGGTCGCGGGCTATGATGTCGCCACGGGAAAAAGAATCTGGTATAACCTGCAACGCAGCGAATGGTCTGTGCACTACAACGTGTCGCCCGACGGACAACTCTTCGCCGGTGACGGCGGAGGCCCGAACAGCGTCGCCGCTCCCAATAACGGCCAATGGATATACCTGTTCCGCCCGGAGATGCTTCCTGATCGAACGGACGGCCAATTGCCAAACTCCAAAGAGCTCATCCAGCCGGGCTTCTTCAAAGCGGAGAAACTGGTCAACCTCTCAAAGCACGATTACAGCCTTGAGCCGAACGTGACCTTCACCCCGGACATGAAATGGCTGGTCTTCCGCTCGAACATGCTTGGGCCTACTCACGTCTTCGCCGTCGAAATAGAGAAGGCTGCGACCAGCAAAACCAACCACTGACTTTTACAGCGGTTCTCAATTGAGTGCGAGAACAGGTCAGGAGCGCATTACGCAACGGCTGCATGCCATTGCAACCCGCTATATAGCTGAATAAGAGAGAGGAGGCGCGAAAGAAAGATTTCGAGCGATCACTGCTGACCGCCGATAAGTTCCAGCTGCCGGAATCTCGCATCCTCGCGCGCCTGGCCATCGTGCAGGGTGTCCTCGCAACGCCAACCGCCCAGTCGCTCGTCAACACCTTCGGAGGCCGT
>DASVQM010000018.1:0-86590 GCA_036389095.1 Pyrinomonadaceae bacterium
GTTCTTTACGACGAAGGGGAAGGCGGGGCTGGGGTTGGGGCTGGCGGTGAGTTACGGCATCATCCGGCGGCACGAAGGGACGGTGGAAGCCGAGTCTGAGGTGGGTCGTGGCACGACCTTTAAGATCAGATTGCCGATTGCGTCCGGTTCGGCGGCAGATATAAGCGATGAAGGCGGCGCTTCGGTAGTCTCGATTACGGACGGGCCTGCGAATTCCCACCTCACCCGGGTGCAACATCTGAGAGTGCTGGTGGTTGACGACGAGGAACAGGTGCGCGAGCTGCTGCGCGACATACTGTTGAGTGAAGGTTGTCAGGTGACTCTGGCCGATGACGGGCAGAAAGCGCTGGCGCTCTTCGATGCCGGAAGCTTCGACGCGGTTTTCACGGACATCGGAATGCCGGAAATGAGCGGCTGGGAATTGGCCCATGCCATCCGCGAGCGTGACAAGCGCGTGCCGCTGGCCGTCATTACAGGATGGGGCGAAGCCGTCGGCTCAACCGAACAGAAGGAGGCGCTGGTTGATTGGGTAGTGACGAAGCCTTTCGACATGTCACGCATCGCCGAGCTTGCGCGCGAGGTTGCCAAGCGCCGCGCCGAAACCCTGAAGACTACGACCCTCACGGTGGCCGCCTAAGCTCGGCAACCGCCCGACGCCCATCCCTTCCTGGAACCACCTAGACCTGGCGGCGGTTTTCCAGCAACCCGCGGTGATACCCGATTGCCATGTTGATGCTCGCTTCGACTTCCTCCAGGCGGAAGGGTTTTAGAATGTAATCGAACGCTCCCATCTTGATCATCCCCTTCGCGTGTTCCTGATCGTTGATGCCGGAAATGATGATGACGGGAGTATCGGGATAACGCTGGCGGACTTGGCCCAGCAGCTCAAGCCCGCTCAAGCCTGGCATGGAGATGTCCGTCAGAACAACGTCATAATATTCCGTGTCCAGCAATTTCAAGGCGCTTTCAGCCGTTTCCGCCGTGTGACAACGATGCTCTTCCGACAACAGATCGTAGAGGGTGTCGCGGATCGTATCATCGTCATCAACCACTAGAATCGCAGCCATACTTATCCTCCCACTTTCGCTTTCGCGGATAAGCTCTGCTGGCCTGTCCTGGGCTTCGTGCGAGAATGAGAGTTGTCACACGCCCGGACACAGAGCGAACTTTAAAGAATGACCCTCCCTGGCTTGCTTGTGAGAAAACCCGTCGGGACGAGCCGATCATATCACAGCAATTCATCAAGGTTGCAGCGATCATCCGTGGGCTTTTCGCGTCCGGTTTGACCGGGCAGAGTGAGCTGTTCAGTCAAGCCCGATCACCAGGTATGTCGTATCGTCTTTAGCGGGAGCGCCGATGCGAAAACGATCAAGCTCTTCAAAAAAGGCCGGGCCGATCTCCTCGACCTCGCGCGCTTTGACGCGCTCGTGGCCTGAGACGACGCCCGTCCATTCAAAAGTCGCACCTGAAGTATTCTCGGCGTCGGTCACACCGTCGCTGAAGATGGCCAGGCGCGCGCCCCTGGCGAAGACTGTCTCTCCGCCCTCGTAAGAGCTTTCCGGCAAGAGACCTATGGGCATGCCGGTGGCTTCAAACTCTGCTGGGTCTGCGACCCGCGCATTGACCCAGACGGGCGGCAGATGACCGGCGTTGATAAATCTGAGCCTCTGCGTATCGGCTGAGAGCACGCCGAGAAAGAGCGTCGCGTACGTGCCGAGGGGCGCGACCGTCGTGACGCGCGTATTGAGCTCGGCGGCAAGCTGGGCGAGGTCTGTTTCCGTGCGGATCAGCGCGCGCAGCTCCGTTTGCAGCGTCGTCATCAGCAGCGCTGCGCCGATACCCTTGCCGCTCACGTCCGCCACCCAGAACGCGCACTCGCCCGAAGAAAGCATCACCACGTCGTAAGTATCACCGCCCACGTCGTAGCAAGCCTGGCTAGCCCCCCAGGCAGATAAAGGCGCGGGCAGGTCCAGGCTGCCGGGAGGCGGCAGCAGTCGCTGTTGAATTTTTCGCGCCAGCTCAAGCTCCGTCGAGAGAAGTTGTGCGCGGACGGCCTCCTGGGCCAACTGTTCGCGCTCGACGGCGATGGCAGCCAGCGACCCGAAAGAAGAGAGATAGGCGAGATCGGCCTCCGAGAAATCGCCGCCGAGCGAGTTGATAGCCTGAAGCGAGCCCATCAGCGTGCCTTCCGGCTTGCGCAACGGCACACAGAGCATGTTTCTCGTGAGAAAGCCAGTTCGCCTGTCCGTCGAAGGGTCGAAGCGCGGGTCGGAGCGCACGTCGTTAATCAGAACACTCTCGCCCGTTTCGGCAACGTAGCCCGCCACACCCACGCCCCTTTCGAGCACGATGTCCAAGGGCGTTGGGCCCGTCACCTGCCGCGCGTGTAGACGCCCCGTGCGCTTGTCGCGCAGGAATACGGTGGCGCGCTCGCAATGGAGCTGTGTGGAGACCAGATCGAGGATGGCGTGCAGAATATCATCAAGCCCGGAAGCGCGCTGTAGAGTCTCACTCGCCACGACGAGGGCTTCCAGGCGATGCAGGCGCACCTCATCAGGCAAGTCACTGAGGATGGTCGTCGCGCTGGCCAATTCGTTCGCCTCCTACGCATGATACATGGGCCAACGAATCCTACCATGTTGCCGGAAAATGATGAATGGCCTGAGGAAAGGAATTAACAGGATGCACAGGATAAAGACTAAAAGCGGGATGAAAGATAAAAGCATTGCTGCAATGAACAGTTCACCTCTTCTTCTTTATCCTGACCATCTCTCTTCATCCCTGTTAATTCCTTCTTTGATTGAGAAAAGCGGCGAGAGAAGGCGACAACGAATCATTGCTCGTTAGTGCCGCATCTCTCGCCGCTGCTATTGTCCCGCCGCCGTAATTCTTCTCGCGCCGGGTTATGGTTTACGTTTTATCTGGGGCCGGTCGCGCGGATGGAGACTTCCGTACCGCTCAACAGTTCCAGGTTGGTGCGTCCCTGCACGTAGACTGAGCCAGCGCCAGCGCCAGCACCGACGACCGCGCCGATGGCTGCGCCCTTACCACCGCCCGCAATCGCGCCGATGATCGCGCCCACAGCCGTACCGATGGCAGCGCGCTGCGCCGTCCTGCTGGTCTGGTTGCTTCCCTCGACGCTTCCCTCATTATCAACACGCACGGTCTCGCCGCTGCTTGTACGCAGGCTCTCCGTCAGTCCGGCGAACCTGTACGTCCTGCCGTCACGCATGCGTATGCGTTCGTAGTTGAGCGACATCTCGGAACGCCCTGTGATGCGACCGCCATTGCTGACGTTCGAGATATAGCCTTCGATAATCGCGCCGTCGTACGGCGAAGGCTCGCGCACAGTCATGGTGAATCGGTCGTTCTCGCGCGAATTGCTCGACGACAGATTCTCGTTGAGCGTTGCGACCAGCAGCGTCCCGTTCGGGATGACGAAATCGCCGCTCGCGGTCGTGCTGCTCGGATAATTTCTATCCGGGTAATTATTGTTCGGATAGGTCGTGCCGTTGTAGATGTCGAAACTGGCGACATCCGCCGTCCGGTTGTAGATGCTCTGCACCGTCACGGGGCTGGTCAGGTTGTTGTTGCTGATGCGCCGCGTAACGCGCAAGCGCTGGCCGTTCTCAATCGGATCGAAGGTCACGGAGAAATCGTTGTCACGGTCTCCGGCGGAGCTGATGCTGAGCTGATCGCCGTAAAGCGTTGCGCGCACGCGCACAGAGCGACCGCTCGGCATGGTCTCGACCGATTCCTGCCCGTCGGCCTCAAAAGTGATCTGCGGAGCACGCGTCGAAGCGATGGTGACGCTTCGGCCCCGGCGATCAATGGCGATCTGATCGGGCGATTCCAGACGAGCCGTCAGCGAGTCGAGCACTCTTTGACGATCCCTGTAAGGCAGACTGCGCGTGGCGCGTTGCGCCGCATCCCGCGCGTCGTCGCTGCGCGAAGTGTCCAGACGGTAAGTTCCCGTCAGCAGGTTGGCCCTGTTGCCTCCTCGCCCGCCGATGGGCGGATAGGTCCTGCCGCTGGTGGTCGTGTTCCAGTTCCAGGAAACGCCGTAGATGAGCGCCAGCTCATCCAAGTCCTGCCGCAGGCCGGCCCAGTCCGTCTGGACGCGCGCCGTCGTGCGTATGCGCAGAAGAATATCGTTGATCGCGGCGGCGCGATTGAGCACCTCCTGCATGTCGGCGGTCGCGGCCTGGCGCTGGTAGAAGCGCTCGCGCAAGCGGCTCACGGAAGCCTGAAAATCCAGCACGGACTGGTTGATGTTTTCTTCTCTTCTGGTTCCGTCAATCCGGCTTTGATCGAGAGCCACGTCAAGACTCACACGAAAATCTGCCGCACGTCGCTCGACCCGGTTGATCAGTATGCGCGCGTTACGCTCCTGTGCGCGAGAGATGCGCTGCGCCTGCACGGAGAATCCCGCGCCGACGAGCGCCATCACGAGCGCCGTCAAGATAACTTGTCTCATTCTGTTTACCATGTCTTTCTTTCCCTCCAATTTATTGACTCGCTTCCTCATTTTATTCTCATACCCTGGCAATCGGCACGGCTCTTTAGCTTTGGCCGAGCCTTTCGATACAACACCTAAAGGGAGAGAAAATGTTTTGCCCGGCGGGATTATCCCGTGAGCACAGGGGACTCTTAGGGGTCAGCGGTCTGAGAAGGGGAATCCAAGCAATTGCTTGCCGTCTATTGTATGCCCCATGACCCACAGAGGCAAACACTCTTTTGTGATTCGCCAAATTTTATTTGGGTTGCCGATTATTTTCCCGTTGCCGGTCAGTTTTCGCACGGTCATTATGACTGTAAGGACTAGACCCGACTAAGACTGCTTTCCCTCTATGCGTCATGATATCCTGCCGATACTTTTTAATCATGCCGCTCGGGTGTTTATTTGATGCTGAAGCCGCGCAAACCAGAAGAAGGAGCAGACTTATGAGCAAAGAGAACCCTTTCGCCACAGTCCACTTTGCCGGAAACGACCTGTGGATAGGCATTACTCCGAGCGGCCACGCGCAGGCGCTCGATACAGATCACGAGCGCGGCAGCGCAGCCACGCCCGTCGAGCTTCTACTGATCGCACTCGGAAGCTGCACGGCGGTTGATGTCATCTCGATCATGAAGAAAAAGCGCGAGCAGGTGACGGATTATCGCGTCGAGGTCAGGGGCTTTCGCCGCGACGAGCATCCGCGAAAGTTTACGCGCATGGAGGTTCGCCACGTCCTTCGCGGGCGGCGTATCTCTGAGCGGGCGCTCGCGCAGGCCATAGAGCTTTCCGAGACAAAATATTGCAGCGTCGCCGAGACGCTCAGGCCGACGGTCGAGATCGTCTCAAGCTACGAGATTATCGAAGAGGATGAGGGGCAGACGGCCTGACTCGATTTGCATTGTGAGGCGGCCCTCGCGGCTGCTAGAATGCGCCCACCTTAAATTCCTAACTTCATGGAGGCAGATCATGGCAGACGAAGAGAGAGAGACGTGCGCGCATCCGGGTTGTAATTGCCCTAAGCCGGAGGACGGAGATTATTGCAGCGCCAGTTGCGAGGGTGCAGGCGATATAGCGGAGATCGTTTGCGATTGCGGTCATCCCGGCTGCGCCTGAGAGAATCGCCAATCAGCATGAGCGTCAACAGGTTCTACAGTCCCCGTCACCTGGGACTGTAAAGCCTGTTGACACGACGCTTCTTCGCTCAATTCCACGCCTGGGCCCAAACCTTTACCAAGCTTTCCCGCCCATATCCTTCTCTTGAGATGACCGGCCCGCGCCTCAGGCTTTTATGGCCGCTCGCGGCGATGACCTTAACGGAGACGTGTGAGCAAAAAGCTCAACGCGAGTCGTCAATTTATCGCGCGGCGGAGAGGTAACGCCCGCCAGCCTCCTCGGGTCTCAGGGCGGCTGATGAGACGCAGGCCATGTCCATGTCAAAGCCAAGGTCTTATCGTTTACGGCGCGAAGCGGAGCCGCAAGCGATGCGGCTTCGCTTCGTTCATCCAGACAGTCTGCGTCCCGGACATTGATCCGGCATGAGTTATTATTTAGGAGGCGCAACGGCGCATCGAAAGGATTCCCGTCATGTTTCGGAAGTTTGGCCTGACTGCTACTCTGACGCTCGCTCTGCTGCTCGTCTTTCAATCCACGTTCTCGACGGCCACTACTGCGCAGGATGCTCTGGCCAAGTGGGAAGGCGTCGAATTTGCGAAGCGCTCCGTCCAACTCTCTGAGCTTGAAGGCTTGTCGCTCGACGATCTGAAGATGCTTCGCGGCATCATCTTCGGTCGTCACGGGCGCATCTTCAAAGACCCGGACATCAAAAGGTATCTGGCCGAGCGGCCATGGTTTAAGCCTGACCCCAACTTTCAAAACTCTATGCTCAACGACACGGAGCGCCGCAACCTGGACGTGATACGCGAAGCCGAAGCCAGGCAGCACGAATTCGTCCAGCCGGGCGACCTGCGCTTTTACCGCGACCGCCTGCTCACGGTCGAACAGTTGGGCGAGCATACGGGCGGCGAGTGGCGCGTCCTCGGCGCGGAGGTCGAAGCCATTCACGGCAAGCGCTTTGACGACGAGGCGTGGCTGCAAAAATATTTCGAGGAGCGATACTGGTACGCCGCCGACCCGCAATACGATGCGAAGAAGCTCTCGGAGATCGAGCGCAAGAACATACAGACTATCCTCGCCGCCCAGAAGAAGCAGCGGCGGCTGGCCATCTCGCCCGGCGACATGGAGCTGTTTCAAGACCACCCGATCACGGAGGAGAAGCTGCAAGGGCTCAGTCTGTATGAGCTGCGGCTGCTGAGGAATGAGGTCTACGCGCGGCGCGGGATGGTCTTCAACACGCCCTGGCTCGCTCAATACTTCTTTGCACAGCCCTGGTACGAGCCCTCGCAGGAAGAGAACCCGAAGACGCCGGAGCTTTCACCCATCGAGAAACAGAACGTCGAAGTGATCGTCAAATACGAGCGTAAGCTTCACGACCAGCTGACGACGACGCCCATCACGCGCAGCATGATCGAAGGGATGTTTCGTGAAGACGCACGCAAGCTGCGCAATGAAATCTACGCGCGCCACGGCAAGATATTTAAGGAGAAGGATCTGCGCAATTACTTCTCAAGTCTCGCCTGGTACAAACCCGACCCGAAATACACGGATGCTTCGCTGACGGCCAGAGAGAGGAGCAACGCGGCGACCATTCTCGCCTACGAGCGGAAGGCAGACAGCGTCAACGACGCCATAGAAGGTTGATAAGGCCCACTCCTGTCCCGCGTGCCGGGACACACCACACACAGAGTTTTCAGAGGGAGCGAGCGAACCTCCCGGCAGCGGCACAGCATCTCTTAACATGCTGTGCCGCTCTTTTGGATGTTAGAATAAACGCCAGGTGAAAAAGTGACCCACTCATCTTTCTTCAAAATCAAGGACAGGTTTCCTGCTTTGCTCAGCACCTTTCTTCTGACCTCTTTGCTCGTCGTCAACGCGATCAACGTGCCCATGCTCTTTGGCGCTCAGGCTCGCGCGTCCCAGGATGACGACGCGCTGGCGAACATACGCAGCCTTGACCGCGCGACAGGCAGCAGCAGTGGCCCGGCGCAACTGAGCCCGGCTGAGCATATGCGCCGGGCCAATCTCTACATGACCAATCGGGCCTTTGCCGAAGCGCGCACGCACTGGCAGGCGCTTATCGCGCGCTATCCCAACGATACGAACGTGCCCGCCGCGCTCTACGGCATTGGCCGCTCCTACTTCCAGGCCAGGCAGTACGAAGAGTCCCTGTCATGGTTCGAGCGTCTATCCAGAGAGCATGCGCAGTCGAAGGAGGGGCGCGAGGGATTATACTCGCTGGCCTCTGCGCTGCTGCGCGCGGGGCGGGCGGGCGATGCCGTCGCGCGCTACCGCGAATACACAGAGCGATTCCCGCAGGGCGAGCGCATTGATGGGGCGTACTTAAACGTCATTGACGGCTTGCGTGAGGCTGGCCGCCCGGCTGAGGCCGTCGAATGGATAGCGCGTACACGAGAAAGGTTTCGCGGCACGGCGACAGACATCAATGCACAGTTTGCTCGACTGCGCCTGGACGTGGCCGGAGGCGACTGGCAGCACGCCATCGAAACGGCAGACCAGTTGCGCAGCAGCGCTCCCTTCGGCAGCGGCGTGCAGACCAACTCTACGGAATTAGCTTACCTGAGAGCCTATAGCCTTGAGCGCGTGGGCCGCACGGAAGAGGCCGCGAGCGCCTACCTGTCAATCCCGGACAGCATCAACTCTTATTACGGCGGGCTCTCGACCAAGCGGCTGCTCGCCATGAAAAGCGCGGCGCGGCGCGAAGCCCTGACTGAGCGCATCAACCGCGTCAACGCAAGCATCTCGTCCAGCGCCGCAGACTATCCAGCCCCCTATCGTGAAGCCATCCTGCGCGCCGCGACGCGACGCGGAGTAGACCCGCGCCTGGTGCTGGCGATCATGCGACAGGAGAGCGGCTTTCGCCCGCGCGCCAAGTCACAGGCGGCGGCGCGCGGTCTCTTGCAGTTGACGATTGATACGGCTGTGAAATTTGCTCCCGGCGCGGGCCTCAACAATTTACAGGAGATGGAGCTTTATCGCCCTGAGACCAACATTCTCGTAGGGACTGTTTACCTGGCCGAATTGATGCGGCTCTTCCCGGATCAGCCGGAAGCGGTCGTCGCCTCCTACAACGGCGGCGAAGACAACGTCGCCCGCTGGGTCAAGCGCGCGGGCCATAAAGACGCAGGCGTCTTCGCCTCTGAAGTCGGCTTTTCAGAGACGAAAGAATATGTCTTCAAAGTGATGTCGAACTATCGCGCCTACCGCCAACTCTACACGGCAGACCTGAAGGAAAGGATGAAGGCGGAAGGATGAAGGATGAAAGGAAAGCTTCAACTTCCTCGATTGCTTTTTCTTCCGCCTTCCGCCTTCCGCCTTACTTCTCTAAGGCTCGGGACTGTACTGACGATTATCAAAGCCGGTGGAGCTTTCGCGTCGGCGCAGTGTGTCCGGGCGCGCGTAGGGTCGCGGCAGAATGCCCAGGCGGACGAGCGCATCCCTGTACTCATAACGGATCGTCACTTCAGAGACGGGACGCGGCTGAAGGTCCATGTTGACCCAGCGCACATCGTTATGCACGTTGCGACCTATGCCCGTCGCCGCGTAGTCGTCATCCGGCGCGGGAGAGGCTTCGGCCCTGTTCGACCTCGCGGTCCCTGTGCTCCCGGGCGCTGAACGCGCTTTCGACTCCGGCGCGCGTGCGCTATCGCCGCGCTCATCCCTTTCGAGCGGGTAGGGCCTGCGCGGCGGCGCGATCACGACAGGCTGGCGCTCGCGGAAGAAGACTGCGGAGATGACTCCGAGGTTGGCCGTCTGCCCGAGCCTGGCTCCGTAAGAATTCCTCTCGTTCGTGAAATAGAAACGGCGTGCTCTTTCGGAACTCATCTGCCACCCGCGCACGGTGATGGTCTGATAGGGCTCGATCACCCACTTGCTCGCGCTCAGAGGGCTCGTGCGCCGCGCGTCAATCGTGTTCAGCCCGTCAACAGAGAGCGCCACGGCCACGCGCACGCCCAAAGGATTTCTGACGCGCACTTCGTATTCCGCCCCCTCAAGGGCCTCTACGTAGCGCCTGCCCCGCGCGGCATACTCCTCAAGCGGCCTGCCGTAAACCAGCACGTCAACGTCGAACCACTCGTCGGCGATGATCTCGCGCTCGGACTCCTGACCCGTGGCCGCCGCCGCAGCGAAGTAAGTCTCTGTGCGTGCTTGCGGTATGAATGTCGCGCCGAGAATGAAAAGGGTCGCGCCAGCGCAGGCGAGCAACAGTAACGCTTTTCGCATATCCGATCTCTCCTTAATTAAAGAAAATACGTCCAGCTGTTTAGTGAACGCCCGCCCAGGCTATTTCTTGCGGCGATTTACCATCCCCGGCCAGAATTTCGCTGCCGAGAGCGAAGAAATCTCAAATACGACTCCTGGCGAAAATGCTGCGGTTTACCGTATTTTATCGAGTATTTTTTTTTCGTGACAGGATCTATGCACAACTATCACATTGTCGTTCTCGTCTTTTAGTATAAAATACGGGCAGGACATTCAAGACAGCCGGGGCGGTTTAATCTGAGGTCTTCGGGCGAGAGCCGTGGACGGGTGTCTCTCTATGTGCTTTATACTGCTCCCGGAACGAGATATTGATACCAGCATGAGAGGTGTGGCGAAAGAGAGATGGTACAGAGCGGACTGACGATCACCAAACCCGTCGAGGAGGCCGGTACTTTCTACGACCGGATTGCCGGGCTCTACGACATGACCTTCAAGCTCAACGGCTACGGGCGCTCTCTGGCGCAATACCTGCGGGCGCATCCGTTGCCGCTCTCTCCTGGCGCGAGGGTTCTGGACGCAGGTTGCGGCACGGGCCTGCTCACGCTGGCGCTCATCAAGGCCGTCGACGTTCCGGTGCGCATCACCGCCGTTGATCTTTCGGCTTCCTCTCTGGTGAAGGCCGAGCAGGCCGTCGCCGAGAGCGCCACAGGCTCACATCAAGTCTGTTTCACACAGGCCAATGTCCTGGCGCTGCCCTTCGCGGATGAATCGTTTGATCTGGTTGTGACGAGCGGTGCGCTTGAGTACGTACCGCTGCGCGAAGGATTCGGCGAGCTGGCGCGCGTGCTCGTGCCGGGAGGTCATATGCTTCACCTGCCCGTGCGGCCAGCCCTCGCCAGCCGACTCCTGGAACTCCTCTTTCGCTTCAAGATTCACCCGCCGCATGAAGTCGAGGAGAATACCGAGCGCCATTTTCACGTCGTCGAGCACTATCGCTTCCCGCCCCTTGAGCCAATCGGCTGGACGAAGACGGCTGTGCTGGCCCAGAAGGTCTGAGCCCCTTTTCGACTCGATCATCTTTCAGCGTGCTCCCGCTTGCTTGAGCATTTGCACGATATCGCTTTTCCCTCCGTCGAGCGCCGCCATCAGCGCAGAAGAGTTATAGCCGTCTCTGGCGTTAACGTCTGCACCTTTAGCTATCAGCGCACGCGCTATATCGGGACGACCGTTCTCTGCCGCAAGGATCAGGGCCGTCTTCCCTTCACCGTTCCTGGCGTTAGCGTCCGCGCCCTGATCGAGCAGGGCCTGGGCGGTATCGGTCTTGCCCATCACAGTCGTGTGCATCAAAGCCGTGTTGCCGTCGTTATCCCTCGCGTTGGCTTCCGCTCCGCCCACGAGCAGCATCCGAACGATCTCGGTATGTCCCTCGAAGGAGGCCCACAGCAGGGCCGTCCCACCATCCTTACTTTTGAGATTAACGTCGGCCCCCCTCTCAAGCAGGAGACGAACGACTTCGGCGCGGCCCTGCCAGGCGGCCTGTATGAGAGGAGTGCTGCCGTCCCTATCCTGCGCGTTGGGATTAACGCCGCTATCGAGCAGCATCTTGACAGTCGCGGCGTCGCCCGCACCGGCGGCGCGCGTCAGTTCGTTAATCTTAGTCGCGCACCCCGCGAGCATGACGAGCAGCAGGGCGAGCAGCAGAGTCGCGCTTGATCGGGGCTTCATTATCTTAATGTATCTTTTTCCGGCTCGTCCCAGGTGACGAAAAAGTACCTGTACTTGTCCGGGTCTTGAAGGGTGACGAATCGTCCGCCCCAGCCTTCGTCCGCCGGAGGCGCGACATCCACGCCGCGCCCGCTCAACTGCTCGTAGTAGGCGTCAACACTCTTGACGCCGATGAAGAAGTGTACGCCGCGCCCGCGCCGGAGCATAGTTTCCAGTTGTTGGACGAGCGTGATCTTCAAACGACCGGCGCGCAAGGTCGCCATCGGCGGCTCGGATTCCGGCGCGTGCGTGACGATCTCCATGGCGAGCTGCTCGTGGTAAAAAGCCAGAGACTCTTCCAGGCTGTTAACCTCCAGAAATAAAAGATCGAGCCCTGCAAATTCCCACATGCGTTCGCCCTGCCCTAGAGATACCGAAGAATAAAATAGACGCCGTAGCAACCGCCGACGACGATTGACCAGAAGGTCAGCTCCTCCGCCATGCGGAAGCGGCGTACAGGGTGCGAGAGCGCAAAGGTCTCGCGTATCATCCCCATCGCCGAATGCGCGTGCACGATACCGGCGACGATTAAGAGCACGGCCAGGAGCGCCAGGGGCCAGAGGAACAGCACATACTGGAATCGAACCACGAAGAGCAAGACCAGCCCGACGGCCAGGAACAGCAGCGCCGTCACACATTGGCCCGAGATGGCATCGGCCTGCGCCGAAGGCGAAGAGTATGGAGGCGACGCCTCATCTACGTAAGCCTCTCGTGGCCTGTCCCTTTGCGCATCATAAGCGGCGCGGCTCTGTTCATCGCGCAACACTCCGTAGGCTTCGTTGAGCGATTTCATCTCCTCTTCGTCGCCGCCACGATCAGGGTGATGCAGGACGGCCTTGCGTTTATAAAGCCGCTCGATCTCGATGCGGGTCGCGTCCTCTTCCGCTCCCAGAATCGAATAGTAATCCTTGTTGGAGTCAAACGAGCTCATCCGTAAAACTCAGCTCCGGCTTTTTTTGAGAGCTAATACTACTCGTCTCGGCCAAATCTTTCCAGACTGGCCCGCAGGCGAAGAGCATGATCCTGTAGCGTTGACTTTATGCTAAGCTAACCCGGCACACATACTTTTCATCCGATGAATCCGAACGGCGCTCGTTCCTGAGGAGATCGTGATACAAGCATTCGATGCGGGCGATGACCTGGTCTTTCAGCTTGAAAGCGGCTTCGGGCTGCTGCGCGTGCTCGCCATAGAAGAGCGCGTGGGCGATACAATCTGGCACTTGCTCGCCTACGAAGAGCTGTTCCCGGACGTTGAGGCTGCCGAGTCGGCGCTCAGCCAACCCGGTGCACTTCACCCGCGCATCGCCCACATGGCGCTCACCGACAGGGCTTTCGAGCGCACGCCCGCCGCAAAGCTCGGCAATCGTCCGGTGACGGAAGAAGAGCTCGCAGCTTATAGACAATGGCTCAGGGAGGGTGAAGGTCGCATATCTGATCGCTCGGCGCTGTTGATGCTCGGGCTACGCTAGAAACAGGGAAGAGCGAGCGCCCCTCTCTCTTCTTCACCAGAGCTTCACCGTGGCGGCGACTCACTTCTTCTGCCGCACAACTCCCAGAAACGGAGCATAGATGTATGAGACGGAGAAATCCGTCCCCCTGTTGTAGTGGCGCTTGACGGTTCGCGCGGGATCGAAGAACCATTCGCCCAAAGGCCGTCCGCGCTCTTCTCTATCAAACCATCCCCAGGGTGGCCGCGCCATGTTGGGAGCGCCGACCACACCCAGCAAAGACATGCCTCTTGTCCCAAGCTTGACCTGCCTTTCCACTCGGCGGCCATCCTTCTCGACCACGCTGATCGTCACCCGCCCGAAGTCATGCGCTTCGCCGAAGGTCTCGTTCACACCGCGCGCTGAGCGCGGCCAGAGCGTAGTGTAGAGAGGCAGCAGCTCGTAGCTGACCCGCTCGCGGCTGCCCTGTTCGGGATCATCTGCACGCCCGTCGAAGCTGTATATCAGGATGCCGTAGCGCTGACCCTGCCTTTCGCCCACACGATAAGCCTCTACGCCATGCCCTTTAGGCTCGACGTACAGGCGCGGCCTCTGAGCTTCGAGGCTGATGGTATCGAAGCCGCCCGGCTGAGCGTCCTCCGCGACATACTTCAAGAACCTGTTATGGGCCATTGTCTCGACGAACACGACCCTGGCCTGCTGAAGATCGTTTCCGTTTTTGGCGACGACGACCAAACAGCCCTCCATATCGTTCTCGTGCGCGAGCGTGGCTTCACCCAGTTGGCCCGTCGGATCATATTTTCCGCCGCGCCGCGCCCCTTCGCGGATTATCTCGCTCAGGAGAGCGCCCCTCTCACCGCCCTTATAATCGCGCGGATGAAAGAGCGCGTAATGGATAAAGAAGTGAGTCTCGGTCTCGCTGACCGCGTAGTAGACGTTGGCTTTAAGCTTGAAGCGCCGGTCATCCGCATGGGCCCAGTTATTGTCGCCGCGCCAGTCGCCGTCAAAATCGAAGCTGGTGATGTAGTCATGGCGAGCACGCTCGCCGAGCCCCTGATAAAATAGGGGAGCGAAGCGCGCAGCCACCTCACGCTCCTGCGCGCTGCTCTGACCGTTCATCCCCGCACCGCCCGCCGCCTTCATCGTCGGAAGGGCCGTCACAGCAAGACACCCGAGCAGTATGAGCTGATAAAAACGATGACCTGCTTTGCCCGACATCATTACCTCGCCAAGAAGAGGTGAACTACCTGGAATGAAACAGAGTCTACAGCGTAAGTCAACAGACAAGGAAAACGGCGACGCCGCAACGTCGCCGTAAACTCTATTTAACTTAATCGGGGCGAGAGGATTCGAACCTCCGACCTTTCGGTCCCGAACCGAACGCGCTACCAGGCTGCGCTACGCCCCGTGAATCAACACAGGGGATATTAGGTGAGCAGCAGCGGCATGTCAAACCTTTGCGCTGCCGGTCTGGGCCGCTCTCGCCTTCTCGCGCCGCGACTTGATATATTCGATGACGGGCGGCATCAGCGAGAGGGCGACGATGACGATCACGACGATCTCTATGTGCTCGCGCAGGGCGGGAAAGGCTCTGCCCAGGAAGAAGCCGCCGAGAATCATCGTAAAGACCCACAGAAAACCGCCGATGATATTGAAGACGACGAACTGGCGATAGGGCATCTGCGCGGCTCCGGCGACAATCGGGGCAAAGGTGCGGACGATGGGCACGAAGCGCGCGATGATGATCGTCTTGCCGCCATACTTCTCGTAGAACGCCTGCGCTTTCTGCAAGTGGCTCGGGCGAAAGAGTAAAGATTTGGGGCGTGAGAATAGCCTTGGGCCCATCTTCGAGCCCGTGAAATAACCGACCGCGTCGCCGATCACGGCAGCCAGAAAGACTCCGAGCAGGAGCGCAAAGAGGTTCAGCTTGCCATCCGCCGCGAAAAGTCCGGCGACGAAGAGCAGCGAGTCTCCGGGCAGGAAGAAACCGGCGGCGAGCCCCGTCTCGGCAAATACCACGAAGAGGATAACTATATAACCCGCCGCAGCGATTGTCTCAGGATTAAGATAGTACCTGACCTGATGATAAAGTTCGTTAAGAAATTCCATAAAATGTAGATGTCAGAGCGAGATGCCGGCAACAGGCCCCATACCTGACACGCTAACCCCTGCCTTTTAGCCTTTGCCTTCCGGCGGCCAGCCGTAATGTCCGATGAGCGGCACAAACGCGCATGGCCCATGATCTTCACGCTCGTACCCCTTCTCCGTTTTAATCACGCGCACGAGCCTTTGTGATTCCCGCGAATCGCCGACGGGGATCACGAGTCGCCCGCCGCTTTGTAGCTGCGACGTGAGCGGCTCGGGCACTTCGGGGCCACCCGCCGCCACGAGGATGCAAGTGTAGGGCGCATTGGCGCTCCAACCGAGCGTGCCGTCAAAGGTTTTGACTGTCGCGTTGTAGATGCCCAACTGGCGTATACGAGCCTGGGCCTCGCGCGCCAGCTCCGCGATGCGCTCGATGGCGTAGACCTGCGCGGCGAGGCGCGAGAGCACAGCCGTTTGATAACCGGAGCCAGCGCCAATCTCCAGCACGCGGCTGCGCTCGTCAAGCTCAAGCAACTCCGTCATGCGCGCGACGATGAAGGGCTGCGAGATGGTTTGATTGGCGGCGATGGGGAGCGCATGATCGCCGTAAGCGCGGCTTTGCAAAGCTTCCGGGACGAAGAAGTGGCGCGGGATGGTACGCATCGCCTCAAGCACGCGCGCGTCTCGAATACCGTAATGATCGCGCAGGCGCTCGATCATGCGCTCGCGCGGGATGCGGTATTCCGCTGTCAATGAATTGGGACGCAGCGGCGCGGAACTCAAAGCCTTTTCTCCAATAAAAAAATCGTAAATCGCCGGTCATCAATCGTCAATAGAATAGAGAGCCTGGGCCATTGCACGATTGGCGAGCGCGTCCGTTTACGATTAGCTTACGCTTAAAAGCTCTACTCGATCTCTTTTAACTGCTTTGCAAGACTTCGCTGGCCCTGATGTAGTTCCAGGTATCAATGGCCGTCAGGGCGCGATGATCCGTCATGTCGCTCCTGAGCGGGGTGACGGAAATAAAGCCCTGCTCGATGGCGTGGTAGTCCGTGCCGTCCTCGCTGTCAGAGCTGAAATATTCTTCGCCGATCCAGAAGTAAGGCTTGCCGCGCGGGTCTATGTGCTCGCTGATGACCGGGCGCGCATTCTTCAACCCCTGCCTGGTGACGCGCACGCCCTTGATCGTGCCCGCAGGGATGTTGATATTGAGGAGCGTTCCTTCCGGCAGTCTTTCGGTGAGAGCCTTGCGCACGGCTGTGACGGCGAAGCGCGCGGACTCCGTGAAATCGAAATTCTCGCGCGCCACCAGACTGAAGGCCAGACCCGGTACGCCCAGAATGGTCGCTTCGAGCGCACCCGCGACCGTTCCCGAATAGGTCGCATCGTCTCCCAGGTTGCCGCCATGATTGATGCCGGAGACGCAGATGTCTGGCAGTTCATCCGGTCCAAGGATTTTATTGAGCGCGAGCGTGACGCAATCGGTCGGCGTGCCGTCAACGGTCCAGTGTCGCTCGTCAATGCGACGAATGCGCAGAGGGCGCGCCAGGGTCAGACTGTGTGATGCGCCGCTCATCTCGGACGCGGGCGCGACAGTGTAGACTTCGCCCACCTCTGTGAGCGCCTCCTCTAACTTGAGGAGCCCGTCCGAGAAGATGCCGTCATCATTGGTAAGCAGAATACGAGTCATGAAAGATAACCGGATTCGAGTGGACGCAAGTGAACCCGACCTTTGTCGCCGATTAGGAGTAAGAGTTCTCTTCCGAGCTGGTCGGTTCTATCGGCAGGCCGGGCACGCTAGAGAATTGAGTTGTAGCGCCTGCGGGTCACGCACAGAGCGATGACGCTCTTGATGAAGTCCTTGGCAGAGACGACCGCTTCTTCGCGCTGAAGACTCGGCGGACGTGCTCCTCTAATCGCGCGTAATGCGCGGGCGTCCCTTCTTCTTGTTGCGCTTGCGCGCGAGCGCCGATTTCAGCTTGGCCTTCTGACCGGGCGGCATGAAAAACGCGTGTTTTTTAGCGTCCTTGATAATCTCCTCGGTCATCACGCGCCGCTTGAAACGCCTCAACGCGCTCTCGATTGATTCACCTTGATTGACAGTTACTATCGCCATTCCAAATATATCTCCAGCTTCTATCTTAATGGAAAATTAAAGGCGCTTGTAAAGACCGGAGCGCCCAGACCCTCTATTAAACACGCCGTCAAGCTTAATGGTCAAGCGCCTAAGAGCCCCTGAACGCGACGCCTCAAACTTTATTGAGCCCAAGGCTCCACAGAATCGTCGCCTGCCTCTGAAGAAGCGGCGGTTACGTGCTCATGATCGCAACAACTCTGAGCGCGCATGAACCCCGCGAGCCAAACGCTTCGCGGGGTTCCATGCTTACCTTAAGCTGCCCTGAGATGCTTGCGCTTCACTATTGTGCGGAGGCCGTAGTGGTTGCCTTGCTGCGGCTTAGGCCCTGTATCTGAACAGGCTTTTCGGCCTTGATGTCTGCCTTGTTGAGCACCATCTGGTTGTATAGACGGCGCATCATCGCAGCCTCTTCCGCCGCCGTCTTCGGCCCTTCCATCTGCGGCTTATGCGGACGCTGGAGGTCTATCTCGTTCAGCACCAGGCCATGCGACGGGTCATCGAGCTTGACCTCTTTGCCCTTGGCAAAGATTTCATGGCGGCCATGCTCCTGATACCACTTCGCCACGGTCGCGTTCTGGTGCATGTTCTCGATGATGTTTCTCCAACCGATGCCGGTGTTGTAGGCGCAGAAGGAGATTTCGCCTTCCTGCGTGCCATACGGAATGATGCACATCTCCGTGCGGCGGAAATCGTAGTTGAAGAGGTCTTGGAACCACATGCCCGCGATGAAGAGGAAGTTCCAGCGATCAGCGCGGCGCTTCTCTATGTCCTCCTTCGAGCGATTGCCGTCAACCTTGCCGTAATCCTTACCCGTCAAGCCGAAAGACTTGTCGAACTTCTTGAACAGCTCGTAGAGCGAGAAATGGGTCGGAGCCTTGTAAGAGTTATAATGCTTCAATAGCGTCAAACCCATCATCAGATTCGAGAACCACTTGCCGCGCGCGGCGTCCGTGATCTTACGCATATCGGCGACGAGCCCGGGGATGTTCAGGAACTCCGGCACGGGGCTCATCTCTTTCGTCTCTTTATCAATCATCACGGCTGTGCCGACGCCGCAGTTCGGGTGGCAGCCGCAGGAGACCTGTCCCCACTCCGCATCGGGCCCATGGGCGAGGTCTGCGAAATCTGCGAACGCGCCCATCAGCGAGAGCGGAAACCAGTCGCGCGTCGGCTCCGTGATTCCGACCTGACTTTTCACGTCATGCGCCAGGTGCGAGAGCGTGTAGCGTTGCTGTAGGCGACGCTGCTCCGTAATCTCCTCGTCGCGTCCCGTGAAGGAGACGGGCTGGAATGAAAGGAACGCGATCTTCTTCGGATTCTCAAGCGCGAAGCGAATGATCGAGCCGACCTGATCGTTGTTGATGCCGTTGACGAGCGTCGTGACGAGCACGATCTCGACGCCAGCCTCGTGCAGATTATTGATGGCGCGCAGCTTGACATCGAAGAGGTTGCCGACCTGTCGGTGGCTGTTGGCATCGTTGCCGATACCGTCAAACTGCAAGTAGACGTAGCGCAGTCCGGCCTCTGCAGCCTGGCGACAGAAATCCTTGCTCTTGGCGAACTCGATGCCGTTAGTGGCCGCCTGCACGCTGTTATACCCGACCTTGCGGGCATACTTGACGGATTCGATGAAGTAGGGCGAAATCGTCGGCTCGCCGCCCGAAAACTGCACGGACATCTGGCGGCGCGGCTTGATAGAGATGGCGTTGTCGAGGATTTCCTTAATATCCTCTATGCTCAACTCGTGGACGAAGCCGACCTGGTTGGCGTCCATGAAGCAAGGGTCGCACATCATGTTGCAGCGGTTCGTGAGGTCGACCGTGAGCACAGAGCCGCGACCATACTTGATCGTGCTCGAACCGTGATTGTGCAGCTTCTCGTCGTTGTGCGCCTGAATGTCGCGGCCCGGAAACATCGCTTCGATGTGCGAGAGAAACTTGGAGTCAATGGCCATCATGTCTTCGTAGTGGCCGTGCACGGGGCAGTCCTTGACCATCCAAATCTGGCCGTCGCGCTCTATGATCTGGGCCTTGATTTCGCCGACCTTCTCATTGATGAGAACGCTGACATCCTTTTTGCCGCTGATAATATCTTCGCGCGCTTCTATGACGCACTTGGGGCAGAGCGAATCCGTAGTTCGAGGCCAGCCGAGCGTCGGCTTGCTCTTCTGCCAGGACTTCAAGAGCGGCTTGTCAGACCACTTGGGCGTAAAAGACGGGTTCGGCTTGTACTTATTGACGGATTGAATCGCGTTGAATAAGCCGCCAGCTAAAAGGCTCAAGCCCTTCTCGACATGTTTGACTGGTCGCATTAAATTTTTCCTTCTCTACTTGTTAATATTGCTGATGCATCGAAACTGAGAACCGAAAATCTCTAACCGCCGGCTCGGACTCATAATCTAGATTCGCCGAGCGAGCTTCAAAAGCTCACGATTCGCAGCCCTGAGCGGTATAGACCAAGGAGAACAATCGTAAATGGCCGCTGAAGTTAGCGGTTAAAGGCTATGTGGCTTGTTGATGGGAGCAAAACCGGCGTGGTAGGACTTTCCATCAAACCCGAAAGAGTACACGCAATCGGCCTCCCAGCGCAAGCAGCCTCGCATAGAGTGGAGCATTCGGACACAAAATCCCCGACTGCTCCCCGTTTCTCAAATAACTTTCCCCTGTGAATCTCGCGTTTACCTGCCAATGGGCAAAACAGCAGCCTTTTAACAGCAACCTCCATGCCTCCATCCCTATTTACAGGCTAACTGTTAGAATAGTTAAGCTTGGCTTACTGGCCAAGATGATTTCGGAAATCAACTCGCCCCCGGATGCGGGTCAGATAGACCCGAACGGGCCGGTCTGGCAATGACTGTAGCATTATGACACCAAAGGTGGGTTCGGAGGAAGCTTTTTCTTCTGGTTGGCCGCTCACTGCGAACAGGAGCTTGAGAGGCGAGTTGATGTTGAAGGCGTAGAAGCTTTAACGACGCGGCGCGTAGTAGCCTATGCGCGCAGATACTTTGAGAGAGGGGTCCACCGTCTCGACGCGCACGCGGCGGAAACGTCCATCACGCGTCTTATCCAGAGGCGTGTAGTAGAGTGCGTACTGGTGGCGCAGCTCGTCGGCAACCTCAGCGTAGGTTGCATCCAGGGCGTCGAAGCTCCTTGGCCTGTAGAGTCGCCCGCCCGTGGCGGCTGTCAGTTGCGCCAGGCTGCGCTCGCTCTCGTCGAGCACGCGCAGCCCTTCGCGCAGGTCGCCGATGCGAAGCTGGTTGAAACGAACTGTGGAAGGCGGCCCGGAAAGAAGTGTGTCCAACTCCTGGCGCTTACCGGCGCGTTCGATCTCCGTATTGCTGACGACATAGACCGTGGCCTGCGCTTCGAGCAGGGAGCGCAGGGCGGCTTCGAGCGTGGCATAGCCGCGCCCGCTGTCAATGCCGTCCGTCAGGACGATCAGGGCGTGGCGTCCGCCGCGCGTGGCTTGAAACTGCTCGCGCGCCGCCAGCAGCAGCGCATCGTTGAAGCGCGTGAAGACGCCCGGCATGATGCGTCTGAGCGAGCGGCTCAACTGCACGCGGCTCTGCGTCCAGTCCTGCAATAACTCTACGCGATCATCGAACTTGATCAGACTGATGCGATCATCTGGTGCGAGCCTGCGCGCGAAGCCCTCTACGGCTCGGCGAAAGTCATCGAGGTTTCCGGCGACGCTCGAAGAGGCGTCAATCATCAGGACGACATCCACGGGAACCTGCCTGAGCGCCAGATCGCTCAAAGGCTGCTCGCGCCCTTCCTCAAAGACACGAAAGTCTTTGCGCGTGAGCGTAGTTACAAGCTGACCACCAGCGTCTCTGACCGTCACGGGCAAAAGCACCTCAGAGGTACTCACCGAGATCACGTCGCCTTCGTCAATGTCCTGTTCTTCGACCCTGGCTGATGGCTGCGGCTGAGCGCTGGCTTCCCTTCCATTTTGAGCGAACAGAAGCGGCGCGATCAAAAGTGTCAAGAGAACGGCGAAGAGCAAGGCGGAAGGATGAAGGCGGGAGGATGAAAGCAGGAATTTAACAGGATGGACAGGATAGACAGGATAAAACCTAAAAGCATCTCTGTCAGAATAGTTCATCTCTTCTCTTCTTATCCTGTCCATCCTGTTCATCCTGTTAATTTCTTCTTAAGAATGACTCTCGTCATTCTTTCATCCTTCATCCTTATCTTTGCCGCGTTGTGGACGGGCGAGCGGCGTTTGACGTAGGGTCATCGCTCATCGCGGCGCGCATGGCGTTGATGATGGGCTCGCTCACGCGACGACGACGCAGTTCTGCAAGCTTGGCGGGAGAGAGATCGAATTCGGCTGGCGACTGTTCTATGCGACGAATGATCGTGCCTTCGGAGAACCCTGCTTCGACCAGCTCGACTACGCCGTCGTTGGTGAGCGTCGGCGTCCTTTCCATCCTTGGCGGCTCAGCGCCCGCTTCCGCCGGCGGACGAATGATACGCACCGTGGCGCTGCCGTTTGTCTGTGTGTCGCCCTGGTTCGAGCCGCTCATGCCGCGCCCGCGCGTGCGGCTCGAAGAACCGCTGCCCGAGCCGAAGATGCCTGTGCCCGAGTCGCCTCCCGCGCGGTTTTGCCCCGCGCGCGCTGAGCCGTTGGAGTCGCCGAAAAAGTTGTCGTCGCTTAGCTCATCTTCTGATATCTCATTGCCATCGCGTGCGAGCATGGCCAGGATGATGCGCTCGCTGACGCTGCTCTTTTTGAGCTCGATGAGGCGCTCGGGCGAGAGATCGAACCGCACGGGACGCGAATGAATGATGGCGATGAGGGTCTTCTCTTTGAAACCGGCGCGCACCAGCTTGATGACGGAAGCGTTGGTGAGCGGGGCTTCGTCCGCTTGCTGCACGGGAGCGGCCATTGCGTAAAAGCATAGAGACAGACTCAACGCGAAAGCGAGGGCCATTCTCTTGAAAGCGATCATCATGGGCTTCTACAGTGCCTTCCTTCGGTTGATCTGTATGGATAAAATGTCTAATGCCGCGACTCTTTCGCTCAAGCGAAAGGTTATTTCAAGCCGGTAGCCTTTGCGACAGGCCATGCCGTTGACGGCGCGGCGGCGGCGGCTGTCGCGCGCCTGCTCTTTTCATAACGCGCGCTGATGCGCTTCACATAATCGCGCGTCTCTCTGTAGGGCGGCACGCGGCCTCCGTACTTCATCACGGCCCCCTCGCCGGCGTTGTAGCCAGCCAGCACCAGATCAACGCGACCACCGAAGTTGTCGAGCAGCATCTTCAAATACCTTGTTCCGCCCATGATATTTTCCGCCGGGTCGAAGGGCTTGCGGACGCCGAAGCGCGCGCCCGTGCCGGGCATCAACTGCATCAAGCCGCGCGCGCCTTTGGGCGAGACGACGCGCGCGTTGAAATGCGACTCCTGCTCCATGACGCAGAAGATAAGATACGGGTCGACGCCGTAACGCGCTCCGTTCTGCCTGATCAGCGTATCGAGATTCGAGTTGCCGGTGCTCCATCCGCGCTCAGTCCATGAGCGTTTGCCTTCTACTCCGGCGGCGGCGACTTCCTGCGGGCGCTCGCGTTCGATGCGCTCGATTCTGGCCCGCTCAAGAAAGATCGAGAGAATGCCGCGCCTGTACCATGCCCCTTCCGATGATTCCGTCACTTCGTCGGCTTCGACGCGTGCGCCGCCCACCAGGTAAATCCAGACAGGCTGTTGTGTGGCGCTCGCTTCCGTAGTGCTCACCTCGACAATCTTCGCCTTCGGCGCGGGCGTGCTTTCGTTTGCGGACTCCGAAGCCCCTTCGCCGCCGCGCTCGATGCTGCGAACGCGCGAGCGCTCGACAAGGTTAGTGATTCCACCGCGCCTGAACCAGACTCCCTGCGCGTCCTCCCAAACTTCGTCAGCTTCTACGGTCGTTCCGTCAACGAGGCTCAAGCCTCTTCTGCCTCTGCGCTCAGTGGTCGCCGCAGGAGTTGCATTGGCGGGCTCGTCCGTCGAGGGGAAAGGAACTTTGATCTCATGACCGGGGCGCAGCCTGGCATCCGTGCTGATACTGTTGAGACGCGCGACCTCCTCCGCAGTGACCTTGAAACGCGCTGCCAGGCTGGCCAGCGTATCGCCCGCGCGCACGCGAACCCTGACAGACCTTCGAGTGTTCGGTTGTGGGCGCGCACCGTGTTCTCTGAGCGGCTGCGCCGGGAGTTTCGCAGGCCGCACAGCCACGGGCGCGCCCGCACGCTGCTGCGCATGTAGGGGAGCGACGTTGCCGCTTATCAACAACGTCGCACATGACAGCAGAACTACGCGCCAGCTCATGTTCGTTCGGGTCATCATCATCGGGTTCGCTCTTTTCCTGGCTTATTCTCAACAGCCCGCGCTCTTCGTTTGACGGGGGGATAAAAGAAAGCCGTCTCATAGTTGCAGAGGGTCTTCGACGTGGCGTTCCGCCGCAGAGGGTTGTTCCTGCGCGGGGGCGAAGCTGTGCGCCGTGCCGAAGTAGTTGCGCCAGGCCACGTCTATCAGCTTGGGCGTCAGCTCAAGCGGTCGTCCTTCGAACAGGCAAAGGTCTGTCACGCGATCAAGCAGGTCGCGCGGCTCGCAGCCCTTCATCTGGCGATGCTCGATCATGTAGTTGTTCAGCAGATGATCCAGACACGCCTGGCTGCACTTGAGCCCCCGCGTGTAAGCTGCGCGCTTGAATATCTCTATGTAGGCGTGCGGCGTCGGCGGCTCGACGCGCGCGCGATAACCCATCCGGCGCAGGAAGGCTTCGTCGGCCAAATCTTTCTCTTGCAGGTTGGTCGAGAAGATGACCAGCTGCTCGAAAGGCACTTCGATCTTTTTGCCCGTATTGAGCGCGAGGAAATCGACTCGACGCTCAAGCGGCACAATCCAGCGGTTGAGCAGATCCACGGGCGAGCAGCGCTGGCGTCCGAAATCGTCTATCACGAGCGTGCCGCCGTTTGATTTCATCTGGAAGGGCGCTTCATAGAAGCGAGCCGCTTCGCTCCACGTCAGGTCTGTGTTAGCAAGCGTCAGCTCGCCGCCGACGACGATCAGCGGTCTTTCTATCAAGACCCAGCGGCGGTCGTGCTCGGCGGGAGTCTGTTCTTCGGCGAGCACGCGATGGCTGTGCGAGTCGTAGACGCGTATGATCTGCCCGTCAATCTCGACGGCATACGGTATCCAGATTCCGCCGGGCAGCGCCGCGTTGATTTTCTCGGCGACGGCGGTCTTACCCGTGCCCGGAAGACCCGTCAGAAAAAGAGACCGGCGCGAATTGATAACGCACCCGAGCGTCTGCATGAGCGAGTCCGGCAGGACCAGGTCGCGGAATGCTGCACGCACGTTCTCCATCGTCGCCGGATGAGCAGGGATTGCTTGCAGCCGCATCATGTGCGCGTAGTCGCGTAGCGACACGGGCGCAGGCCCGGTGTAGCCGCACATCGCCTGCACTCGCTGGTATCGCTCCCAACCCTTATCGAGCATCGCATATCGCGTCGCGCCCATCGTCGTCTGCAAACGCACTTCGATCAGCTTTTCCCTGTAGAGCAGCTGAAGCAGCTCTTCCGTCAGCGTGCGCGGCAGGTGAAGCCGCCCGGCGACCCGTTCGGTCGTCGGCTCGGCCAGCATGGCGACATGCTTGAGCGCCAGGTCGCACAGGAAGCCTTCGGCGACGCCCGCGTCGCCCAGTTCTTCGGGCGCAGGTGGGCCCATGCTCTCGATCTCGGCGCGATTCAAAATGGCTGTGTGGGTCATCTCTCTTCAACCTTGTCAATGATGCATTGAAATGGGAATCATGAGCGCCGACAAAATCCGGCATTGCTGCGGCGCTCACGCTTTCGTCGTCAACGATCTCTAGTTGCGGGCAACGGTCATCCGGTCTGCGAGCGCCGTCAAAGCGCGACGAGCATCCTCGGATTCATTGATGCGCCCCATGCGGCGATAGAGGTCAACGAGACGGCGCAGCGTGATGGAGGAGTTCGGCTCAAGCTTTCGCGCCGCCTCGTAGTACCTGATCGCCTCTTCATCGCGGCCCATGCGTTCGAGCAGCGCGGCGGTGTTGAGTCGCCCCGTCAATTCACCGCCCGCGCGCGCGAAATTCCTGTAAGCGTCGTCGTATTTGCCCAGCCGACACTGCGCGAGAGCGAGATTGTTAAGTATGCGCTGGTCTGCGGGGGCGAGACGCGCGGCACGCTTCAAGCGATCGACGGCGGCGCGGTAGTTGCCGTTCTGGTAGAGCGAGAATCCCAGGTTGTTCAAGGTCTGCGCGTCCTCCGGCGCATCGCGCATGGCCCGCTCGTAGGACTCCCTGGCACGCTCTCTCATTCCCTTCTGATCGTAGGCGAGACCGAGCAGGCCGTTGGCCTCGCCGCTCAGGCCAGGGTCGAGCGAGGCCGCGAGCGAGAGCTCCCCAATCGCTTCGTTGACGCGCCCTGTCGAGAGCAGAGCGCGACCGTTCATCAGGTGTTCGCGTCCCGTCCCTTGCGTGCTCGGGCTGCGCTCGTCCATCTGTACGTTATCGCTGACGCGCATGGTCGGCGCGCTCTCGAACTTCGCCACATCTCTTTCGTTCAAACGTCGCAGGCGATTATCGTCGCGGCTGCCGCCGAAAATCTTACTGATGGCTTTAAATGGCGCTTTGAAAATCCTGGCGATCTTATTGCCGCCCTTCTTGCCCTCTTTGTTCTGGCCCACGGGCGAGCCGTTGGCGTCTACGATGTTGGTTTCCGTATCGCCTTCGCGGCCCGTCGTATCAGCCGTCCACAGCGCGCTCGCTCCGAGACAGAGCGTTAAGGCGATAGTGACGGCGATGATTGTTCTTGTACGCATGAGTGTTCTTGCCTCCTTCACATGTTTTTAAGTGTGTCCATCAGTTGGAGCGCAGCCGGGCCGAGGATGGCTATGAAAAGCGTCGGGAAGAGGAAACAGGCGAGCGGCAGGAGCAGCTTAACGGCCGCCTTCTGCGCCGCCTGCTCTGCGCGCTGGCGACGTTTGGTGCGCAGGCTATCGGAGAAGACGCGCACGGCGCGGGCGATGGAAGTGCCGAAGCGGTCGGCTTGAATGAGCATCGCAACCAGGCTGCGAAGATCGTCAACGCCCGTGCGCTCGGCAAGATTCCTGAGCGCTTCCTCGCGCTCGCGCCCGACGCGAATCTCAAGGTTCGCCATCTCGAACTCTTCAGAGATGTCAGGGTGAACGTCGCGCAGCTCGTCGCTGATGCGCAGCATGGAAGCGTTCAGGCCGAGTCCCGCCTCAATCGAGACGACCATCAGGTCCAGGGCGTCGGCCAACCCCCAGCGCACGCGCAACTGGCGATTGCGAATCATGCGACCGAGGACGTAGCGCGGCAGCAGGAAGCCTGCGATGAACGCCATCAGGATGAACATGAAGGCGCTGCCCAGCGGACGCGCCAACAGGGCACAGGCGAGCGCCACCAGACAGGGCAACGCGGCCATCGTGGCCAGTTGCAGGGCGCGGTAGATGATCGGCGCGTTCTGGTTACGATAGCCGGCCTGCATCAACTGCTTTTGCAGCTTGCGCGCCTCTGCCGCCGAAGCCGGAGCGAGACGGTTGAGCGGCGTCGCCAGACGCTCGGCGAAATCCGAGGCCGGGCTCTCCTCCTGCGTGAGCGTGACCGAAGCGGCCTGCACAACCCCGCCCGTCTCATTCATTTTTCGCAGGCGCTCGGTCGCCGCGCTCTGCGGGCGCGAGATCAGCCAGTAGATACCGATCACGCCGAACGTGATGCAGATGAAAGTCGAGATGGTGATAAGGAGAAGCATAAGGTTTACCTCAGGACTCAGAACACGGGAGTCAGAATTCAGAATGAAAAGGCTTTGCTTTTATCCCGTGTCCTGAGTTCTGACTCCTGCCCTTCATATTTTTATTCTCAAAATCTTACGGACGACGAGCATGCCTGTGATCTGCATGATGAGGGCGACGGCGATCAGCTTATGGCCGCGCGGGTCGCGCCAAAGGATGCTCATGTATTCGGGGTTCATCGCCGAGATGACGACGGTGATAAAGATCGGCAGGCCGCAGAGCAGCCAGGCCGACATGCGCGAGCTGGTGGTCAAGGTCTTCAAATCGCCGAGGATGCGGAAACGCTCGCGGATGGTGTGCGCGACCTTTTCCAGAATCTCCGCGAGATTACCGCCCGTCTCGCGCTGAATAAGGATGGCCGTCACGCACAGGCGCAGGTCCAGCAGCGGTATGCGCTGCGTCAGGTTTTCGAGCGCGAGCTTGAGCGAGAGGCCAAAGTTCTGCTCCTCGTACGTCTTGCGAAACTCGGTCGCAATCGGCTCCGGCATCTCTGTGGAAACCATGTGGAGCGCTTCGGAGAAAGCGTGCCCGGCTGAAAGCGCGCGGCTCATCAGCTCAAGCGTGTCCGGCAGGTGCTCCAGGAACTGATCGAAGCGCTTCCGGCGTTTCCAGAAGACGTGGATGAAGGGCAGCGCGGCAGCCGTCAGCCCGGCGGCAACCATTGCGAGCACGGAGATCGTCAGCATGGAAGTTGCGAGCGCCGCGAGCATCCCAGCCATGACGGAGAACATACAGAGTCGCGTGACCGTGATGTGGAGGTCTGCCTGGTCGAGCACTCGCTTGAGACGCGTGGCGACCTGCATCTCAAGGAGCACGCGGTTGATCCAGGGAATCTCGCTCAGCAGCTCTTCGCGCGCGAGGATGACTTCGACATCATCCGTGTGCGCCGAATGGAGCAGGGCTTCGGAGAGCCGCTTTTGCAGGCGTGCACGCTTGGCATCCGAGCCGCGCGTCGCCGTCAGGTACGCGCCGAGCACAAGGAAAAGACAGAAGATAAAAACCAGGAAGGCGGCCAACATCTCTTTTACATCTCCTCGAACATGATGCGCGGCATTTGGAGGCCGCAAGCCTTGAGCCGTTCGGCGAAGCGCGGGCGAATGCCCGTCGCGCGGAAACGGCCTATGACGCGACCCTCACGATCAACGCCCGTGCGCTCGAACTGGAAAATCTCCTGCATCGTGATCGTGTCGCCTTCCATCCCTGTCACTTCCGAGATGGAAGTAATGCGACGCGTGCCGTCAGACAGGCGCGCGGCCTGCACGACCATGTTGATGGCCGACGCGATCTGCTGGCGCATCGCGCGGTCTGAGAGACGCATGCCCGTCATCTGTATCATCGTCTCCAATCGCGTCAGGGCGTCGCGCGGGGTGTTGGCGTGAACGGTCGTCAGGCTCCCGTCGTGGCCCGTGTTCATCGCCTGCAACATGTCTATGCTCTCGCCGCCGCGCACTTCGCCGATGACGATGCGGTCTGGACGCATACGCAGAGCATTGCGCACAAGGTCGCGCTGCGAGACTTCACCACGACCCTCTATGTTGGGCGGGCGCGTCTCAAGGCGTACGACGTGCGGCTGCTGCAACTGCAACTCGGCGGAATCCTCTATCGTCACAATGCGCTCGTCCTCGGGGATGTAGGCCGAGAGCGCGTTTAAGAGCGTCGTCTTGCCAGCGCCCGTGCCGCCCGAGATCAGGACGTTGAGCCTTGCCTTGACGCACATCTCAAGCATATCGGCGATGTCGCGCGTGACGGCCTGCTTCTCGATCAGCGTGCTCATGCGCAAGGGCTCCGTGCCGAAGCGACGAATGGAGAGCACCGGCCCGTCAATCGAGAGCGGCGGGATGATGGCGTTGACGCGCGAGCCGTCGGCGAGGCGCGCATCCACCATCGGAGAGGATTCGTCTATGCGCCGACCGACCGAAGAGACTATGCGCTCGATGACGCGCATCAGGTGCTCGTCGTCTTTGAAGGCGACGTTGGTGGACTCAAGCTTACCGCGGCGCTCGATATAGATGCGGCTGTGCGAGTTCACCAGAATGTCTGAGATGGTCGGGTCGGCGAGCAGCGGCTCAAGCGGGCCCAGGCCGAACAGCTCGTGACGGACTTCGCTCACGAGCCTCTCGCGCTCGACCGTCGAGAGCGGCATCGCTTCGGCGGCGAGCACGCCTTCGGCCAGGCGCGAGACTTCGGCGTTGAGCTGGTCGGGCGCGAGCGCGCCGAGCTTGGTCAGGTCCATGCGGTTGATGAGGGCGCGGTGCAGCCGCGACTTCATCTCTTGAAATGAGTGCTGGCCGTTGCCGTTCGTCATCTCGACAGCGCCGCCGATGACAGCGCCCGATGCGCCTGCTTCTCGATCAAATCTTTCACGTAGGGCCATAATGGTTTACCGGCTGATGGATGGATGTAGAGTTTCAGCAACTTCGAGATTGCGGGCGGCGCTCGCCGCAGCTGCGCGACGCTGCCCGCCGAAGAGAGAGCTGAGCAGACCGCGACGCTGCGGCTGCGTTTCGAGCGGGGGCGCACCGTCGCCCAGGAGCGTTCCCATAATGCGTTTGATCTCGACCGCAATCTTCGAGGTGGAATCAGACTGGACGAGCGGTTGGCCCAGGTTGATGGAGTTGACGGCGGTTTGATAATCGCTCGGGACGAAACCGACGACCGGCTCGCCCAGGAATTTTTCGACCTGGCGCAGGTCCAGGTCTATCTGCTTGCTCCAACGATTGACGACCACTCTCACCTTCTTGCGCGGGTAGCCGAGGCGATCAAAGATGTCCAGAGAGCGCTGCGCGCTGCGTATGGCCGGGATGTCGAGCGTTAAAACGAGAACGATGTCGTCGGACTGGTCGAGCGCGGCCAGAGTGATGGCGTCAAAGGTATGCTGTGGGTCGAGGACGACGTACTGGTAGCGCTCGCGCAGGCGTTCGAGCGCCTCGAAGACGTGCTCCGGCTCGATGTCGTCGGCAGAGTCGGCCTCGCGCGGAGCGGCCAGAAGCGCGAGCGTGGAAGAATAGGGCGTGAGGTAGCTGGTCAGCAGAGAATCATCCATGCGCGCGCGATTCTCCACCAGGTCGGCGATGGAATATTTGGCATCCACACCAAGAAAGAGCGGCAGGTCTCCGGCCTGCAAATTGAGATCGACGAGCACGGTCGGCTGATTGGTCGCGGCGGCCAGATTCGTCGCCATGAAGGTCGTGCCGCAGCCCCCCTTGCTGGAAAAGACGGCGATCATGCGTCCCTTCTTTTTCGGCGTTTCGACGCGCGCCGAGCAGAACTCAGCCGTGCGCCCGATGACCGTTGTGAACTCTTCTCTGATAACGGGCAGGCGAAGGAATTCGCGCGCGCCCGCGCGCATGCTGCGCAGTATCAACTCGGGCGAGGCATCGCGCGCCGCACAGATCAATGCCGTCGGCGCTCCTTCATTGGTCAGGCGCTCGATGAGCTTGATGCCCTGATCCGTATTGGGCCCAAGCGTGATGACGGCGGCGCTCGGGCGCAGGTGCACGATCTGTTCATAAACCTGTTCGGGGTCGTCGCCTCCGGCCAGCAGACGGCCATCCATCTCCTGCAAGGCCGCGCGAATCTCCTTGAAGGTATCGAGCCCCGTGCTCAAGATTACGAAGGTCAGTGGTTGAGTCATCATTAGTCCTCAAAAGGGAAAAAGGTCTGGTTCTCTTCCGTCAGCACGAAGACTAGCTCTTTACGGATAGATGACGATGCCCGCGTTCTCTGCGGTCAGCGTCGTCGTGTACCTGGGCATGCGGAGCGTGCCGCCGACGAGCGGGACGCTGAATTTGAAGTCGTAATTCTGAATCTGGACGGAGACGGTTCCCTTGTTGACGCCGAAGGCGTTGGGGGCCAAAGAGTATTGCACCGCCACGTTGTCGGTCGTCAGGTTATCAACGAGCGGCTGCGTGCCGCCTGCCGTCGTGCCGTAGACGGCCATCCTTTTGACATCCGCCTCGTCGGCCTGGGCGTGAACGACGGCGTAACGCGCGCCGCGTCGCGCAGCATCCGAGAGCGCATTGTGCACGTAGAGCATGCGACCGAACTCGACGATGGCGAACATCACTGTGAACAGGACGGTCGCGCCGATGGCGAACTCCACCAGCGTCGCCCCGCGCTCGCTCTTTCTTGAGATTCCGCAACGCATCTTTAAGCCCCTATAGAATGACCGGCGTCGTCGAGATCGCTTGCATCATCGTGCTCGGAGCGACCTGTATTTTGAGCGAGAGAGAGGAATTGCCCGTCAGCTTGCCGAGGTCGAAGAGCGGCTCGAAGTAGAAGCCTTCGATACGCACATTGATCGTGTCGGGCAGGACGCCGGGAACGCCGCCCGCCCTGTCTATCTTCACTTGCTCCATCGTGAGCCCGCTCACCACCGCGTCCGCATCCGTACAAGCCGTCTGGTTGCCGCAGAGGACGAGCCTCCTGGCGTTATCGTCCATGGCCTTCGCGGGCTGGCTCATCAGGTAGCGCGCACCGACACGCGTCGCTTTGGCGAGCGTGGTGTAGGTGTAGAAGAAGCGTCCGAACTCCGCGACCGCGGCAAACATCAAGAGGAAAACCGGGAGCACGATGGCCAGCTCGACCAGTTGCGTTCCGCGCTCTCCTCGGGCGAAGCGGCGCAGGCGGCGCGTTAAGGGGAAGCGAGCTTTCATTGTCGGCTTTCACCTCACTTGAAAAGGACGGGGATGTTCATCGTCGCGCTGACGGGCCCACCGAGGGGGTCGTAGCCGCCGCTGCCGATGACGGTCGTATCGTCTATGTACTCGGCCTGGATGTCGCCGCCGTTGCCGTTGCCGACCTTGGTACGCAGGAAGAAGAGACCGAAGCGATCAAACTTCACCGTGTCGCGTCCCTGGTCGTACTCATCCTTCTTGATGATCGGGATAATCACGACGCGGCGGCCAGCGATGCCCGTGTGGCCCGCCGACGGCGGCTGGACGGATTTCCCGGCCAGGTATTCGTCGTAGCTGATGTTCTCTTTGATGTTTGCATCGGGCGGATACTGCGCCGGGTCGAGCCCGCTCGCGTAATCGTCAAAGCGCGTGTTGATGCCCTGGCGGACGGGGCCGGAGTTGACGCCCGGCTCGGTGTCAACGGTGTAGACATCGCCCGGCCCGGCTTGCGTGTGAACGCCGCTGGCGATGCCGACGCGCAGGTCGCTTCCGCCGCGTCCGGCGACAGCCAACGCCTGATAGTTACCGGGCGAGGCGCTGTCGTTCGGCGCGGCGCGAATCGTGTAGGTGTTGCCCGGCGTCATCGGCACGTCGTAGTCAATGACGGAGAGCGGCAGCCAGTCCATGAAAGTGTTGATCGGGGCCGCACCGGCTGTCGCCGTCGCCGCCATGTTGACCTTGTCCCCAAGAATGATCGCGGCGAAGCTCATGCCGACAGGAGACTGCGGAGTCGTCACCTGAACGTAGCGGATGGTGGAGGCAACTCCCATCGCATCCGTTTCGTTCATGTAGCCGTAATCGAGATGCGCTGAGAAAAGAACATTGGTGCGGGGGATGGTCACGTTGAGATGATTGAACTCGTACTTATTCTTAATGGTCGTGACGGCGCGATCCGTCGCTTCCGTAATACCGTCAGCCGAGGAGTTCAAGGCGGAAGCTGCGGCGAGCGCCGCCGCATCAGCGGCGTTCTGTAGCTCCGCCTTAGCGACATAAAAGTGGCTCACGTCAACGCCGAGCCCGACGGCGAAAAGGAGGGCGAGCATCCCGAGCGAAGCCGTCGCCAGAATCGAGCCGCGCTCGCCATTCCTTGTTCCTCTCTTCCTACGCTCTTTATTCATCTCGTCCTCCTCTCACCAGATCAGTTGCAGCAAGTTAAGTGAAACTACCTTTGCGGAGCCGCGCCGATGTCCATCTTGACGGCGACGGGCGACGCGCCGAAGGCTGGCGACCAGGAATCGTTTCTGCCCGGCGGCATAAACGAGACGGCGCTGCCGCTGCTCGAAGGAAGCGTCACGGGGGCGGCGGGCTTCGGTGCGGCATCCGTAGAGGCGGGAGCGGCGGCTGGCGTCTGCGGTTGCTGCTGTTGCTGCGAAGTGCTGCCGTTGGAATAACCGCTCGCGCCCTGTATGCCTTCGCCCTTCGGCTCGACGCCGAGCGGAGAGCCATTCTTGAGGCCGTCTACGCCGCGCAGGCGTGGCAGGTCATCCGGGCTCACGGGCTTGACCAACTGCGCCGTGACGATGAAGATCAGCTCCGTCTCCTGCTTCTGAAACGACTTCGACCTGAAGAGAGCGCCGAGCACGGGGATGTCGCCGATGACGGGAACTTTCGAGATCGAGCGCTGCTCGCTATTGTCGAGCAGGCCCGCGAGCGCAAAGCTCTGGCCGTCGCGCAGCTCAATGCCGGTCTTGGCCCGTCGCGTACGCAAGGCCGGGATGACGAAGCCGTCGAACTTGACGCCGGTCGAAAAGTCTATGGTCGAGACTTCCGGCTCAAGCTCAAGGCGGATGTGATCTTCGTCAATGATCGTCGGCTTGAAGTTCAATCTCACGCCGTACTCTTTGAAGACCACGGTGACGGAGGTGCGATTGTCGCCGCTCTGGACGATGGGGACGGGAAACTCTCCGCCCGCGAGAAAGCTCGCCTGCTGGCCGTCCATGGCGATCAGGTTCGGCTCGGCCAGCGAGCGCAGCGCGCCCTGCTGCTGCATCGCACGAATCATCGCCAGCGTATTTCCGCCCATCACGAAAAGATTCAAGGCGTTAGAGAACGTGCCGGTAAGTATCCCGTTCGTCACGCTGCCAAGTGAGCTGGGCCCACCGCCCGTGTTGGCATAGACGCCGGAGCTGCCGCCCTGGTAAGCGTAAGACGTGCCGAAGTCTCGCAGGCGATTGCGGCTCACCTCCGCGACTCTGACCATCAACTGCACCTGCGCCGCGTTCTTCACGGGCGTGGACAGCATATTGACGGTCTTGAAGCCCGCCGCCTCCACCACGTTCTGCACCTGCGTCGCCGTCGTCGGGTCTTTCACGCTGCCCGAGAGCACGACCGAGCCGTTGGCCTGGCTCAGGCGTATGTCGTCTCTCGGGAAGAGCGCCCTGATCTGCGAATCAATCAGCGAGAGATTCGCGCGCACGTACACGTCGAAGACGAGGAACTTCCCGCCGGACTGTTCCCAGGCAATGAAGTTGACCTGACCGAACGCCTTGCCGTTAACGAGCACCTGGTCCGGCGCGACCAGCACGGCCTCCGCGATCTCCGGGTTCGAGACCGAGAAGCGGCCAATCGGGCGGTCGAAGTTGATAACGCGCGATTGGCCCACGAGCACGTTGACGGCAGTCGCTTCCTTATTGTTGAAGGACGCGGTGTAGGAGGTCTCCTGCGCGAGGGCGGGCGAGACCAGTGTGGAGATGATCATCGCCGCACAAAGAAGGGTGACGATGCGTGCGATTGGGAAACGGGTCTGCATGATGCTATGGCTCCTCTGGTGGCGAAAACTTCTGTGAGTAATCACAGTCGGCGCTCATCAGTGGCCAGGCTTTTTTCAGAAGCCACGGAGGAGCGTTGACAGATGACCAATTACGGAAAATCTACGTTGCGCTTCCTGCCCGCTTCGATCATCTCGACCGAAGAGCTGGGCGTTGCGGCTGGCGCTGCTGCCGGTGTGCTCGCGGCGGGCACTGGGGATTCGACGATGGCTGCGGGGCGCATGCGACGCGGCGCTGGCTGTTGGGTGACGGGCCTTGCTTGCTCGCTCCTGAGCGCGCCCGGCTCTGGCGCAGGGATGGCGTGTTCGCCGGAGAGCAGCGTGCGCTTATTCTGACCTGTAGTTTGCGCGTCGTCCTGGTCTATGGAGTTGCGCATGACGAGCTGTAGCTTGCCCTCGTTGGCGGCGAGGACGAGCTTCTCCGCCTGCTCGGGCGTGACCTGAAGAGTGACGGCCTTGACGCTGTTGGCTTCGCGCTCGTTCTTCGGCTGGTCTATGTTCTGCCCGTTGGCCAGCACCTTGATGTTCTGCAAGACTATCTTGGAGATGGGGTCTTGATTGGCCGTGTGCTCGGCAGGGTCTATGACGACCACCACGTCAACCATCGCGCCGGGCTGAATGAAGCCGGAGATGCCGACGACATCGTCAACCTTGACCGTGATCGCGCGGTATCCTTCGGGGATGACGGCGGAGAGTCCGCCTGCCGTGCCTTCGGCGGCGAGCTTCACATCCGTGATGGGCTCGCGCGCCGCGATGTTGGTGACGGCAACACGGCCCACAAGCTTCTCGACCGAATCAAAAACGCCGTCCGGCATTGACTCGCGCGGGAACTGCACGACGCTTAGCTGTTCGGGGATGATCTTCGTGCCCAGCGGAATGGCGACCTTGGCCACCACGACGTTGTTGAGATTTTTGGTGTAGGCTTGCGCGCTCGAAAGATAACGGCTCACGGAAATAGCCGCGAGCGTTCCGAAAAGCAGCGCGCCTCCGAGGACGATCAAGAACCGTTTATTCCGCATGGCTTTTTTCTCCGTTCAAAAATTGGCTCTTCGGCGTGCTCTCTTTAGTTAAGCGCGGAAGAGGGCTACTGAGATGAGGCTGCCGATCATGATGGCAACCCCGTAGGGGATCGTGTGACGACGATCTGCTGGGACGGCAAAGCGCGGCATCTGCCATCCGGGCAACAGGCCCACCAGAATCAGCAGGACGCGCTGCATAGTCGTACGCACAGTGCGCGCACGAATCATCGAATAGACGGCGATCACGCCGCCCGTGATGGCTACGATTAAGAGCGTCGGCAGCACAAGCTGTGCTCCGATGACCGAGCCGACGGCGGCGAAAAGTTTGACATCGCCAGCGCCCATCGCTCCGACGATGTGCAGGATGAAGAGCGGGAAGAAGGCGAGCGCGCAACCGCCGACGCTCGACAGCAGGCCGCTCGAACCGGCGAAGAGCAGATTGATCGTCAGTCCGCCGATGAGCGTTGCGAGCACGAAGGCGTTCGGGATGCGGCGATAACGCACATCGTAATAAGCGATGAGCACGCCTATGGGCGCGAGCAGCATTGCGATGTAGACGAGAGGGGCGGTCATCTGTTTTTCGTGACTCCGTCTGAAATATTCTCTTGCGATATGAGATCAACCGTTCTTGGGAGTGAGCGCGGCGGTCAGCTCTGTAATCCTGCCCGTGATGGATGTGCCGAGCGTCGTAAAGATACCGGCGACGGCGATGGCGACGAGCGCGGCTGCGACAGCGTACTCGGACAATTCCAGTCCCGTTTCATCATGAAGGAAGTTCTTAAACATCTCGTGTGATCCTCGTCTGTGGTGATTCAAGGTTTTCAAGGTCGCGCTGTATCTGAGTTGCTGTAGGATTTTTGTCTGCGTCCCGTTCAAGGGTCGGTGCGCTCTTGCTACTGTTCACAGGCAGGAGCAAGAGCGCCCCTGATTTTGCCTTGAAGGATTATTTACCGGCGGTGATGCGGCCCGACAATTCACCGATCTTGGTCGAGATGGTTGTGCCGAGGGTTGAGAAAGCGCCGACGACGGCGATGGCGACGAGCGCGGCTGCGACCGCGTACTCGGACAGTTCCAGACCTGTTTCATCACGAAGGAAATTCTTAATCATTGTGCTTGCTCCTTTAGAATGTGGTTGAAGGGTTGAAGGTTATGCCCTGCGGCATCCAGCGCGCTTGCCTCGCACCGGAGAGCCGGGGGCTGTGACAAATTTAATAGCCCAGGTGGATCATGTAGGCGCTCTGTGAACGATGCTGATCATTCGCTGTGCCGGTCGAGCGCATCTTGCGCCCGCTCTGTTGTGCACGACGACCGAAGCCGTTGATGATGCTGGCCACTGCGCCACCGAAAGCGAGAGCGATAAGCAACAGGTCGTCTTGCGCGCCCTGCGCGAACGCCACGGCGCGTGCGCCGACGACCAGTGCCACGACGAAGAAAGGAACGACGAGCGCGATGCCTGCGAGCGATATAAACATCCTTGCGGTGACCGTCTTCATCAATTCCTTTTCCTCCTCTTCGCCGTCCTTAAAACTTCAAGCTGCACTGCGCTTCACAGCTACCGCTTACGCCCGTCGCTCATTACAAGACCCGTGCCGCAGCCGCACTCAACACTTCAAACGGCCTGTTTATATGGAGTTAGTTGAAAATGCGTCGTTGCGCCCTGTCGCCCGGAGTTGACAGAAACGCCCTGGTCTACAGTGGGCCCACACTGCTTCGGCGGAGGTGAAATCGATCGCGTTGAAGGACTTAAGGCATTGTCGCCGTCGGTTGTCAGCCGTCAACGCTTTTTCAACCGCAGGTGACGCCGCGAGATTAACCGGAGCGCGACGCGACGAAAATTTATTCCGCTTGACGGTCGCCGACGCCTTCACCACCAAAACAAAAACGACCGATCACATACGGATCGGTCGTCTCGTCAATTGATGAAGATAGCCTGGGTATTTATAGATGTCGAAGCGTCTCGACCGCAAAGAGAAGGATGCTGATGAAGCTCCCGGCAATCGTGAATGTCCATTCAACGAGCGCACTACGGCGGCGCAACAGCCCGCGCAGCATCAGCATCCCGCACTTCCATCCGTCCTGTTGGTAAAGTGGAAGTAGATTCGTCGCAGCCAACAGAAGATTCACCGCGCTGAAGCGTGTTCCGGCTGTCAGCGCCGCCGCCACCAGATTGACATTGATGCCCGCCAACATGACCAGCACTTGCTGGCTGAGCGGTCGTCGTTGCAGCTCGGCCATATCAAGGCGGACGTAGGCTCCGACCGGCAGCGCGTGCAGCCTGTATTCAACCGCGCCCCAACGAAAAGATAAAACTCTCATCCCCCATCCCAAACCGAACTCTGTGGCCGGAACCGCACACACGCGCGCCGCCGCCAGGTGGCCCAGCTCATGAATGAATATGGCTATGAGAAAATAGAGAGCGTAAGAGATCAGCATACAGAGGAAAGCGGCAAGCGATGGACGAAGTAGAGAGAAATGATATCGTATCGATGACGGTCTTGTGCACCCTTAACGTCGTTCGGCGCGCAACTGTAGTCCCGGCTCGGTATCTTCCTGTAGAAAATCACCGACATCAATCGCCAGGCGCTTCAGTTTTTTATATAGCGTCTGACGCGACCCGAGCCCAAGCGCCGCGCTCGTGCGCGCCACGTTACAATCATGGCGCTTGAGCGTTTCCGTAATCACACGCCGCTCGAAATCCTCCAGCAGGTGATCCAGGTCGGCGGGCGATTCTTCAGTTTGCAAGGCGCGGCGCGCGCTTTCGGGCAGCATCCGCTCGTTCATGTGTTCGAGCGTTATGTATGTGCCTTCGTCCGCGTACAGCACCAGCCGCTCGATCTCAGCCGCCAGCTCGCGCACGTTGCCCGGCCAGGGATAGTTTTGCAGGACGTTGATCGCCTCAAACGTAATCCCGGCAATCGCACGATCATTTCGTCGCGCATAGTGTGTCAGAAAATGAGAGATTAAGGCGGCTGTGTCTTCTGGACGCTCCCGGAGCGGCGGAACATAGAGCGAAAGCGAAGCAACCCTGTAATAGAGGTCTTCGCGGAACCTGCCCTCTCTCACCTCGCGCTCCAAATCTTTATGAGTGGCGGCGACCACACGCACCTTAACCTTTCGCGGAGCACGCTCGCCGAGCGTATGAACTTCGCCCTCTTGAAGAAAGCGCAGCAGCTTGGGCTGTAAGGCGAGCGGCAGATCGCCTATCTCGTCAAGAAAGAGCGTGCCGCCCTCGGCAGCGCGTATCAGTCCTTCATAATCTGCGTGCGCGCCCGTGAAAGCTCCCTTGCGATGGCCAAAGAGCATGCTTTCGATCAACTCCGCCGGCGCTGCCGTGCAGTTGAAAGGAATGAACTCCGACAGACATCGCTTACTTAGCCGATGAATGGCACGCGCCACAAGCTCTTTGCCCGTGCCCGATTCACCCGTGATCAGGACCGTAGAGTCCGAATCCTTGATCCGTTCGACCGCACGCGATAGAGCCGACATGGCCCTGCTGTTGAAAACCATGCCCGGCAAAGTCGTAGCAGCAATGACGGGTGAGGGTAGAGTCTTCATCGCCGGTTGCTGATCGCCCTTCAAGGAAACGTGCGCATGAGCAAGCTGCGCAACGTCGGACAGTATGCGCATCTCTTTCGCCTGATTTTCGGTGAGCGGACGCACGCAACGCCCATAGATGGCTGCCCCCTCACGGTTAACCCCGGCAGAGTTGAGCACTAAACAGATAGCCTGATCTCCACTCTTCGGCTCTATCACCCTGTTAGGCGCTGAGAGAGCGTTAATTACTGCCGTTTCAGCATCAGCAATCTCATCCTGATTGAGCCCCTCTACCCACTTCAGGCGCGGACGCTCCCCAAGCTTTTGCGTCCATGTCGCCAGTCCGTAGGTTTGCGCCGTCGCGTCTATCATCAGCGTCAGTTTGAGCATAACCTCGTAAAGCAGGTCTGGGCCAGTCGTGGCCGCCTTGCACAGCGCGCGCACCATCGAGGCTAGCGGCAAATGATAGGGAATGTTGGAGTTATTCCTATTCTCGGGAGCGAGCGGAGACGGCGAATTTGACATAGACCTCAGGTTCCCACAGACATTATTTCTTAAGGCAGAGGATGCCTTTTGAAAACTCGGCGCGGCTACAGAGCATTGACGGAGAACATCGTGGGGCAAGGTCACTGAAGAGAATCCTGGCGGGATACTTCAGCAGGGGTTAAATCAGTACAGGCTGATCCAACCTCATGAGCGACAGTCTAGGCACAATAATATATAGTGTCAACATAATTTAACAATACCGGGCTTTAGCTCATCAATTTTAACGCTTCCTCTCCTGAAAGTTAGAATACCAACAGTACTCAGCCTGCTTAAATGGCAGGCGATCCTGCTGGCTTCATACTTTTAATCTCATAAGCATGGTGTGGCGCACGCGCTTTTGCAACTCTTTTCCACATCTGTGATGAAACTTTAGAGGCGCTAACCCCTGCATCTATATAGCCATCTGTGATCAATGCCCTTTTGGCGGATTTCCGTTCGCCGACTGTACGCCGCAATAACAGGTTAACACAGTTTACTTCAAGTAAATGTTGAAGTTAGCCTCTCAACTCATTGCAAAGAAAAGTCTTTACACACCAGGCGTCGCATGCTACAGTCCCGCCACTTTGCCGCTAAATGATTGATAGGCAAAGGATTGATAGCTTTCCCGAGCGCATTAGCTTGGGGTGTTCGCCATTCGTCGGCACAGTATCTTGGGTTTCGCACGAAAAACCGCATATGGGACGCCTTCAGGCCCATCAGATAGCGATACAACTCTTCCCAAGGGGCGAGCGGGCAGCTACGGCGCAGAAATCCACTTTTGGCGGAATGCGGATGGCGAGGCAGCATATTGGAGAATCGCTTCATGAAGACAAAATCATTCCCGGCGGCGGCCAGGAACCTGCGGCGATGTCGTTCAAGGGTCACTATCCGACGAAAAAAAGCATCCTTGCGTGTCTGCTCGCAACGGAGGCTGTTGAGGAGCGCAGGACGAGTTTAGGGGAACTACCGACGGCACTCAAGTTGGTTGAATGCAGACTTGAGTTGCGCATGACATGCGTGCATTTGATGACCGGCGGGGTCACAGGTACGCATAGGGGCGGAATCGGAATCTGATTAGACTTTGGAGGAACTTTTTAACATGGCCGCAAATACATATTGGGTTGACAGTCGCCTGCGCTCTCAACGTGTCGCTTCTCGTGCTCTTCCGCCGCTCGCGCCCGTTCATGATCTCTCGCGGGAGATATTAGGCACGCCGACGGAGGTTCGCCGTCGTGGCGGCATAATTCCTTCTTGGGTCGTCTTCTCGACGATTATACTTGCAACCTTCGCGCTCTGCGTCACGATCACTATGCGCACGCGTGCAGAGGTTCGCGCCGCATCGGAACAGTATCAATCAATCGGCTCTGAGGTCGAGGCGTTGCGTGATAGTAACGCCGCGCTAGAGCAAGAGGTTCGTCGTCTGCACACAGACCCGCGCGCCATCGAGTCGGCGGCACGCACGCGACTCAACATGGTGCGGGCCAATGAGATCATCGTGCCCGTTGAATAAAGGGGAAGAGGAAAGACTTGTCAAAAGCAGAGGCCATGATAAGGAAGCTATCATATAAGTTCCGCCTGTCGCCTGCCGTTAGTTTTCCGCTCCGCTTCGACTACTGATCGTCTCCTGCCGAAATAAGCGCGGCTCGGGTCTGCCAACCTGAGCCGCGCCTCTCTTTCTTAAATCGCTCAGCACACGCGAATAGGAGTCGGTTGACACTCTCCGTAACGGTCAACTAATATCGAACTCTCAATTAACTTTGTAGATTTCGACAAACAGTGTGCGCGCCAGATGCGCATCAACCAGTTCCAGAGAAGGTTATGCCTGAGATCAAAGAAAAGATTTCGCCGGAAGAAGCAGCGATTGAGAGGTGGGAGCGGGAAACGCTCGCACCCGTCCTCAATAAGCGGCCAGAGCGCAAAGCGCGCTTTGAAACTGTTTCGCTCGACGAGGTCAATCGTCTATATACGCCCGCCGATTCTGCTGAGGTTGACTTTGAGCGAGACATCTCTTTTCCTGGCGAGTTTCCTTACACGCGCGGGATACATCCGACGGGGTATCGCGGCAAGCTGTGGACAATGCGCCAGTTCGCCGGGTTCGGAACACCTGAAGAGACGAACGCGCGTTTCAAATACCTGATGGGCCAGGGTCAGACAGGACTCTCTGTGGCTTACGACCTGCCGACGCTGATGGGCTACGACTCAGACTCGCCGCTCTCCGAAGGCGAAGTGGGCAAGTGCGGAGTGGCTGTCTCTTCGCTCGCCGACATGGAAGTGCTCTTTGAAGGTATCCCGCTCGAAGAGGTAACTGTCTCGCAGACGATCAATGCGCCCGCGTCCATCCTGCTGGCGATGTATCTGGTGGTCGCCGAAAAGCAGGGCGCGGATTGGAGGAAGATTTCCGGCACGCTCCAAAACGATATTTTGAAGGAGTACATCGCGCAGAAGGAGTGGATCTATCCGATTCGCCCGGCGATGAAGCTCGTCACGGACACCTTCGAGTTCTGCACAGCGCATGTGCCCAAATACAATCCGATCTCTGTGAGCGGCTATCACATACGCGAGGCGGGCGCGACGGCTTTACAGGAGTTGGCTTTCACCCTGCGCGACGGCATAGAGTATGTAGAGTGGGGCGTGCGCGCTGGCTTGGATGTGGACGAGTTTGTGCCGCGCATCTCATTCTTCTTCAACGCGCACAATGATTTCTTTGAGGAGATAGCGAAGTATCGCGCCGCGCGCCGCATCTGGGCGCGTGTCATGCGAGAACGCTTCAATGCTCAGAACGAGCGAACGCTGCAACTGCGCTTTCACACCCAGACGGCTGGCGTCTCGCTGACCGTCCAACAACCGCTCAACAATATCGTCCGCGTGGCGATACAGGCGCTGGCGGGCGTGCTCGGTGGCACTAACAGCCTGCATACGGATGCGTACGACGAGGCGCTGGCGCTTCCGACAGACCACGCCGCGCTGATAGCCCTGCGCACACAACAGATCATCGCCGAAGAGACGGGCGTAGCGAACACGATAGACCCGCTCGGCGGTTCTTACTTCCTAGAAGCTCTCACCAAAAAGATGGAGGACGGCGCACTCGATTACTTTGAGAAGATAGACGCGATGGGCGGGATGGTCGAGGCGGTGGAAAAGGGTTTCCCGCAGCGAGAGATTCAGGATTCCGCCTATCATTATCAGAAGGCGGTCGAGCGCGGCGATCAAACCATCGTCGGCGTCAATAAATATCGGATGGACGGGGAGCGGTCTGAGATTCAGACTCTTGTCATTGACGAAGGCGTGCGCGATCACCAGAACGAGCGATTGGACCAGACGCGTGAGCGCCGCGACAATGGCGCAGTCGCCAATGCGTTGAAGAAAGTTCGCAGGGCGGCGCGCGATAACGTGAACACGATGCCCGCGACCATCGAGGCCGTCCGCGCCTATGCCACCCTCGGCGAAATATGCGATGCGCTGCGCGACGTTTACGGCTTATACGAAGAACCAGCAATCTAAATCGGTGCCGAGTGACGAGTGATGACAGGTGACAAGATTAAAACCTGTCTGCGCTTGTCACTCGTCACTTGTCACTCGTCACTGCTTTCTTATGACTGAACAAAAGATTCGCGTTCTCGTCGCCAAGCCGGGGCTTGATGGTCACGACAGAGGGGCCAAGGTGATCGCCCGTGCGCTCAGAGACGCCGGGATGGAAGTGATTTATACGGGCCTGCGGCAAACGCCCGAGATGATTGCGGCGGCGGCGCTTCAGGAGGACGTTGATGCGGTCGGCATCTCGATCCTGAGCGGCGCGCATAATACGCTCTGCCCACGCATCGTCTCGCTCCTACGCGAACAGGGGATGGACGATTGTCTGGTCTTAGTCGGCGGCATAGTCCCACAGGAAGATATCCCGCGACTTAAAGATCAGGGCGTCTCGGCGGTTTTTCTTCCCGGCACGACGACAGACGACATCGTCAAGTTTCTGCAAGAGCATGTCCGTCCACGCGAATGAGGGAAGAAGAAAGAGATCAGTTCACCGCGCCGGTCATCGTCGAGGAGCATCCTCCGATAGCGATCATTCGCTTCAATCGCCCCGCCGAACGCAACACGCTTTCCCTGGCAACACTCAATCAATTCGACTCCGCAGTCTCTGCGCTCGTGGCACGCCTCGACATTAAATCGATCATCTTTACGGGGACGAACGATGTCTTCGCGTCGGGCGCAAACATCGGCGAGCTTCGCACGCTGGGGCCGGAGTCGGCCTGGGAGTTTGCGCGGCGCGGGCAGCAGCTATTTCAGAAAATCTCGGACGCAACGCAATTGACCATCGCCGCCATCAACGGCTACTGCATGGGCGGAGCTTTAGACCTCGCGCTCGCCTGCGATCTGCGACACGCATCGGCGGACGCAATATTTGCGCATCCGGGCGCGCGTCTTGGCATCATCACCGGATGGGGAGGGACGCAACGCCTGGCGCGCCTGATCGGAGAGGGCCGTGCGCTTGAGATTCTTTTGACGGCGCGGCGCGTGACGAGCAGCGAGGCGCTTGAGATCGGCCTTGTCAATCTGGTCGGCGATCCCGTGCTTGATTATGCTCTTAAAGTGGCCGGCACGCTTCCCCGTTAAGGCAGATGCGCGACTTCTACGCTCTTTAAGTTACAGTAAGCTTGCATTGTTCACGGAGAGGGGCGTCCGGTGGCGGCTTGGTCTTCAGAGAGGCAAACAGCCCCGGCTATTTTTTCTTGAGGAACCGCTCGATTCCCTCCCGGCAATCTTCGGTCATGCGCGCGATGGTATTGATTTCGACGCCGGATTGCAGCGCTGCATCGAAGGTCATGCCGTCCATATGATAGAGCAGACGCTTGGAGAGCATGACGGCTGAGCGGCTTGTCTTCTCGAAGCCGCGAACGTAAGTCCAGACTTCTTCGTCGAACGTAGCATCATCGAAGACTTGATTGACTAAGCCAATCCGCTCGGCTTCTGCGGCGCTAAGCTCAGAGCCGCGCGTGATCAACTCAAAGGCTCGTTTCTCCGCGACGTTGCGGCGCAGTATCGCCATCACCATCGCCGGAACGAACCCGATCTTCACTTCCGGGTAACCGAAGCGGGCCGAAGAGCTGGCGAGCACAAGGTCGCAGGCCGTGGCCAGCCCGCATCCGCCCGCCAGCGCCCTGCCCCGCACGGCTGCCACGACGGGGAAGCTCACACGGCGTATGAAAGCGAACAACTCCATGAGCGATTGAGCATCCTCTAAATTCTCGACGATGTTGCTTTGAGAAATCTTCTGTAATGCGGAGAGGTCTGCGCCCGAGCAGAAGTCCGCGCCGGCACCCGTCAGAAGCGCCACGCGCACCGTCTCATCGCCGTCCGCTTTGCGCAGCGCTTCCTTGAGACCGCAGATGAGCGCGTCGTTCAGTGCGTTGCGCTTTTCGGGACGGTTGAGCGTGATGCGCGCCGTCGCACCATCAACCTCATAAAGAATCTCTTTACCGGTCTCTTCCATCAGAGAATTAGGCAGCCTTGTGCACGGATCAGGGCGCGTCCAGAAAACTGCTGAGCGCGAAGTTGACTTCTGAAACGGCTTCGTTCTGCACCCAATGAGCGCTCATGGCGATTCTAACTTCACGATAAGGAGCATCAACGTAAGCGCCGACGTTACGCACTGTCGCCGGGACGATGGCATGATCCTGCCCGCCGTAGATGAAGAGCGTCGGGACACGCGTGCGACCGTCGCTGATATTCTCGGCCTCCCCGCGCCTGCGAAAGAACAACTGAAAGAAGTTGGCGCGATAATAGTTGATCGCCGCCGTCAAAGCGAAGGGCTCGCGCAGCGCCTTCTTGTAAACAGCAATGTCTTCATCCGTGAAGCTGCCCGGACGAGCAACCGTGTTCTTGAACGCGCGCTCGACGGCGGCAAAATCGCCCCAGCTCATCAGCCATTCAGGCAGGCGCGGGATTTGAAAAAAGAGCATATACCAACTGCGGAGCGCCTGCTTGAAAGTCAGGTTGGCACGCCAGGCGGCCATTGGCGGAACCTGTAGGGCGGCCAGCTTCCAGACGTATTCCGGATATCTTTGGGCCACAGCCCAGGCGATGCCAGCACCCCAATCATGCCCGACGATGGCCGCCTCGCGCGCCCCGAAATGCCTGACGAGCCCCAGCACGTCGTCCACGAGCAGTTCCATACGATAATCTTCCACGCGCGGCGGCTTGTCGCTCAGGTTATAACCGCGCAGGTCCGGCGCAACTACGTGATAGCGATCACCGAGCGCCATCAACTGATGACGCCATGAGTACCAGCACTCAGGGAAGCCATGCAGCAGCAGGACAAGTCTATCCCCGCCGCCGCCGCGCTCTGCGTAATGCAAGCGCACTCCGCCCACCTGCGCGTAGCCGTGGCGAATCGAATCCAGATTTAACAGTTCTTCAGACATAATAATTCAGTGATGAGTGATGAGTAATGAGTGATGAGTAAAAGCACGGACTTGTCTTTAACTCATCACTCATTACTCATCACTCATCACTGTCTTGCCATTCTAGTTTAAGCGCTCGCGCTTCTTCTTCCCTGACGGCAATCTCCATGCGTAAGAGCGCCGTCGAAAAAGTCTTGCCCTGCGCGTCCGTCATGAGAGAGAGAGTTCCGCCGCCGCCCAGGCTTTCATGCAGGAGGAAGTTGAGCGCGCCGAGGTTGGGCAGCTCGAAACGCTCGACTTCGCCTTTGCAGATGCCCTCGAAATGTCGCCTGACGCGCTCGGCTGTGACCTCGCGTTCGAGCAGCGGGTAGAACTCTTCACGCAGCGCGATCAGGCCGACGTTGGCCGTATCCCCCTTATCGCCGGAGCGCGCGTGTGCGAGCCTGGTCAATGGAACTTTACGGTACGTCGAGCTATCAGATTCGGTCATGGTCCAAACCTCCGTGCTCAGCGGGCAACTCTTCCAGCCATCCGGCTTGATAGAGCGACAAAAAGTGGAAGCCGACGACGACCAGCGAATGATTGATCGTGCCGTCACTGATGAGCGCAGGAACTTGGGCGAGCGGCACCAGGCGCACGACCGTGTGCTCTGTGCTTTCAAAGACGGGCGCGCGGCGAAAGGTCGTATCCCGCGCGAGAAAAGTATGAATCCAGTTGTTTTGAATCGCCGGGTTGGGCCGCGTCTTGCCGAGCCACGTCACTTCGCCCGGCTCGTAGCCCGTCTCTTCAAACAGCTCGCGTCCGGCAGTCTCGCGCGGAGTCTCGCCCTCGTCCACCATGCCGCCGGGAATCTCAAGCGTGACTTCGTTTGTGCCGTGCCTGTATTGCTCGATCATGACGACTTCCCGGCGCGCAGTCAGCGGGATGATGTTGATCCAGTCGGGCGCTTCGATGCAATAGAAATCATGCTCGCTCGCGTCGCCCGGACGAACGCACCAATCGCGCCTCACTTTGAAGACGCGGCAGTCGGCCATCGGCTCGGCACGAAGGCGCATCCAGGCGGGAGTCTCCGCGCCGAAGCGAGCGCGGTCGAAGAAGAGCGCGCCGCTTTCCTTCTCACGCTCGCTCAAGCTTCGATCACCTCCACGCGCGGCCTAATCTCAGTCTTCGGAATAAGCGCAGGCCAGTAGGCGACGATCTCTTCGACCTTCGGGCGGCCTCCGGCAAACCCTGTGACGCCGGGCGGGCCCGTCAAGATCAGCGGCGCAATCTCTTTCGTAAAGCGCTCGACAGATTTTTTGTCCTCGCCGCGCACGCCGACTCTGAGCTGCACTTCGGCCAGGTCGGGCGAGGGCTCTCCGGCAAGCGGGCCATGGGTCGCGTTTGCGCCGACGAATTCCGTCAAGACCAGATCGAAGCGCAGGCCAAGCCGGTCAAGACGCGCGCGCAATATTTTGTCCGCCGCGACGGCCTTCTCGTAAGCGTCCGGCCAGGAATAGACGAGCGTGCCGACCGCTTTATAACCGGCGGAATAACTGATTGAGACTTTGAGGAATTCGGTCGCCGGGCTTCCCTCGATGCCGTAGACGCGCACGCGATCAGGCCCTGCGTCTTCCAGCCGGATGGTCGTGAAATCGGCGACGCAATCGGGCGTGATGTATTCGTGCGGGTCGCCCATCTCGTAAAGCAGTTGTTCTTTGACGCCCGGGACATTGACGCGACCGCCCGTGCCCTCGTGCTTGGTGACGATGAAGGTTCCGTCTGGCGAAGCCTCTACGATGGGGAAGCCCACGTTGGCCAGGTCGGGGATCGAGCGCCAGTCGTACTGACAATTACCGCCCGAAGATTGCGCGCCGCATTCTATGATGTGTCCGGCGATTGTCCCGGCAGAGAGGCGATCCCAGTCCGAGTTGGCCCAACCGAACTCGTGTATGAGCGGCGCGAGCGTCAGCCCCGTATCGGTCGCGCGCCCCGTGATGACGACCTGCGCGCCGCCATCGAGGGCTTCGACCATCGGCCACGCGCCAAGGTAAGCGTTGGCGCTTTGAATACGCTCGCGCACGGTCGAAAGCGGCTCGCCCGTATCCATGTTGCGAAGCTCAAGCCCGCGCGCCAGCAGCTCGTCTATGCGACCCATGATGTCGTCGCCGGTGACGATGCCTATGCGAAGCTTGCCTGCGAGCCCAAGCTCGCGCGCCGTCTCACGCACGGCCCCGGCGCAGCCCTCGACGTTGACCCCCCCGGCGTTGGCCGTGACGCGAATATTTCGTTCGACGCAACGGGGAAGAATCTGCTTCATGAGCGGGATGAAGTCGCGCGCATATCCGGCTGAAGGGTCGCGTGCGCGCTGCTTCTGCATGATGGACATCGTGACCTCGGCCAGATAGTCGAGCATCAGATAGTCTATGGGCCCACCCTCGACTTGCCTGACGGGCGCATCCAGTTGATCGCCCCAGAACCCTTGCCCGCTGGCAATACGAATCTTTTCCCTCATCCGGCTTTCCCGTCCACGAAATGTTGTGCGTCCAGAGAACAAACAGTAGCTTTGAACAGGGCTGCAAAGCAAGCGGCGCGGGCGGCGCGTCCCCTCAACAGGGACGCGCCGCCCGCGCCGAACAGCTCAGTGCAGAGTCGCTGCGCTTCAGACTTCAAATCGCGCTAGCCGCCTGCTCACGATTGGCTCTGACCAAACAACGACTATTGCGGGGGCGTCGTGTTGCCGTTCGTATTGCCGCCCATGCTGCCGTTCGTGTTCATATTGCCGTTAATGCCGCTCGTGCGATTGCGACGGCCACGACGACGGCGGCGGCCTGTGCCGGTCGTCGTCGTCGCACCCATAGTGTCGCCCGACGGCGTGGTCGTGCCGGACATATCGCCCGTCGGGGTCGTGCTCTCCATGCCCGTGCCGGAAGAGGTCATCCCGCGATTGCGGCGTCCGCGACGACGGCCAGTGCCGCCCGTGGTTCCGCCTGAGGAGAAGGAGAACTGGCGCTTCTCGCCGGGAACGCTCTTGAGCGTCACGCGGTCGCCTGAACGACGAGCCTGCAAGGAGACGGTCGGAAGCGGCGGCGGGGGCGGGTTCTGCGTCGGCGGCGGTGCAGTCGGGTCGCCGAACATCATCGTCACGCCCGTATAGCCGCGCGTCGTGACGGCAGTCACGCGACCGTTGACGGCAGAGCCTCCGCCTTCGGGCGTGATGGTAAAGTTGTTGCCGGTGATCGTCAGCGTGGCCTGACCATTCAAGCCGCCTTCGGGGTAATTGACAGTGCCGGTATAAGTGCCGGACAGATCGGTCTGTTCACCGCCCTGATTAGGCGGGGTGGTCATGCCCGCTCCGCCCGTCATGTCTGTTGTCGTGCCGGACATATCGGTCGTGGCGCGACGACGATTGCGACGACCGCGGCGGCGCGTGCTGGTTCCCATGTCCATATTGGCATTGGCCTGCGTGCCGCCCGGCAGGGTGGCGTCGCCGGACATGTTCGCGTTGGCCGATGTATCACCGGACATGGTGGCATCGCCAGCCATGTTGGCATTGGCGCGGGCACGCCTGCGTGGTCTTCGTCGTCGGCGCGTGGTGGTTCCGCCCGAAGTATTGTCATTCTGCGAAGTCATCATACCGCCGCGCGTCGTCTCGTCCTGGCTTGAGTTTGCGTTTTGCGCCAATACAACTAGATCGGCGCAGACGAGAGCCACGGAGACGACGAGCACAAACAAAAGTGTGGTAAAGCGTGTGATGCTGTTCTTGCTCACGGATGTTTCTCCTTCTCTGTTGTATCGCGCACTTTCCCCCTGGAAGCGCGGTACTCGGTAAGTGTCAAACATTTCAGAAACCGCGATACTGCTTATACAGTAACCGGATGTAAGAATTCCAGCCTGCGAGCGGGCTCGCTCTTTCCGCTGCACTGGTAAAGCTAGAGGGCCTTCGGATTAACGCGCCCGAGACCGGGTATCTCTTGATCTGCCATGCGTGAAAAAACATGACATGGATGTCGGGTAAAGCCGGGCTTTGGTACTAGATAGCTTAAACGGTTATCTAGTTTCGCACAAGATATTGATTCTGTGTACTAAAATTTTGCGCCCGCGCCGGATTGGCCGACGCTTGCGGCCCCGGTCAGGCGAGCGTTGCCGGCAACACGAACGGGCCCAGGTGCGGGCCGCCGTAATTGAGACTGACGCGCAGAGCCAGCTCAAGCGCGTCTCTGGTCTCTTCCGGGACGAGGACGGCGTCGACGAAGCCGCGCGCGGCGGCATACTTGGCGTCCAACTGCTGCTCGTAGCTTTCGCGCACGCGCTCCATCTCGGCCCTGAGCGCTTCATCCGGCTCCGCGCCCTCGCGCTTGAGCTTCTCCAATTGCGTGCCGAAGAGCGCCTGCACAGCCGAATCGCCCTCCATCACACCCATTCTTCCGGTCGGCCAGCTAAAGATGAAATCAGGATCGAAACCCTGCCCGGCCATCGCATAGTAGCCAGCGCCCGAAGCATGATTGATCGTCAGGACGATCTTGGGCACGGCGGCGGTCGCCATCGCCTCGACGAAGCGAGCCCCGGCGCGAATGATGCCGGAATGCTCCGCCTCGGCTCCGATCATGAAACCCGAAACGTCCTGGACAAAGAGCAGCGGGGTTTTGTGGCGATTGCAAGTCTCTATGAAATAGGCGACCTTCTCCGCCGAATCCGAGTAGATGATGCCGCCAAATTTCGGCGGGCCTCCTCCGGCGGCACGAATCATCCCGCGACTGTTAGTGATGATGCCGACCTGTATGCCGCGAAGTCGCGCGTGCCCGGTAATCATCTCCTTGGCATAATCGGCCTGGAACTCGTCCAGGTGTCCGCCGTCGAGCAGGCAGTCTAAGACAGCGCGCATGTCGTAGGGCTGGCGATGATCTTCCGGGATCAGCTCATAGAGGTCTGGCGCGGGGCGCGCCGCTTCCACGCTCTCCGTGATCGAGACGGCGCTCGCAGGTTTGATGTGAAGCTCTGAAACGAACTCCCTGATCTTGGCCACGCAAGTTTCGTCGTCCGCGACGCGGTAATGCGCGACGCCTGACAGCTCGTTGTGCGCGCGCGCCCCGCCTAAAGTCTCGTTATCAATAGTCTGTCCCGTCGCGCCCTTGACCAGATTCGCTCCGCCGAGGCCCATAAAGGATGTGCCTTCGACCATGACGATGATGTCGGAGAGGGCCGGAAGATATGCGCCGCCCGCGATGCATGGGCCCATCACCGCCGAGATTTGCGGAATCTTCAAGTAGCGCCGCATGATCGAGTTGTAATAGAAGATGCGCGACGCGCCGTACTGGCCCGGAAAGACGCCTCCCTGGTAGGGCAGGTTGACGCCCGCCGAATCCACCAGGTAAATGATCGGCACATGCGAGCGCATACTGATCTCCTGCGCCCGCAGAATCTTCTTGATCGTTTCAGGCCACCATGAACCGGCCTTGACCGTGGCGTCGTTGGCGACGACGACGACTTCGCGCCCGTTGATGCTGCCGATCACTGTGACGACGCCCGCCCCTGGAGCGCTGCCCTGATACTCGTCGTAGGCGACGAGCAGACCGATCTCCTGCACGTAAGAATCTTTGTCAAGGAGCAGTTCGAGGCGCTCGCGCGCCGTCAGCTTGCCTTGCTGGTGCTGGCGCTCGATCTTGTCGGGCCCGCCGCCGCGCCGCAGCTTGGATTGAAGCCGCTCAAGGTCTGTGGCCAGAGCGCGCAGGCGCGTGCGTGGTTGATGGGAAGCCGGTCGTGCTTCAGACTTCATCTCGATATAGACCGACCGCGCCTGCTCGCTCGCATCCGCGCTTCCGGTTAAGTCGTCTACCAGTATGTTCCTCAAGCTTTAAGGTGGCCACAAAATAGCACAGACGGACGCTGCAAAACAACGTGTGCTTACTCTAGAGCAGGCTCCGACACGAAGCTCTTTTGTGAGGGCGTACCGGCGGCGGATGAAAGCAGCGCGTAATGAAGCAGCGGCAGCATTCGACCGGGCCGCATGATTGAAGCCACCTCGCCGACGCGACGCGCGCCCATCGCCTCGTAAAACTCCAGGGCGTTGGGGTCGCTTCCGATCAGCATGCGCTCGAACTTAAATCGCCGCGCGGTTTCGACCGCATGCTTGAAGAGAAGCTTTCCGTAGCCGCGCCCTATCGCCAGCGGCTCGACGAAGAGGTGCATCAGCTCGACATCCGCCCCCTCACCGCTGAGACTGTAAAAGCCCGCGACGCTTCCCCGCTCTTCCAGGACGAAGACGGAAGAGGAGGCGATGTATTCGGGCGTCAGCGTGAGGTCTATGCGACAGTCGCGCAGGAACTCTGCATCGTAGCCCCAGTGAGCCTTGGAGCGCAGCGCCAACTCCGTCAAGCGCTCGGCCTCGGACGCCGTTGCCTGACGTATGGAGCAGCTCAAGCCTGTCTGCTCACTCGTCAAATTCATCTCCTTAGCCAGTACCTTAGAAACAGGATCGCCGGAGTGCTGACAACCAGAACGAGGCCGGACAGAAGCCAGAGATAATCGAAGAAGGCCAGGCGATTCTCACATGGATAACAGCTAATGAGCGTGGGGCAACACTGTCCCGAGCCGCCCTTTGAGTGAAACAGAATCCAGGAGAGTAGAAGCGCGAAACAGCCGACGACGAATCCGATGATGCAGGCGCAGCTAATCAAGAAGGTTTTAAATGTCATGACGACATTCGCTCAAGACTCCGCTGAAGCTGAGCCTCAAGAAACCGTTCGGCCTTTAAGCATTTTGCCAGATCGTTTGCAGCAGCGGCTTTGCCCTGGCCTTATCCGGCAGCCCTTCCAGAATCAGGACGCGCGAGCCGCGTCGTTCCATCAGGACCGTGCCCTCACTAGTTTGCCATGTGCTGAGCGTCTGGGACTGAGCGCCGGGCGTTGCCGACTCAGGCGCTCCCGCGTAGCGCCGCGCCGTCCGCCTGGCATAGGCATCGTAGAACTCGACCGCATCCCTCTCCGTATCCCAACTGGTAAGCTGCGCGATCATCACTCCGCCGTTATTCTTATCTTCATAGACGGCATAGCGGTCGCCGCCCCAGCCTTCCGCCGCGCGCTGAGATTCGGATGGGGATTTCAGATATTCGTCGAGGATGAGGTAGAAGCTCCATTCGCCGTTGACATCGTAGTCAATGCGCTTCCATCCAGCGCCGAGCGCAGAGGCGAAGTCCGGCATCGCCAGCTTGACGGGCGCTTCACGAGCGTAATACTTCTCGACGTGCATGATCTGCTCGGTTGACTGCGGCAGGTCAGTGTAAGCCTGTGAGACGCGATTCCAGCCGGCCTCGCGCTTGTAGAGGCTTTCCACCCAGGTGAGCCCACGCTCATAAGGAAAGAGCAGCGATTCGCGCAGGGCGCGCGGCGCTTTGTCTATCTGCTCGGAAGTAGAGCCGCTCGCTTCGATTGATCTCAGCATGGCGATGGCACGCAACGGATTGCGCGTGATGTAGAGCTTCATGGCGAGCGTGGCGTCGCCTTCAATCAGGGCATGCGCGGCCAGCTCCGCATCCGAATCCCCTCTGGGCCACTTCTCAAACCGGCGGAGATTGAAATGCTGATCCTGCAAGGCGTGCGTCAGCTCATGGGCCATGACGGGCTTTTGGCCGTCCACGTCAATCCAGTCGGCGAGGTAGAACTCCCGCGCTTTCGGATCGTAATAGCCCGCGACCTGCTCCGTCAGCAGACTGATGATGAAAGGGCGATACTGAAAATCCTGCGGCACGAGACCAAGTTTTTTGAGGGCGACCTCGGAAGCGTGCATCTCCTCCGGCGTCGTATCCTCGTCCAGGTTCTTGATAATCATGCGCTCGATCTCGGCGCGCGATTGCGCTCCGCTTTTGACGGGGCGCAATATGGACAGCTTTCTCAGCGTGCTCGTCTCCTGCAAAACGTCTGTCGTCGCCGCCGCGACCGTCGCGCTCTTGGTATTGGTCGGAGCGACCGCCCCGCCCTGAGCCAGAGTCAGGGACTGCGGCGTGGCCATCCACATCAAGGCCGCCATCGAGAGTGAGGCAAACAGCAATACCGACACGAGTCTGATTTTCTTTGACATCTCTAACCTTTCGCTCTTATAGTCCGCTCAAATAAGCGTGGCAAAACTTAATTTACCAGAGACACACCTCTGTTGAAAGACGAGAACGTGGGAGGCGATTTCTACGCGATGTCGAGTTCGACCATAGAAGACGTATTGCAGGAGCCGGAGTGGCACGAGACCCTGGTGCGCGTGCGCTATTCCGAGACGGACAAGATGGGTGTGGTCTATCACGCCAACTACCTAATCTGGTTCGAGATCGGTCGCACGGAGTTTTGTCGCGCTCGTGGCTTCTCCTACCGCGAGATGGAAGAGAACGAACACGCCTTTCTCGTCGTCGCCGAAAGCTACTGCCGCTACAAATCGCCCGCCTATTATGATGATGAGCTGGTCGTGCGCACGCACATCACGGAGAAGCGCAGGCGTGCCCTGCGTTTCGGCTACGAGATCATACGTGTCTCGGACGGGCAGGTCATCGCCGAGGGCGAAACCGGCCACGTCGTCACAGACGGAGAGGGCCGCGTACGCTCCTTCCCGGAAGCCTACAACCAGCTGCTCTCTTCGCCGCCGCTCAACGCGCAGCTCTTACGACCGAACGCCGAGATTGCGCCCGACGACTGAAACAAAGGCTTTTCACAATCCTACTGTTCATGCGGGAGCGAGAGGCGAGAGATTTCGCGCGCGCGGCCCGTCGCCTCGTCCACGTCCAAGACGGCGGCGCAGATGCGTACTTCGCCCGTGGAGTGTTCGGCGCGGCGATGTACGGCTGAGGTAAAGCGCCCGATGACATCTTCCTGCTTCATACCGATCACGCCTGCGTAGCTGCCCGTCATGCCAATATCGCTCAGGTAGGCCGTCCCTCCCGGCAACAGGCGCTCGTCGGCAGTCTGCACATGCGTGTGTGTGCCGACGACCGCCGAGACGCGCCCGTCCAGATACCACCCCATCGCGCTCTTCTCCGAGGTCGCTTCGGCGTGCATGTCCACGAGCCGGACTTTTATATCGGCAGAGAGCGTGGCCAGAAGCTCGTCGGCAGCGCGAAAGGGATCGTCCGCCGGGCCCATGAAGACGCGCCCGATGAGGTTCAGGACGGCGACGGATGTGCCCCGCACCTCGCCCGTCCAAATCCCCTTGCCGGGCGTGCCGGGCGGATAGTTGGCCGGGCGCAGCAGGCGCGGCTGGCGTTCGATGTAAGGAATGACCTCGCGCTTGTCGAAGATGTGATTGCCGGAAGTCATGACATCTATACCGGCAGCGAAAAGCTGGTCGGCGAGCGAGGGCGTGATGGAGAAACCGCCCGCCACGTTTTCCGCGTTCATCACGGCGAGATCAATCCCGTGCTGCTCGCGCAAATCCTGTATGCGTTCGAGCACGGCGATGCGGCCTGGCCGCGCCACCACGTCGCCGATCATTAAGATTCTCATCTTCCCACAACCGTGCTTTCTATCGAAAGGCATGTCCCAAAAACGAAAGTGACAAGTGAAAGGATACAACTGACGAGAGAGATTCATTTCATTTCTCTTGTCACTTGTCACTTATCACTTGTCACTGATTTTAAATGGCGAGAGGGACATCCGCAGTGGCCGTTCCGTAGCCGAAATTGAACCTGCACTAGACAGGTGGGTGACCCTTTTTAAGCCGCAGCCTATGGCATTTCCTTAACGATGAAGGAATGCACCGGCCTATCAGGCGGCCCTGGTCTCCCTATTTATCGGCGTTGGCTCAATCATCGTAACTTCGGTAACGAACCCCGCAGAATCATTTCCCTCTGCCAGCGTTGATACTAACACAGATGAAGAGCAGATGTCAGATTTCAGATGTCGGAGATCATTATTTTTTTCTAACATCCGGCATCCGGCATCTATCATCTGTCTTTAGGTGAAGGCGATGTTGCCGGTATTGCTCGCCTGCGTCTGCTCGACGGTGGAGCGGACTTTGAGCAGGCGGTCAAGCATCTCTGCGCACTCGGCGCTGCGGGAGGCGAGTTGTGAGTCGGCCTGTTCATGGAGGCGCTTCAAGCGATGAAGCTCGTCGGCGATGTGCAGGGCGGCAAGGATGGCGACCTTGAGGGAATCAACCGTCAGCGTGCCGGAGGAGATTTCGCGCATGCGCGTGTCAACGAACTCGGCGAGCTGTGTGATGTACTCGCTATCGCCGTCGGAACGGATGTTATAAGTCTGGTTATAGATTTCGACCCGGATGGTCGGCGTGCTGGCTGCGTCCATATTGCCCTTGCCTAAACTGATGCGATTCTGAGCGTCCCTCATTTACGCACCGCCTCTGCCATTTCAGGATCGAGCGCGGCGATGGCGTCGAGCATCGCTTCGACCTTCATGCGAATCGTATCGCGTTCCGAGAGCAGCCGCTCGACCTGATTTTCGAGCCGCTCTTTTTCGTTGAGCAGACTGCCGATCTCGCGCCGTATGCTCGCAATCTCGCGCTCCAGACCTTCCTTCTCCTGGCGAAGCGTTTTCGTCAGCTCGATGGTGCGGTAAATTTTATCTTCGAGATGTGAGAACTTTTCTAATCCTGATAATCCGACCATCATTTTCTCCTCACTACAGGCGGGGGCTTCTCAGAAACGAGCCGACCGATTATGCGACTACAGGGCACGCGAGCGCAAGACTTATTGAGCAGAGATGCGCTTCCTTACTCTGAAGAAGCTGAAAAAAGTTGCGGTCCCCTTGCTTCCCGCCGCTTCTAGGCTCTCATTTTCGCGTCGAAACTTTTTTCCAGAGCACTGACAAGGCGCGCGTGCATCTCGTCCACCTCTTCGTCACGCAGCGTGCGCTCGTCCGAGCGATATTCCAGTCGCAGCGTCACGGAGCGTTTCCCCGCGGGCAGGCTCGCCCCCTCGTAAACGTCAACGAGCTTCGCGTCGCGGCACTCTTTGATCTCCTGCTCGCTCACCGTTTGGAGCAACCGCGCAAACGTCACGTCACGCGCGACGAGCAGGGAGATGTCGCGCGTGACTGAAGGAAAACGGGTCAAAGGTGTGTAGACAATGGGCCGCTCTCCGACCGCCAGAAGCGCCGTGTAATCAACTTCGGCGACGTAGACTGCCTGGCGAAACTTGTAGACGGAGGCGACGCTTTCGTCGAGCCTTCCGATTACCCCGATTGGTTTGGCGTCGATGCCGACCTGTGCCGCCTGCCCGGCGCGCAGGTGACGCGCGATGGTCGGCGCAAACTGCAAAGGCGGAAGCTGCATCGCATCGGCGGCCGCCTCCAAAGCGCCTTTGAGATCATAAAAATCCAGCTCGCGCGGCGCACCCGCTCTCTGCTCTTCGGTCGCCCCGCCCGTCAAGACAAGGGCGAATGCTTCCCGCTCGTCGGGCAGGCCCGCGCCTCCGGCGTGTGCCGCAAACACGCGCCCCGTCTCGAACAGTCTCACGTCACGCGTGCCGTGATTGAAATTATTTTTGACGGCATCGAGCAATCCCGGCAACAGGCTCGGACGCATACGCGTTGCGCCTTCGATGATCGGATTGCTCAGCGTCACGAAGCGGTCTGCTTCCTCCCCTTCACGCACGAGGGCTGGCAGGAGCTCGAACTGGTCATCGTGCGCGGCGTCTATGAAGCCGAAGCTGATGGCCTCGTCAAAGCCGTATGCCGTCAAGACCTGTCGCATGCTTCGACGCTGGCGCTCGCCCGGCTGGTACTCTCCGGCGATGTTAGAGATGGGAAGCTCCGTCGCAATCCTTTCATAACCGACGTGGCGTGCGACCTCTTCGATCAGGTCTTCCTCGCGCTCGACATCTGCGCGCCAGGACGGAACGACGTAGGTCAGGCGCGGGTTGAGGTCGCCCGTCACCTCTTCGGGCACGCCGTCGCGGAAGCTCCATTCCTCTTCAAAGCCACCCATCCTGGCACGCTGAGCGAAGCCCAGCGCCGACAGGATACGCTTGATCTCGGGCGTTGCCACCGTCAGCCCCGTCAGCGCGGTGACGCGCTCTGCCCGCAGGCTGACATCAACGGCGCGCATGTATTTCGGATAAATATCTATGGCGTTCTCGGTCGCCGTCCCGCCCGCCAGCTCGCAGATGAGAGCAGCGCATCGCTCCTGCGCCTGCAATACGCCGCCGTAATCCGCGCCGCGCTCGAAACGATGTGACGCTTCCGTATGGAGGCCCAGCTTGCGTGCCGTGCGACGCACCGAAGCCGGGTCGAAATAGGCGCTCTCGATCAGCACGTCCTCCGTATCGTCGGAGATTTCCGTCTCCAAGCCTCCCATCACGCCTGCGATGGCGACGGCGCGCAGGGCGTCTGCGATCACAAGCATCTCCTCGTCAAGCTCTCGCTCAACGCCGTCAAGCGTCCTGACGCGCTCTCCGCCCCTGGCTCGTCGCACGACGATGCGCTGCTCGTTGAGCTTCGCCAGGTCGAAGGCGTGAAGCGGCTGGCCCAGCTCGTGCATGACGTAGTTGGTGATGTCTGCGACGTTATTGATCGCACGTTGTCCGATGGCTTCGAGACGTTTGACGAGCCACGCGGGCGAGGGCCCTATCTTGACGCCGCGCACCACGCGAGCCGTATAACGAGGACATAGATCGGCGTCCAGTATCTCGACGGCAGTGAGGGCTTCGGCCATGCCGGTCGCGCCCTTTGGCGAGGAGTCGGGCACACGCACGTCGCCGTCTTCGATGACGGCCACCTCGCGCGCCACGCCCAGGTGCGACAGGCAATCAGGGCGATTCGACGTGAGATCGAAATCCAGAACGAAATCATCACCCGCCTCGTGTACACCCTCGACCGCGAGACCGACCATCGTCAGCCGGTCGCGCAGCTCATGCGGCGCGAGCTTTGTATCGATCAATTCACGAAGCCAGTTGTAACTGATGTTCATAAGAAGGCAGTGATGAGTGACCTGGTGACAGGCGACGAGCCGAAGGACAAAGTTTGAAGCATTTAACTTGTCACTCGTCGCTCACCACTTGTCACTGCTATTTAAACTGTTCCAGGAAGCGCACGTCGTTCTCGAAGAGCAGGCGAATGTCGTCCAGGCCGTACATGAGCGCGCACATGCGATCAATGCCGAGGCCGAAGGCGAAGCCGGTGTAAGTTTCGGGGTCAACGCCGACGGCTTGCAGGACGTTCGGATGAACCATGCCAGAGCCGCCAAGCTCAATCCATCCTGAGCTCTTACAGATGCGGCAACCCTTGCCGCCGCACTTGAAGCAACTGTAGTCAACTTCCGCGCTCGGCTCCGTGAACGGAAAGTAGGACGGGCGAAAACGCGTGCGCGTGTCCGGGCCGAACAGGCGATGGACGAATTCCTGAAGCGTTCCCTTCAAGTGGGCCATCGTGATGCCGCGATCAACGCACAGGCCCTCGACCTGGAAGAACATTGGATTGTGCGTCGGGTCGGGCGTGTCGCGGCGAAAGACGCGACCGGGCGCGATCACTCGCAAGGGCGCACCGCGCCGCTGCATGGCGTGAATCTGCACGGTCGAAGTCTGCGGGCGAAGCGCATGGCCCCCGGTGGTGTAGAAGGTGTCCTGCGGATTTCGCACCGGATGATTCTCGGGGATATTGAGCGCCGTGAAATTATAGAAATCGTTCTCGATCTCGCGGTCGTCCTCAATCGAGTAGCCGAGCGAGACGAAGATGTCCTCTATGCGCTGGCGCAGCAGCGTGATCGGGTGAAGATGGCCCGCGCGCGGACGCCTGCCCGGCAGCGTCACGTCAAGGCGCTCGCTCTCCTCCTGCGCCGCCGTCAGGTAGCCCTTGAGCGACCGCTCAGCCTCTTCAAGAGCAAGAGCAATCTCGCCTTCGAGCTGCTGCACGTACTGGCCGAAGGCCGGGCGGTCTTGCGCTGCGACGCGACCGATCATCTTCTTGGCCGATGCCAGCCTGCTTTTTTTGCCCGTGTGCTGGCGGCGCAGCTCATCAAGCTCACGCAGAGCCGCCTCCGCATCCTTTAGGGCCAGAGCGCCTGTTTGCGGAGCATCCTGACGAAAGCGCGCAAAGCGCTCGAACTCCTGCTCGAACGCTTCGCGTGCAGCTTCCACCTGTTGCTTCGGTGCTACTTGTTCGGTGGCTTCCGGCATGACCAGAATCCTTCACTCGACGGCTCTCAGGCTGCCGCCTGCTGCTGCTGTTGTTCGTTCTCAAGCGCCGTTTTGATCTGTCCCGAGAGCGCCGTGAAGGCCGCGGGCTCGTTGACGGCCAGGTCGGCCAGGACTTTTCGATCAAGCTCGATGCCGGAGAGCTTCAAGCCATGCATGAACTGCGAATAGTTGAGCCCGTTTAAGCGCGCGGCGGCTCCGATGCGCACGATCCACAGGCTGCGGAAGTCGCGCTTCTTGAGCTTGCGCCCGGTATAAGCGAAGGTCAGACCGCGCTCGACCGACTCCTTGGCCGAGCGGTAGAGCTTCGACTTTGTGCCGCGATAGCCTTTGGCTAGTTTAAGAATCTTCTTGCGCCTTTCGAGGCGCTTATTACCACGTTTTGCACGAGGCATGACTCGTCTCCTTTCCTGCTACGATCAGTCCACGCCTGATCGCAGCTCTCAAAACCTTACCTAGCAGCGGCGCGAGATGTACAGGACAGCGACCGCTGCGTTTAATGCCGACGAATCAACTTCGTCCATAGGGCAGCATTGCCTCGACGCGCTTTTGATCGCCTTCCGAGACGAGCGTGTCAATGTCGAGGTGGCGCTTACGCTTGTTAGTCTTCTTGGTCAGGATGTGGCGGGCATGCGAATGGCCGCGCTTGATCTTGCCCGTCGCGGTCAAACGAAAACGCTTGGCCGCGCCCTTGTGTGTCTTAAGTTTTGGCATCATAACTCCCTTAATAATTTTAGATTTCGGACTTACTCCGAAGTCATCCCTGTGCTGCGCCGGTCGCGGGCGCTGCCGGTGCAGCCGACGGCTCGGCGGGTTTCGCTCCGCCGCCGCCGCCACCTCCGCCCTTATGTCGCTTGGGGGCGAGGATGATGAACATCTGATTGCCCTCCATGCGCGGGCGCGCTTCGACTTCGGCGATGTCTTGCAGGTCGTGTTCGAGCTTCTCAAGAATACGCGCGCCCAGCTCGCGGTGCGTCATCTCGCGCCCGCGAAACCAGATCGTGGCCTTCACCTTGTCGCCCTCCGTCAGCCATTCGCGCGCGTGCTTCATACGATAATCGTAATCATGATCGTCCGTGCCGGGCCTGAACTTGACCTCTTTGACGGTGATGACGACCTGTTTTTTCTTGGCCTCGTTGGCCTTCTTCTTGGCCTCATACTGGAACTTGCCGTAATCAATGATGCGGCATACGGGCGGCTCGGCATTGGGCGCGACCTCGACCAGATCGAGCCCCCTCTCACGAGCGCGGCGGATGGCCTCGCGCGTTTCCAGGACGCCGAGCTGTTCGCCGTCCTCATCAATCACGCGCACTTCCGGCACGCGGATTCTCTCATTGATGCGCGCGGCAGGGGCGCGACGATTGTCGGGGCGCTGCCCGCGACCTCTAAAGCCTGTAGCTATTTCTGCACCTCCATTGTTGTAGTCCCAAAGCGCCAGCCCCCTGAAGTCCGAAGTCTGTTATTGACCCGGAGCTTGAGGCTTTGTCGAAGGGACTTCGTTTACCAATGCGCGCGAGTTGATGAGCCCACGCGCCATCGTCTCGAACTCCTCGACCGTCATCGTTCCCAAGTCCCCCTTGCTTCGCTCGCGCACGGCGACCCGGCCTTCTTCGATCTCGCGGTCTCCGAGCACCAGCATGAATGGAATCTTCTGCATCTGCGCATCCCGAATCTTCGCCCCGATCTTCTCGCTGCGCAGGTTGACTTCGACGCGCAATCCCGCTGCGCGCAACTCGCGCCCGACCGTCTCGGCGTACTCGTTGACGCGATCCGTAATCGGCAGCACAGCCGCATGAACAGGCGAGAGCCACATCGGGAACGCTCCCGCGTAATGCTCTATGAGCACGCCGAAGAAACGCTCCATCGAGCCGAACAGCGCGCGGTGAATCATGACGGGGCGATGCGGCTTATTGTCTTCGGCGATGTATTCAAGCTCGAAGCGCTCCGGCAGGTTGAAATCAAACTGCACGGTCGTCAACTGCCAGGTGCGACCGATGGCATCCTCGACGCGGATGTCAATCTTCGGCCCGTAGAAGACGGCCTCGCCCTCCATACGCTTGTACGGAATGGCGCGGTCGCCCAGGGCTTCGACGAGCGCCGCTTCGGCTTGCTCCCAATCTTCGTCCGAGCCCAGGTAGTGCTGACCGGCGCTCTGGCCGCGAACCGACAGCTCGACCTTGAAGTCTTTGAAGCCGAACACGTCGAACATGTGATAAGCGAAATCAACGCAGCCGAGAATCTCTCGCTTGACGTTTTCCGGCGTGCAGAAGATATGCGCGTCGTCCTGCGTAAAGCCGCGCACGCGCGTCAGACCGTGCAGCGTACCCGACAGCTCCGCGCGGTAAACCGTGCCGAGCTCCGCGTAGCGCAGCGGCAGATCACGATAAGAGCGCTGCGCGGATTTGTAGATGCCTATGTGGAAGGGGCAGTTCATGGGCTTGATGCGAAACTCCTGCCCCTCGAACTCCATCGGCGAAAACATCGAATCCGCGTAGTTCTGCTCGTGGCCGCTCGTGTGCCACAACTCGCGCTTGGCGATGTGCGGCGTAAAGACCAGCCCGTAGCCGCGAGCGATCAGCTCATCGCGCAGGTAATCCTCCATCTGCTTGCGCACGAGCCCACCCTTCGGATGCCAGAAGATGAGCCCCTGCCCGTACTGCTCCTGAATGGAAAACAGGTCAAGCTCGCGGCCCAAACGGCGATGATCGCGTCTTTCAGCTTCGGCACGCTGTTTGGCCCAGGCGTCCAATTCTTCCTGCGTGAAGAAGGCCGTCCCGTAGATGCGCTGCATCTGCGGCTTCGTCGGGTCGCCCTTCCAGTACGCGCCCGAGAGCGTGAGCAGTTTGAAGGCTTTGAGCCTGTTCGTGTTCGGCACATGCGGGCCGAGGCAGAAGTCTAGGAACGGCGAGCCGTCAATGTAATAGACGCTGACGACCTCGCCGGCCTTGTCCTCGATCAGCTCGCATTTCAAAGGCTCGTCTCTCTGCGCGAAGACGCGCAGGGCATCAGCCTTCGGAATCTCTTCACGACGATACGCGAGATTGCGCTTGGCGATGTCGCGCATGCGCTTCTCTATGACGGGCAAGTCTTCGTCGGTCAACTGGCGGGGCGCGATGATGTCATAGTAGAAACCGTAGCGCGGGTCGTCCAGGAGCGCCGGGCCAATGCCGAGCTTCGTTCCGGGGAAGAGATCAAGGACGGCAGCGGCGAGCAGGTGCGCCGTCGAATGCCTGAGCACGTCTAAGCCTTCGAGGGTCTGCGGCATGACGGGCTCAATACGGATGGTGTCGCCGTTCTCAGGGGCGTCAAGCTCATGCGCTAAATCCACCTCGCGCCCGTTGATGCGGGCGGCGAGGGCCTGTTTGGCGGCATCGCGGTCGAGTTTACGCAGTGCCTCGCCGACCGTGACGGGCGCAGCGACGCTGTGGGCCGCGCCATTCTTGATTTGGACGTTGATCTCGCTCATCTCTTGTGGTCTCCGCTGCAACGAATTTTGATCGAGCCCGCAAGGCCCGAAAACATGCCCGCAGCCATCCACTGGGTCATCAGTGCCCGCGTGGCGGCCCCGGCGTTGAAAGCGTCAACCGAATTTACGTTTGCGCCGACTATGGAGGACGGCAGCTATATGATCGGATTCGATAGGAGCGCCTTCGCCGCGAGCCCGTCACACTTTGGCGCGGGTTCGGCCATTAAATTTCAGAATCGAGTGTATGTTCGATTCATGGACGAAGGTCTTCTGGAGCTTCCTATCAAAAATTGGAAAATAACCGGGCGCGTTGCGGATTGAATCCCCCCGACGCCCAAAACGTGTCAAATTACAAAACGGATTGTACCAACACATGGCGAATGAGCGCAAGCGCCCCTGAAATAAAGGTGTACCGGGCTTTTAAGCTGACGCGCGGGCGGGCCTGTGGACGTTGTCGGCTCAAGGCCTTCGCCGCTTCCTGGGCTTCGGAGGCGTGCTTTGCGGCCTCTGGTTGGCGTTCGTGCCTTCGTCAATGTCCGGTGTGGCGCTCTTACTGCGTTGATATTCGAGCTGGCCCTCTTCCGTACCGGCGAGCTTTGGCCCTGTGTAGATGACGGCCAGCTCGGCCAACGCCGACGTAGTATCTGCGCCGAAGCCTGAAAGCGCCGTCAGTTTCAGATAACGTGCCGTCACCTCCTGCTTGAAGGAGACTTGCTGCGGGTCGAAGGTCGAGGCCAGTTGGCCGCGCGTGACCTCGCGCCACTCTTTGCCGTCGTCGCTCGCCGCCAAGACATACTCGCGTATATCCCCCTCGTGCTCACGATGATTTTGTCGCTGCATGAGGACGAGGCCCTTCATCGCCACCGGCACATTGAAGCTAATGGTCAACTCATGCGGGCGCTTGACGATCTTCCGAGGGTCGCCCACTTGCCAGAACGTATTCGGGTCGCCGTCAACGGCGTTCGAGGCCGGACTTTGAGGCTGAGCTTCGGCCTTGGCCACGGCCCCAAGCTTGTGCATGACGCGTGTGTCGAAGAGCAGGCTGCGAATTTGCGCGGGCTGGACGGCGGCTTGCGGCTGGAACCTGGCGCTCGCCATGTAAGAGAGAACCGAGCGCCGCAGTTGCCGCGCCACAGAATTGGTGTCCGCCCCGTTGCCGATGTCGAAGGATGAGACCATCAAACGGCCCCGCCCGACCTTGCACTCGAAGAGAAGACCGAGCTTGTAGTTTCGATTCCAGTCGTCAATGGCCTGCACGATGGGTTGGAGGCTGCGCGGCAGGCGATCAAGATTGACGGCGCGCACGTTGCGAATGGTTTCGGCCCACTGCCAGTCGAAATTCGCTTCCGTGGGAAACTGCGCGAGCGCCGGATGCCTTGAGTTGGCCCATATCCCTAACATGCGCCCCCAGGCCGGGCCCATCAGACGGTTCCAGAACACGGGCACGGTGTCGAGCGGCGGGCTCGTCCAATCGAGGTCTGCGTTGCGCGGCAGGTAGAGCACCTTACGGCCTGCGGCCAGTCGCGCCTCGGCTTCATCCCAGGATTTTGTGACGAACACGTCTGCGGGAGCAGAGTCGTTCAAGGCTTCCGCGTAGAGCCAGAAGTCCCAGTCGTTTTCAAACTCGGTTCCCTGAAGCCCCACGACGAGTTTATAAGCGCGCGGCGTGGCAAGCTTCGAGAGGTCGGCCTTGACGTGGCCGAGCGAGATGTTCCTGCCGAGCGGAATCGTGCGCGAAGGCCAACGCTCTCCGGCGATTGTCCTGCCGCTGCCGTCAACGATCTTCCAATAGGGGATAGCGTTGGTGAGCGGACGCTCGCCGTAGTGGGCCACTTCCACCTCAACGTCGAGTTGTTCCTCCGTTGTGAAGACACGTTTCTCCAAGCGCGCGAGCGGCACGGTCGTATTGCAGAACCGGCGAAACTCCTTCGCCGTGGCGTAGCCTTTCTCCTCCCAGAAGGCGTCGAGCAGTCCGACGAGCGCCGTGCCCTGGCCCAGATAATCATGCAGGTCCAGGAGCTGAAAGCCGCCGAGACCCGGCGTGCGCAGGTTTGCTTCGATCTCCTCCTTGTAACACTCAAGCTGGTAGCGGCCAGAGGCCAGGGCGAAATCCCTGTTCCTCTCGAGCAGCCCGTGCGCGGCCATCGAGTCGCGGAAAATCTCGTAGTTGCCGGGCCGCATGTAGCCCGTGAATTTACTGATGATCGCGTAATCTGGATAGGCGACCCACTGGCCCGTCTCGTGTGAGAGCACGGGCATGTTGACGCCCTTGAGCGAATCGCGGTAATCGCGCCCAAACCAGGCGGAGTTGCCGCGCAGCATGTCTGCTCCGATGCGCTGCACGACGAGGTAGTCAACGCCCTCCGTGAGATTGGGCACTTCCTTCTCCGTATGCCCGGTCCCGTTCGTGTAGAGCCGCCGCGTGTCTGCGCGCCGGTAGTGCTCGGCCCATCTCGGCAGCGATTGTGTCCAGCGCCCTTTGGGCTCGTTGCTCGGAGAGAGCAAGAGGTAAGAGGGATGGTTGCCGTAAGCGCGCGTCATCCGCTCCGTCTCTTCGTAGAGCATGCGCTCCATGGGAGTGCCTGGACTGATCTCGTTCCACATGCCCGGCTCGGGCTGTAGATAAAAGCCAAGCTCGTCGGCGGCGATGAAGGCCGCTTCGGGCGGGCAGAAGGAATGGAAGCGTATGTGATTGAGGCCCCAGGACTGGCAGATGCGTATGAGCTTCTTCCAGTATTCAACGTCGGTGGGCGGGTAGCCCGTCAGTGGGAAATCGCCGCCGTGGTGCGTGCCGCGAAAGATGATCGGCCTGCCGTTGAGTATGAATTGATTCCCTTCGGCTCGCAGCTCACGCAGACCGAAGACAAGCTCGCGGCGGTCGTCCGCCTGCGCACCGTTGAGCTGCAAGGTGAGACGTTGCAGGACTGGATGAAACTCGTCCCAGGTCTGCGCGCCTGGGCCGAGCGGCACTTCCAATTCCGCTTTGCCTCCCTTCGAGTCCCAAATGATCTGCGCCGTCACGCCGCCCGCCGAGAGCGTGCCCTTGCCGTCCAGGCCCGTCATGTTTCCGACCTGCACCTTGATGAGAGCAGATTTTTTCACCACGTTCGGAAAGACCTGCGCGTCGTCAATCCAGACGGGGCTCGTCGCCTGAAGCTCTATCTTTCCGACGATGCCGTTCCAACTGCCCGCCAGCGAATCCGAGACGCTGTGAGCATCTGGACGATAGGGCATCAGCAGGCGATTATCGATGCGGACTGTGAGACGGTGCTTGCCGGGCGCAAGCTGGCCCAGGTCGTAGAGGTGCGGCGCGACCAGGCTCAGGTTAGAGCCGATCTTTCGCTCGTCAATCCAGATGGTCGTTTCCCAGTGCGGCCTTTCCAGGTTGAGCACGACGCGGCGGCCCTGCCACTCCTGCGGTATCTCTATCTCGCGCTGGTACCAGGCCGCGCCCAGGTAATGACGCGGCGGCTGGGAGAGGAAAGGCACTTTGACGCGCCCCGGCTGCGTGTAAGCCTTGTAGTCCTCGCGCTCGTACCAGAGGCGATCATAGAGCGAGAGCACCCAGGGCGTCCTGGCCGTGATCTCGTCGCCGTACCCTTGCGATTGGAGCACGCCGGGCAGTTTGATCTGACCGTTCAGTTCTCGATTGAACCACTGATCTTTGACGCCCGCATCCGACGGGTCGAGCGAGAAACGCCACTCGCCCGCGAGCGGGATGAGGTCGGCTGCGCGCAGCGGCGCGGGCATGAGCCAGCCAAGCATCATAGCCAACAGTAAGAGCCTCGCGGTCAACCCGATATTTTGCTTCATGGCCTCTTATTTTTTGTCGCGGGGCGCTCTGAGCTGTATGCGCGTCGGCTCGTCACGATTGCAGGTTATCTGCCCGTCCTTGAATTCCAGCTCGACGACCTGTATGGAGCTGCGCCGTTGCTCATAGCCGTCCTCATTCGACTCAGCGTTCCGCCTGCCGGGGTGCGTAAAGTAGAAGAGGAAAGCCCTGTCGCCGCTGACAACCACGTCCGCGTGTCCGCCCTTGACCTGATCGTCCGCTCCCCGGCCCGGCGTCTCAAGAATATTGCCGGGCTGTCGCGTCCACTTCAGAGCATCATCCGAGCTGTAAATGACCAGACCTCGCCACACGTCGATCACCATCCAGTAGCGATTCTTCCAACGGAAGACTTTGGGCCCTTCGCCGCGCTCGCCGACCGCCTTGCCGCGATCCTGCCAGCGATAAAGGTCTGGGCTATCGGCATAGTAGATATACTTATGATCGCGCTCGTTGTTGTACCACATACGCCATGTGCCGTCCGGCAACTGTATGACGGAAGGGTCAATCACCTTGTCGGAGACGAATTTCAAAGCCGATTCAAATTTCCATTTCAGCAAGTTTGTGCTCGTCAGGTGAATGATCTCGCGCGGGTGCTGCCAATCTGTAAACGTCCCCGGCACGATTGTGAGGAACATGTGATAGATGCCGCCGTGATAGAGCACATCCGGGGCCCATTGCGTGTAATCCGCCGTGCCGTAGTTGATATCCGCCGTGCCGCGATATTTCCAGGTCGCGCCGCCGTCGGTTGACTCCGCGATGCCGATGCGCGTCGAGTGCACCCACGTTACGCCGGAGAGGCCCGCCACGTTCGCCCGCCTGTTCGTGTAGAACATGAACCACTTTCGCTCACGACGGTTCCAGATGACGACCGCATCAGCCGCCCCGTCGAAGATGGGGTCGCGGAACAAAGGCTTCGCCGCGACCTTTCCCTCACGCTTAGGCTTGTCGGATGCCGCCGCCGTGCCCGAGATAGTCAAGGCGGCGGCGAAGCCTGCGAGCAGGAGCATAGATAAGACGACGATCTTCATTCGTACAATCGTCACTGTCATAAGCAGTCCCCTCACCGCCGGCTTCGGCGCACCAAAGCTGAGCGGAATATAGACCGACTAACGCAGCAGCGCCGTTGCCGTCCAGAGCACGGGCGACTGGCCGTGCAGGTCGCCGACGATGCGCGGGCGCTCCAGGTAGAATTTCAACTGCGCGTCGAGGTCTGGGCCCACTTCCTTCGCGGCCTTGTTCGTTCCGGCGCAGACCTCTCTCACCCTGGCGTCCTGGTCAATATATTTGACGAGACCGAGCCAGGCTTTGCGGGCCGCCGGGCCATAGGTCTTCGCGTCGAGCCAGCCCTGCTTAACGCCGCTCACCATGGCGAAGGCGAACATGCCGGTGCCCGAAGTCTCATCCCATGATTCCGGGTGGTCTATGAGCTGTTTCCAGAGTCCCTCCTGGCCCTGGTATTTGAGGAGCGAGGCCATCATCTTCCTGTAGCCTTCGAGTATGCGCGCGCGGTGCGGATGCTTGGCGGGAAGCGAGCGCAGCAGCTCCGCCATCCCGGCGGCATACCAGCCGTTGCCGCGCCCCCAGTAGAAGGGCGAGTCCGGCGCGTGGAAAAAGAGGCCGTTCGGCTGTTGCAGCTTATCCAGGTATGCGACCATCGCCAGCGCCGCGTGGTCTAAGTACCTGGCCTCGCTGGTCGCGCGAAAGGCTTGCACCTGCACGGCCGGGATCATATACATATCATCAATCCAGTAGCGTGCCTCTTCCGTGATGCCGTCCGAGGTGGTCTTCTCCCACTGCTTGTCGGCGAACCCACGGCCCATCTCCAGATACCTGCGATCTTTGGTCTGCATGTAAATCTCTAACGGGACGACGCCGAAAACACGGTAATCCACATGCGCCTCCTGCGAGACGTGCTTTGCGCCTTCCGGCGTCAGGAATTGATCGAACTTTTTAATGAGCCTCGTCTTGAGATCGCGGTCGTTCGTTAGTTGAGCGACGGTTAAAGAGCCGTACCAGGCGCAAATCTCCGGGTAGATGACAAACTGCCTTTTGGGTTTGCCGTTAACCATCTGCTCGAATTCAAACTTACGTAGAACAAAGTTCTCCGCCACTCGCTTGCCGACTTCCTTCGGCGAAGCTCCCCTGGGCCAATTGCCGAAGTACTTCGACTGGGCCGCGACGCGCGTGCTTCCTGCGAGCACCATCAAGGTCATCGAGAGCAGCGCGAGCGCTTGACGTAGTTTCTGCATAATCGGTCTCCTTCATTCTTCACAGCGTTTATCTCATCAACGTGACGCGACGACTGCGTTGATCGTGATTGAGCCGCCGGTGAGACCCGGCGCTGAAGCCGTAAGCGTTATCCGCCCCCTGGGCGCGTTGGCCTTGAGCATGGCGAAGGCGAGGCCCTGATAAGCTTTGCGCTCGGAAGCCTGGAAAGGCTCATGGCTGTTATTGTCGGCGCTATCAACGGCGACGATGCGCCCTGGCCCCGTCGCTTTGAACGTAATCAGGTCGCTCGCTCCGGGGACGAGCACGCCGCTCGCGTCCAAGACCCTGGCGGCAACGTAAACGACATCATCCCACACGGGAGCGAGACGCGTGCGGTCGGCAGTCAGCTCTATCTTCGCGGCCTTCCCGGCGGTTCGCAGCTCATACGTAGCGACCGCCTTGCCCTTGTTCATCCCGATGGCCTTGAGCGTGCCCGCCTCAAACGGCACTGTCCAGTTGCGCGGCGCATCGTCCGCCGGGAGCGGTTTCGAGCCTAGCGATTTGCCGTTGAGGAAAAGCTCGACCTGTTCGCAGTTGCTATAAACCTCTACGTTCTCGTTGTGAGCCGAGAGGCTGCGCGGCGTCCAATCGGAGAGCAAGACCTGCGGGCGACGCTCTTCGGCAACCGTACCGTAGCCGGGGTCTGTGGGCGTAAGCGGCGTGGGCGCGAGGCGACGCGTGATAAAGACCATGCTGCGCTCGCTCCACCAGCTCTGTCGTTGAAAGCCTATCGGCTTCGTCATAGCTGTGCGATCAAGGAGGCCGAAGTTGTCGGCGATGGCGGGCCAACGGCGCGACTCGCCGAGGTAATCAATCCCGGCCCAGATGAACTGTCCCGAGTACGGCGGATTGTCGCGCAGGGCGAGCCACTGGTTGCGGTCGTGGCTGTTCTCCGTGCCTAAAATCTTGCGCGTCGGCTTTTGTCTATGAGCGGCAAGTATCTCCTGCTCGCGGTAGTTCTGACCGATCACGTCGAGCAAGTCCGCGAGCCCGTTGTCGTAATCGTGGCTGACGTTGGGACGAAAGAGTCCCTGCGTGACTGGCCGCGAAGGGTCGTGCTCGTGGAAGGTGGCGACCAGCGAAGAGAGAATCGCCTTCGCCAGCTCGGCTTTCGGGGTATCGTGAATCTCATTTCCGGCGCTGTAGATGATGACGCTCGGATGATTGCGGTCGCGGCGCACAGTGTCGCGCACGTCAATGCCAGACCACTCGCGGAAGTACAGGTGATAGTCGAAGGGATTCTTGGCGACCGTCCAGGCGTCGAACAATTCGTCCATCACGAGAAAGCCCATGCGGTCGCAGAGGTCCAGAAACTCCGGCGCGGGCGGATTGTGCGCGGTGCGAATGGCGTTGACGCCCAAAGCCCTGAGCGCTTCCAGACGGCGCTCCCAGGCGCGTAAAGGCACAGCCGCGCCGAAAGCGCTGGCGTCATGATGAAGGCAGACGCCTTTGATCTTGAAGTTGCGCCCGTTGAGCCAGAACCCGGTCGGGGCGTCGAAATGAAACTCGCGTATGCCGAACGCGGTCGTCTCGTCGTCGAGCATGGTACTGCCCGAGCGCACACGCGACACGACGGAGTAAAGATGCGGTTGATCCAGGTTCCACAGTTGCGGCGACTTAACATTGAGGTCTTGCTGGAAATCCGCGGACTTACCCGCCGCGATGGTTTGCTGTCTCGTCTCGGCTGTCTGGACGGCGCGGCCATCCGGGCCGATGACTGTGAGCTGTAATGTGACGCTGCGTGACGTTTCCGATTGATTGACGACGGTGCTTTGCACATGCACTGTGGCCTGGTCTGCCGCGACCTTGGGCGTAGTGATGAACGTCGCCCAATGCTCTATGTGAACGGGGTCGGTGACGACTAATCGAACGTGCCTGTAGATGCCTGCGCCCGTGTACCAGCGTGAGGCTGGCTGACCAGAGTTGTCTGCGCGCACGGCCAGGACGTTCCGTTTGCTGTCGCCGAAGTTGAGATGCCCAGTCAATTCGTAGCGGAAGCTGACATATCCGTATGGCCGCTTTCCCAGATGAAAGCCGTTGATCCACACGTCGCTATTGGCCATCACGCCGTCAAACTCTATGAAGACGCGCTTGGCGGCGTTGCCCGCCGGAAGAGTGAACTCCTTGCGATACCAGCCGACGCCCGCTGGAAGAAAGCCGCCCGCGCCGCCCGTCGGGTTGTTCTCGTCGAAAGGGCCTTCGATGCTCCAATCGTGCGGCACGTCCAGCCTGCGCCACGCCGACGTATCGAACTCAGGTTTCTCAGCCCCCTCGGCATCGCCCTTGAGAAAACGCCAATCGGCGTCGAAGGATGCCGTAATGCGGACTGCCTGCGATGCGCGTTTCTGTGCAATCGCTTCGACGGAAAGCAGGACGAGCCAGCCCGCCATCAGGACTACGAAGGCCAGGTAGGGGGCGGGTTTTTTCAAAAGATTATTTTGCATGCTCAATCCTCAAACCTGCTGATGAAGTTTTCGGCTGTGGCTCACAACTCGGAAAACCGCTTAACCCCATCGCTACGCGCGGGCCGGCCTCAAGAGCTGAAATTTAATTAAGCTTCAACGAGGCGGTATCCACAGCTTCTCTATGGTTATGATAAAAGCCTGCGTTCAAACGGACGTGGTTTTCGATTTCTATTCCCGCTTGTGATCGGGACATCGCACTACTTGCTGCACGGGGTTGCAGCATCCAGCAAACTTCACGCAACGCCAGGGGCGCTTCGGCGGCCTTAATTGTTCTGGAGGACTTTGACAGTTTACACTTCGTCTCGGTCGCAGCTCAAGCGTCTCGCCTTCACCTCGACCGAGCTTCCGTCAATTTTCTAAGGCGCAGTAGCTCGTTGCGCCGCGCCCGTCTGGTTGCCTGTGGACGCGGGTATCTGCGACAAGAGTCTCTTCATCTCCTGCACCGTTGCGGCGTAGGCCGGGTCGCCCGCAAGGTTCTTCAGCTCGTGCGGGTCTTTCGAGTTATCGAAGAGCATCGCACCGGCCCGCCCCTCATCCCACTCGGCGTAGTGCCAGCGCTCTGTGCGGACGGATTTCCCCAGCGTGCCTTGATAGACCGTCATGGAGAAGGCCGGATAATCCCACTTCGCCCTCGGGTTACGCAGCAGCGGGACAAGGCTGCGCCCCTCTATGCTCTGCGGCCTCGGCAGGCCGCAAAGCTCGGCGAGCGTCGGATAGAGGTCGAGCAGTTGCACGTTGCGCTGGCTGACGCTGGCCTTCGCTCCGGGCGGAGCGATAATCAGCGGCACGCGAGTTCCGACCTCGAAGAGCGAGTATGCCTTAGACCATTTTCCCTTTTCTCCAAGGTGATAGCCGTGATCGCCCCAGAAAACGACGATGGTATTGTCGCGCAGGCGCAGGCGGTCAAGCGCGCCGAGCACTCTGCCTACCTGCTCGTCCATGAAACTGACGGACGCGTAATAGGCTCGTATCATCTCGCGCGCTTCGGAGGGCGAGGCGTTGCGGCCTATGAAGAGGTCGCTGTTTCGTTTCGGGATGGAGATGTCGGGGAAGCCCTGCGGGGCCGCCGGGTGCGTGTTGAAATCCTGCGGCAGAGTTATCCTGGCCGGGTCGTAGAGGTCGAAGAACTTTTTCGGGGCGGTCGGCGGACTGTGCGGCTTGACGAAACCGACGGCCAGGAAGAAGGGCTGGTCTTTGTATCTCTCCAAATATTGAATAGCGCGCGTGGCCGTCCTGTAATCACCGTGCGATTCACCGTTGCCTTCAAGCACAACGATGCGGTCTGATGCCGCGCCGTGCCCGCCGCCCGTTGACGTGCTTGGTTGAGTCGTCGCAGCGGCCTCAGTTTCGTCCGGGTCGCGCTCGACTGCCGCGCCCTGTCCGCGCGAGTTCGCTGAGGGACGCGCGCCCGAGCCACGGCCCGTGATGGCAGGGTCGGGCGGCTGGCCTCCCTCCGTCCACGAAACCTGATCGTCTATTCCGCCGTGGAAAATCTTGCCTGTACGCAGCGACGCGTAGCCGTTCGCTTTGAAGTATTGCGGCAGCGTTACGAAGTCAGGGTGCTTGACGCGGAAATAAGTATTGTTGTCCATCACGCCCGTCTGCGTCGGGTAGCGTCCGTTGAGCAGCGAGGCGCGCGAGGGATTACACAGTGGATACTGCGCGTAAGCTCTGTCGAAGCGCGTGCCGCGTGCGGCCAGGCTATCTATGTTAGGCGTCTTGATGATGGGATTGCCGTAGCTGCCCAACTCCGGGCGCAGGTCGTCTGAGATGATGAAGAGGACGTTGTATCTGGGCTTGGGCCTGGCAGTGACGCGCGGCGCAATGAGCGGCGAAGCAAGCAGGCAATAAGAGAATAGAGCGAGCAGGCAAACCGGAAAAGCGATTTTGACGCGGAAAGGCTTCATGGTTTCTCCTCTTTGACTGTTTGTGCCGGTGCGCTAGTTATACGACTTGCGCTCGCCTTCTGACAAGTCGAAGCGGCATGACTTAATAGCGACGGGTGGTTATACTAACCGGAGTCCGGGCCCAGCCGGGCGGGTAAATCTTTTTAAGCCTCACGGCTGATAGAGTCTGAGTGCTTAGACGAATCTCGCAGAGCGTTGAACGGAGCAAGCGTCGAATGGTTCACCACCGGGACACAGTTTTTTTCAAGCTGTTCGTGGCAGCAATCAGCGCTTTGAGCTTGCTGCTGATGCAGGCGGTCGCTCCCGCGCAAAGGGGAAGGCGCGAGCAGCGCAGGCCGAATATTATTTTCATTCTGGCGGACGACCTGGGCTACGGCGACCTTGGCAGTTACGGTCAAAAGTTTTTCAAAACACCTAACCTGGACAGGATGGCCCAGGAGGGATTGCGCCTGACGCAGTTTTATTCGGGCAGCCCTGTCTGCGCCCCTTCGCGCGCCAGTTTCATGACGGGGCTGCATCAGGGCCACGCTTATATCCGTGGCAACATGGACGTGAATAACCAGAGAGTCTCGCTGCGCCCTGAAGACGTGACGATAGCGGAGGTGCTCAAGCGAGCCGGATACAGGACGGGCGTGATCGGCAAATGGGGGCTGGGCGAGCCGGACACAACGGGCGTCCCGAACCGCCAGGGCTTCGATTACTGGTTCGGCTATCTCAATCAAAATCTCGCGCACAACTACTATCCAGATTACCTGTGGCGCAACAATGAGCGCGTCACGCTTCCGAGGGGCACGTACTCTCATGATCTCTTCACGCAGGAGGCCCTCGACTTCATCAGGCGCGAGCGCAACGGCCCCTTCTTCCTCTACCTCGCCTACACCATCCCACATGCTCACAACGAGCTGACCAAGAAGACAGGCAACGGGATGGAAGTCCCGACGGATGCTCCCTACTCGAACCAGACGTGGCCGCAGCCAGAGAAGAACTACGCGGCGATGATCGCGCGCATGGACACTGACGCCGGAAAGATTCTGGCCCTCTTGAAGGAGCTGAATCTGGACGACGAGACTATCGTTATGTTCAGCAGCGATAACGGCCCGCAATCGAAAGATGAAGGCGGCTATGAGCAGTCTTTCTTCGACAGCAACGGCCCGTTTCGCGGCATCAAGCGTGAGCTTTATGAGGGCGGAGTGCGCGTGCCGCTCATCGTGCGCTGGCCCGGAAAGATCAGGGCGGGGCAAACCACAGATTACGTCGCGGCCCAATGGTACTTGCTTCCCACGATGGCGCGCATGGCGGGCGTCAGACCTCCGGCGGGCATTGACGGCAGCTCTATCCTCCCTGTGCTGCTGGGGCAGCGACAGACTCCTGATAAGTATCTCTACTGGGAATTTCATGAAGGCGGTTTCGCGCAGGCTGCGCGGCTGGGCAGGTGGAAGGCTGTGCGTCATGGCGCTGATGGGCCCATCGAATTGTATGACCTGCAAACTGATGTCGGGGAAACTCGTGACGTGGCCGCACAGAGGCCCGAGCTTGTCAGGCGCATGGCCGCGATCATGCGCCGCGAGCACGCCGAGTCCGAACACTGGCCCGTCTCTCAACTCAGGCAAACGCGCACCCCTGGACAAAGGAGAGCGCCCGCATCGGTTAACAATTGAGAGCGCGAAGTAGTCAAATTAACGACAGTGAGCGCCAGGTAGTCAAACACGCCCGGCCACGCTGCCGGAAGCGCACGATCAACAATTCTCTTCCTGAGAGGTCTGGACGTATCCGAGCCACTCGTTCCATCATGTGGAAGCGTGCTTCAAGAAATTCCGGCTGGCTTGCCTGCGCGCTCTTGCTGCTCGCGGCGCAGGGCTGCCAGCACGCATCTTCAACGACGGACTCGTCTCAGGCTTCGGGGCGTGCCGATCATTCGGCAAGCGTGTCATCTTCCGTTGCGACGACGACGCCTTCCGCGCGAGCGTCTACGGCAGCGCATGAAGGAATGGTGCTCGTCAAAGGCGGAACATTCATGATGGGCACAAACGACGCGATGCCCTACGAAGCGCCCGCGCATGAAACGACTATCAATTCTTTCTGGATAGACGAGCAGGAGGTTACAGTCTCGGAGTTCGCCAGGTTCATTGCTGCGACCTCTTACCGGACCGACGCGGAAAAGTTCGGCTGGTCCGGCGTCTTCAATCTCAAGTCGGGCGTATGGGAGAGGGTTGACGGGGCCGATTGGCGACACCCGGATGGGCCCGGTTCCGTGGCTGCGCCGGACGAGCCTGTCTGCCAGGTTTCGTGGAGCGATGCGGCGGCGTATGCACGTTGGGCCCACAAGCGTCTGCCGACCGAAGCCGAGTGGGAATATGCGGCGCGCGGCGGCCTGGCGGGAAAGAAGTATGCCTGGGGCGATGACTTGCGCCCCTTTGGAAAACCGGTCGCCAACTGGTGGCAGGGACGCTTTCCAGATCACAACACGGGCGAAGACAGCTACATCGGTCGCGCTCCCGTCAGGAGTTTTCCGCCGAACGGCTACGGGCTCTATGACGTTGCCGGTAACGTCTGGGAGTGGTGCGCTGACTGGTATGCTGACGATTACTATGAGAGGTCTGCGCAAGATAACCCCAGAGGGCCGGAGATGGGGACGGAACGCGTGATTAGAGGCGGCTCATATTTGTGCGCCGAAAACTTCTGCACTAACTATCGCGTCGCCGGGCGCAGTCATGCGACACCCGATAGCGGATTGAACAACCTGGGATTCCGTTGCGCGCGTGACTCATGAGTTGACACGCCAAATTATTTCTTAAAGCCGCTGCACCGCGACTTTCAAAAAAGCCTCTCTCGACATTAACATGTCATCGGTTAGTCCGCTGGGCCCTACAGAGGCGAGCAAGTTGCGTCTCAAGCAATAGAAGATAGCGAACAAACTACCGCTTTAAGTTCGGCTCTCACTCTAGAAGCTATGCGTATCAAAGACGTGGCGCGGGAGGCGGGCGTTTCCACGGCGACCGTTTCCCACGTTATCAACCAGACGAAGTACGTTACGGACGCGACGCGCCAGAAGGTCTTGCGCGCTATCGAGACATGCAACTACTACCCCAACGCGCACGCGCGCACGCTCGCCTCTGGCCGCAGCAACATCATCGGGCTACTGGTCTCAGACATCGCCAATCCCTTCTTCCCCGAACTGATCAAGAGCGTCGAAGCCGCCGCCTTCGAGCGCGGCTACAATGTCATACTCCTTAACACCAACTACGACGCCGCGCGCGCCGCCGATTATGTGCGCCGCCTGATCGAGCTTAAGGTGGCGGGCGTCGCGCTCATGACTTCAGAAATCCACCCGCCGTTAATTGACGAGCTGGCGCGCGAGCGCGTCCGAGTCGTCTTTCACAATCTGGGCGCGGTCGGCGAACATATGAGCAATATTCGCGTGGATTATGCCGTGGGTATTGACGAGGCTGTTCACCATCTCGTCTCACTGGGCCATCGCAGCATCGTGCATATCGCGGGCCCGGCCCACTTTCGCTCTGCCCTCATACGCCGCGAAGCCTTCCTCGATTCCATGAAGCATCGTCTGCCTGATGGGCCCACGCCGCAAATTTACGAAGGGGATTTTAAGTTCGAGGGCGGGCGCAGAGCGGCATGCGAGATACTGAACTCAAGACAACTCCCGACAGCAGTTGTCGTTTCTAACGATATGATGGCGCTCGGCGCGATGCAGGAGTTCCGCGCCGCAGGTCTCATGATCCCGCGAGACATGTCTATCGTCGGATTCGATGACATCAGCTTCGCGGCCTTCTCCGAGCCGCCGCTAACGACAGTCTGTTCGCCGCGCACGGAGATTGGCCGCAGGGCCGTCGAGGCGCTGATGATAACCATCGAGCGTGCAGATCAGTCCGGCATGGAGATTCGCATTCCGACCTATCTCATCACGCGCAGCTCGACCGCGCCCCCGCGAAAAGCCAAAAGGACGAGAGCCAAGACGAGAGCCAGGTCTTAAAAATTCCGGTCGGGCTGTGCATCGCGTGCGCCTCCTCCGAGCCCCTGCCTGATAAGCGATCCGGGTCAACGACGCGAACGCCTGTTAAGGCTTGAGGAAGTGACAGCCTCTGTCTCCTTCGGCCCGAGATAGCTGGGCCGCACACCGCCCGTATCTATCACTATCTTGTCGAGCACCACCCCGGCATCCACCATATAGATTTTCAGCACGTGCCATCCGCCCGCCCTCGCCTCGTGCCTCGTCGCGCCCCTGGTCGTTTCGTTCAGCACATTCTGCGCCCACTGCTTTGACGGCACGGCCAGCCCGGCATCTACCGTGACGACCTGCGGCGTCTCATCATCGAGGCCCACGGCGTAGCGCAAGCCGCGACCCGCGAGCAGCGGAAGCGTCGGAACCAGGTAATACGTGACGTTGAGCTGGCCGGGCTTGAAAAGGTAGAAGCGATATTCAAGCACCGGCGCTCGCTCCGAAATATGTGTGGGCTCGACGCTGTTGGTATTCGTCGGAAAGACCGCCACCGAATCGCCCGTGCGCCCGAGGCCGGGGATTCTCTGCCAGCCTGCGCTCGCCCGATCGATCTTTCCGCTATAACGCTCGGCCTCCATCGCCACGACGCCGCCGGATTCGACAAAGCCTGACAGTTCCCCCGGCTGCGGGCGTTGCGGGTTGAAGACGGGCACGTTTACCGTGCGCTTCATGCCTGCCCCGCTAATCTCTATCGTCCCTGCGACGCTCTCACCTTTCGGGGCATGGGCCCAATCAATTGAGACGCGTATGCGCGTATCTTCGCTGAGGTCGCCGCCCGTGCGGCTCAGCACGATCCAGCTTTGATTCGGCCTCGCCGCCCAGCGCTCTGGCGCACGCCCCGTATTGAAAACGTCTATGAAGCGCGTGTCGCGTGTGAAGACGTTGAGGACGGGCAGCGCGGCATCCCTTTCATCTTCGCGCAGGGGCTCGCGGCGTCCCTCGATTGCCACGCCGAGACCGACGCGCGCCGACAGGCTCATCTGCGCGAGCGCCGGCGGCAGGACGGGCGGCGTGCTGCGCATGCTCATCCATTCGCCTTTGCCCATCTCCATCGCCATCATGTGCCGCCATTTCCCGCCCGCCAGCGTCTCGTTAAAGAAGGCTGTCTCTGCCGAGAGTTGAGCGTCGGCGCTCTTCGCACGCCGCGCCCACTCGCTCGCGCTGGCACGCCCCTGTTCAAGATAGAGCGCGCACTTCTCCGTGAAGAAATAGCGTTGATTTGTAAGCGCGGAGGCGCGGACGGGATAGACCACCAGCTCGTAGAAGGCATCCTTGCGATCAGCAGGCATCGCTGCATTGAGCCTGTTGACGCGCGCCAGTAGCGACGCGTAAGCATCCAGGCGGGCCTGCGCTTCATCGCCGTAGTCAATATGAGAGAACTCGCTCGGGCGCGGCGTCTCGCCCGGCAGATACCATTGCAGGTGCTCCGGCTTGCGCGCTTGCGCGAGCCTGTAATACTCATTCATCACGGCGGCGATCTCCGAAGCAGCTTCAGCGCCGAACTCGCGCCGCGCCCACTCCGCCAGGAAAACCGGCACGCGGTCGCGTGGCCAGCGCGAGATGTCCCAGGCCATCTGCATGAAGAACTCCGTGCCGAGCTCGCCCGGCTTGATGTCGCCGACGTTGACCATCCAGAATTTTCGCACGCCCTGCTCGTAAGCCTTTGACATCTCTTCCCAGATGAGCGCGGGCGGCGTCGAGTTGAGCCAGATGTAGGAGAGCGGCTGGCCCAGGTAGGAGATGTGATAGTAGACGCCGAAGCCTCCGCGTCGCTTCCGTTCTTCGGGCGTGGGGAAATATCTTATGTGGCCGAAGTTATCGTCCGGCCAGACGATTGTCACATCGTCCGGCACTCGCAGTCCGTTACGGTAATCGGCCAGCACTTCCTTGTAAGGGCAAAAAATCTGCGGGACATCGGTTACGTCCGGGGCGACGTGCGTGGCGAGCAGCTCTCGCTGCGCTTGAAAGATCTGCTCAAGGAGCTTGATCCTCTCCGGCGAGGTTTTCGGCCCCTGTATCGCGCCGTCGTGGATGCCGCGCATGCCGAGCGTGTAAACATTCTCGAAGCGCCCGTTCTCGCGCACGCGCTCCTCCCAATAACGGCGCACGCCCTCAGGATTCTTCGTGTAGTCGTAAGCCTTCGGGTCGTCCGTCCATTCGCCGACGTTGTTGCGCAGCATAGGCTCGGCGTGCGACGAACCCATGACGATAGCGTAGTCGTCGGCGAGCACCTTGTTCTCAGGATAATGGTTGAAGGGGCGCGTGCATTTGTGCATCGCAGGCCAGAGGGTGTTGGCCTTGAGCCTGAGCAGCAGCTCGAAGATGCGCGCGTAGGTCTTGGGCCCAATGTCTGCGCGCTCGGGCTCGAAGGTCTTAGCGGCCCAGGGTTGAAGCCCCCAGTCCTCGTCGTTGAGAAAGATGCCGCGGTACTGCACGGACGGAGGGCCTTCGCGCCGAATGCCCCCGGAGACAAAGAGCCGTGCGCGACGCGCGGGCACAACGTCGGCCCACCAGTGCCAGGGTGAAACGCCTATGGCCTGTGACAGCTCGTAGATGCCGTAGGCCGTCCCGCGACGGTCGCTGCCGACGATGACGAGGCCCATGCCGACATGCGGCAAAGGATGGCGAACTGTCGCTATCTGGAAGCTTTCCCACTGACCGCGCAGGCGGCTGACATCGAGCTTCCCCTCACGGACGAGCCCGTCAATCAACCGGCTATGACCGAGCGTGCCGACCAAGACGACTTGATCGGAAAGATTCGCCGCCGCCTCCTCGCGCAGCAGGGGCTTCTTTCCTGTCACGCGCTCGACATCAACCACCAGGTCGCCCGCCGCGATCCGCACGACTTTGAAATCCTCCGGCGAAATCAGAATATCCGCCGCGCGCCTGCCGTCCGCCAGCTTGAAGTCGCCACTTCGATACTCTTCTTTGACCCACGAAGGCTCTGCGGCAAGCGTGGGCCCACACGACAAGCCATAGCCTAAGACGAGCGCGAGCAGGATGATAGTCTTGGGGCAGAGCTGTCTGCGGCGTGTTGCTCTTTCCATGTGCTGGATCGAAAGAGACCTCGATGAATCTCGACGGCAATGATATTGAGCTTGCCTTTGGCTTCACTGCGATTATCGCGCGTCGCACAAAAGCAAAGCAAGAGAAGAAACTCTTTATGCATGCCCGGCGCTCTTCTCAACCGGCCCGCAATAGGTTAAATTGTCTGCACAAATTCTTACATCTCAAGGCAGTGCGATAGTGAGGGGGAAGATAATGGGCGGAAGATTCCTTCAGTTATCTCTAATACTATTTCTGGCATCATGCGCGCCTATGACGAAAGCGTCTCCCGGAACTCCCATCGTCCTCTGGCCCGCAGGCGCGCCCGGCGCTGTCGGGCATGAGCCGAGCGATATTCCGACGCTCACGCCCTTCCTGCCGCCAAAGGAGAAAGCGACCGGGGCTGCGATCATCGTCTGTCCGGGCGGCGGATACTCGCACCTCTCGGACCGCGAAGGCCCGCCCGTCGCCGAGTGGCTCAACACGCTGGGCATCACGGCTTTCGTGCTCAAATACAGGATCGGCCCACGCTATCATCACCCGGCCCCGCTGCAAGATGCCGCGCGCGCCATTCGCATCGTGCGCGCAGGCGCGGCGCAGTGGGCCATTGATCCCGCGCGCATAGGCATCCTGGGCTTTTCCGCCGGAGGACACCTGGCCTCCACCGCCGGAACTCATTTCGATTCCGGCAAGCCGGAGGCTTCGGACGCCATCGAGCGCGTCAGCTCGCGGCCAGACCTGATGGTTCTGATCTATCCCGTGATTACGATGAGGGAGTTGACGCACGGCGGGTCTAGAAAGCAACTGCTCGGCGATGCGCCGTCGCCGGAGCTGGTCGCGCTGCTCTCCAACGACGAGCAGGTGACGAAAGAGACGCCGCCGACCTTCCTCGTCCATACGATGACAGATACGGCAGTGCCGGTCGAGAACAGCCTCAAGTTCGTCCAGGCGCTTCGCAAAGCGGGCGTGCCCTTCGAGTTTCATCTATACGAGCGCGGGCCGCACGGTTTCGCGCTCGGAGATAAAGACCCCGTTTTGGCGACCTGGCTCGGGCGCTGCGCCGACTGGCTGCGCCTTCACGGCTTCACTACGCCGAAAGCGACGGCGGCCACCGCTGAGCGATAAGTTGACGGTTGATGGAAACAAGAATCGGAGGAGACGAATATGCCGCGAGGAATCAAGATGGAGCCGGAGCCGGGCGATTTCACGCCCATCGTGGGAGCCGAGACAGACATCTCTCCGCTCGGACGCGGTGCGAGCAAGCCTGCGCACGAGTTGACGGCTGATGAAGAAGTGGACGCCGCCGACTGGGCGCGCGTGGAAGAGATGGACGAGTTCAAAAGACTTCTGGCGAGCAAGCGCAAGTTCATTGTCCCGGCCACCATCTTTTTCGTCATCTACTATTTCGCCCTTCCGGTGCTGGTCGGTTACGCGCCGGGCTTCATGGCCCGCAAAGTTTTGGGCGTCATCAACCTCGCTTACCTCTTCGCGCTCTCACAGTTTTTCATGGCATGGATTATCGCCGCGCTCTACGTGAGGGTGGCCGGGAAGTGGGACGAGATGGCGCGGACTATCATCGCCAAGCTGGGCGGAAAGCGTGGGGGAGAATAAAAGTCATGTCAACATCGCTGATGATGTTCCTGGGGTTTATCCTCATCACGCTGGTGATTACCTACTGGGCGGCAAGACGTTCGAGCGGTTCGAGCGCCTATTTCGCGGCTGGCCGCTCGATCAAGGGATGGCAGAACGGAATCGCCGTCGCGGGCGACTACATGAGCGCCGCCTCGTTCTTAGGCATCGCGGGCATTATCGCGTTTCAGGGATATGATGGCTTCATGTATTCGGTCGGCTGGCTCGTGGCCTATCTGACGGTGCTGTTGATCGTGGCTGAGCCATTGCGCAACGCCGGCAAGTATACGATGGCCGACGTGCTGGCTTACAGGCTCAGCCCGCGCCCCGTGCGCGCCATGGCAGCCTTGAGCACGCTCACCGTCAGCACCTTCTACATGATCGCACAGATGGTCGGGGCGGGCGCGCTCGTCACGTTGCTGCTCAAAGATTCCGGCCTCACTTACCGCACAGCCGTCGTCGGCGTGGGCGTGCTGATGATCGTCTACGTCGTTTTCGGCGGCATGCTTGCGACCACCTGGGTGCAGATTATCAAGGCCATTCTGCTGATGGGCGGGACGCTGCTGCTGAGCCTGCTGGTGCTGGGCCATTTCGGCTTCAGCTTCGGCGACTTCTTTGGTGCGATTACGCATGTGACCTACACGAACGCTGCCGGCGCGAGCGTGACACAGGATTTCCTTCAGCCCGGGCTGCGTTATAAGCCGCCCTATGGGGCGCTCGATCTGATCTCGCTCGGGTTGGCCCTGATCTTCGGCACGGCTGGACTGCCGCACATACTCGTGCGCTTCTACACAGTGCCGGACGCCAAGACGGCGCGCACCAGCGTCGTCTGGGCGATGGTTTTGATCGGCACGTTTTATATCATGACGACGTTTTTGGGCTTCGGCGCGGCCACGATCATCGGGCCCGACTTTATCTCTAAGAACGGTGGAACGAACATGAGCGCGCCGCTCCTGGCCCAGGCGCTCGCGGGCGAGGCGTTCTTCGGCTTCATCTCGGCCATCGCCTTTGCGACTATCCTCGCGGTCGTCGCCGGACTGACCATCAGCGCTTCGACCTCCTTCGCGCACGACTTCTGGACAAACGTCATACACAAAGGGACTGAACGCGCGGCGGGCGAAGAAGTCCGCGTGGCGCGCATCACGGCCTTCGTGGTCGGCGCGATTGCCATTATCATCGCCATCGTGCTCGGCCCGACCGCCAACGTCGCATTCCTCGTGGCGCTAGCCTTCGCCGTGGCAGCCTCAGCCAATCTCCCCGTCATCGTCCTGTCGCTTTTCTGGCGACGATTTAATACGAAGGGCGCGGTCGCTGGCCTGGGTACAGGCTTGCTGGCCTCGATTGTATTGATCTTGCTGAGCCCCAGCATTATGACCGTTGACCCGCCGACCGTCACCGGCGCGGCACGCCACCTGATACAGTCGCCCCCTATCTTCCCCCTGGAAAATCCTGGGATTGTCAGTATCCCGCTCGGTTTCCTGGGCGCGTATATAGGGACGCTCCTCGGGCGTGAGCCTTCGGCGGAAGCCAAGTACACGGAGCTAAACGTCAGAGCGAATACAGGCTTAGGCGCGGAGAAAGCGACGCCGCATTAGAACGCCGCCTTCGGCCTGAGCCGGTGAGCGATTTGATTTAACTTTTAGGGCGGATTGCGAATCACTGTGGAGATGCGGCTTTGTCAGTCGCGCCAAAGGTCTCGGGCGGGTTTCTACTCAGCACGGCACACGCCCTGGATCTTTGGCGCGACTGACCTTACTTCAACCGCTCTAGCCTGACGTTGCCGCGTTTGACTGACGCTGCTCATGGCAGCGCGGCTGCCGTGAATGTCGCTATAGCTCGGCGCATCATCGCCAGCCACTGAAACCCACCCGAGCGATTATTTAAGAAACTAAAAGCGGTCGGTTTGCGTCTAAAGCGTGGGGGAAAGCCCTTACGAGCCGCCCCCCTGTCCCGCGTCCCTGTTCTGTGAGGATAACAATAATGATAAAGAATAGAGTTGCAACTCTCATGATTGGGCTCTGCGTCTCGGCGTTGGCCACACCTGCCGGTATGGCTCAAGAGACTTCCGAGCAAACGCCGACGGCCACTCAACAAAAGCCCGAGGAGAGTCCTTACAAAGAGAAGGCCGTCGCCTTACTCGAACAGATCATCTCGGAATCACAGGGGCTCAGGCTGGCGGAGAATCGCACGCGAGTGCAAATCTACGCCGCAGACCTGCTCTGGGAACGCAACGAGACGCGCGCTCGCACGCTCTTCAACAATGCGGCGGCTATCCTCTCAGACTTGATGCGTAACGCTGGTGGGGACGACCGGCTCTACTATGAGCAGATGCAAGCGCTGGTTCAGGTACGGCGCGAACTTTTGTTGAGGGTCGCACGCCACGACGCCTCGCTCGCTTATCAACTTCTGCAAGCGACGCGCCCGCCCTCTCGTCCCTCCAACGCGCGCGGCGGCAGGAGGAGTGACGAGGAAGATGTCATGGAACAGATGCTGCTCTCGCAGATCGCCGCGAATGATCCCAGGGCGGCTTTGAAATTTGCCGAAGAGATGCTGGACAAAGGGCAATATCTGACTAACCTCGCAACCATCCTCGCGCGTCTTCAGCGCCAGGATAAGGAGCTGGCCCAGAAGTTCTCGGACAAGCTCGCCGCCAGGCTGCAAGCAGAGAATCTGACCGCCAATCGTGATGCCATCAATCTGGCTTTTACGCTCATACAAGCCGGGCCCATTCCCTTCACCACTTCAGCCGACGCCGCGAAGTCGAATCCGCAAACCAGCTTCAGGTTTTTGAGTGAATCGGCTTACCGCGACCTTCTGGAAGCAGTCATCGCATCCGCCCTCAGCGCCACGCCGTCAACAGCCGCCGCAGCGCGCGGCGCTAACGCCGGTCGCGGCCCGCGTCGTGGACAACAGCAGACCGAGTTGAGCGATGCCCAAAACGAGCAGATCAACGCGCGCGCGCTGCTCATCAGGCTACAGATGTTGCTCCCGCAGATTGAGCAGTATCTGCCCGCACGCGCTCAGGCCGTTCGTTTGAAGCTGAGCGAGTCGGGCATGAGCACTGCTCCGCGCCTGGACACGACGCAGATGAGCAATCTCATACAGCAGAACACTTCCGAGAGCCTCTCTGCCGCCGCCGCCACAGCGCCCTACGGATTGCAAACGAGGCTCTACCAGCAAGCCGCGCAAAAGGCGCTCGAAGAAGGCAACACTGATCGCGCGCTCGAAATCGCCAACGAGCATCTGGATGCAAGGTCGCGCGACGCCTTGATTCAAAGCGTGACGGTCAAGCAACTGACGCTCAAGGCTCAGGCCGGTATGACCGAAGAGGTGCGGCAGTCTCTTTTAAGCCTGCCCACAGAGCAGCAGCGCCTGTCGCTTTTGCTGCAACTGACTGCGGCCACGCAGAAAGATAATCAAAAAGCGGCGCTCCAATTTCTTAACGAGGCGCGCACGATGGTCACAAAGCGAGCGAGCAACTACCAGCAGCTCACAGATCAACTGAGAGTCGCTCATGCCTACGCAGCGCTTGACCCGGCGCGCAGCTTCGAGCTGCTGGAACCGGGCATCAACCAGCTCAACGAGCTGCTCCCGGCAGCCGCCATGCTGAGCGGCTTTGATGTCAACATCTTCAAAGACGGCGAGCTGCCGATACAGGGCAATAGCTCCCTGGCGAGCATGGTGACGAGCTACGGGCAGGAGTTATCGTTTCTGGCGAAGAAAGATTTCGAGCGATCACTGCTGACCGCCGATAAGTTCCAGCTGCCGGAATCTCGCATCCTCGCGCGCCTGGCCATCGTGCAGGGTGTCCTCGCAACGCCAACCGCCCAGTCGCTCGTCAACACCTTCGGAGGCCGT
>DASVQM010000019.1:0-145521 GCA_036389095.1 Pyrinomonadaceae bacterium
GCCGCTTTCTGCGTGGCGGCGTTTTCGCAGAGCTGGACTCAGATCAATGGGGGAAAACCATCCTCGAAGGCCAGCTCAGCAAATTCAAAGGCGGACGGAAAGTGGCCGCCGCCAATCTGAAGTTCAGCTACTTCGGCGGAACCTAAAGAAAGGGATGAGGGCGGCAGTGTGAGGGATGAAAGGGGTTGAATGAGTGAGTCACTTAACGCTTTAACTCAACCGATTCATCCCTCACACTGCCGCCCTCATCCCTGTTTTTAAGATGCGTATTCTCATCGTCAAACTGGGCAGTATCGGCGACATCGTTCATACGCTTCCGGCGCTGGAGGCCGTCCGGCGCGAGCTTCCGCGTGCGGAAATCTCCTGGGTGGTAGAGCGGCGCGCGGCGGAAATCCTGAGGGACAACCCCCTGCTGGATAGTCTCATCGAAGTCGACACGAAGGCTATGAGGCGCTGGCCGATGTCTGGGGAGACGCTGCTGGCACCGCGCCAGCAGTTACGTCGTCTACGCGCCTCATCCTTCGATCTCGCCATAGATTTTCAGGGACTTTTAAAGTCAGCGGCCATTGCTAAGCTCTCGGGGGCGCGGCGCACCTACGGCTTCTCGCGCGCATCGCTGCGCGAGCCCGCGAGCCGTTTCCTGCTCTCCGAGACCGTTCGCATTCCATCGCATACGCACGTCATCCATAAAAACCTGCTGCTCGCCGCCGGTGCGCTCGGCCTTGAAATCCCTTCAGCGCCCGAACGGTTGGAGTTCGCAATCGCCACCCGGCCTGAGCACGAGCGAGAGGCTGCGGAGGCTGCGCGCGGCGCTGAGGCCGGATACGCGATCTTGAATCCGGGCGGCGGGTGGCCGACCAAGCTTTGGAGCGCTGAGCGTTTCGGAGCGCTGGCCGACGAGCTGTGGGCTCATCACGGCCTGCGCTCGCTCGTCACCTATGGGCCGGGAGAGCTTGAGTTGGCCGAACGTGTGACGGCTGCGAGCCGGACGGGGCAAGCGCGCGCCGTCAGTCTCTCCTTGAAGGGATTCTACGCGCTGGCAAAGGCGTCGGGCGCGAGGGTTTATATCGGCGGCGATACTGGGCCGACGCACCTGGCCGTGGCGGCTGGCACGCCCATCGTGGGACTCTTCGGCCCCACGGAGTGGTGGCGCAACGGAAGCCCACGCCCACAGGACATCTGCGTCGAACGCAACGACATAGGATGCCGCGCGGATTGTCATCGCCGTGCCTGTTCGCAGTGGGTCTGCATGGACATGGAGGTCGAGCGCGTGCTCGGGGCTGTCACAGAGCGGCTGCGGCTCGCTCAGGCTGGAAGAATATTGGAGACGAGCGTTGGCGCGTAGGGGCGGGACATGGATGCAGCGTTGGCGTGTGCCGCTCGGCTTCGTGTGCGGCGCGCTCTTCCTGGTCTTCGCGCGCCCCAGTCCGTTGACGCTTGCCATCGGCGGTGTGATCGCGCTCTTCGGCCTGGGCCTGCGCGCCTGGGCCGCCGGTCATATCAGGAAGAACGCCGAGCTGGCCGTCTCGGGCCCTTACGCCTACACACGCAACCCGCTCTACTTGGGCAGCTTCACACTCGGGCTCGGCTTTACAGTCGCCTCCGGCCAGCCGCTGCTCGGACTGCTCTTCGCGGCGCTCTTCCTAGGCATCTATTTGCCCGTCATGCGCGTCGAAGCTGAGACGCTCGCCGGGTTGTTCGGCGAAGACTACAAACGCTATTCAAGCGCAGTTCCGCTTTTCATCCCGCGTCTCTTTCCCTATCGGGACGAGAGGACGCCGGATACGAAGTTCGATGCTCGTCTTTACTTGCGTTACCGCGAGTATCGCGCGGCCATAGGGCTTCTTTTGGCCTGGAGCCTGTTGGCCCTGGAAGCAGTTTTTGTGAAATGATTTTTGTGATGCGCCGTCAGAGCTATCTATTCTGTGCAGTCCTGCTGCTCTGTGCGTTGATGGTCGGCGCAGTCAGGGCTGGCGACAATCAGCGTGTGGAAACGCCTGTCGCACTCCCCTTCGCGCACGGCGAAGAGCTGGTCTACGAAGGCGAGTTCACACGCGCTCTGCTACGTAAAATAGATATCGCAGACCTGCGCTTCACGGCGACGCTTGAGCCCGCCCCGGCAACGACTGAGAAGTCGCACGAGAATGGTAAAAGCTTGCGCCTGATCCTGGATGCAACGTCGAAGGGATTGCTTCGCAAGCTCTTCGGCGTGCGTTTTCACCAGCACATCGAATCCGTCGTTGACCCTGTCTCTTTCTCCGTTCTGCAAACGACGAAGCTCGACGAGCAGGGAGAGCGTCGGCGCACGAGCGAGGCCGTCTTCGACCGCGCGGCGGGCAAAGTGGTCTGGACGGAACGCGACCCGAATAATCCTGCGAGGGAGCCGCGCGTTATCTCGTCGCCCTTCAGCGGCGCGGTGCAAGACCTCGCTTCCGTGTTCTACTACCTACGCACGCAGCCGCTCGCCCTCGGCCAGAACCTTGAGATCAACGTCAGCGATTCGGGACGCGTCTATCGCATTCCACACAAGGTCGTCGAGAGGAAGATGATGAAAACCGTGGTCGGCGAGGTCGCGGTGCTGAAGGTCGAGCCGGAAGTCTTCGGTGAAGGACGACTGCTACAGGGACGCGGCAAGGTGTTCATCTGGTTCACAGACGATGCGCGCCACATTCCCGTCCGCGCACATATCAGCAACGAGCTGGGCACGCTCGACATCAAGCTCAAGAGCATCAAGAACAGCGGGAATTAAGAGGGACGGAAAGGATTGTCAGGATAAGAACTAAAACGAGGATGAAAGATAAAAGCATTGCTGCATGAATTGTTGGTCTCTTCTCTTTATCCTGTCTCTGCTGTCCCTCCCTGTTAATTCCCTTACTCGCCATTCAGCATGCCTCTCATCATCGGTCACAGGGGAGCTTCGGCCCTCGCGCCTGAGAATACTTTGATCGCCTTCGCGCGGGCCGTGCTTGACGGCGCGGACGGAATCGAATTCGACGTGCGGCTGGCGCGCGACCGCGTCCCCGTCGTGATTCACGACGCGACCCTGCGCCGCACGGGCCGAAGAGATGGCGATGTCGCAAGCCTGACATCGGATGAGCTCAGCAGAATAGATGTCGGCACATGGTTCAATCTGCGACACCCGGCCAGGGCCGACGCGTCATACGCAGAGGCCACAGTGCCCGCGCTCCGCGAACTCTTTGAGATGTTCAGCAAAGGCAGCGCCTTGCTCTACGTCGAGATGAAGTGTGAGCGTGCCGAGAGTCGCGCGCTGGCCACGGAGGTGGTGCGTCTTGTGCACGACTTCTCGCTGCAAGAGCGTGTCATCGTCGAAAGCTTCAACCATGATTCAATCGTCGAGATCAAGCGCATGGATTCTTCCATACGCACGGCGGCGCTCTTCGAGCCAAAGATGACGCGCCCCTTCCCTTCCGCTCGCAGGCTGATCGAGCGCGCACTGACTTGCCGCGCCGACGAGATTGCCCTGCACCGTGCGCTCGCCAGCCGTCGCATTACGGAAGAGGCCGGGCGGGCCGGTCTCAGGACGGTCGTCTGGACGGTCGATAATCCTTCCTGGGTTGGCCGGGCCAGGCGCTATGGCACGCATGCTCTGATTACGAATAATCCTGCCCTGATGCGTGCCAGCCTCGACGAAGAGCCCTGCGCCGGTTGAGCGCGACGCGCCGCTTCGCGTACATTCATTCATCAATGAGCCAGTCCCAAGCCCAGCTCGACAGGGTTCTCCTGTGCCCGCACTACGCTCTCTTTTACCGGCGCACGCGACGCCTGCGCTGGCAGACCGAAGCCCGCGCAGAATATACGGCGCTGTTTCTGCTCGACGGCAGGGCTGTCTATGAGTTGGGTGATGTGTCTGGCGAGATTTCCATGGGCGGCGCGCTGCTCCTGGACCCTGGGCTCGCGGCGAAGGCTGCGGGGCAGGCCGTCGAATACGTATCGCTGACGCTCGCGCCCTCTTACCTGCTTGATTGCGCTCTTCGCACGCGGCTCGTCCAGATGGGCAACAGCGTCGCGTTTCGCCAGGCCGCCGTCGTCAACGATCAGCGCATGTCGGAGCTGGCGCGAGACATGGCGGGCGAGTTGACGGAAGAAGCGCCCGGGCAGGAGTTGGTCGTTTCGGCCCTGGTCGAACAATTGGTCGTGCATCTGCTCAGGCATCATGCCAACGTGCGGCGCTCCGATGAATTGGAGCTATCGCGCGTCGGCCTGGTTGACAGGCGCATACGTCGCGCCGTCGAGCTGATGCACGCTCATATGGAGCGCGTGCTGCCGCTCGAAGAGATAGCCTCGGCAGCCTATCTTTCGCCGTTTCATTTCGCGCGTCTCTTCAAGAAGCTGACGGGAGCATCGCCGCACGCTTACCTCGCCACGCTGCGCGTCGAGCGGGCGCAGACGCTGCTCGCCGAAACAGACCTCTCCATCGCCGAGGTCAGCGCACGCGTCGGCTATGCCAGTTCCAGCCACTTCACCAAAGCTTTTCGACAATCGACAGGACTCACGCCCAGCGCCTTTCGTGCCGCCGTCATCAGAAGCTAGGTGTCAGAATTTCGGTTCAAGACCGCTCCGGCATCTAATATCCGGCATCCGACATCTGTTTTTAGCAATCGAGCGACGATATTAAGCAAGATTTGCCGGGACGCCGCCTGCCGCGCTTCTGTATCATCGTGGATATTAAATCTTGAGAGGAAAACTAAAGTTTATGGCGATTGAAAAGGGCGCGGAGATAGCTCCGGCAAAAGGCAAGCTGGGTGTATTGCTGGTCGGGCTCGGCGCGGTCAGCACTACCTTCATCGCGGGTGTGGAGGCGATCAAGAAAGGCATCGCGGAGCCGGTCGGCAGCTTGACGCAGATGGGCACGATTCGTCTCGGCAAGCGCACGGAGAATCGCGTGCCGCTCGTCAAAGAGTTCGTCCCCCTCGCAGACCTCGACGATCTGGTCTTCGGCGCGTGGGACATCTTCTCCGACTCGGCTTACGAGGCGGCCATGCACGCAGGCGTGCTCGAAAAAGAGCTGCTCGCGCAGATCAAGACGCCTTTGCAGAAGATCAAGCCGATGCGCGCCGTCTTCGACCAGCACTACGTCAAGCGCCTGAATGGAGAGAACGTCAAAGAGGGCGCGAACAAGATGGAGATGGCCGAGCAGCTGATCGAGGACATCAAGGAGTTCAAGCGAAAGAATAAATGCTCGCGCCTGGTGATGATCTGGGCCGCTTCCACCGAAATCTTTTTAAAGCAGCACGCCGTCCATAAAACGCTCAAATCTTTCGAGCAGGCGATGCTCGATAATCACAAGGCCATCGCGCCCTCCATGATCTACGCCTACGCGGCGCTCAAGTCCGGCGTTCCCTTCGCCAACGGCGCTCCGAATCTGACCGTTGACCTCCCGGCCCTCATGCAGCTCGCCGATCAGAACAACATCCCTGTCTGCGGCAAAGACTTCAAGACCGGCCAGACCTTGATGAAGACCATCATCGCGCCCGGCCTCAAATCCCGCATGCTCGGCCTGCACGGCTGGTACTCGACCAACATCCTGGGCAACCGCGACGGCGAAGTCTTGGACGACCCCGAGTCCTTCAAGACCAAGGAGGAATCTAAGCTCTCCGTCCTCGAATATATCCTGCAACCTGAAGTCTACCCGCAGCTCTACAAGGATTTCTCGCACGTCGTCAGGATCAATTACTATCCGCCGCGCGGCGACAACAAGGAAGGTTGGGACAACATAGATATTTTCGGCTGGCTCGGCTATCCGATGCAGATCAAGATCGATTTCCTCTGCCGCGATTCGATACTGGCCGCGCCCATCGTCCTGGACCTCGCGCTCTTCCTGGACCTGGCCCAGCGCGTCGGCATGAAGGGCGTGCAGGAATGGCTCTCCTTCTATTTCAAATCGCCGCAGACCGCGCCCGGCCTCTACCCGGAACACGACATCTTCATCCAGTTGATGAAGCTGAAGAACACGCTGCGCCACCTGCGCGGTGAAGACCTCATCACGCACCTCGGGCTTGAGTATTACGACTGAAGACGAGCGAGTTGCAGGACAATCCGCAGTGGGCCGGGGGCGCGTAAATTATCGTACGCGCCCCCTCGCCATTCTCCCCCAATCCGGCTTCGGATGACCCGGCTCATCGGGGAAATTTTCTGAATTATATGGTCAGCGAGGGTCACGTTTAGGTGTATCGAGCGCGGCTTCGGCCCCTTTAATTTTTCTGGAAAGCGACATTTATTGTCAGGCTTGCCATGCCGCGAATTGTCACTTGCCTCGACAGGCTGGCCCACCGGCTCGGGCTCTTGAATGAGCTTATTGGTAATATTTTGTGGTGACAATTGATGCAATGTCGTATATATAGCGTCTGTCTTTCAAAGGGTAGGCGGGCTGGGCCCTGAACTCGAAAGCAAACTCGCCGGCCCGAAGCGCATCAAAATGGACAGCGGTTCGTTCCTTGCATGGATGATTGAGGGGTGCTGCCGGGAGGGGTCGGAACCAGCCACCGTGGAGGGCTTCCACAGACCCGCTCAAGCGGCCACGCACCATCATCTCAGGATCACTGATGCGAGGAGGACCAAGATGATTGCCGAAATGGAAAAACAGAACGACACAATGGAGAGGGTCTTCCTCGACCCCGAGCAAAAGAGCCCGCGCGCACTTGAGTTTGAAGAGAAGCTTTCGAGCCGCATCGTCGGCCAGGAGCGCGCCGTCCGCCGCATGAGCGGCCTCTATCAGATTTTCCTGGCGGGCATGAACCCGCCTTCGCGCCCTGTCGGCACGATGCTCTTCCTGGGCCCAACCGGCTCCGGCAAGACGCGCGTCATAGAGGCAGCCGCCGAAGTGCTTTTCGGCGACCCGAACGCGGTCGTTAAGATTGACTGCGCCGAGTTTCAACACTCGCATGAGATCGCCAAGCTGATCGGCTCGCCTCCCGGATACCTGGGCCACCGCGAGACCTCTCCGATGCTGACGCAGGAGAACCTGGATCGTATGCACACGGAAGAGACAAAGCTTTCGCTCGTCCTCTTTGACGAGATCGAGAAGGCTTCAGACTCCCTGTGGCAACTCCTGCTCGGCATTCTGGACAAAGCGACTTTGACGCTCGGCGATAACCGGCGCGTGGACTTCTCACGCTCGATGGTCATCATGACCTCGAACCTGGGAGCGCGCGAGATGTCTGAGTTGATCTCCGGCGGCATCGGCTTTGCTCCCGGCAAGGGCGCGAAGAATCCGAACGATACGGAAGTAGATCAGAAAATCTACCGGACGGCGGTCGAGGCTGCGCGGCGAAAGTTTTCGCCCGAGTTCATGAACCGCATAGACAAGGTCGTCGTCTTCCGCAGCCTCAAAGAGCACCACCTGCGGCAGATTCTTGAGCTTGAGCTACAGGCCGTGCAGGATCGCATCATGATGTCAGCCGGAACGAAGTTCGTCTTCCAGTGTTCGGATGCTGCCAAGGACATGTTGCTCCGTGAAGGCATTGACTTCAAGTACGGCGCGCGCCACCTGAAGCGGGCCATCGAGCGCTTTCTCGTCTACCCGCTCTCGAACCTGGTCGCCACAGATCAGGTGGGCCTGGGTGATCTGGTCAGCGTGGATTTGAACGAAGAGACGGGCAAGCTAGTCTTCTCGAAGCGCAGCGGCGGCGCGTTGATACAGGAACCGTCCGAGGCGCGAGAAGAGCCGGATGAGGAGCAGAGCAAGTCGGGCGGCGTCGCCCTGCCTATCCCGGCGCAAACCAAGGTCGCGCGCAAAGGACATGGGCGCGGCGAGAAGACAGACACCTAAATCACGCAAGCTCGCGGCAGACGCGGCTTCTACAAAAAGGAAGCGCCGAATCTTCAACAGAAGAGTTCGGCGCTTTTTCTCGCCTTCAGGCTCAAAGGAAAATGGTAACGCTCTTGAGCTATTATGACGGGCGCGTGGCTTCGGCAGGAGCAATCCTGAGCAGCGCCTCGTAGGCCAGGCGCGAGAGATACGGGTCGCGCGCGGCAAGAGCGCTTTTGAGCGCCGGTATGGCAGCAGGATCGGCGATGAGTCCCAGAGAGCGTGCGGCCTCGCGCCGCACGTCGTCGCCAGCCTTCTCATCCGAGAGCGCGGAGGTCAGCGCGGGCACGGCTGCGCGGCTGCGTATCTGCCCGAGAGAACGGGCGGCGGCACGACGCACAAACTCATTCTCCGGGGCTTTGCTCCGCCTGATCTTATTGAATAAGCCTCTGGCGGCGATGCGCCGGTCGAGCGTCTCTGCCAGGGGCGCGGCTGCCTGATCGTCTCCGAGTTGGCCCAACGCGACAGCCGCCGCGCCGCGCACGCCGCTCTGCTTATCGTTGACCAGCAGCGTAATGAGCGGTTGAACGGCTATGCGGCTATGGGTCTCGCCGATGGCATAGGCCGTCTCCTGGCGGACGAATTCATCTCGGTCTTGTAGCAATGGGAGAAGTGCTGTCGCGGCCTCTTCGGATGGGAGCGAGAGGACGGCGCGTGTGGCTGTGGCGCGAACCATTGGAGATGGGTCGCTCAAGGCGCTCGCGGCGACACGCGAGCTTTCGGGCCGCTTCATCCAGCCCAGCCGCATCAGGGCATCGCGCCGCTCCTCTTTATCCGTAGATGAAAGGCGTCGGCGCTCGCGTTCGATCTCCTGCTGCAAAGGAGTGAGCGCGTTTGACTCCGTGGTCGTGGTTCGCGGTCGCGTCTGCTGCGCCGACAGGTTTGCCCCGAGAGCGACGATCAATAGAAGGGTGGCCCACAGCGCACATGCCAACTTAAAGAGCATGCGGGCGAAGCGGCCCTCGGTCTCAGAGCGCGTTTGCGGGTTCATCTGTATTCAGGCGCGCGCCTCCTGGCCGATCAGAGCGCCGCACGGCGTTCGGCGCGTCGCCTGACTGCCTCCCACTCGAAAGCCTGACGCGCGCGCTTGTTCTCGTGCGCGTCTGCCAGGAGCGCAACCAGCTCGTCTTCCCATGTTCCGGGCAGCGCCTTGGCGCGGCGCATAGACTCCATGATCGAGATGTAATCGAGGACTTCCCCGACTTCCGTGTCCGTCAGCGAATCGAGTTTGAGGGCGAGGCGTTGGCGTTCGGTTATGCGCTTGGCCATCTTTATGCTCCTCTCTAATGCAGAGGGCTGACGGCCAGGCGCGATCAGTTTACGGGAAACTGACGGAAGCGACGTTCAGGAGGCCGTCGCCGGATTTCATATAGGTGCGAAGAACACCGCTTTTTGTCTCTCAAGAGCGTTTGTTTAGGTCTCCGTCTATGAATAAGGTTTTGAGCCAACCCTCAACGGATGGCCGGGCTTTGCTTTCACGACATTCTCGTGGAATGAGCGCAATATACACCAGACCCTTTTGGCACGCAAGAAAGTTTACCGCCAAGGCGAAGCGGCACAGAGGCACAGGTCAGCCGTCAATCGTCGAGTTGAAAACTTTTCCATCCTTATACCAACTGCAATCCGGCTTACTGATTTCCCACAGCAAGCTCGTCGTCAAGGTTGATGATTCGCGCCTGGATTTGCTCGTCGCGGACTTCGAGGATGCCGACGGTGCGGGGTAAGTTGAAGCGCCTGGGCCCGGCCCCGCCGGGATTAAAAAGCAGTGTGCCGCGCCACTCTCCCATATACGCCTGATGGCTATGGCCGAAGATGACTGCATCCGGCATACGCTGTTCGATGATGCGCTTATGCGCGGCGCTCAACTTCTCAAGGGTGGCAAACTGGTGGCGCACGAAGAAAGTGCGCCCGCCGACGACAGCCAATCGCTCGTTCGGGTAGCACATCGTCGCCCCGTCATTATTGCCGCGCACGGCGATCACGGGCGCGATATTCTCCAATCGCCAGATCAACTCCTCGTCGCCGATGTCGCCCGCATGAATGATGCGGTGGACGCCCGCGAAAAGAGTGAGCACCTTGTCATCGAGTTTGCCGTGCGTGTCCGAGATGACGCCGATGAGCATGGGTGAGCGGCTCATCACGGGTCTATCTTGACGGCGATGGTGTGCATCGTATCAACGATGAGCACGGCGATGGGGGGGTATAAAAGCAGGTCAGGAATAATCAGGCTCGCGGGCGGGTAGAGCAGCAGCTCCGTGCGTACATGCTGGCGGAAGAAATAGCCCAGGTCGCCGATGAAGAACTCAGCGTGTGCGCCGATGTAGAGCCCAGCCCCCAAGCTGGCCAGGTAGCCGACGAAGAGAAAAGCGTAGGCCGTCAAGCGCGTGTAAGGCTTATCGGGCTTCTCCTCTTCGTGCATGATCGAATCCTGAATCTGCTTTGGCCGATAGGTGTAGCGTTCGAGGTATTCGCGCAGGCGCGTGGCCAGATGCCAGATGCCAATGAGGAAAAGCGTGACGACGATGGCGCGGCCCGTCCAGCCATCGAAGATGTGCCAGAAATGCGGCCTCAACATGGCGACGAAGAAGGTCGAGAGGAAGAGCGTAACGGTGGTGAAGACGGCCTGCGTGCGCGCGTAGGTCTCGCGGCGCTCGGCTTCGAGCCAGAGGTCAACGGCCCTGTCCCAGCGCGCCTGCACGGCAGCCTTGCGCATCCGCTGGGCGTGAATATTGTTGGAGTGAAGGACTGAGCCGCTCGCTGCGACCGTCTCGCGCTTGGCCCACTGCTCATCGTAGAAGGCGCGCTCCTGCGGATCGCTCAGCGTCCGGTAGGCGAGCGCGAGCAGCGCGAATTCACGCGCCGCCTCCTCAGACCCGCCATTGACATCCGGGTGTCTTTTACGCGCAAGTCGGCGGTAAGCCGATTTGATCTCGGCCCCGGACGCCGTTCGCTTAACACCTAAAGTTTTGTAGTAATCAACCACCGCGCTTTGCTCTAACCCCTGATTGAAAGCCAGCGATTGTCATCAGAAAATTTCTGCGTGACAGGGCAGGGAGGTTTCGCCCCTCGACAAATAATATAACACGGGGCGGCCAAATTCGTCTCGCCTGACACATGGCCTCTTGATAGAAAAAGATTGCGGGATTGAAGGATGGTTCGGGTGTTTTGGTGGAGCGGGTAAAAGTGAGGGATGAGTCAAAGGGCGTGGCTTGCAACCTCGATCATTCGAGGGGGGCGAGGACAATTTTAAGTGAAGTATAAGACCTGGCCCTTTGACTCCCGCTCAAACTCAGCAAACTGCATGCCACCGAGATAAAGACACAGAAAAGCAGGGAAAATTTGGTGTCTCACGGAAAACCATCCGCTTACACTGTCCACAATTGTTCACACTAGTGTCTACAATCCTGGACACATGCTGATCTGAAAGGGAGAGGGAGAGGGCGCGGGCGGAGATTCTTTAACAGCCGGGTGAGAGGGGCGACCCGTCCCCTGAGCAGGCGGACGGGTCGCCCCTGTAGCCCTTTAAGCGTGTAGGAGGTACGGCCTAACTCTGCGATTTTTTGCCGTTCTCTTCTGCCTGGGCACGCGGAACGCGCTCGATAATGTTGAGGAGCGTGCGAAGGGCAATGCCCGTCGGGCCTTTGGCGCGATAGGGTTTGGCCTCGTCGCCCCAGGCCGTGCCTGCGATGTCTAGGTGGGCCCAGGAGACGCCATCTGCGAACTCTTTGAGAAAGGCGGCGGCGGTGATCGTCCCGGCCTTGCGCCCGCCGACGTTTTTGATGTCGGCGATATCGGACTTGATCTGCTTGGTGTACTCCTTATCGAGCGGCAGTTGCCAGAATTTCTCGCCGACTTCCCTGCCCGCGGCGATAATCTCGTCAATCAACTCCTGGTCTGTCCCGAGCACAGCCGTGTTAACATCCCCGAGGGCGATGGAGACCGCGCCGGTCAACGTCGCCATATCAATGATGCGCTTCGCGCCAAGCTTTTTAGCGTAGCAGATGGCATCCGAGAGGATGAGTCTGCCTTCGGCATCCGTGTTGATGACTTCGATGGTCTTACCTGACATGGCGCGAACGATGTCGCCTGGCTTGGTGGCTTTGCCTGACGGCAGATTCTCCGAAGAGGGCACGACGCCGAGCACAGGGATCGGGGGTTTTAACTGGGCGATGGCGCGCATCGCACCGAGGACGGTCGCCCCGCCCGTCATGTCGTACTTCATCAATTCCATATTCTCGCCAGGCTTGAGCGAGATGCCGCCGGAATCAAACGTGATGCCCTTGCCGATGAAGGCAAGAAGGTCGCCTTCGGCCTGTTCGGCCACGGCGTCTCGCGGGGTGTATTTGAGGACGATCAGCTTGGCCGGTTCATCCGAGCCGCGAGAGACGCTGAGCAAGGCTCCCATGCCCTCCTGCTCCATGCGCGCCTCGTCGAGCACGTCTATGCTGAGTCCGAACTCGGAGGCGATCTGACGCGCGCGCTCGGCCATATCGGTCGGCGTCATGTATGCGCCCGGCTCATTCGCCAGGTCGCGTGTGAAGTTTACGCACTCGCCGATGATGCGGCCACGCTCAGCGCCGCGCGCGATGGCCTCCGGGTCGGCTCCCTCGATGACGATTGAGAGCCGTTCGATGGTGCGCTCTTCCTTATCTACGGTGCGATATTTATCGGGCTCGAAGAGTCCTGTCACCGCGCCCTCGGCGGCGGCGGCGGCTGTCTTTTCCGCGTCGCCTTCGGCGCGCGGCAGAATAGCGACGGTCTTGACATTCTTGCTGCGAAGGTAGCGCACAGCCGCTCCGGCCATCTGTGAGACTTGAGGGCCGAAGTATTCCTGACGCTCTCCGACGCCGATCAAAAGGAGTCTTCGCGCACGCAAACTCCCTCCGGCTGAGAGGTGTACGTAGACGGTTTCGCCCTCTTTCCCCTTCAACTCTTCGGATTCGAAGACGGAAGTGAGAATCCCGCTCGTCGCTTCGTCAAACTCTTTCAAGAAACCTTCATCAACTCTTTCATCTTTGAAGACGGCGACGGCGATGGCCTGCACATCCTCTTCCGCGTAACTTTTCGCGCTGGCTTGCACTTGCATCTCTTTTATCCTCTCCCCCCTCTATATTTGCGTCTTATCTCTGGCGCTCCTTCAACTGGGCGCGCGTCTCTCGATCTACGGTGCGTCGCATCTCGGTTTCCCGCTTGTCATATAATTTCTTGCCGCGTGCGACGCCGACCTCGAACTTGATGCGCCCGTTGCGCAGGTGAACCTGCGTCACCATGAGCGTCATGCCTTGAATGGTTGCGGACTGCTCTAAACGATCAATCTCACGCCGGTGCAGGAGGAGCTTACGCGTCCGCATCGGATCATGGTTAGCCCTGTTGCCATGAGAATAAGGCGAAATATGGGCATTAAACAACCAGGCTTCGCCATCGCGCACGGCGACGTAAGAGTCCTTCAACTGCACGCGACCGGCGAGCACGCTCTTGACTTCCGTTCCCGTGAGCGCAACGCCGGCCTCGTACTTGTCCGAGATATGATACTCGTGATAGGCCGCACGATTCGACACGAGTATTTTTTCTTCCTTAGCCATCCGTCAGTTTTCCGATTTCAGATTAGCGGGCAGCGATTGCGGGCCGTGCTAATCCGAACTCGTCCATCTAAAATCCTATAAGCCTTTTATCTTTCAAACTCGTCACGCAAAGGTCGCGTCATCAATTCGGAGGCGGCGTCGCGCGCCGTCCGGCCTTCGTAAAGCACAGCGTTGACTTCGTCCGTGATAGGCATCTCGACGCCGAGCCGCCGGGCCAAACGCTTCACCGCCAGCGCAGTCTTGACGCCCTCTGCGACTTCACGCATGCCGCCGACGATCTCTGAAAGCGAGCGGCCCTTTCCCAGCTCCTGCCCGACGTAACGATTGCGCGAGAGATTACCCGTGCATGTCAGGACGAGGTCGCCCATTCCCGCGAGCCCCATCATCGTCTCCATGCGCGCGCCTTCAGCCAGCGCGAGTCGCGCCATCTCCGCCAGGCCGCGCGTGATGAGGGCAGCAACGCTATTGGTTCCGAGCCCCAGGCCGGCGACCATCCCCGCTGCCACGGCCATGACGTTCTTGACGGAACCGCCAAGCTCCGTTCCGACGAGATCGGTGTTGGTGTAGACGCGAAGGTTTTGAAAACTGAGCGCCGTCTGCACCAACCGGCTGTCATCCACAATGGCGCTCGCGGCCACGACCGCCGTCGGCTGCCCCGCCACCACTTCCTGCGCAAACGACGGCCCCGAAAGACAGACGAAGCGAGGCTCGAAACGCTCTGCCGTCACATCTCGCACCACTTCGGAGATGCGCTTGCCCGTCTCAGTCTCAATTCCCTTCGTCGCGCTGACAAAGATCATATGGGGCTGCAAGTCCGGCAGCATGCTCTTCAGCAGCTCGCGCGTCACATGCGAAGGCGCGGCCAGCAAAACCATCTCCGCGCTCGCCAGCGCCTCGCTCAACTCGTCTGTTGCTCGAACGCTCTCGGGTATCTCGTGCGACGCGAGATAGATGCTATTGACGCGATCATGGTTGATCGCTTCGACCACCTCGCTGTTACGCGACCAGAGCCTGACATCGTGACCGGCTCGCCCGGCGATGATGCCGAGCGCAGTCCCCCAGCTACCCGCGCCGATCACCGCGATCCGTTTTCCTTCGCTCACTTCAACTTGCTCTCCGTGCCCGCGATCAGTCTGGCGATGTTGGCGCGATGCATAAGGATGATGACCAGGCCACCGGCTATGCTCGCGCTGATCATGGGCGCGACGGCTCCCGCAGGCTTCGCATAGAGGCTCAACAGCCAGACGCAGAGAGGAAACACAGCCGTCGCCGTGATCGAGCCCAGTGAGACATAGCGCGTCATCCAGACGACGAAGATGAAAACGACCAGGGCACAGCCGACCGCCAGCGGCGAGAGGCCCAGAAAGACGCCGACGCCCGTCGCCACGCCTTTGCCTCCGCGAAAACCCAGCCACACAGGGAAACAGTGACCCAGGACGGCGAGCACAGCAGCGGCAGCCACCAACCAGTTGATCTCCAAGTCCACGCTCGCCAGCCAGCGCGCAAGCCCAACCGCCGCCAAACCCTTCGCGGCATCGAACAAGAGCGTCAAGATGCCGGCCTTCTTCCCTGCCCTGCGTGTGACGTTGGTCGCGCCTGTTCCGCCAGAGCCCGTCTCGCGCACGTCCGCGCCCTCTTTGGCGCGCACGATCAAATAGCCGAATGGAATCGAACCCAGCAAATATGCAGCGATGAGAACCAGGACGGGCCGCATCGAGACACTCCACGCGCCCAGCTAAAGGAATCTCGGGAAGAGCTGAAGAGAGACTATAGCAAGCTGAGGAAGCGGGCGACAAGTAAGCGAAGGCGAGCGAGAATGAAAGAAGAGAATTAACAGGGGATGGACAGGAGAGGCAGGATAAAGAAGAAGAGATGAACTATTCAGCAAGCGAGGCTTTCGTCTTTCATCCTGCTTTCTCTTCTTATCCTGACACTCTCTGTCCCTCCCTGTTAAATTTCTTCTTTCGTCCTTGATTTTCAGATAAGCCTGCGGCGCAGCAGGTCTAGGGCGGCATGCGATGCGCGCCAGCGTATGAGGTGGCGGTCGCCGGGCAGTGTCAGCTTGCGATGTTCCGTGTGCGCGTCGTCCGAAAGCGCTATGAAGACGAGGCCGACGGGTTTCTCTTCGCTGCCGCCGCCGGGCCCGGCGATGCCCGTCACGCTCAGGCCGAAGTCGGTATCGGCGCGATGGCGCACGCCCTCGGCCATCGCTTCGGCGACGGCTGCGCTCACCGCCCCATGCTGGCGTATCAGTTCCGCATCCACTCCGAGCGAACGGACCTTGGCATCGTTTGAATAAGCGACGACGCCCTCTTTGAAGTAGACGGAGGAGCCAGGAACTTCCGTCAGGCGCTCGCTGATGAGGCCGCCCGTGCAGCTTTCGGCGACGGCGAGGGAAAAACCGCCGACGGCCAGGCGCAGCCCGACAACCTCTTCCATCTTCTCACCACGGAAGGCGAAGATGGCCTGGCCCAAACGCTCCTCTATCTGCCCGGCGAGCCCATCCAGCAACAGCTCTGCCTCCTGTTCGGTCTTGGCCTGCGCCGTCAGGTGAATCTCTATCTCGCTGCGATTGAAAAGAATCGTCGTCTGCGGATTCTTGTACTGAGTGTAGATGGGCGCGATGCGCTCGTCCACAGCCGATTCGCCGAGGCCCGAGACGCGTAGGATGCGTCTCAAGACGCGGACATCGCCCGCCTTGGCCGCGAGCTTAGGCTGCACGAACGTCTCGAACATCGGGCGCATCTCTCGCGGAGGCCCAGGCAGGAGCACGACCGAACAGTTCTGGTGCTCAAGGTACATCCCCGGCGCTGTGCCGTTCGGATTACCCAGAACCTCCGCGCCCTGTATGACCATCGCCTGGCGTGAGTTGATCTCAGGCATCCCCCGGCCCATGCGCTCGAATTTCGCGCTGATCTCGCCGAGCACCTTCTCGTTGAAGAGCAGCCTGCGCCCGAGAGCGCGTGCGGCGATCTTACGCGTAATATCATCCTCGGTGGGCCCAAGCCCGCCCGTCGTGATGACTACGCGCGAACGTCTCAAGGCATCCTTGATGGCCTCCTCAAGCCGCGCATCGTCATCGCCGACGATGGTCTTGAGCTTGACTTCGATGCCGATGCCGTTGAGCTTTTCGGTCAGCCACAGGCTGTTTGTATCCGTTCGATCAGGCGTCAACAGCTCCGATCCGATGGCGATGATTTCGGCAGTAAGCATGACTTGGTTAGTCAAAGAATCCTCAACTTTCAACAGAAGGAATTAACAGGGATGGACAGGAGAGGCAGGATAAAGAAGAAGAGATGAACTATTCAACAAGCGAGGCTTTCGTCTTTCACCCTGCTTTCTATCTCTTATTCTGCTTTTTGTCCTCCATCCTGACCATCTCTGTCCTTCCCCGTTAATTCTCTTTCTATTCAAGGCGTCGCCTGATCGGCGACGCCGAAGACCTTGATTTCACGCACCCACATCACGAAGGGTCTGTTCATTGGCCCATCTTTCGCGTGCTGAAAGACTCTGGCGCGAGACGTGTTGACGGGAGCGAAGTCGAAGGCCATGCGGTCATGGTCGTTGCCCGGCTCCATCACGGAGAGCGTGCGCCACTGGCCACGCTCATCCGGCACTTGCAGCTCGACGCGGCGCGACGGCATAAAGCGGTTGCGGTCAAAGCCCCAGTAGAGGTAGAGGGCGGCGAGGCGCACGGGCCGGTCGAATATCAACTCGACCCAGTGCGGCTCCTGCGTCTCGGCTGAGGCCCAGTTGCCCTGGTTGTACTTCATCGTGGCGATTCGCCGCACATCCATCTCACCATCCGTCAGAGGCGCGGTGGTATACCCGTCAAAGCTCGAATCAACCGTTATGCGCGACGGTCTTAATTCCACCAGCGCCGAAGCGGGAACAGGCGTCGGGCGGAGCGCTTCCGAGACCCCCGCCGGCTGAGCTTGCGGCCTGGTATTGTTGCGGCGCACATAGAAGAAGGCGAAGATGCCGAGCGCGAGGACGGCGAGGCTCGCTGCGACCCAGATGTCTAGTCGCCTTCTCTTCTTGAGCTCCGTGGCCTCCTGTCGCGTGAGCCTGACGGTCGCGGGCGAGGCGTTGAGCGCCTGACCGCACTTGCGACAATTTTTGTCGTCGGGCTCGCCCTGTGCTCCGCACGCGGGACAGATTGACGCACCGATGGGCTGCGTCACGTAGCTTTCGCGCGTCAACGCTTCGGTTGGCCCATCGCCTTTGATCGGACTACCGTCATCCTCTATCTTCTCGGTCGGAGCGCCCGCCCTCTGCGTTCCGATGGCGGGCTCTTCGGCGCGCGGGCGGGCTTCGCGCACGGCCCTTAGAAAATCCTCCGCCGTGGCGAATCGCTCGTCAGCCCTCTTTTCGAGCGCGCGCAGGATGACGGCTTCCATCCCGGGAGTGATACGGGCGTTGCGCTGTGTGGGCGGCTGCGGAGCGCGCTCGATGTGCATGCGTACGATGTCTGTGTGCGAGAGCGTGCCGGTCTTATTCCAGAAGGGCGGCGTGCCCGTGAGCATCTCGTAGAGGATGATGCCGAGGCTGTAGATGTCTGACCTCTGGTCAACCGTTCTCCCGTCGGCCTGCTCCGGCGAGACGTATTCGGGCGAGCCGTAAGTGCCGAGCGTATCGGTCGCGTCCGCACCCACCAGTTTGACGATGCCGAAGTCAGTGATCTTAACGCTGTCCTGCGGAGTGATGAGGATGTTGGCCGGTTTCAGGTCGCGGTGCACCAGCCCGAGATGCGAAGAGTCGTCCTGATCACGATAGACGAAGGTGTGCGCGTATGAGACGGCTTCGAGCATCTGCTCGAAAAAATCGAGCGCGCGATCCCTCGGAAGAGGCTTGGCTTCACTGGCCATCAACTGCGCCAGGGAACGTCCCTCGACGTACTCCATCACGATGTAGTAAGCCTTCTCGTCAACAATGTAGTCGTAGATTTTGACGATGCCCGGATGGTCTAACTGCGATTGGACGTAAGCCTCTTTCTCAAAGCGGGCTTTGAGGCGGTCGGGGTCGTTGCCCGCGCGGGCGTCTATGGATTTGATGGCGACTTCGCGGGGCAGTTGGATGTGATGGCCGCGATAGACGACGCCCATGCCCCCGCGCCCGATGAGCCCTTCGATGCGGTAGTTTCCGATTATCGTTTCGACGCCCAAGGTTTAGCTCCCGCCACACGGCGAATTCAGGCGGCACACAAAGAGCGGTTCGGTGAGGCTGATACGTGAGAGAGCGGCGAACTCAGCTCGCGCACAGCTGTGCGTGAAGCGCGCTCGCCCCGTGCTCTTCAAGCCGTTTTCTTCTCTTCTTCGTACACGTCGCGCAGCACTTCGGCGATGGGAGGGGGGGCATGTTGTGTCGTTTGCCGCCGGTCTATCGCCGTCGCAGAATGCGCGGTTCTATCACCGTGGGAGGAGGATGACTTTTCGCGTGGTGCTGGGGATGCCGATCCCGGATTGAGCGAGGAGATGATGGATACGCGGTCGCGGCTTTCGGCCAGCATGGAGGCCGCGCGATTGCGACGCACGCGGTCCAGGCTGCGTATGGCCGCCATCGTTTGCGGGGCTTCGGCTGGCTCGCGCTCAAGCTTGCGCAGGATGTGAACATAACGTCGCAGCTCGGGCGAGGGCGCATAGCGATGACGCTCGTCGGCCAGATCGTTCTCGACTACGTAGGAGAGATGTTCGACCGCCGAGTCGTGGTCTCCCATGTAATTGTAGAGCGCGCCCATGGCGAAATAGACGAGCGGCGGCGGGTCGCTCATCGTGTGCAGCAGGCGCTCGCCGCGCTCTATGACCTCCTGCACCTCGAAGCCGTACCAGCGCCGCTCCTCGTCGCGCAGGATGTCGTTGGCCGAGATGTAGAACTCGAAGATGCGACCCGTCTCCTGGTGCTCCGAGCGCTGGACGGCTCGCCAGATGAAATACGTGACGATAGCGAAAAAGATAATCACGGACGGAGGTATTCCCATCAGCGCCAGCATCGCCACGATCACGACGATGGCCATTAGTCTCTGCGTTGCTTCTTTCCCTTTAGTGCTCATTCAATTCCGGGATAGCAGAATTTAACAGGATGGACAGGATAAGATAAACAGATCATAAATTGAGTCAGCAATGCTTTCAGCTTTCACCCTGCTGTTAGTTTATATCCTGACACTCTCTGTCCATCCCTCTTAATTTTTTATTCAGCAATTCGACGACGAATGGCGGCTCCGGCCTCCTGCGTGGAGAGTGTGCCGCCGAGGTCGCGCGTCGTCTCGCCATCGGCGACGCTCTCGCTGACCGCTTTTTCCAAGACCCGGCTCGCCCTCTCATGCCCGAGATATTCTAGCATCATCGCCGCAGTGAGAATAGCTCCAACGGGGTTGGCCACGGACTTTCCGGCGAGCGGCGGGGCGCTGCCATGCACGGGCTCGAATAGCGAGACTCTGCCGGGGTGAATATTGCCCGAAGCGGCCAGGCCCAGGCCTCCCTGCAAGGCCGCGCCCAGGTCTGTCAGGATGTCGCCGAAAAGATTGTTGGTCACAATCACATCATACTGCGCGGGGTCCAGCACCATGAACATCGCCATCGCATCCACGTACTGATGATTGGCCTCTACATCCGTGTAGCGCGCCGAGACCTCCTTGAAAACTCTCTGCCAGAGATCGCCGCCGAATCGCTGCACGTTCGACTTGTCGGCCATCGTCACCTTGCGCCGCCTGTAACGACGCGCGTACTCAAAGGCAGCAACGATGATTCTTTCGACGCCGCCACGCGTGTTCAGTTCCTCCTGCGTGGCTATCTCGTCGGGCGTCCCTTTTTTAAGAAAGCCCCCCGCTCCGCAGTAAGCGCCTTCCGTGTTCTCACGAAAGACGACGAGATCAATATCGGCGTTCGCGCGGTCGCGCAAAGGCGTGAGATGCGGGGCGAGCAGTCTGACGGGTCGCAGGTTGATATAGAGGTCCAGGCCGCGCCGCATTCCTAAAAGAATATCTTCGGCGTGACGGTTCGACGCGACGCGCGGGTCGCCGAACGCACCGGCGAGGATGGCGTCGAACTCGCTGGCAAGCATCTCAAGCGCGCCTTCCGGCAAGGAGACGCCTTCGCTCAAAAACTTATCCGCGCCCCAGTCGAAATGCTTCAGCTCAAGCTCGACGCCGTGCGTTTCGCGCAGGCGTTCGAGCACGCCGACCGCTTCGGCGATCACTTCCGGGCCGATGCCGTCGCCCGCTATAACGGCGACTCTTTTCTTCCCCTGGGCCATTATACCTACGCTCTAATTTACAGTTGGCCGCGATGCTTTAAAAGCCCTGCCGGATTCCGCGCACAACTCAAAACGGCACGCAGAGCACGGGCACGCGCGAGCCGCGCAGCACTTTTTCCGCCGTCGAGCCGAAGAGCAGCTCTTCGGGCGGTGTCGAGCGCCCGCGCACGCCCATGACGATCATAGGCAAGTCCAGGTCACGAGCGATCTTTAGAATCTCGACGAAAGGCAGACCGATCACGATCATGCGCTCGACCGTGACATCTCCGAAATCGATGCCTTCGAGCATGGTTGCGAAATCAATCTCGGCGCGCTCGCGCAAGCGCCCCTGGATTTCGTCTGTGCTGCCGAGGCTCGCCGCCACGGCATCGTGGACGAAGGTTTCGTCAACGACGTGCAGCAGCGTGAGATCGCCGCCGGGCGCGACGATTCCGGCGGCGGCGCGCACGGCGTTGAGCGAGCATTGAGAAAAATCTACGGGAACGAGTATGTCTGTCGCTTGAAGCAAAGCTGCCCTCCTTTCTCTCTCTCGGGTACGCGGAAGATGGCTAGGAGCCGCGACGGCTTGATAGTCGCTGTTCGAGGCGAGGCAGGCTCGTGAGCAAGACCTCGCCGACCGTTTTCAGGCTGGCGACGGATATCTTGTCGAGCGTGTCCTCGGCTGTATGCCAGTGAGGGTAGCCGCCGAGTTGTATGAGGTCAACCGATTCGATGCCAGCTTGCAGGAAAGGCACATGGTCGTCCGTCACGTAATCGGAACGCTCGACGAAGACCGCGCCGTGGCCCAGCTCGCGCGCCGTCTGCCAGATAATGTCGTTGATCCAACGGGCGCTCATCTCTTCACGCGGAATCTCCAGATTTTTAAAGCCGATCATATCCAGCAGAATCATGGCCCTGACGCGGGCCGTCTCGTTCTTCTCCTTGAGTCGCTGGACGAAGTGGCGGCTGCCGTAGGTATTGTCGGGCGAGCCAGCGTTGCTGCACTGATCCCATTCCTTGCAAAAAGCCTCCTCGCCATCGAAGAAGACGAACCAGTAGGTGTAGCGTGGCTTGCCCTTGGCGGCCATCGTGCGCGCCAGCTCAAGCAGAACGCCTGTGGAAGAGCCGCCATCGTTGGCTCCGACAAACCGGAACTCCTTGAAAGGCTTCGTATCGTAATGGCTTGAGATCATCACGACATCACTCGATTCGCCCGCCAGCTCAGCCGTGACGTTGACCATCTTCTTCTCGCCTTCGGGCGTCCTCGCGCGAAACTCATCCTGCGTGACGTTCAAGCCGTAAGACTTCAGCTCGCCCACGATATATTCACGCGCGCGGGCCAACTCCGCAGAACCGGCTGGACGTGGGCCAATCTCGACCTGCTTGCGCACATGCTCGAAGGCACGCTCTCCGTCGAAAGCGATATTGGCAGGGCTCGCCTGCGGGCTCGGAGACGCCGCCGGGGAGGGCGTCTGCCCACCGTTGTTGACGCGCTCAGAGCCGCCAGGGCAAGCGATGAAACCCAGCGGCAAAAAGATGGACAACATGAGCGAAAATGTCTTGCGCGACGCGGAGCGGCGTTTGGTCATCGGCGATTTGTTCATCAGCTAAGATCGAGCACAAGGATGAAGGGCACAAGCATGAAAGAAGAAATCAACAGGGATGGACAGAGATGGTCAGGATAAAGAAGAGCGAAGACAGATTCATCGCAGCAATGCTTTTGTCTCTCCTTCTGCTTTTAGTTTTTATCCTGACCATCTCTGTCCGTCACTGTTAATTTCCAATAGCGCTCATCCTTCTTTCATCCTTTATCACTACTGCTGCTGCGATGCTCCACGGGCCGACGCTCTTCGCGCTCGCGGCGGCTCATCAAGCGCCCCTTTCCGGCCATGAAGTCCATCACCTTCTCGACGAGCGAGAAGGGTGAGTTGGCGAGCGTGTTCAAGGTCTGCATCATGGTCACGGCTTCAAGCTCGACCAGCGTGGTGAGCTTGCGATCAAGCGGCAGATCACGAAACTCCTTTCGCAAATCCTTGACGGTCTCTTCCGGCGTCTCGGCCCTCTCCGTCACGGGCACGGGCCGCAGGACAAGCTCGCCCCCGTGCTCGACCTTGACCTGGCAGGCCAGACGCTCGCCTGAGGCCAGCCGTTCCGGGCTCAACAGTTTTCGCTCCGCCTCCGTTAAGGAAGAGAGCAGCGTCGCGCCTTTCTCGACCACGACGGCGCACGTATCGCACTCGCCGCGCCCTTCACACTGAGCGGGCAAACGGACGCCCAAGCGCTTCGCCGCATCCCACAAATACGTGCCTTCGGCGATGATGCCGCTCAGGCCCTCGGGTTGAAATTTAATATCTACACTCATGTTCAGAATCTCTTGCTCCGTGACCGCGATTGTTTTGTTTAGGGGAAGACCGTCATGGAAATTACACCCGCAGAGAGGCAAAAGGCAAAAGCCGAAGGTCTAAGGGAAAGCGAAAGGGCAAGAGGTGAGGGTAAAAGTCCGGCGGAGGCCACATTTTGATAAAGGCGCTTTCGTCCTCACTTTACCCTTTTGCCTTTAATCCGCGCCGTGCGCGACTGCCAGGTGGACGTGTGGCTGCGCGCCCGCCTCCTGTTTCTTGCGCTCGCGCGACTGGCGACGACACTCCGCGCAGACGCCCAGGATGCGAAGTAAGTGGTGAGTCGGCTCGAAGCGATACTTGGCGGCCATCTGATCCTGTAGGGCTTCAAGCTCGGCGGAGTAGAATTCGATAATCTTTCCGCACTCGGTACAGATCATGTGATCGTGATGCTGGTGCTTGTAGTTGTGCTCGTAGTGAGTGCGCCCGTCGCCGAAGCGCACCTCGCGTGCGAGCCCCGCGTCGGTCAAAAGCTTGAGCGTGCGATAAACGGTGGTCTGGCCGATGGTCGGGTCGTCTCGCTGCACCAGGCGATAGAGGTCTTCGCTTGAGAGATGCTTTTCGGTGCGCAGAAAGACATCCAGAATCAGGTCGCGCTGCGCCGTCCTTTTGAGGCCCGCCTTCTGTAAGTGCTGTAGAAATACTTCTTGCTCTTCACTCATAAATTTCGCGCTGGCCGCCGAACTTCACTTTGGGAACTGCCCCCATTCTAACACCCAGCATCTCGTCGTGTGAAGAAGTTTGAAAGCTCCGGCCCAGCATGTTATCTTCCAGGGGCGTGCCGGGGTGGTGGAATGGCAGACACGACGGACTTAAAATCCGTTGGCCGAGAGGCCGTGCGGGTTCGAGTCCCGCCCTCGGCACTAAATAATCTGGCCCGCAAGTCCGCGGTTTTCGAGCGTGACGCTATTTCATGACTTGCGGGTTTTCCTCTTTGTACTTTCTGCACTAAATCAATCTTTTCAGTTCAGGGAAAGCTGGGCTTGGGCCAACTCGGCCAGGGCCTTTGGAAATGGCATGGATTTCAAGTTTCAGGTCAACCTCGGCGGCATCATTGACCTGCTGTCAAATAATATCTACAGCAGCCCGCAGGTCTTCATCCGGGAACTCTTGCAGAATTCGGTTGACGCCATTGTGGCGCGCAAGCACTTGGAGCCGGGACACAGCGGGGTGGTGCATATAGAGCTGCCCGCGCAGGAGGGCACGAATCCGCCTGCCCTCATCTTCAGAGATAACGGCACGGGGCTCACAGAGGAAGAGATACATAGCTTCCTGGCCACCATCGGACAGACCTCAAAGCGCGACGAGCTTTCCGATTATCGCAGCGACTTTATAGGGCAGTTCGGTATCGGCCTGCTCTCGTGCTTCGTCGTGAGCGAAGAGATCGTCGTCCTCACTCGCTCGGCGAGGGGCGAGGGCCGGACTATTGAGTGGCGCGGGCGCTCCGACGGGACCTACTCCGTCAAGGTCGTCGAGCGGGAGATGGAGCCCGGTACGGAGGTGCATCTGAAGGGCAAGCAGGGCAGCGAAGAGTTCTTCGAGCCCGAGCGTGTGCTGAAGCTCGCGCGCTATTACGGCAGCCTCCTGCCCTATCCGATTCACCTGAGCGCGCAGGGCGTGACCTTGCGCGTCAATGAAAAGCAGCCGCCCTGGAATGAAGAGTTCGCCAGCCCTGAGCTTGAGCGCGAGGCTTATATGGAATATGGGCGCGCGACCTTCGAGACGGAGTTCCTGGACTACGTGCCGCTGCGCTCTACGGTCGGAGATGTGCGCGGCGCGGCCTTCGTGCTGCCCTACGCTCAGAGCCTCGCGTCCAGAAAGACGCACCGCGTCTATCTCAAGAACATGCTGCTCTCAGAGGATGTCGAGGAGCTGTTGCCGGACTGGGCTTTCTTCGTGAAGTGCGTCGTCAACGCCAACGATCTCAGGCCGACGGCTTCGCGTGAATCCTTTTACGAAGACGAATCGCTCGCGTTGACGAGGGAGGCGCTCGGGCGCTGTCTGAGAAACTACCTGATGGCGCTGGCCGAAGAAGACCCGCAGCGCCTCAAGAAGCTGATCGAGCTGCACTATCTTTCGATTAAGGCGCTGGCCGCCGACGACGAGGAGTTGTTCAGGATATTCGTCAAGTGGCTGCCGTTTGAGACCAACATGGGGACGATGACGCTGACGGAGTATCGCCAGGAGCACGAGATTGTTCGTTTCGCCCTCAGCCTGGATCAATTCAGGCAGATCGCCCGCGTGGCCGCTTCGCAATCGCTTTGCGTCATCAATGCCGCCTATACCTACGATGCACAGCTCCTGATGAAACTCTACGAAGTGTTTCCGGGCGTGAGCCTACAGAAGGTTGACGGCAATAGCCTGTCGCACACTTTTGAATACCTGACGGCGGACGAAGAGGAAGAGGTCGCGTCCTTCGTCCGTTTCGCCGACACGATCCTGCGCCCCTTCAACTGTTCGACCGAGGTGCGAAAGTTTTCGCCTCATGATCTGCCGACCCTCTACACGGCGAGCAGCGAAGAGGGCTTTCGTCGCGCAGTGGAGACGACGAAGGAAGTGACCAACTCATTCTGGTCTTCTGTGATTGACCGCCTGGACAGCGGGCTCGCCGAAGAGGCAGGCGGGCAGCTCTGCTTCAACTTCCGCAACCCCGTCGTCCAAAAAGTCTGCCGCATGAGCGACGAGTCGCTGCAAAGGCTTTCGATTCAAGTGCTCTACGTACAGGCGCTGCTGCTCGGCCACCGGACGCTCAGCGCCAAGGAGATGCGTCTCTTGAACGAGGGGCTCATGGGCCTGATCGAGTGGAGCGCAGACACTATCGAGGGGTGGATACAGTGAACGAGAGCGACGGGCTTGACCTACAAACACGCGTATACGTAAAGATCGCAAGGGGGCTCGAACTGGAAGACGGCGAAGAGAAGATCGCGCTCATGGAAGAGGCCGTGAGCCTGGCCGACACGGGCTCCAGCGTCGAGGATCAATATTTCGCGCGCGAAGAATTGCTGCGCGCCGCTTACTGGGGCGGCTCGCCCGAAAAAGCGCTGGTCGCTTTCGCCTGGTGCCTGGCGCAGTTCGACATGCAGCCGGATAAGTTTAGCGAGACGAACCTGCTCTGGACGTACAAGTGGATGGTGAACACGATCTTTCACTTTCCACAAATCCCGAAAGAGCAGGTCTACGAGATGCTGGACGACATGACGCGGCGTTATCGCCGCGCGGGCTACGGGCTGCGCGTTATCTACAAGTACAAATACCGCATCGAAAGTTTCTGCGGCAACAGGGAGGAGGCGATCAGGAACTACCACATTGCACAGGAGCACGCCTCCGATGGTTTGAGCGACTGCCAGGCGTGCGAGCTGGACGACCGCGTTCAGTTCCACCACTACTGCGGAGAGGATGAGCTGGCCATCGTTTATGCTCAGCCGCTACTGGAAGGCCGCTATAAGTGCAGGACGGTTCCGCATCGCACGATGGCCAGACTCCTGGTGCCGCTGCTGCGCATGGGTAGGCTGGACGAAGCCTGGCAATATCACCTGCAAGGCTATCGCGCCGTTGCGCGCAACAAATCTTTCCTCAACTACGTGAGCGATCACCTCATCTACCTCTCTGTGGCCGGTGAGCTTGAGCGCGCGCAGGAGCTTTTCGAGACGCACTACCCGTGGCTTGAGGGGAACACCGATGCCTACAATCGTTACCTCTTTTTTCGCGCCGCCTGGCTCTTCGTCGAGATCATGAGTGAGCGGCGAACGTCTCGCCTGCGCCTCAACATGCCGAGGACTTTCCCCCTCCACGCGGCAAACGGCGAGTACGAAAGCTCTCGGCTCGCCGGTTGGTTCAAACAGGAGGCGCGCAGAATTGCGCTCAGGTTTAATGAGCGCAACGGGAACGAGCATTTCACGCAGGAGCTGGAGGAGACGATCAAGCTCAAAGAGTTGAAGGTCTGAAAGCGGCCTTCAAGGGCAATCGCGCAATTTCGAGCGGCGCGATTGTTGAATAGCAATGAGCCCGTCTCTCAAGCTCACCATTCAGACGATCCAGCCTTTGCTCTGATACTCCATGTAGTCCGCCGTGGTCTGTGCGACCTCGCGTCCGAAGTAACGCTCGACGACTCTCAGAGCCAGATCAATGCCGGAAGTGAGCCCACCGGCTGAAGAGATTCTCTCTCCCTCTACGAACCTGACGCCGCGTTTGACATCAATGGTCGGATATTTACCGGCGAGGCTGTCCTGGTACTCGTGATGTGTGGTCGCCGCCTTGCCTGAAAGCAGCCCGGCTGCGGCGAGCTGGAATGCGCCCGTGCAGACGGACATGGTTACGTCCGTCGCCCGGCTCGCTTTGCGCAGCCATTCATGCAGCGCCGCAGAACCCCTCTGCGCGGGCACGACCAGGACCTTCGGTTGCGGGGCCGTCTCAAACGTGTAGTCCGGGATAAGCTTCAACCCCGCCGAAGCCGTGATCGGCTCCGTGTTCTCCGCGACGGTGAAGAGCTGGAAAGGCATCTGGCCCATCTCTCCCCCGCGCCCTTTGAGCATGACATCCTGAAAGACTTCCCAGGGCCCCGCGAAATCAATGACCGTGACTCCCTGCGAGATGGCGAAGGCCACCGGAATCCGCCCCTTTGCCGGAGCGATGAGCTTGCCGTTATCCGTCGCGGTCTCTGTAGACGGGCTGTTATCGGTTGACTTCGCTCCGCGTGAGAGGGCGAAGGGAATGCTTGAAGCCGCCGCCAGGATTCCTGCGGCAGCAGTGGTCGCCATGAAATCTCTTCTTCTCATTTTTTCCATCTCTCCAAAAAATATCGTTCACTTCATATTCAACCGGCGAGGGCTTCATTTGTCGCAGGAGTTTAAGGGATAGATGCCACGCAGGTTTTAAAGTTTTCAGCCAACGCGGCGAAGATTGCAGCCAGTTGCTATTATTGACGGCCAGATGCAGACGGGGCAGACTGGATATTTGATGGTAGTCTATGAAATTGAGCCACGACAGCACGGCTCGCGTGTGTGTAGCACGGAGGCAACAAAGAGAGGTCAGTAGCGCCCAAGGTCTCGGGCGGGTGCTGGCGCGACATCTACCCGCCAGAGACCTCTGGCGGTACTGTCTGCATGCCCCCGGTCCTCTCTTTTTTCTATAACCTGCTATGACAATCAGCGGTAAAGAAGATGTTATTCAAAAACAGTCTCAGCACTCAGCTCAGGGAAAGGCGCGAGGAATTTCTCTCTTTCGACCGGATAATGCGCGAGGATTTGAGCGACGGCGCAGTGCAACTAGCGCGCATCGCTGAGCAGGGCTCCGGGGAGATAAAGCTTCGCGCGGGCGTCGCCAGAGCGCCCGGCGCGGTTCCTTCACGCGAGCTTGACGAAGCGCGTTCCACAGTCCTCCCTTTCAAGACCGCCTGGCGCTCACATGAGGAAGCGCGGCGCTGGGCCCTGGATGTTCTCCTGGATCGTGTGACGGGCGCAGCCGACGGCAGCCATTATCTTCCGGGCCGTGAAATCACGCTTCCGGTCGCCGCCGTCCAGGTCGCCTTCTTCGAGAATCCTCATACCAGAGATGGGAACTATATTAAAGAAGCAGACCTCTCGTTGATTACTCCCGCCGAGATCATGCAGGCCGATACGGATATTGACTCGCTCGTCGGATTCCGTCGCTTCCGTGAAGAGACGCGCGTCCTCAAGGATTTTCTCAAGCGACACACGGGCTGGCGCGAGCGGCGACAGAGGATGCCCGTCGGCTTCTTCGACGGGACGCTCCTGATCTCCTACGCGCGGCCACGCAATGCCGTGCAGGATAGGTACGTAGCGACGATCATGGAGCTGATCGTGCTGTCGCGTGAGACGGGCGTGCCCGTCGTCGGCTACATCGATTCGAGCTACGCGCGCGATCTTGTCAACCTGCTGGAAGCGTTAGGCGAATGGAAAAGCTCATATGCCGTTTACGATGCTCAAATCCTTGGCGCTCCTTTTGCAGAGGGGCCGCTGCTGAAATCCTGGGGCGACCGGACGAGCTTCTTTTATTGCGAGCGCGAAGGACTCGGCGACGATTTTCTGGATGAGAACGGCGACCCGCTCGTCGGTTTCGCTTACCTGCAAACGACGGGCGACGGGATGCCCGCGCGCCTGGACATTCCCTCCTGGGTCTTTGAAGCCGGTCTGCTAGATGAATTGATTGACACGGTGAGGGCCGAATGCATCGTCGGTAACGGCTACCCTTACGCGCTTGAGACGGCGGACGCGGCGGCAGTTATCACCTCTCAGGATCGCAGCCGCCTACTGCATGCCCTGCAAGCGTTTGCCGAGCAGGAGCAGCTTGGCTTTCGCGTCTCGCGCAAAGCGATGAGCAAGGCGCGGCGGCGCTAAGATCATTAACGCCTGCGTGTGGGTTTATTGAGCGCCACCCGCCCGTCGCCGCCGCAGGCTTTACTCGTCCTGCGCTCCCTTCTTTAAAGCCTATTCAGAAATGCGAGCACCACTCGGTTAAACTCTTCGGGGCGTTCCATGCTCGGCAAATGGGCAGTGCCGGGGATAAAAAGCTTCTGCGCCCCGGCAATTTTTTCGGCGAGCAGGTCGGCAGCCGCCAGGGTCTTGGGCGTATCCAGATCGCCGACGACGACCAGAGCAGGAACACGAATCTGGCCTAGACGGTTGACGGCGGCTGGCTCAAGCGGCTGTTCGCTGCCAGAATCCGAAGGCGTCGAGAGCGCGATGAGATTCATCTCTCGCACGCGCTCTCGCATACTGCTATCAACCTGATCGGCAGTGCGATGCGGCCCGTCAACCCAGATTTGCAGCTCAAGCTCGTTGACGCGCGCTATGTCACCCCTTCTTTCAGCCTCTTCAAGTTCCGCCCATTGAACTGGAAGCTCGCCCGTATATGTGAAGCCTCCGACGGCGGAAGCGACCAGCACCAGAGCCCTCGCCACCTCCGGGTGTTCGAGCGCCAGCTCAAGAACGATCTTTCCTCCCTGCGAGCATCCCAACAGGAATGCTTCTTCGATGCCCAGGAATTCCAGCAGCAGATAAAGGTCTCGATGATGTGAGAAAGGCCCCTCTGTCATCGCAGTCCTGCCAAAACCGCGCCGGTCGTAGCGCAATACCCTGTAGTGCTCTGCGAACGCGAAGAACTGCTCATCCCACATTCGCAGGTCGGCGATGCCTGCGTGCGCCAACACGAGCGTCGCCCTGCCCTCGCCCGCCATCTCATAATAGAAGCGCCCCCCGCCGAGTTCGGCGTATCCTGAATTGGTCTCCTTTTTCTCCGACAAGCGACTTCTCCAACAAACGCCGTCCGGCAGAATCGAACCAGTGGCGCAAACCGCCTCTGTCTTCCGCCTCACTCCTTATACCATATCGTGCAATCTCCCCTACATCGTTTACGCTCGGCCTCCACGGCAGCATCACTCGTATTCCGCATGCTCGGCTCTAAGTGAGAGAATATCACGCGTTATAACTCTCAAGGCATATCCCGCCATAGTTGGCACACCCCTTGCTGAAGCCTTACGCGAGCGGGCCGTGGCTCGCAGGCGAAGAAGCAGGAAGGCTTTGACGGCGCGCTCAAAAGGGGAAGGGACGGATAAAGATGGCAACTCATGGCAGGCTGGCGCAACGCGCTCTTACATTTTTGATTCTTCTGGCATTCATGGCGGGCAGCGTAGTCCCCGTATTCTCGCAGACAAGAAGAACGCGCCGCCGCGCTCCACGCCTCGGCAGGTATTCGAGACCGGCGCAACAACCGGCTGGGCCCATCTATCGCACGATCAATTCCGGCTACAAGATTCGCGTACGCATGAACGAGCAGATCAGCTCGGAGACGGCACGCGTCGGCGACCGATTCACGACCACAGTGGTTGACCCTGTTTATGTCGGGGGCGTTGAAGTGATTCCGGCGGGCAGCACTATCGTCGGACGTGTGACGGAAGTAAAGCGGGCCCAGCGTCAGAGCAAGGCGGGCATGGTCGGAGTGAGTTTCATTTCGCTGCAACTGCCGACCGGCCTGTCGCGCGCCATCAACGGATCGCTCTCGGATGTCTCGGAAGAGACGGTCAGCTACGATAACGAAGGACAGGTGACGGGTCGTTCTTCCAGAAATCGCAACATAGTCTTTATCGGCGGCGGCGCAGCCACCGGCGCGCTGATCGGAGCCATCGCGGGCGGCGGCAAGGGCGCCGGCATAGGGGCCGGAGTCGGAGCGGCAGCCGGAATCGCGGGCTCCTATTTCTCTAAGGGCAAAGAGGCCGTGGTCAAACCCGGCACGGAGTTCGCAGTTATCCTGAACCAGAGTCTTTCGTTGCCTGCTGCCAACGTGCGCGGCAACTAGAGAGATCGGCGACCAAGCGGTTGCCGGTACGACGGAAGCCCGCAGGCGAAGGGGAGAGCGCCTGCGGGCTTCCAAGAAAATCCGAATTGAGTTCGGTCGTTCCTGTTATTACGTAAGTGAGCGACCGACCAGAGAGACCCGCTGCGAAGGGGAGAGCGCAGCGGGTTTCTCTTTTTATTACCGAATCACCAAACTGTTCAAAGCAGAATGTAACAGGATGGACAGGATCAGAAGAAAGGATGAAGGCGGAAGGATGAAGGATGAAGGAAAGACAAACTGCTCTTATTCTTCCTTCATCCTTCCGCCTTCATCCTTGTTTTCCTGTCCATCCCTGTTAATTCGCTTTCTTAGCTTTCCACCTTAATCGCTTCCCTCTTCACCTGTTCATGTTCTACGTCTGCGCGGTTCAGTTCGGGATGACGATAAATGATGCGTCCGGCGACGATGGTTGCGACCGCCGCGCCGCGCATGGCCCAACCGTCAAAAGGCGTGTTGCGGCTTCTGGATTTCGAGCGCCTGACATCGAATGTCCAGTCAAGCTCGGGGTCTAGAATCGTCACGTCGCCCCAAGCGCCAGGGCGCAGCGTGCCGCGATCAGCCAGACCGAATATGCGCGCCGGGTTTATAGAGCATAACTCCACGAGTCGTTGCAGGCTGATCGTGCCCTCTCGAACCAACCCGTTGAGGGCAAGTCCAATGGCTGTTTCCAGCCCCGTGATGCCGAAGGGCGCATGATCGTATTCGAGCGCCTTCTCGTCGGCGTGGTGCGGAGCGTGGTCGGTGGCGATGGCATCAATGGTTCCGTCCTTTAATCCTTCGACTATGGCTTCGATGTGATCGCGGCTGCGCAGCGGGGGGTTCATCTTCGTATTGGTATCGTAGCCCTCGATCGCATCGTCCGTCAGCGCCCAGTGGTGCGGTGCGACCTCACACGTCACACTGATGCCGCGTTCTTTAGCGCGGCGCACGGCTTGGAGCGCGCCGCGCGTCGAGACATGGGCCAAGTGCACACGCGCGCCCGTCAGTTCGGCGAGGGCGCAATCGCGCACCGCATCCATCACTTCCGCCGCCGCCGGTATGCCCCGCAGGCCCAGGCGTAAAGACCAGAGGCCCTCGTGCATCACGCCGCCCGCCGCGAGCGTACGATCTTCGCAATGATCTACCACCGTCAGGTCAAAGCCGCGCGCATACTCCATAGCGCGCCGCATCATCCCGGCTGAAGGCACTGGCCTCCCGTCATCCGAGACGGCGACGATGCCAGCCTGCTTCATCTCCCCCATCTCGGAGAGCTCCGTCCCGTTCGAGCCCTTGGTGATGGAGCCGACGGGAAAGACATTCGACATACGTGCGCGCTCGGCCTGCTCTATGATAAAGCGCGTGACAGCCGGGCTGTCGTTGATGGGGTCTGTGTTCGGCATCGCGCACACGCTCGTCCAGCCCCCGGCAGCAGCAGCCGCCGTCCCCGTCTCAATCGTCTCTTTATACTCCTGGCCCGGCTCGCGCAGGTGTGCGTGAAGGTCTATGAAGCCGGGCGCAACGATCAGGCCCGTAGCGTCGAAGACCAACGCGCCTTCGGGCACGCCGTCGCTTCGATCAGGCAGACCGGCGACGCGCCCGTCTTCTATGAACAGGTTCTTGCCGCTGTTCTGCCCCTGCGAAGGGTCTATCAAATAACCGTTGGCGATCAGAAGTCTCATGCTCGGTTCCTGTCTCTCTGGCTCAAGCTATTTATCTCTCCCAACTCACGCGCGCTCCGCGTCCGGCGTCGGCGGGCCGCCGACGAGCAGGTACAACACGGCCATCCGCACGGCCAAACCGTTGGTGACCTGATCGAGTATCAAAGAGCGCTCGCCGTCGGCCACGTCGGACGCGATCTCGATGCCACGGTTCATGGGCCCGGGATGCATGACAATGGCGTCGGGCGCGGCCAGGCTCAGGCGCTTCAGGTTGAGGCCGTAATGCACGGCATACTCGCGCATGGAGGGAAAGAAGGCGGAGGTTTGCCGCTCGCGCTGGATGCGAAGGATCATCACCACATCAGCCGCTTCGAGCGCTCCCTCTATGCGCGGCTCGACGATGACTCCCTCTTCGACCAGGTCTGCGAACTCCTGCGGGACAAGCGTGCCGGGGCCAGCGACGCTGACGGTCGCGCCCATCTTCGTCAACAGATAGATGTTGGAGCGAGCGACGCGCGAGTGAAGAATATCGCCGATGATGGCGATCTTTAACCCTTCCAGGCGGCGCTTGTGCTCGCGTATGGTGAGAGCGTCGAGGAGCGCCTGCGTCGGATGCTCATGCGCGCCGTCGCCCGCGTTGACGATGCTGGCCTGACAGATACGCGCGAGCTGGTGCGGCGCGCCCGCGGACGAATGGCGTATGACGATCACGTCGGGAGCCATCGCTTCGAGGTTGCGCGCCGTGTCGAGCAGCGTCTCGCCCTTCGTGACGCTCGATGTCTGTGCGCTGATGTTGACGGCGTCCGCCGAGAGACGCTTGGCCGCGATCTCAAAAGAGGTGCGTGTGCGCGTGGAGGGCTCGAAGAAAAGATTGATGACCGTGCGCCCGCGCAGGGCCGGAACTTTCTTGATCTCGCGCCGCGAGATGTCGCGGAAAGAGTCCGCCGTGTCGAGGAAGTGCGTTATATCGCGCGCCGAGAGCCCGCGTATGCCGAGCAGGTGTTTGAGCGCAAATGCTTTCTCAGGCTTGGTGCTCATGAAGATTTACGTGGCTCATCCTCCGGCGTGCGTTCTGCTGTGCATAAAAAAAGCGGCCATCTCTGGCCGCTCTCAAGAAGTCTCACCTGACGGTCGCTCGACGATGGCGACGCCCTCTTCCTCATCAAAATCCGCGAGCATGACCTTGATAATCTCGCTCTTCTTCGTCGGCACGACCTTGCCTATGTAGTCGGCCTGTATCGGCAGCTCCCTATGCTCCTTGCCGCGATCAATCAGGACGGCGAGCTGCACGCGGCGCGGTCGTCCGAAATCTATGAGCTGATCGAGCGCCGCCCGGATCGTGCGTCCCGTGTAGAGCACGTCATCTATGAGCACGATGTTGCGATTCTCTATGTCGCCCGGCAGCTCCGTCCGGTTAACGACGGGGTTGGCCCCGACGGTCGAAAGATCATCGCGGTAGAGCGTAATGTCGAGGATGCCGACGGGCGGGCGCTCGCCTTCCAGGTCAGCGATCTTATCTGCCATGCGCTCGGCCAGCGGCACGCCGCGACGGCGTATGCCGACCAGATAGAGCTCCCCCGCGCCATGATTCTCTTCCACGATCTCGGAGGCAAGCCTAGCGAGCGCGCGATTGATTCGCGCCCCGTCCATAATCCGTGCCTTTTCTACAAAGTCCATTGGCGATGGATACTAACAAGATCAGTGACTTGGTGACAAGTGACGAATGACAAGATAGAATGAAGACCTTGCTCGTTGCTTTTCACTCGTCAATCGTCGCTCTCTTTTAATGCTCTATCGCTCGCTCTTGCGCCCCGTGCTGTTTCGACTGCCGCCGGAATCGGTGCATGAATTGGCGTTGAGCACCTTGTCGCTCGCGCTCAAGGCGGATTGGGCCAGACGATGGGCGGCGAGCCGTTTCGAGCGTGCGCCCTTTGGCGAGTTGCAGCGGTTCGGCCTGCGGTTCAGGAATCCCGTCGGGCTCGCCGCCGGTTTTGATAAGAACGGAGTGGCGGCGCAGGCTTTGGCGGCGCTCGGCTTCGGTTTTATAGAGGTCGGCACAGTCACGCGTCATGCGCAGCCGGGCAACGAGCGCCCACGTCTTTTTCGGCTGCCGACCGATAGGGCTTTAATCAATCGCGCGGGTTTCAATAACGAAGGGGCGGCGGCTGTGGCCGAACATTTGTCGGGGCATCGCCCGCATTGTGTCTTGGGCATCAATATCGGTAAGAGCCGGGCCGTCGCAGTTGAAGATTCGATCCCGGATTATCTGGCGAGCTTCGAGATGGTACACCGCCACGCCGATTATCTAGTCGTTAACGTCAGCTCGCCGAACACGCCGAACCTGCGCGAGCTTCAGCGCCCGCGCGAGCTGGCGGCTTTACTCAAAGCGCTGCAACAAAGAAATGAGGAGTTGTCGCGTGGGCCAACCGGCGCAGGACGCGTGCCGCTGCTCGTCAAGATTGCTCCCGATCTTGAGATCAACGACCTGGAAGCCATCGTCGAAGTCGCAGAGCGCGCGGGGCTCTCTGGAATCATTGCGACCAATACGACGACGAGCCGCGCGGGCCTGCGCACGACGGCGCGCGAGATCGAAGCGTGCGGTCAGGGTGGATTGAGCGGCGCTCCGCTCCGCGCACGCTCAACGGAAATCATCGCCAGGCTATATCATCTGTCGCGCGGACAGCTCCCGATCATAGGGGTCGGCGGAATCTTCAGCGCAGCCGATGCATGGGAGAAAATCTGCGCCGGGGCGAGCCTCGTTCAGCTCTATACGGGATTTATCTATGAGGGCATCGGCGTGGTGCGTCGAATCAACGACGGGCTTGGCGAGATTGCCCTGAGAGAGGGTGTCAGGTCGCTCGACGAAGCGGTCGGCAGCCGCGCGCTTGAGCTGGCCGCCAGCTAATACTTCATCAAACGGCTCTATGGCCTGTAGCTCAATTATGGAAATCAAATTAGAAGATGTCACGATTGCTCCAATTTACGCGCAGGTTCGCCAGCAGATCGAAACGCATATCAGGAATAAAGAGCTTGCTGCCGGAGATGCCTTGCCTTCGCCCGCCGCGCTCGCGCAGAAACTCTCCGTCGATAAGGGAGAGATTCAACGCGCCTATTACGAGTTGGAGCGAAGCGGGCTAATTAAAAAGATGACCGCCAGGGACTTTCTCGGTAAAGAGAAAGTCACCTACAAGGTCAATTGAGAGCCCCCGCGCGAGGCGTCAGGATGAACATGTCAATCAGAGAGAGGTTGATCGTCGCGCTCGACTTGGAGACTGCGCGTGAAGCGCGAGAGATGTTCGCGCGTCTGCGCGCGAGCGCAGTGATGTTCAAGATCGGCTCGCAGCTTTTCACCGCCGCCGGGCCCGCCATTGTGCGAGAGATGGTTGAGGAAGGCGCGCGCATCTTTTTGGACCTGAAGTTTCATGACATCCCGAACACGGTCGCACGGGCGGGCATAGAAGCCGCGCGCCTCGGCGTCTCTATCTTCAACGTCCACGCGCTCGGCGGAAGAGAGATGATGCAGCGCACGCGCGAAGCCGTGGCGGAGGCTTCAGAGAGAGAGGGACTCAAGCCTCCCTCCATCATAGCCGTCACGGCGCTCACGAGCGCAGACGACGCCGCGCTCGAAGAGGTCGGCATCCCTGAAGGCGCGGCGGCGCTCGTGACAAGGCTCGCGCGCCTGGCCTGGGAGTGCGGTCTGGACGGCGTCGTGGCATCGCCCGTAGAGGTGACGCTTGTGCGCGATGCCATTCACACTGATGGCTTCCTGATCGTGACGCCCGGGGTGCGCCCGGCGGGCTTTGCCGCCGATGATCAAAAACGCTTTACGACTCCGGCGCAGGCCATGCGGGCCGGTGCGGATTATCTGGTCGTCGGCAGGGCCATCCTCAGAGCCCCGGACCCTCTGAGCGAGGTCGAGAGAATTGTTGAAGAGATGGAGCGTGCTTCCACGGAGAAGAGCGAAAGCTTTCAAGGCTGAGGGAAGCCAAACGCGCTATTGGGCGGTCGCGCTCCGCAACATTTTGCCGTACACTCAGATCGGGGCTGTGACTGTCATCATGGCTCTTTTCTGTAATTTGGCGGGCCGCGCGGCCACCGAAGGTGTTAAGCATTATTCGCTATATCATCAGGAACCTTGATTGACCCGGCGCGTGTAAAATGTGTTCAGTCGTTGGGCCGGCATGCGCTCTAGCTGAAATTTAATCTGCTGCCAAGGGGAATCCGAAGCTTGAATCGTCCGCTTACGCTTATTGCAACTCTGCTGATCTCCCTCGCTTTCTGCTTTCCTCTGGCGGCACAGCGCAAGGAAACAGTCGCCGCCCTACCTTTCTCGCGGGCTCCTTATCAAGCGGGCGAGCGCCTGACCTATAACGTCTCATTCTCAAACTTTCCGACCGCCGCGCACGTCGAGCTGGTCAACAACGGACGGGGCAATTACTTCAGCCTCGAAGGACTTGAGCTGAGCGCGCATGTCGAGACGACGGGGGTCGTCAACGCCGCGCTCTATTCCATCAACAACGACTACAAGACATACGTTGATCCTCAATCGGGGCTGCCCTACCACTCGCAGCAGATCATACGCGAAGGCGGACGCTCCGCCGACACGTCCAGAGATTACAACGTGCCCGTCGGCGTCTCCGCCATCCCCGGGCACGAGACTTTCTCCGGCCCCTTCGATTTTCTTTCTGCCTTCTACCGTCTACGCGCACTTCCTCTGGCTGAAGGGGCCACGTATGCTTTCACCGTGCGGTCGGATACCGAGCAGTATGAGGTCGAGCTGAAAGTGCGTGGCCGCCAGCTCATCAAAACCAATGTCGGCTCTTTCAATACCATCGCCACGCAACTGAGAGTGAAGAACAACTCGCAGGCCAACGACTATGGCATTCGTATCTATTTCAGCGACGACGAGCGTCATGTCCCTGTGCTCTTGACGGCACGACATAAGGCGGGCGAGATTCGCGCCGAGCTTGCCAGCTCAGAGCTGCCGAGCGCGCAGCCTGCTGCGGCCCCCACTCCGCCCAAGGTGACACAGCCGCTCGTGAACATTCCCAATACGGGTAAGCCCGGGGGACTGCCCGCGAGCCTGCCCTTCTCCGTCGGCGAGCAACTGAACTTCAATATCTTTCTCGGCGGAACCGCCCCTGCCGTCGGCACTGCCACCTTTCAAGTGCGCCAGCGCGCCAAGTATTTCAATCGAGACGGGCTGCTGCTTGTCGTGCAGGCGCAAACCACCAATGCCGCTCAGCGCCTCTTTGTTGCCAACGATCAGATCAGCACTTATGTTGACCCGACGACGCTGCTTCCCTTCCGCATCGAGATGAACCTGCGCGAAGGCCGTCGCCGCGTCAACAAGACCCTGACCATTGACCAGGATCGCGGCAATGCTTCCACAGACAAGGGCACACGCATAGAGATTCCCGTCGGGACACACGACCTTGTTTCCGTCCTCTATGCGATGCGCTCCTTCAACCTTGCGCCGCCGAAACGAAACGCCGTCTCTTTCCTCATCGAAGACCGCCCGCGCACGCTCTTTATCACCTCCCTCAAGCGCGAAACCATTGAGCTTGGCGGCCAGAAGATTCCCGCCGTCCAATTATCACTGACGACGGACGACCCGCAGAGCGATAAATACGCCCTGCGCTTATGGGTCAGCGAAGACAATCGCCGCCTCCCCCTGCGTGTGACGGCTAACACCCCGCTGGGCCCACTGCGAGCAGACCTCGCCATCCTTCCTGTCACAAGACAGTAAGAGCAAGCCTCTCCGCCCCCGCTTTCTCGATCATCACCTGCAACAATGAAATTGAAATTTAATTTCAATTCGGATATACTGCGTGTGGCAGTTTGGCGGATACCTCCTTATGATTGAATTTCAAAAGACACTCAAGGGCTCGTCTTTGGCCCACTTGCCGATCGGCGTACAGGCTCGGGTCATCGCCGTCCAGGGGTCGAACGCCGTGGCGCGCAGGTTAATGGAGATGGGTGTCGTGCCTGGCGCGCCCGTTCGCGTCATCAAGACCGCTCCGCTCGGCGACCCGATGGAGATTCGCGTGCGCGGCTATCATCTGGCCCTCCGGCGCACGGAAGCGCAGACGATCACGGTCACAGCAGTCACGGACGACAAAGGATAAGCTCGATCGGCTTTCATCTTGCTCGCTGCTCTTCACTCGCCACTGATTTATGAGCACCACCCTCGAATCCCCTTCCCCTGTCAAAGAGCCTGCCGGTGTCAAGCACAAGAGCACTGGTCAAGTATTGACCATCGCGCTCGCCGGCAATCCCAATGCGGGCAAGACGACGCTCTTCAATACGCTGACGGGGCTGCGTCAAAGGGTGGCAAACTATCCGGGCGTGACGGTCGAGCGCAAGGAAGGAACGTGGCCGCTCGTGCCCGGCGCGCAGAGCGCGCGCCTGATAGACCTGCCTGGGCTCTACAGTCTCGATGCCGCGTCCATAGACGAACAGATCGCGCGCGACGTGCTCACGGGACAGATTGCGGGGCTGCCTGCGCCCGACATCATCCTCGCGGTCGTTGATGCGACCAATCTCGAACGCAACCTCTACCTGGCGACACAGCTTCTTGAGTACGGGCGGCCACTGGTCATCGCGCTGACGATGATTGATCTGGCCGAGCGTCGCGGGATAGAGATTGATGTTGAGCGATTGGCCCGGGAGCTGGGCGTGCCTGTCGTTCCCGTCACGGCTTCGCAGCGTCGCGGCATTGATGCGCTCTCGGCTGCGATCATAGAGCTGGCGGGAAAGGCCGGGGCGGGGCCTGGCTGGCGTCTATCTGAGACGGCGGAGCGCGAGCTGCTTTCGCTCTCAGAGCACGCGGGAGTCACCCACGCGCGGCATTTGGTGCTGCGCGACCTGTATGGGGAAGAATTGCCTGCCGACACTGAGCGGCGCGCGGCGATTGAGGGCGCACGCGCGCGTCTCTCCGGGGCGGATCAGAACTGGTGGCAGGAGCCGCTGCTCGCCCGCTACGACTGGATAGAGCAGATCACTTCTGCGTGCGTGCGACGCGGCGGCGAGCATCAGAGAGCGACTGCGACAGAGCGTATTGATCGTATCCTGACGCACAGGATTTTCGGGCCGCTGGTTTTAATCGCCATCATGCTGCTGGTCTTTCAGACCATCTTCTCATGGGCGGCGCTGCCGATGGACTTGATTGACAAAGGATTCGGCGCGCTCGGCGAAGTCTTGAGAGACAACATGCGGGCCGGGCTGCTGACAGACCTGCTGGTTGACGGCGTTATCGCGGGCGTCGGCGGCGTGCTGGTCTTTCTGCCGCAGATTCTACTGCTCTTCTTCTTCATCACGATACTCGAAGACACCGGCTACATGGCGCGGGCGGCGTTTCTGATGGACAGGTTGATGCGCGGCGTGGGCTTGCACGGCAAGGCGTTTATGCCGCTGCTGAGCAGTTTCGCGTGTGCCATTCCGGGCATCATGGCGACGCGCACGATTGAGAATCCGAAAGACCGCTTTGCGACGATTATGATCGCGCCCTTCATGAGCTGTTCGGCGCGCCTGCCCGTCTACGCCCTACTGATCGCCGCCTTCTTCTCGACCCAAAAAGTCTTCGGCGTCATCTCCGTCGGCGCGTTGATGATCGTCTCCATGTACCTGCTGGGAATCGCGGTCGCGGTTTGCGTGGCGTGGATTTTGAAGCACACGATCTTGAAAGCGCCGCCGCCGCCGCTTGTGCTTGAGATGCCGCCCTACCGCGTGCCCAACCTTTTGACCGTCGCGCAGGCGGTCTGGTCACGCGCATGGCTCTTCGTTCACCGCGCCGGGACTGTCATCCTTGCCATCTCCATTATTCTCTGGGCGCTCGTCACGTTTCCGCGCTCTTCCGCGACCGTCAACGAAAACGCCACTGCGTCCGTTGAGACGACTGCGGAAAGGAGCGGAGAGAGAGAGGGCGCGATGGATTCGGCTGCGAAGGAGAACGAGCCGTCAGGGGACGAAACGGGCGCGCAGATACGCAATAGCTTCGCGGGTCGTGCGGGCCGTTTTATAGAGCCGTTGATTGCCCCCCTGGGCTTCGACTGGAAAATGGGCATCGGGCTCATCTCTTCATTCGCGGCGCGCGAGACGCTCGTCTCCACCTTCAGCATTGTCTATAACGTCGGGCCTGACGAGGACGAGGGCTCGCCGTCTCTGATTGACGCTGTGCGCAACGCTAAGCGCCCGGACGGAACGGCGGCCTGGACGCCGCTCGTCGCCGTCTCGATGATGGTCTTCTTCGTGCTCGCCTGCCAGTGTATGTCTACGGTCGCGGTGGTGCGGCGCGAAACGAACTCCTGGCGCTGGCCGCTCTTCATGGTTGGCTATATGCTTGTGCTGGCTTATGTCGCTTCGCTCATCACTTTTCAGGGCGGGCGGCTGCTGGGTTTCACATGAGAAGCATGCTACTGGACTGGCAAAACATCCTCGCGGCATTGATCGTGCTTGCGGCGCTCATCTACGTCGCGCGTCGCGGCGTCGTGCGCCTGCGTTCATTTCGCGCGAGCCGTGGCAGTTCGCCTTGCGAGGCGGGCTGCGGCAGCTGCGGCGAGGATCGCAGACCATCAACGACAACGCCTCGCACAGTCTTTGTCGAGATAGGCCGTTCGAGAACGCGCACTCCGCGCTAAAAGAGATCACTCTCAGAGAAGTTACAATCTCATACCGGGTTGCAATGAAAAGAGGTCAGTCGCGCCGAAGGTCTCTGACGGGTCGTAGCGCCACTTGAGACCCGCCAGAGACCTGTGGCGCGACTGGCTGCATGATGTTACGTCCCCTCTTTTGACTGCCACTTGGTATGACAAGGAAAGATCAGGCCCCTGCCCCGAAGGGGCTTAAATCATGTCTGAGGTGGGACTTCCTCTAAAGCGCCGTACATGACGCTGTAGATTTGCACGGGCTCGTCTATATTCTTGACTTCGACGGCCCATGGCTCGCTTAAAGGGAATTTGCCGCCAAGCTCTTTGGCGGTCGCTTCCGTGACGAGCACCTGCCCTGGCTTGGCCTGGCCTTCGATACGCGAAGCGATGTTGATGGTGTCGCCGATGGCCGTGTATTCCGAGCGCTGCTCAGCGCCGATGCAGCCGACGGTCGCTTCGCCCGTGTTGATGCCTATGCCGAGCATCACGCGCGGCAGGTTCTTGGCGGCCAGTTGAGCGTTGACCTCCTTGATGCGGCGCTGCATTCCGATGGCAGCGGTGACGGCGTTGACGGCATCGGTCTCGCCTTCGACGGGCGCGCCGAAGAGGGCCATCAAGCCGTCGCCCAGGTATTTATTGAGCGTTCCCTGCTGCGCGAAAATCTCTGCGGCCATCTCCGTGAAGAGAATATTCAAGAGGTCAACGATGGTTTCGGGCCGGGCGCGGTGCGAGAGCTTGGCGAAGCCCCGCACGTCGCAGAAGAGTGCGGTGACGCGCTTGTTGGTGCCGCCCAACTGAAACTTCTGCGGATTCTCGACCAGCTCTTTGATGATGTGCTCGGGCATGAAGCGCGCGAAGGCTGCGCGGGCCATCGCCTCGCGCTGCGCTCTTTCACGCGCGCGGGCGGCTTCGACGGCTATCGCAGCCTGCGCCGCGACAGCCGAGAGAAGCTGCGTATCCACGTCCGAGAAAGTTTCGAGCACGTCGCGCCGGTCTATGTAGAGCGCGCCGTAGACGCCCTCGCGCCCGACCAAGGGGGCGCAGGCGAGCGAGCGTATGCCCTGCATCACGGCGCTCTGGCTGACGTTGAGATTGATGTCGCGCATGACATCGTGCGAGGAGAGCATGACGCGCTTCTCGATGGCCGTGCGGACAGCCGTCCGGCTAATTAAAGGTTGCTGCGAGCCGAGCTTGTCGGGCTGGCGAAAGCGTAAGCTGACGGGTCTGGGGGCTTCGCCCTGGTCACTGAGGAGGGCCGCGCAACAGTCCGCCGGGATGGTTCGCATGACAATGCCGGTCGCGTAATCCAGGATGGAAGCGTCATCGAAATTTGAGGCGAGCGCCGCGCTCATCTCGCACAACTGGGCCAGCATCTCTGCCTTGCGCCGCAACTCCTTAATCTCGTCGTCCTTCGTGCGCTGCGAGGAAGTGGTCATCAACAGCGCCGAGACCCCCGTCTCAGCCGGAACCATGGAGGTGCTCATCGAGAGTGGCTCGTCCGTATAGCTTAAAGGCGGCTCGTCGTTCCAGGCCACGCGGTAGAGGGTCTGGACGATCTTGATTTGATCGCCGACACGCAGCGCGCGGTCTCCCGTCTCGGCGCTGACGGGCGCATCGTTGAGGAGCACTATGTTGCCGTTACTGATATTGGACAGCTCTGCGCGCAGGCGCGAGACGGAGCGGATGACTGCGTGATGGCGCGAGACGCGCAGGTCGTCTATGCGTATGTCATTGTCCGGCGCGCGACCGATGGTGAGCGTGCGTCCTTCCGGCAGCTCCCATTGACGCTTCAAGCCGTCTGTCTCTTGGATAGCGAACATCTCTTCGGGTCTCGATCCGGGCTCTTTTGATCGCCGCGCTTAAAGCGCCCTGGACTCCGTGCCATATTGCTGCTTATAGAATTCCCTGTAATCGCCGTTGCGCACGCGCCGAATCCATTCGCCGCTTTCACGATACCAGTCGATGGTTTTGATGAGCCCGCTTTCCCAGGTCTCCAAAGGATGCCAGCCAAGCTCGCTTTCCGCTAAAGACGGGTCGATGGCATAACGACGATCATGGCCCGGCCTGTCCTTCACATATCGAATGAGAGAGAGCGGCTTGTCAAGCGCATTGAGGAGCGCTTCGACCACCTCAATGTTCATGCGCTCGTTGCGCGCGCCGATATTATAGATGCCGCCCGCGCGCCCTTTCTGTAGCGCCAGCAGGATAGCGCGACAATGATCTTCGACGTAAATCCAGTCGCGCACGTTGCGCCCGTCACCATAAACCGGCACGGGCTCATCGTTGAGCGCGTTTGAGAGCACGAGCGGAATCAGTTTTTCGGGAAACTGGCGCGGCCCGTAATTATTGCCGCAGCGTGTGATGACTGTGTCGAGGCCGAAGGTATGACGAGCGGCGCGCACCAGATGCTCGGCAGCCGCCTTCGAAGCGGCATAAGGGCTGTTCGGTTCATAGGGAGAGTCTTCCGTAAAAAAAGCGCCCTCCTCTTCCGGCAGGCTGCCCATCACCTCGTCGGTCGAGACCTGAAGGAAGCGGCGCACGCCGCGCTCGCGCGCCACGTCGAGCAAGACCTGCGTGCCGAGCACATTGGTATGCAAAAACTCTCGCGCCGAAGCGATGCTTCGATCAACGTGCGACTCGGCGGCGAAATTGATAACCGCGTCGAATCCTTCGCCGAGAGCGGCGCGCACGGCTTCCGTGTCGGCTATATCACCGCGTATGAAATGGTGGCGGCTCTCGTCCAGCCCGCGCAGGTTATCCGGGTTGCCGGCGTAGGTGAGCGCGTCCAGGTTGGTAATCTCGCATGCGGGAAGCTCCGCGAGCACCAGCCTGATAAAAGCAGAACCGATAAAGCCCGCCCCACCCGTGATAAAAATCCTCATCGTGCCTTCCTTCGATTCAGAATAACAAAAGCATTTGAGATCGGCAGCGCCTACCCTGTCGCTGACCCGTAAGAGAAACGTCACGGACGAGCCCGTCGCGCACCGTCCAGCACCTCACCAAAATAAGCGATGGTCTTGGCGAGCCCATCGCGCAACTGCGTGACGGGATGCCAGGCGAGCAGTTGCTCGGCGCGTGTAATGTCCGGCTTGCGCTGCCTGGGGTCGTCGGCGGGCAGCGGGCAGTATTTGATTCGCACCTCTTTGCCGCAGAGCAGGCCGACCTCCTCGGCCAACTGCCGCATCGTAAACTCGACAGGGTTCCCCAGATTGACGGGCTCGTGAATGGTCTTGGCCTCGCTGTTCATGAGAGCGATCAGGCCCTCGACCAGATCATTCACGTAGCAGAAAGAGCGCGTCTGCTCGCCGGTTCCATAGATGGTCAGCTCTTCACCTTTAAGGGCCTGCACGATGAAATTCGAGACGACCCTCCCGTCGTGCTCAAGCATCCTGGGCCCATAGGTGTTAAAGATGCGCGCGATCCGTGTATCCACTTTATTCTGCCGGTGATAGTCCATCATCAAAGTCTCTGCCAGGCGCTTTCCCTCGTCATAGCAACTTCGTATCCCGATGGGGTTGACGTTGCCCCAATAGTCTTCCGTCTGAGGATGAACATGCGGGTCGCCGTAGACTTCCGAGGTGGAAGCCTGAAGGATGCGCGCGCGCACACGCTTCGCCAGCCCGAGCATGTTGATCATGCCCATCACGTTGGTTTTCACGGTCTTGACGGGATTGTACTGGTAGTGGACGGGCGAGGCCGGGCAGGCCAGGTTATATATCTGGTCTACTTCGAGCAGGATGGGCTCGATGACATCGTGACGCAGCAGCTCGAAGCGGCGATCATCCAGCAGGTGCATGACGTTCTGGCGACGCCCGGTAAAGAAGTTATCGAGGCAGATGACCTCGTTGCCGTCTTTGAGCAGGCGCTCGCAGAGATGCGAGCCGATAAAGCCTGAGCCGCCGGTGACAAGTATTCTCATCTGTATTCCTGATTCTCCCGCCTTCGCTTCGATAGGTTCCACTTCTCGTCATTGCACGCGGTTGAAGTCATCTTCGAGGCGCACGATGTCGTCCTCGCCAAGATAATCGCCGCGCTGAATCTCTATGAAGACGAGGGCTGCATCTTCCGGGTTCTCTATTCTATGAGCCGCGCCGACCGGAATATCAATCGTCTCGCCGACGCTCAGCAATATCTCCTCGCCATCGAGCGTCACACGGGCATCCCCCTCGACGATCATCCAGTGCTCGGCCCGCCGAGCATGTTTCTGATAACTGAGCCGCTTCCTTGAGAGCACCTCGATACGTTTCACCTTATAGTTTTTACCCTCGTCCAGCACGGTGAAACTCCCCCACGGGCGACGGTCGAACAGGGGCGAATTCTCCATCTCTTCATCTTCCAGCTCACGCGTCATCTCATCATCCTTTCCAAAGAGGCTCACCCTATGAGTTCTAAGAGATAACGGGCTACCTTCTACGTTTCCCTTATGATAAAAGCCCATGGGCCATGAGCGCCGTCCGTGATTGTATAGCATGTGATTCAAGAAGATCACTATCACCCCTGTGGGTTTATGATAGGGAATAGTTCCAGTATATCAGTAGGCCGGGAGGGTTGCGACCGGGAGTGTCGGGAGGAGACCGGATTGCGACTCTGAAAGGAATATCCGGCATAGGATAAAGAGAGAGGCGGTCAGAGACTCGCTCCGACCGCCTCTCTGTGAGCGTTGCCGCACTATTGTGGGCTGGGTTTCGGGTCAACCAACATTTGTTCAGTCTATTTATAAGCGCCGGGCCGGTCGGGCAGGCAGGCAAAAGCAGGCCCAGGCTCGCGGACCTCTGTAATGAGAAAACCCACACGCCGCACCGCATGGATAGATTATCCGTATTCCCGAATGGGACGGATGCGACCCGCTTGAGAAGTCCGGCGAGGAAATAGCTTGTGATAACGCTCAGACGGGATGCAATTCGATGATGAGTGCCGGCAAACCGTTGCGAGCAGGTTTTGGCTTGCGCGCCCAGGCAGCCGTGACTCATCAACTAAGACGGGCCATCAACCAGAGCCGGGGGTTCCACTCTCGGTGGTAGTGATCAAGCGGCCTGACGGAAACGGGGCGCACTTAATTTTAAATGGCCTCCCTTGTCAACCTTTCAAAAGTTGAAAATGGTCGGAGGAAAATCCATTCAGGTCTCGCCGTTTTCCACAAAGCAAAACCACAAAGGCCCCCGACGAATCGAGGGCCTTTGTGGTTTGAAGCAAGTCGCCTTCAGCTTAGCTGACAGCTATTTGCCGGTATTGACATACTGAATGCACTGGCCCTGGTTCTTGAACGAGTTGCCCTGCGCATCCTTCATGTTATTGTAGCCGCCGTTCTTGCAATCTTCCTTGGTTGTTGCGACGCGGAACGGATCGAAGTTATAGGTCACGCAGTCGTCGCCGGTGCCAATCGAGAGCGCGTCCACATTGACGTTGAGGCCGGGATTACCGCTGCCCTGATTGATGCCGTATCCGCCTAAGATGGTGGCGTTGGGGTTGGCCGCCACGATGGCATCCCAGGTGACGAAGCAGTCGCGTGCGCAGACGCCGGGAATGGCCCGCGTTGACCACCAGATGGCCTGGCCGCCGTTGTAGGCGTCCCAGGTCTGCCAGGTATTGTTGACAACAGCCTGTTGATTCAAATTGTAGACCGGCTCGAAGACCAGCGTAGTGAAACCGCCCGCGACATCCGGGCCGTTATAATCCACCTGTATGTTGATGGAAGGCAACTGGTCTGCGCTTCCCGCCGTCCGGTACGTCGCATAGCCCATCTTGTTGATGTCGGCGAGTCTGGTTCCGATGTGATCATAGTTGAACAGGAACACTTTGTCGCTTCCGCTGACCGTCTGTAGTTGGAGACTGCCGACGCCGAGGGGCGGCTGGCCGGGCCCGACGACGAACGTACCCGTGCCGGGCGTGGCGGCGCGCGTATAAAGCACCCAGTTCTTTGTCGGGGGAGTGTCCTCTACTTGCCGAGCGACATCATCCTCGGTCACGACGACTACGTCACACGTTGCGGCGGGCGCGGCGAGGCTGCCGACTGAGGCGGTTAGCGCCAGGGCAGCAATAGCCACAATACAAGCAAACATAAACAATTTCGAATATTTCATCTTGCTCTCTCTCCTAAGGGGCAGGCGACTGCAAACGACCGCAGCGCGGGTTAATGTTTCGAGGAGCGAAAATCAATGCTCCTACGGCTTCACTGCGAGCGGGAAATTCCCGGCTCGGCGGTTAGACGAAATCGTATCGTGCGCGCGGAGCGCGACCCCTTGAGGTCACGACAGGCCCGCACAGATTTGGATTCAACTGAGCAATTATTGCGGAACGAAAAGGAAAACCAAGATTGATCTTCGCGGCAACTAAACTGTTCCGACGGGCTGCCGTCCGGCATCACGGACTCATGCTGCGGCGGCAGTGCTCAAACATAAATCAAGTGCGCGCACTTTATGTTAATTGGGCCAACTTGTCAACCGATCAAGAGATAGAAACACTCAATGAAGAGCTTCTTCCCTTCTTTATTTTTTGAAAGGTTGGGCCAACTGCAAATCTGCCCTTTCAAGACCCCGTCATCGGCTGCTTCAAGCGCCCGGAATTAAGGTGAGCCATCAACTTTATTGCCCCGTGTATTGTCGCACCAGCTCGCGTTTGAGCAGCTTGCCCGTGGGCCCTTTAGGAATCTCCGCGATGAAACGCACGGACTTGGGGCATTTGTAGTCTGCCAATCGCTCGCGGCAAAAAGCTATGATCTCGTCCTCGGTCGCCGACACGCCTTCCTTGAGGACGACGAAAGCTGCGACCTCTTCGCCGTAGACGGCGTCGGCGACGCCGACGGCAGCCGCCGCCGCGACCGCCGGGTGACTGTAGAGCACTTCGTCTATTTCACGCGGGTAGATATTTTCCCCACCGCGAATAATCATGTCGGACTTGCGGTCAACGATGTAATAGAAGCCGTCCGAGTCTCTGTAGCCGATGTCACCCGTGTGGAACCAGCCGCCGCGAAAAGCTTCTGCGGTCGCCACAGGGTTCTTGTAATAACCCTTCAGGATATTTTCACCGCGCAGGACGATCTCGCCCAACTGCCCGTCGGCGACATCCCTGTCCTCTTCGTCCACGACCCTCATCTCATTACCGATAGGCATCCCGCAAGAGCCTGGGCGACGGCGCTCGTCCGGCGGGTTGAAGGTCGAGCGACAGGTGGACTCCGACAGCCCGTAGCCTTCGATCACCAGGCAATGGAAGGTCTCTTCAAAGCGCTTGAGGATTTCGGCGGGCACTGGCGCAGAGCCGCACATGGCGAAGCGCAACTGTCCGGTCTCAAGTCCTGCGGGCACGCCCTCAGGGTATGCGCTCAAGAGGCGCGCGAGCATCGTCGCCACGCTCCCGAACGAAGTCACGCCGTAATCCGAGATGATCTGCCAGAAGCGCGAGGCTGAGAACCTGGGGCTGACGACCGTCGAAGCCCCTGCGTAGAGCGGCGCGAGCGTCGTCACAGAGACGGCGTTCATGTGAAAAAGGGGCATGATGGTCAACAGGCGGTCTCGCTGCGTAAAGCCCAGCCAGCGCGTGATCTGTCGCGCATTACTAATCAGGTTGCCGTGCGTCAGCAGGCAGCCCTTGGGCTTCCCTGTCGTCCCCGAAGTGTAGATGATGATCGCCTCCGTATCCCTCTCGATAGACGGCGCGGGCAGTTGACCAGCCGCAAGCTCGAACTCCGCCGTGGCCCGTGCCTCGTCGTCGAACTCTATGACGTGGCGCAAGTCCGGCAGCTCATCACGAATCGCACCGATGCGCGAATTGAACTCCGAATGCAGAAAGAGCGCCTTGGCTTCCGAGTTGGAGAGGACATAAGACAGTTCCTGCGGCTTGAGCAGGGAGTTGATGGGCCCGGCGATTGCGCCCAGCTTGAAGCATGCGAAGTAAGCGATGATATATTCGGGGCTGTTCGGCAAGAGCAGGCCGACCTTATCGCCCTTCACAACTGCGGCGCGTTCCCGTAGCAGTCGCGCCGCACGGTTGACCGCGCGGTCGAATTCCGCATAAGTGTAGCGTCGCCCGTCCGCCTCCGAGAAGAGGAAGACCTTACCGGGCGTCTCTCGCGTCCGCCGCTCAAGTAGCTCGCGCAAATTTGCGGGCTCTTCCGTATGAGCCTGTGTCGTCACGTTTTCGCTTTCAATCATAGCCGTCTATGATATAGTTTAGTCTCGATTGAGTCATCACTTCCGGGCCCTGCGGCCTGCGGAAGATCACATGAGCGCCACCCTTTGCACAGTTCAGCGCCCAGCAAAACTTACGCGACACCGCCCGCCAGGGTTCAGGTAGAGATCAGATGTGCCTATGACAGTCTATCGCAATTTTATCAACGGTGAGTGGATCGAATCCACTTCTCATAAAACAGTAGAGAATCGCAATCCGGCGAATACGGACGACGTGCTCGGAGAGGTTCGGCAGGCGACGCGCGAAGAGGCGCGGCGGGCGGTCGAAGCCGCGAGCGGCGCCTTTCGTGACTGGCGCAGGACGCCAGCCCCTGCGCGCGGGCGCATTGTCGCACGCGCCGCTCGGTTGATGGAGGAAGACAAGGAGAATCTGGCCGGGCTTCTCACGCGCGAGGAGGGCAAGACCATAAGCGAATCGCGCGGCGAGCTGCAACGCTCGATCAACGTCGCCGAGTTCTGCGCGGGCGAAGCGCGTCGCTTAAACGGCGAGACGATTCAATCGGAGCTTCCGGCAAACTTCGCCTACACGATCAGGCAGCCCTTGGGCGTCGTCGCCTGCGTCACGCCCTGGAACTTTCCCGTCGCCATCCCCGTCTGGAAGATTGCGCCCGCGCTCGTCGCCGGAAACTCTGTCGTTTATAAACCGGCCAGCCTGACTCCGGCCACGGCTGTTCGCATCACGGAGATTTTCGAGGAAGCGGGACTGCCCAAGGGCGTGCTCAATCTTATCCTGGGCTCTGGCTCGGAGGCGGGCGACGAGATCATCGCTCATCCGGCTGTGAAGGCCGTCTCCTTCACGGGCTCGAACGATGTCGGCATACGTCTATACGAACAGGTCTCGCGCCGGGGCGCGAAAATCCAGTGCGAGATGGGCGGCAAAAATCCCGTCGTCATCATGGAGGACGCGGACCTCGACCTCGCCGTCGAATCAACGGCACAGGGCGCGTTCGGCTCCTCCGGCCAGCGCTGCACGGCGACGAGCCGCGCCGTCGTCGTCAACGAGATCGCCGACGAGTTCGTGCGCCGCATCGTCGCACGCGCGCAGAATATGAGAATCGGGCCGGGCGACGACCCTCAGACGGAGATGGGCCCAAGCGTGGACGAGAACCAGTTTAAGACCGTCCTCAGCTACATAGAGATCGGGCGCGAGGACGGCGCGCATCTCGCTTGCGGCGGCGAGCGCGCGACGGGCGATGGGCTGGATAAAGGCTACTTCGTGCGCCCGGCTGTCTTCGATCACGTCACGCCCGACATGCGCATTGCGCGCGAAGAGGTGTTCGGCCCCGTGCTCTCCGTCCTGCGCGTCAAGGATTTCGATGAAGCGATGATGGTCGCCAACGATTCCGAGTACGGCCTCTCTTCTTCGATCTTCACCAACGATGCGGCGCGCATCTTCCGCTTCGTTGACGAGATCGAAACCGGCATGACGCACATCAACTCGCCGACCACGGGCGGCGAAGCTCATATCCCCTTCGGCGGCATCAAGGCCACAGGCATCGGCGACCGCGAACAGGGCTCGACGGCGCTCGATTTCTACACCGAGCTGAAGGTCGTCTACGTGGATTACACCGGGCGCAAGCGCGAGGGAAATCTATATTAAGAGACCTCGCCAGGCCGCTCGAAACACAAGGCGGGAATTAATAGGGATGGACAGAGATTGTCAGGATGAAGAAAAAGAGATAACAAATTCATTGCAGCAATGCTTTCGTCTTTTATCCTGATTCCTGTTTTCATCCTGACCATCTCTGTCCATCCCTGCTGATTCTGCTTTCGGTCTCTAATAACTGAGAGGTATTTATGAGCACAGTTGAAGCAAGCACAAGCCAGTCTGAAACCGTACGCAAGCAGAAAGAGTTTCTCTTCCCCGCCGTCGCCACTTACTACCAGGAGCCTTTGGCGCTCGTGCGCGGCGAGGGGCAGTACGTGTGGGACGATGAAGGCAATCGTTATCTTGATTGTTTTGGCGGCGTGCTGACCGTGAGCATCGGTCACGCGAACCCGAAGGTCAACGAAGCGATCATCAATCAGGTCAAGACCATCTCTCACACTTCGACGCTCTACGCGAACAAGCCGCAGGCAGACCTCGCCGAAAAGCTCTACCAGATCACGCCCGGTCGTCTGAAAAAATCTTTCTTTACAAACAGCGGCACGGAGGCTGACGACACGGCCATTCATGCGGCCAAGACTTACACGGGCCGACACGAGATCGTGGTGCTGCGTCACAGCTACAGCGGGCGCTCTGCGACGGCGCTCTCGGCCATCGGCCATTCGACGTGGCGTTCGCTGCCCGCACAGGTCGCGGGCATCGTTCACGCCCGCGCGCCCTACTGCTATCGCTGCCCGCTCAAGCTCAGCTATCCGGAATGCGGGCTCGCCTGCGCCGATGATATAGAGGATGTCATCATGACGACGACGACGGGCGAGATCGCGGCCTTCATGGCTGAGCCCATACTCGGCGTCGGCGGCTTTATCGTTCCGCCGCCCGGCTATTTCGAGCGTGCCGTCGAGATTACACGCAAGCACGGAGGTCTCTTCATCGCAGACGAAGTGCAGACCGGGTGGGGCCGCACCGGAGATAAGTGGTTCGGCATAGAGCACTGGAACGTCGAGCCCGACATCATCACCTCCGCGAAGGGCATGGGCAACGGTGTGCCCATCGGCATGACGACGGCCACACCCGAAGTCGCGGACAGCTATCCGGGCCTGACCTTCTCCACCTTCGGCGGCAACCCTGTCTCCATGGCCGCCGCGCTCGCCGTCATTCGCGTCATCGAAGAAGAGGATTTAAAGAGCAACGCCGCCACGGTCGGCGCGCATTTCCGCGCCGGTTTGGAAGCCTTGAAGGAGAAGCACGCCGTCGTGGGCGACGTGCGCGGGATGGGCCTGATGCAGGCGCTTGAATTGGTCAAAGACCGCGAGACAAAGGAGCCCGACCCGCAATCCGTCCTGAAAGTTTTCGAGGAGACCAGGCGTCGCGGCGTCCTGATCGGCAAGGGCGGCCTCTACGGCAACGTGATTCGCACCGGGCTCATGCTCAATTCGACGAAAGACACCGTGGATGAACTGCTCGAAGCGCTGGACGCGGCCCTCGCCACTGTATAGCCGAGATCATCATTAGCAAAGACAAGTTGATAACCAGAGTTCGAGGATTATCGGCGCAGTTTAAGACAAAGAGACCGTTTCTCTTAGTAGAGCCCCGGAGGGGCCGGATGTTTATAGCTTCCGGCCAGGCTGTGAAAACCAGCTCCGTCAGGAGCGGCATGTAACAGATGGCAAACACCTACACGCAAATCTATATACAGGTGGTATTCGCCGTCGGTAGTCGGCAAAGCTTGATTCTCAGGGAGAACAAGGAGGAGTTACATAAATACATAACAGGCATTGTCAGCCGCCAGAATCAAAAATTAATCGCCATCAATAGCATGCCGGATCATGTTCACATCCTGATCGGATTGAGACCTGATATGGCATTATCTTCACTGGTCAGAGAAATCAAGGCAAGCTCTTCAAAATTCATTAACGACCGGCGTTGGATTAGGGGGCGGTTCAACTGGCAGGAAGGTTTCGGCGCATTTTCTTATGCTCATTCTCAATTGAATGCAGTGATACGTTACATTGAGAATCAGGAACAACATCATAACCGCCGCTCTTTTAAGGAGGAATATTTAAACATGCTCAAAAGGTTTGCTATTGCCTATGAGGACAGATATGTGTTCGACTTTATCGAAGCGCAATCTTCACATGCCGCCCCTACGGGGCTAGATCAATAGGTTACTGTCTGTTGCTATAAACATGTTGCCCCGACGGGGCAACAAAACTTATTTGGATTACGGAACTCATTTCGATTACGGAACTTATTTGGATTTATGAAGCTCATCAGGCTGCTTCTTCTCGTCACACTTCTGGGCGGCTGCACGGGCGCAGTCGTCAATAGGTCTGACGCTCAGCAGCGGCGTCAGGACTTGAGCCCTTACTTCAAGGAGACCGAGGGCTGCTTTGTCCTCTACGATCTGAAGCGAGACGAGTACACGCGTTTTAACGAGGCACGCTGCCGCGAGCGTTTCAATCCGAAGTCCACGTTTAAGATTCCGAACTCGCTCATCGGACTTGAGACGGGGGTTATACCCGATGGCGATTTCGTCATCGCCTGGGACAAACAGAAGTATCCGCCCGACGGCTGGGACACTGAGCCCTTTCTCAGTTGGAAGCGCGATCACACGCTGCGCTCGGCCTTCCAGAATTCCGTCGTCTGGTACTACCGCGAGCTGGCGAAGCGCGTCGGCGCCGAGCGCATGAAGAAGCACGTCGCCGCCTTCGACTATGGCGACCAGAACATCTCCGGCGCTATAGACCAGTTCTGGCTCAACAATACTCTGAAGATTTCCGCCGACGAGCAGATAGAGTTTTTGAAGAAGCTCTATCTTTACCGGCTTCCCGTCTCGAAGCGTTCCGTTGATATCGTCAAGGAGATTATGGTGCGCGAGCAGACGCCCGCCTATACCCTGCGCGGCAAAACCGGAGGGGGCGCAATCGAGAACGGCAAATATATCGGCTGGTTCGTCGGCTACCTGGAGGCTGGCGGCGACACCTATTTTTTCGCCACCAACATCGAAGGCCCGACCTACGCTTCAATCCGCGACAAGCGGATTGAGCTGACGAAGCAGATTTTGACCGGCATGGGCGTGCTGCCGCAGGGCTAGCTATCCGCTCCATCCTTATCTACAGGAGAATTTATGAGAACGCTGATTCGCAATGGGCGCGTCGTCACAGCCGTTGACGATTACAGGGCAGACGTTCTGATCGAAGATGAGGTTGTCTCTGTCATCGGCGCGCGCCTTGAGATGGAGGCTGATCGCGTCATTGATGCTGCGGGGAAGCTTGTGATACCGGGCGGCATTGACCCGCACACGCACATGGAGCTGCCCTTTGGCGGGACGCAAGCGTCTGATGATTTTCGCACGGGAACGATTGCTGCCGCGCACGGCGGGACGACGACGATCATTGATTTCGCGGTGCAGTATAAGGGAGAGTCGCTGACCGAAGGGCTCGACAACTGGCACGCGAAGGCCGAGGGCAAGACGGCCATTGATTACGGCTTTCATCTGATTACGACCGACCTCGAAGATGAGCGCGTGCCGGAGATGCATCGCCTGATTGACGAGGGCGTCACGAGCTTTAAGCTGTTCATGGCTTATCCGGGCGTCTTTCTCGTTGACGACGCGACGATCTTTCGCGCGATGACGGCTGCCGGAGAGCGCGGCGGACTGATCTGCATGCACGCAGAGAATGGCGTCGTCATCAACGAGATTATCAAGCGTGCTCTGGCCCAGGGACGGACTGCGCCGAAGTATCACGCGCTCACGCGTCCCACCATCGCCGAAGCCGAAGGCGTCCATCGCGCCATCGCCATCGCCGAGATGGCCGAAGCGCCCGTCTACATAGTCCATCTCTCTTGCGCCGACGCGCTCAAGCAGGTGAGAGAGGCGCGTGATCGCGGCATCCCTGCCTTCGCCGAGACCTGCCCGCAATACCTCTTTCTCTCGATAGACGATTACGGCGAAGGCTTCGAGGGCGCGAAGTATGTCATGACGCCGCCGCTCAGGGAGCGCTGGAATCAGGCGGAGCTGTGGAAGGGCTTGAGGATGGACGACCTGCAAGTCATCTCGACCGATCATTGCCCGTTCTGCATGAAGGAGCAGAAGGAGCTGGGGAGAGATGATTTCTCTAAAATTCCGAACGGCGCGCCCGGCGTTGAGCATCGCGTCCCGCTCATCTTTAACGGCGCTTGTATAGAACAGCGCCTCTCGCTCAATCGCTTCGTGGAGCTGACTTCGACCGCCGCCGCCAAGATGTTCGGGCTCTTTCCGAAGAAAGGAACCATCGCCGTCGGCTCCGACGCAGACATCGTTATCTTCGACCCCGAGCGGGAACAGACCATCAGCGCGCGTACGCATCACATGAACGTGGACTACTCGGCCTACGAGGGCAAGCGTATCAGGGGCGTGGTTGAGACGGTTCTGTCGCGCGGGCGGGTCGTCATAGAAGACGGCGAGTACAAGGGCAAGCCGGGCGACGGTCGCTTTTTAAAACGCGGAACGTGCGTCACGATGTAAAAGCAACCTATGAGCAGTATCAGGTGCGGGCAATGTGGCCTCGTCAACTTTGCCACATCGGAACAATGCAAGCGTTGCGGCGCATTGCTGCAAGACGGCGGGCCTGTCGAGCCCGCCGCCGATGAAACGGAGGCTCCGAGGAAGCGTAGTTTCGGCAAGCGCGTCCTGTGGATACTCGGCATGACGTGCGTGGTCTTGACGATCTGTTACCTGTCGCTGCTGATGACCTCGGACTCCATCAAGTGGCAACAGAAACAGGCGGTGGGCCAGGCGATCACAGTCCTCGAACAGAAGGGTTTCGGCAAGGAAGCGTTCGTGCTGCGCCATCTGGTCAGCTTTCGCTCGACCGACAACTGGTGGAACGTGCAGGTCGGCCACCACGATGCGTATGCTGCGACCAACTTCCCCTTTGAAGTGCTCACGCTTTATCCAGAGTTCTTCGACACCGCGACGGACGATACGGAGCGGGCGGCCATTCTCCTGCACGAGTCTTATCATCTGTTCGGCTCGGGTGAACGTGCGGCGCTCGAAGGGACTTGGCGGAACAAGAGCAGGCTCGGGTGGACGGTTGAGAAGTACGGCGAAAGCAAGGTCTGGAAGAATACCACCGAGCTGACCATGAGCGAGCTTCCGCAACTCTTTCGCTGCGGCCCGCAGGGCCAGTCCGATTGCACACAGTGAGAGCCTAAATAGAATGGGGACAGAATCCGTCAATCGAGCCGACGTCGTCGTCACGCAGCGCGATTTCGAGGAACTGCGCAAGGACGTTTCCGCGAGCCCGCTCTGGAATCGTGACCTCGCGCCGACGACGATCAAGGAGCGCACCTGGTCCACCTGGAATATCGCCGCGCTGTGGATCGGCATGAGCGTTGTCATCACGACCTACACGCTCGCCGGTGGATTTATCGAGGCGGGCATGACCTGGTACCAGGCCATGGCCACCATCCTCCTGGGCAATACCATCGTGCTCATCCCCATGATCTTGAACGCACACGCGGGAACGAAATACGGCGTCTCGTTCCCAGTCTTGTGCCGCGCCTCTTTCGGCACGCGGGGCGCGAACATTCCGGCCATTCTGCGCGCCGTCGTGGCGTGCGGGTGGTTCGGCATTCAGACCTGGATTGGCGGGACGGCGCTCGACGCGCTCTTCGCTGCGATGTCCGGCGGATGGAATAGCCTCCTGGGCGGCGCAGGCGTCCTGGGCGTGCCCGTGCATACATGGATAGCCTTCTTCATCTTCTGGGCCATAGAGGTCTTTATCATCCTCAAGGGCGTCGAAGGCATCAAGTATCTTGAAACGTGGTCGGCCCCGCTTCTTCTGGGAGGCGGCGCGGTGCTGCTCGCCTGGGCGTCATGGCGCGCAGGCGGGCTGGGCCATGTCCTTTCGGCATCGAGCGCTTTGCAGAAGGAGCATAATAACTTCTGGGCCATCTTTCCCGGCTCGCTGACGGCTTCGGTCGGCTACTGGGCGACGCTCAGCCTGAACATCCCTGATTTTACGCGCTACGCTAAATCCCAGAAGTCGCAGATGATGGGCCAGGCTCTAGGGCTTCCCTTGACGATGACGGCATTCGCTTTTATCGGAGTCGCCGTGACGAGCGCGACGCTGTTGATCTACGGTGTGGCCATCCCGAACCCTGTCGATCTGATGGCGCGCTTCGATAGCATCCTGGTCATACTGTTTGCCGTCGTCGTGATCTTCGCCGCGCAGTTGACCACAAACATGGCCGCCAACGTCGTCTCGCCCTCGAACGACTTTTCCAACCTCAATCCGAAGCGCATCTCTTACGTGACGGGTGGGCTCATCACTGCCCTGATCGGCGTCCTGATGATGCCCTGGAAGCTGATGGCGTCGATGGGCGCTTACATCTTCACCTGGCTGATCGGTTATTCGGGGCTGATGGGGGCCATCGCCGGAATACTGATCTGCGACTACTGGGTCCTGCGTCGTCAACGCCTGGACCTCGCCGCGCTCTTCGACGTGCGTGGCCGCTATTCCTACTCCAACGGCATTAACTGGCTGGCCGTTCTCGCGCTCGTCCTGGCGATCTTGCCGGTCGTGCCCGGCTTCCTCAGAGCCGCCACGACGCCCGGCGGCGTTGTGCCTGCGCCCGGTTTCTTTGATACCCTGTACACCTATGCCTGGTTCGTCACGTTCGCGCTGGGCTTCCTTTTCTATTACCTGTTCATGAATAATCACCGGAACCTTAAAGGAGAGTAGTAAACATTATGTCACGCACAGTCAGATGCGGCCTCATTCAGGCGGCCAATGCCGGGCCGACCGATGCGCCGATTGAAGAGATCAAGCGGGCCAATATTGAAAAACATCTCAAGATGATAGAGGATGCCGCGCGCCAGGGCGTGCAGATTCTCTGCATGCAGGAGGTCTTCACGACTCCCTACTTCTGCGCGGAACAGAAAACGCGCTGGTACGAAGCGGTGGAGAAAATCCCGGATGGGCCCACCACGCGACTGATGCAGGAGGTGGCGCGCAAACATAACATGGTCATCATCGTGCCCATCTACGAAGAAGAGATTACGGGCGTCTATTACAACACGGCTGCCGTCATCGATGCCGACGGCAAGTATTTGGGCAAGTATCGCAAGAACCATATCCCGCAGGTCGCGCCCGGCTTCTGGGAAAAGTTCTACTTCAAGCCGGGCAATCTGGGCTATCCGACCTTCGATACTGCCTACGCGCGCATAGGCGTCTATATCTGCTACGACCGCCACTTCCCCGAAGGCGCGCGCATCCTTGGCCTCAACGGTGCGGAGATCGTCTTCAACCCGTCGGCCACGGTCGCCGGGCTGTCAGAGTATTTGTGGCGGATCGAGCAACCGGCGCACGCCGTCGCCAACGGCTACTTCATCGGCGCGATCAACCGCGTCGGCCACGAGCAACCCTGGGACATAGGAGAATTCTACGGCCAGAGCTACTTCTGCGACCCGCGCGGGCAGTTCGTCGCCGAAGCGCCGCGCGATGAGGACGCGCTCGTCGTCGCCGACTTGGATCTGGACATGATCGCACAGGTCAGAAACACCTGGCAGTTCTATCGTGACCGCCGCCCCGAATCTTACGAGATACTGGTTAAGGAATAGACGAGGACACAGCACTCAGGACTCGGAATTCAGAATGAACAGGACGACACTGCTTTTATTCTGACTCCTATGTTCTGAGTTCTGAATTCTGGAGGATTGATTATGAATCTCTCGATTACAGTCAATGGCATTGAGTTCCCGAACCCCTTCCTGCTCGGCTCCGGCCCGCCGGGAACTAACGCGCGGGTCATCACAAAATCTTTCGACGCCGGGTGGGGCGGCGTGGTAGCGAAGACTGTCAGTCTCGAAAGCGCGAAGGTCGTCAACGTCGCCCCGCGCTATGGCAAGCTGCGCTCGCGCACCTCCGGCGAGATCATCGGCTTTGAGAATATAGAGCTTATCTCCGACCGCCCGATTGACGTGTGGCTACAGGAATTCCGCGAAATCAAGAAGGAGTATCCGCGACACGTCCTCATCGCTTCGATTATGGAGGAGTACGACAAGGGTCGCTGGCAGGAGTTGACGCGGATGGTTCAGGAGACGGGCGTTGATGCCTTCGAGCTGAACTTCTCTTGCCCGCACGGGATGACGGAGCGAAAGATGGGCTCGGAGATGGGCGAGCACCCGGACTTGACCGAGGAGGTCACGCGCTGGGTGACAGAGGTGGCGACGATTCCCGTCTGGGCCAAGATGACGCCCAACATCACCAACATCAAAGAACCGTCTCAGGCCGCAGTGCGCGGCGGCGCGGCGGGCGTCTCCGCCATCAACACGATTCTCTCCGTGATTGGCGTTGACCTCAATACGCTCAGGCCGTTGCCGAACGTCGAAGGTTACACCGTGCCTGGCGGCTACTCCTCGCAGGCCGTGCGGCCCATTGCGCTCAGGATGGTCAGCCAGCTCGCGCAATCGCTCCCGCCCAATGTTTCCATCAGCGGCATCGGCGGCATAGAGAATTCACACGACGCGCTGGAATTCATGCTGCTCGGAGCCTCCACCGTACAACTCTGCACCGGCGTGATGCTGCACGGAGTCAAAATCATTGACGAGCTGAAAGACGGATTGACGAAGTTCATGACCGACAAAAAGTTCGAGACCGTCCAGGAGATAGTCGGCAAGAGCATCCCCTATTTTTCAACGCACATGGACCTGGTTGAAAGGATGAAGCAGGCCAAACGCATCAAGGCCGGCGAATCCAGCCGCGATAATGACTGGGCCGAAAAGAGCATTATAGAGAAGACCGCCGAGCTTACGTCCAACTGAGAATCCCAAAGCAGAAATTAACAGGATGAACAGGATGGACAGGATAATACCGGGCTGCAATACACAGAGAGGTCAGTAGGGCCAAAGGTCTCGGGCGGGTCTCAAGTGGCGCAATGACCCGCCCGCGACCTTTGGCCCTACTGCCTGCACGATGTTACGTCCTCTCTTTTGACTGCAACCTGCCATAAGAACTAAAAGCAGGATGAAAGATAAAGGCATCGCTTGCTGAATAGTTGATCTCTTCCGCTTTATCCTGACAATCTCCGTCCATCCCTGTTAATGCTCTTTCCTGCCACGGGAGCATCATTGACTCATCGCTTCTTCGGTCTTTCAAGCTCGGACATGAGGGCGGGCACTTCCGCGAGCAGCTCGCGCGCGAGGAATCCGAGGCGGCCCATGCGGCGTGCCAGCCTGTCGCCCGCGCGCCCGTGAAGATAGACGCCCCAGGCTGTCGCCTGTAGCACCGATGCGCCGCGCGCCGCCAGGCCCGTGATGATACCCGACAGCGTGTCGCCTGAGCCCGAGGTCGCCAGCCCCACGTTCCCCGTGCGATTGCAATAAGCTTCTCCGTCCGGCGAGACGATAAAAGTCGCCGCGCCCTTGAAGGCAATCACCGCGCGCAAGGCGCTGGCCGCCCGCCGCGCCGTCAGAACCGGGTCACGCAACACGTTCTCTTTATCCGTGCCCAGCATCTTTGCCATCTCACCTGCGTGCGGCGTGAGCACAGCCTCGCCCTTCAAAGCATGAAGGCACTCTTCGTCTCCCTCAACGCACGCCAGAGCGCCCGCATCCAGTATCAACGCCGTCTCCTCTATGCCTTGAAGGACGTTCTTCAACAGCCGCACGATTGCTTCTTCGCCAACCATCCCTGGGCCAATGAGGACAGCCTGCGCTCTGTTCGCGTGCTCAAGGATTTGCCCTGCGGCTTTGGGGGCGATGGCTCCCGCCTTCGTTTCGGGCAGCGCTATGACGCGCGCTTCAGGCACGGCCACGGCGACCAGTTGCGCTATGCTGCGGCAGGTGGCGATTTGCAGCTTACCCGCTCCCGCGCGCAGAGCCGCAGTCGCCGCCAGGATGACAGCGCCCGGTAACTCCGGCGCACCGCCGACGACGAGCACGCGCCCGCGCTCCTCTTTATCGCTGTCGTCATCCAGTTGCGGCAGCGGCCAGGCGTGCAGCAACCCTGTCGTGATGGTCACGACACGGCTGCGAGCGGCACCGGGCCCGGAGTTAGACTTTCGATCTCGCCCGCGCTCTACGGATTTCGTTCTTCGATTCAGGCTCTTATTTCGCGGCGATGGGGACATCCGGTTTCGTCGTGACCTCAGCGCCGGATTCTTCGAGCGGCGCGACAAAGTTGAAGTGGCAGAGCGCGAGCTTGCCGCGTTTGCCCAGGTTCGGCGCGAACTCGTAAGCCGTGACGGAGCAGTTGGCGACCTCCTGCGCGTGATCGATGGCGAGTATCTCTTCCTCCGTCATGCGCTCGATCAGGTAGCGGAAACAGAGCACGATGACTTGATGGGCGACGATAAGGACTCGCTCGCGGCGGTAATCGCGCGTAATCGTGTCAATCACGCTGCGCAGGCGCAGGATGACATCGCACCAGCTTTCGCCGCCGGGCGGGCGGTGATAGAACTTACCCAACACCGTGCGGGCTTCGGCCAGGTCTGGATACCTGGACTGGATGCCGACGCGCGTCAAACGATCAAAGACGCCGAACTCTTTCTCGCGCAGCCGCTCGTCAACCGTGAACGTAATGTCATCGCGGTCAATGCCCGCCCCTTCAAGCACACGCCTGGCCGTTTCGCGCGCACGCGTGTAGGGCGAGACGAGGACGACGTTGGGCCATTCTTTCGGCGACATCTTTCCGAACCATTGGCCCAGCGCGACGGATTGCCTCTCGCCGAGCGGCGAGAGCGGCACGTCAACGTCGCGCATGGGAATGTCTATGACAGGCAGCCCGGCTGCTTCCGCCGCATCGCGCGCGACGTTTCCCGCGCTCTCGCCGTGACGGACAAGCCACAGGGCGTCGGGCCATTTCTGATTCTCCTGCTGCACTCGCCTTTCCTCCTCTGTTCCTGAAAGTAATCATCGAGACGCTCAACCTGCGTCATTCTTCATCCGGCCTCGGCGTGACGAAGCTCAATCGCGGGCAGCGTGCTTTCAAACGGTCTCGTTGTTTCTCTGCGCGGCTGCCTCGTTCAGGGCCGTCAGCCAGGATGGAGAGATTGCCGATTGACTCTGCTTGCCTTTGGCGCGCAGGCGTCCGATGCCGCCCGGGGCGGGCAGCAGTCGGTTGACCAGGCCGAGCAGGTCTGCCGTCAAGCCTGGGAAGAGTCCGTGAAAGCGGACGGCGAGCTGCGCCTGAATGGTCAGGGTAATCTCTGCATCGCCGCGCTTGCAGGCCGCGATAATCTGACGCGCCGCGCGCTCGGCCTGCATCGAAGAGACTGGCAGCGCATCGCTAATGCTGAACCAGGCATATTCGGCCCTGTGCTTCCCCTTGAAATAGGCGTTGCGCGGGCTGCCCGTCCGCATCAACCCGGGACAAACCGTTGTCACTACAACTCCGTCCTTCTGTAGCTCTGCGCGCAGTCCTTCCGAGAGGCCGACCAGAGCGAACTTGCTGGCGCTATAGGGGACCAGATGCGGGACGCTGATCTTGCCGCCGATGGAGGTGATGTTGACGATGCGACCGTCGCGTCGTTTACGCATCTCCGGCAGCACGGCCAGCGTGACATAGAGCGGCCCCCAGAAATGCACCCCCATCGCTTCCTCGTAGTCTTCGAGCGTCATCACCTCTATCGGCCCAACCTGTATTACCCCCGCGTTGTTGACGAGCACGTCCACGCGTCCATAATGATCGCGCACGATATTGACCATCTCGACCGCCTGCGACCTGTCGGACACGTCGCACGGCACGGCGAGGACACGCGCGCCGCCTTCGGCCAACTCCGCCCGCGTCCTCTCAAGCTCTTCCGGCTTGCGCGCGCAGATGGCCAGATGCGCGCCCTCTCGCGCAAACTCGCGCGCCATCACCAGACCCAACCCGCGCGAGCCGCCCGTAATCAGCACGATCTTGCCGCGCAGGTCATACTCACGCCATCGCTGCACAGCCGCTCGCGCAGCCAATGCTGCGCCCGCGCCCACCGCCGCCATCATCAGCGCATTCTTACTCTGTTCGTTCATCTACACCCTCCCAAGGATTTCAAGCTCAACCAATCTAAAATCAATCGACCTCGGCCACGACGGGCGTGTGATCCGATGGACGCTCCCAGGCGCGAGGCTCTGTGTCTATCCAGGTCGCGGTGGAGCGCGCGGCGAGCGGCGGCGAGACCCAGATGTGATCGATGCGCAGACCGGCATTGCGACGGAAAGAGCCCTGCCTGTAGTCCCACCAGGAGAAGTGACCGCCCTCCTCCGTGTGAAGGCGGAAGGCATCCGTGAATCCCCAATCCTTGATGTGGTCGAGCGCGGCACGCTCTCTCTTACTGAACAGGATTCGTCCCTGCCACAGCGCCGGGTCGTGCACGTCGCGCTCGTCCGGCGCGACGTTGAAATCCCCGCACAGCAAGACCGCCTCGCTCTGCTGATACTCTTCATCGAAGAGGGCGCGCAGGCGGCCCATCCATTCAAGCTTGAAGCGATATTTGTCTGAGCCTACGAACTGTCCATTCGGCACGTAGACGTTGACGATGCGCACGCCTTCGACGGTCGCGGCCAGAAGCCTCGCCTGCGCGCTTTCGTCATCGTCACGGAAACCGCGCTGCACCTGTTCTATGGCGGAGCGAGAGAGAACGGCGACCCCGTTATAAGTCCGCTGCCCGAACGCCTCTGACCTGTAGCCAAGCTGCGCGAAGGCTTCAGCCGGAAATTTATCGTCCGTACACTTCGTCTCCTGCAAGCAGAGCGCATCCGGCCTCGCCGCTTCGAGCCACTTCAGCACGAGCGGCAGACGCGCCGCGATAGAGTTAACATTCCACGTAGCGATCTTCACACCTTCACCCGCCCTCTGAATCATCAGTCGTCATGCAAACCGCCCTGGCCCAACACTCGAAGCATTCTGTAATTCAAACTCTACAGTCCGACCGCAAAGCTTATCTACAGGCGAACGCTCTCTTCTTAAAGCGTTGCTATCAGGCCCGCGAGCAGCGCGCCGCGCGTCGCTATGTCGCCTGCTGCGATGTGTTCGTGCGTCGCATGCGCGCCGTCGCCGCTGATGCCGAGCCCGTCGAGCACGGCGATGCCGGTGGCCGCGATGAAGTTTCCGTCCGACGCGCCGCCGACGCTCGCTTCGCCCAGCGAGAAATCGAGCAGCGCCGCTATCTGACGCGCCTGTTCGTAGAGCGCGACGACGCCGGGCGTGCGTTCGAGCGGCGGGCGGTTGATACCGCCGCGCACAGAGAGCTTAACTCTGTCGTCGAAGGGTTGCGCCTCCCTGATCAGTGCGTCCAGACGCCGGGCCTCTTCCTGTGTGCTAAAGCGCACGTCGATCTCTGCATGAGCCTCTGCGGCGACGACGTTGGAACGCGTCCCGCCTCCGATCACGCCGACGTTGACGCTCGTGCCGCTCGACGCATCGTTCAAGGCATGCAGGCGCTCAATCTGACGCGCCAGCTCAAGAATCGCGCTCGCTCCCTTTTCCGGCTCAAGGCCCGCGTGAGCGGCGCGTCCATGCACCTCCATACTGAAGATGCCCGTTCCCTTGCGCGCCGTCTTGACGCGACCGCCGGAAGCAGGCGGCTCAAGCACGAGCGCGCAAAGAGCACGCGCGGCCTCTTCCTCTAACAGAGCGCGACCCGTATCGCTTCCGGTCTCTTCGTCGCAGGTGAGCACGACGACGACACTGCGACGCGGAGCAAGCTCGCACGCCGCCAGGGCACGCAACGCTTCAAGGGCGAGCACGCAACCGGCTTTCATATCAAAGATGCCCGGCCCGTAAATGCGGTCTTCCTCTTCTCGCCATGGACGCTCCCGCAGCGAGCCGCGCGGATGCACAGTGTCCGTATGGCCCACAATCAGAATCGAGCCCGCCCCATCTTCAGCCCCGTCATGGGCCCGATCAAATGCACGAATGCGAAGATGCTCTCCATAACCCCGGCTCTCAATGCGCTCGACAGATGTTACTTCATCAATCTCCTTTGCCGCTTCGGCCAACAGCGTCACGACAGCGCGGCTTCCCTCCACATCGCCCGACGGCGATTCCGTCTCGACCAGAGCGCGCGTCAGCCCGAGCATCGCACTGCGTCTCTCATGTATCAGGTCGCGTAAAGCCCCGGCCTGCGCTCTTTCGATGTCACGTTCCATATATTAACTTTTGGCAAAGCATCTATGTCAGTATCGCCTGCGGCAGCGGGCGGGTCGTGGACGCGCATAATACCCGCCCGCTAACGCAGGCGATACTGACATGAATTGCACGATAGCTGAATTTCTACAATCAACGAATCAGCTCTCGCCTGACGGTCAGGGCATCAACGCGCGCGCTCCTGACCGCGTAGCCGATGCCGGGCGCGTCGGGCGCGATGATCGTCCCGCGCTCGTTGACCGTGACGGGAGGCTCTATGATGTCCTCGTCCCAGTAACGCGAGCTGGCGGAAACATCTCCCGGCAGAGTAAAGCCTGCGAGCGTTGACAGGGCTATGTTGTGGGCGCGGCCCACGCCCGCTTCCAACATGCCGCCGCACCACACGGGAATGCCCTGCTCGCGGCATACACGCTCGACGCGGCGTGCTTCGCCGTGGCCTCCGACTCTCCCCAGCTTGATGTTAATGATCTTGCACGCTCCTGCCTCGATGGCATGGCGCGCATCATCGCTCGAATGCACGGACTCGTCCAGGCAGATGGGAGTGCGTATCTGCCTTTGCAGCTCGGCATGATCCAGAATGTCGTCATGCGCGAGCGGCTGTTCGATCATCATCAAATCGAACTCGTCGAGCGCGCGGAACAGAGGAGTCTCCTTCAAGGTGTAGGCGGAGTTGGCATCGGCCATCAAAGGAATAGCCGGAAAGCGCGCGCGAACCTCTTCGATGACGCGCGCGTCCCAGCCGGGCTTGATCTTGATCTTGATGCGCCTGTAACCGCTCGCCAACTCGCGCTCGATCTTCTCAAGGAGCTTTTCAATCGTCTCCTGTATGCCGATTGAGACGCCGCACTCGATCTCCTCCTGTACACCTCCTAAATGTTTCCAGAGGGGCAGCCCCAGGCGCTTCGCTTCCAAATCCCAGCACGCCGCCTCAATCGCAGCCTTCGCCATACGATGACCGCGCACACCCCGCATCAGCGGAAAAACCTGGGCCGCGGCTTCGACCTCTCGACCGATGACCATCGGCGCGAGGAAAGTTCTGAGCGTGGCCCAGGCGCTCTCCGTCCACTCGTCCGAATAGAAGGGATTTTCTGCGGCGGTACATTCGCCCCACCCTTCCGCGCCCTCCGCGTCAAGGACGCGCAGCAGTATGATTCGTCGCTCGGTCGTGCGCCCGAAGCTCGTCTCAAAATAGTGGACGAGGGGCAGACGTATCTCGGCGAGTTCGACCGCTGCGATAGTAATCACACAAACGTCTCCTGAATCTGAGCAAAGACATTATGCCTGCCCGAGCCATCTTTGTCAGCCGTCAGGGAAAAAGAGGGCGGCCCCGCCCGGGAGGCCGCCTGTGCTGCGCGATGAGAGATGAATCTTAATTTTTATGACGAGGCGGGATCGAGCGCCCCTTCGGTTGAAGTGATTTCCTGGCCGTGCAGGGCGGCGTGCATGGTGTGCCAGGAGAGGCTGGCGCATTTGACGCGGGCCGGGAAATCACGCACGCCCGAGAAGATCGTGAGGCGTCCGAGATGATTGGGCGTCGCTTCCTCGTCGAGTTGGCCCGTCACCATTCGATGAAACTCGTCGAACAGAATTTCGGCGTCCTGTTTGGTCTTGCCCTTGACGGCCTGCGTCATCATGCTCGCCGCCGCCTTAGAGATTGCGCACCCCTGCCCTTCAAAGCTGATCTCCCGAACCGTCTCGTCTTCGAGCAGCATGTAGACGGTCAGTTGATCGCCGCACAGAGGGTTATACCCTTCGGCGGTGCGGTTGGCCGTCTCAAGCTTCTGAAAGTTGCGCGGCTTCTTATTGTGATCGAGGATAACCTGCTGGTAAAGCTCGCTTAGCTCAGACATCTTTAGCTGAACACCTCTATGACTTTTTCGATGGCCTGCGCGAGCACGTCAACCTCACGCTTAGTGTTATAGAAAGCGAAAGAGGCGCGGGCCGTCGCGGGCACTTTGAAGCGCTGCATCAGGGGCTGCGCGCAGTGATGACCGGCACGCACGGCGATTCCCTCCTGATCTAGAATCGTGCCGATGTCGTGCGGGTGGACGCCTTCGACGATGAAGGAGAGCACGCTCGCCTTCTCGCGCGCCGTGCCGATCAGGCGCACGCCCTCGATGGCGGAGATTCTTTCCGTGGCATACTGCAAAAGCTCTTGCTCGTACTTGACGGAGCGCTCGCGGCCTATCTCGTTCAGGTAGTCAATGGCTGCGCCCAGGCCGATCTGCGAAGCGATGGCCGGAGTCCCGGCTTCCAGCTTATTGGGCAGCTCGGCGTAGGTCGTCTTCTCGAACGTGACGGTACGAATCATGTCGCCGCCGCCCTGAAACGGATTCATCTTCTCAAGCCACTCGGCCTTGCCGTAGAGGACGCCGCTGCCCGTGGGCGCAAACATCTTATGGCCCGAAAAGGCGTAGAAGTCGCAGTCCAAATCCTGCACGTCAATGGGCAGATGAACGACGCCCTGCGCGCCGTCTATGAGGACGGGCACGCCGTACTTGTGCGCGCGCGCGATGATCTCCTTGACCGGGTTGATGGTCCCGAGCGCGTTGGAGATGTGCGTGACGGCGACGATTCGCGTGCGTTCGTTCAGCAGCGCGTCGTACTCGTCAAGCAGCAGCTCGCCCGCATCGTTGATGGGGATGACGCGCAGGCGCGCGCCCTTCTCTTCGCAGAGCATCTGCCAGGGCACGATGTTGGCGTGATGCTCCATCGCGGAGATAATCACCTCGTCGCCCTCGCCGACGAACTTGCGCCCGTAGCCGTGCATCATCAGGTTGATGCCCTCTGTCGCTCCGCGCACGAAGATACACTCGCGCGATTCGCGCGCGTTGATAAAGCGCCTGACCTTTTCCCGCGCGCCCTCGTAAGCCGTGGTCGCCCTCTGGCTCAGGTAATGGACGCCGCGATGAATATTGGAGTGCTCCTGTTCCAGGTACGTGCTGCCGCGATCAATGACGACCTGCGGCACTTGAGACGACGCGGCGTTATCCAGATAGACGAGCGGCTTACCGTTGACCGTCTGCTTGAGCACGGGGAAATCTTCCCTGACACGCTCCACGTCCCACGCGCCGGCCTCCGCCGTTTCACTTTCCAGTAGAATCTTTTCAGTAGCTATCATAACAATTAAATAGAAGGATGAAAGGAGTGCTTCCCTGTCTTGCAGGCTTTTACTTCATCCTTCCGCCTTCCGCCTTCGGTTTACAAGCTCGCGTGAAGCCGGTTCAACACGGCTGCGTCCAACTGCGTCTTGATTGACTCGATCTTTATCTTGGCGATGACCTCTTCGGCGAAGCCGTAGGTCAGGAGGTTGCGCGCCAGTTCCGGGCGCAACCCGCGACTGATGAGATAGAACAGCTCTTCCTCTTCGAGCTGCCCGACGGTCGCGCCGTGCGCGCACTTCACGTCGTCGGCGAAGATTTCAAGCTGCGGCTTAGTATCCACGCGCGCCTCGTCCGAGAGCAGCAGGTTCTTATTCTTCTGCATCGCGTCTGTCTTCTGCGCGCCCTCGTGGACGAAGACCTTTCCGTTGAAGACGGCGCGCGATTTGCCGTCGAGAATACCCTTGTAGAGCTGGTGGCTGGTGCAATGCGGCTTGCGATGATCGATGAGCGAATGCGTGTCGGCGTGCTGGCCCGCGCCGACGATATAGAGGCCGTCCACCCAGCACTCCGCGCCCTCTTCGTCGAGCGTAACGATCATGTCATGCCTGGACAGGCTCGCGCCCATCGTGATGGTCGTCGTATCGAAGCTGCTGTTGCGGCCCAGGTCAACGATCGTCGTCGCAATGTGAAAAGCCTGCGCGCTCTCGCGCTGCACCTTGTAATACTCAAGCCGCGCGCTCTCCGCGAGCACAAGCTCTACCACGGCGTTTGTCCAGTGAACGCCTTCCGACAGACTCGCATAGCTTTCGATGACGGTCGCCTCGCTCCCTTCATCAGCAACCAGCAGCACGCGCGGGAAAGAGACCAGCCGCTCCTCGGCCTGCGCTGTGGAAAGAAAGAGCAGGTGTATGGGCGCAGCGACGCGCACGCCCGCGGGTACGCGGACAAAAGCGCCGCTTGAGATAAAGGCCGTGTTGAGCGCCGTAAATGCCCGCTCGTTGTGATCTGCGCGGCGAGCCAGTTGCTCGCGCACAACTTCCGTATGTTCGCCGCTCCTCAGCGCAGCGGCCAGGTCCAGGGCGACAACGCCTTGCGGCAATGCTTCGACAGATGAAAGCTCGGGGCGATAAAATCCGTTGACGAAGACCAGGCGACTGCGACGCGCTTCCTCGTAAATAAAGGGCTCAAGCTGCGCGGCGTCCACTTTGGGCCCACTCTCTTGCGACTCAAACGCGGGCTCGAACGTCGTCCTCGCAATCGGCGCGACGTTCGTATACTTCCATTCTTCGTCGTCCGTCGTCGGAAAGCCCAATTGCTCGAAGCGGCTCATGGCGCTCTCGCGCAGGCGAGAGAGCCATGTGGCGTCCAGTCCGTTCAGCTTCTCCTGAAAGGCGCGAAACGCCGCGCCGTACCTGCTCTTTTCTGTAGCGATTTGAGTTACCATCAGCTTAGCCAGCCTGCGGCGCGACGGCGCTCGCTCCCTTGTCCACACTCTTAATCCAATCGTAGCCCTTCGCCTCAAGCTCTAAGGCCAGCTCTTTTCCGCCTTCCTTGACGATGCGCCCGCCGGAGAGGACATGTACGAAGTCCGGCACGATGTAGTTCAAGAGGCGCTGGTAGTGCGTCACGAGGATGATCGCGTTCTCGGAATTCTGAAGCTTGTTGACGCCCCCGGCAACGATGCGCAGCGCGTCTATGTCGAGGCCGGAATCGGTCTCATCGAGCACGGCCAGCTTGGGCTCAAGCACGGCCATCTGCAAAATCTCGTTGCGCTTCTTCTCGCCTCCCGAAAATCCCTCGTTGACAGAGCGCGACATAAAGCTGGCGTCCATCTCGACGATCTTCGCGCGCTCGCGCAGCAAATCCTTGAACTCCAAAGGGTCAAGCTCCTCCTCGTTGAGATGCTTGCGGCGTTCATTGTAGGCCAGGCGAAGAAACTGCGAGTTAGAGACGCCGGGCACTTCAATCGGATACTGGAAGGCCAGAAAGATGCCTTCGCGCGCGCGCTCGTCCGGCGCAAGCTCCAACAGATTTCTTCCCTCAAACAGAACTTCGCCCCTGGTTATTTCATACGAAGGATGCCCGGCCAGCACTTTTGCGAGCGTAGACTTGCCGGAGCCGTTTGGGCCCATGATGGCATGCACTTCGCCTTTGTTGACCGAAAGGTTGATCCCCTTCAGAATCTCTTTGCCATCAATCGCGGCATGTAAATCACGAATCTCTAACACTGTAAATTTCACTCCGTAAATTTTAGCGACAAGTGACGAGTGGCAAGCGACAAGTTAAAAGCTTAGTTCTTGCTTTCTTCTCGCTCGTCACTTGTCACTCGTCCCTCATTACTGCTTTCATTATCCGACGCTGCCTTCAAGCTTCAGCCCGAGCAGTCGCGTCGCTTCGACGGCGAATTCCATGGGCAATTGAAGGAACACGTCTTTGCAGAAGCCATTGATGATCAAGCTGACGGCGTCCTCCTGCGAGATGCCGCGCTGCTGCAAATAAAAGAGCTGCTCTTCGCTGATCTTCGACGTGGACGCCTCGTGCTCGACGCGCGACGTGTTGTTCATCACCTCTATGTAGGGAAAGGTGTTCGCGCCGCACTTCTGGCCGATCAGCATGGAGTCGCACTGCGTATAGTTGCGCGCCCCTTCGGCCTTCGGCATGATCTTGACCAGACCGCGATAGCTGTTGTTGGAGCGCCCGGCGCTGATTCCCTTTGAGATGATCGTCGAGCGCGTGTTCTTGCCCAGGTGAATCATCTTCGTGCCCGTGTCGGCCTGCTGCGCGTGGTTCGTCAGGGCGACGGAGTAAAACTCGCCGATGGAATTATCTCCCTGCAAAATGCAGGAAGGATATTTCCACGTAATGGCCGAGCCGGTTTCGACCTGCGTCCACGAAATCTTGGAATTGCGACCGGCGCACTTGCCACGCTTGGTGACGAAATTGTATATGCCGCCGCGTCCCTCTTCGTCGCCCGCGTACCAGTTCTGCACGGTCGAATACTTGATCTCGGCATCATCCAGGGCCACCAGCTCGACGACCGCCGCGTGCAACTGGTTACGGTCGAACTTGGGCGCGGTGCAGCCTTCCAGATAAGAGACGTGCGAGCCCTCTTCGGCGACGATCAACGTGCGCTCGAACTGGCCGGACTCCGCATTGTTGATGCGGAAATAGGTCGAGAGCTCCATCGGACAGCGTACGCCCTTCGGGATGAAACAGAACGAGCCGTCGGAGAAGACAGCGCTGTTCAAAGCCGCGAAGTAGTTATCATTGGTCGGCACGACCGAGCCCAGGTATTTTTTGACCAGTTCCGGGTGCTCGCGTATGGCCTCCGTAAACGAACAGAAGATGACGCCGTGCTTTCTCAGCTTCTCCTTGTAGGTCGTCGCCACCGAGACGGAATCGAAGACGGCGTCAACGGCGACGCCCGCCAATTGCTTCTGCTCCTGAAGCGGAATGCCCAGCTTTTCGAACGTGCGCAGCAGCTCCGGGTCAACCTCGTCCAGACTCGCCTTCGCGGCCTTCTGCTTCGGCGCGCTGTAGTAGATCATGTCCTGGTAATCCACATCAGGATAGGTGACGTTGGGCCAATGCTTGGGCTCCTTCATTGTCAGCCAGTGACGATACGCTTTCAAGCGAAACTCCAGCATCCATTCGGGCTCGTCCTTCTTCGCCGAGATCAGGCGAATCGTATTCTCCGTCAGCCCCTTAGGAATCGTGTCGGATTCGATGTCCGTGACGAAACCGTATTTGTATTCTTTGTTAGCAAGTACCTCGATAGTGCTCATCTTGTTTACACCGCTTCAGATGGCCGAAGCTCCGATAAATTATGACCCGCGTTCTTCGACCGCGCGCGCTCCCTCTTAAGCGCTTTGATGTGTCCCCTGTTTCTGACGCTGATGCAGTCCCTCGATCTGGTGCAGCGCCTCGCCGACGTTGGCCTCCGTCCCCATTAATTGCGCGAGCGTGATCTCCGAGAGAGCCTTCTGCACAATCTCGTGCAGGTTGACGATCACCGAGCGGATTCCGCAATCGCTCGTATGCACGCAGACATCCATCACGCCCGTATAGCTTTTGCAATGCGCCTCGACCTCGTCCGCATCCAGCACCCGTATGATCTCGTTGAGATGTATCTCCGAGGCCGGACGCGCCAGGTAATAGCCGCCCTTCGTGCCCCTTAAAGACTGCACGAGCCCGGCCTTATTCAAAATCCAGAGCAGCTTTCCGGCGTTCGCCACAGAGATGCCTTCGCGCTCGGCGATCTGCGCCAGCGTCAAAGACTCACCCCTCTGGGCCGCCTGCGCCAGTTGCAGCAGGCAGCGCAAACCGTATTCTTCCTGTGCCGAGACCTTCATCGCATAACTCCTCGCACGCCGCCACCCTGTCTTTGGATGTGTGGCCATTATAACATACCTTACTTTAATATCAAGATTAAATAAGTGGTTACAAATGAACGGGATAGTGTTCCAAGGGCAGATGCCGGGGCGACTTCGGACGAGATCGATGGAACACTGTGCCAAGCTGCGGGCAAACGGCTCTGAAGCGTTGCGGCGGGCAAGGAAAAACGGCGCGAAGAGCGGGATTTTTCGCGCCGCGGAGATTGTCAGGATTGCAGGACGAGGCGCGCGGTCTTCGCGCTAAGACTCCTCTTACTGGCTGAAGTTAAAGCTGATGAAGCCTGTCACGCGGACTGGCTTTCCGTCTATTATCGTCGGCTTGAATTTCCACTTGCGGGCAGCGTCCTCGGCAGCCTGCCGCAGCAGTTGCGGGCCATCCGTACGATTGATCGCCGCCACCCCGCCCTGTTCGTCCACCTCAAGATAGACGGTTACGACGCCCACGACGCGGGCATTCTTCGCTAAAGCTGGATAGTGAGGAGAGACTTTCTGCGTCGCCTTGTCCAACAGCAGGCCGACGTTCTTCAGTTGCGAAGGATTGCCCGCCGCAGGCGTATTGCCGTGCGCGTCCGATTGCTGTGTGGAGGTGGGCGACGGTGCGGGACGGGATTCGGCGCTGGCGGCTGTCGTCCTGGCGGCGGTTGCAGGTGTTGTCGTAGACGGAGCGTTAGCAGTAGTCCTGTCGCCAGCCGTGTCCGCGCCTGTGACGGGCGCGCCCGCAGTAGATAAGGAAGCGTTTGCGGGTCTAGCGCCGGACGCCATGCGAGTCTCCGTGGCGGCCAGGCTTTCGCGGGCGCTCGCTATCTCTCGCTGCCATTGCTGTCGCTCCTGCTCATTGCGCGCCAGGGTGCTGCGTACGCCGGCTGCCTCTTCATGCAAGGCGGAGGCGTCCGATCTCTTCCGGTCCTGGTTGTTAATCTCCTTGGCCTGCTCAACGACGCGCTCAAGCAGCAGGCGCAGCTTGTCAAGATCATTGACGGCTTCAGGCGGCAGCCCTGCATCGGCGACGTTGATGCCGAAGGAGCGGTAACGCTCAAGGTGCGCGCGCGCGCTGTTGATGGTCTGTCCGGCGAGGGCGAAATATGACCGGATCGAACTCTCCTTGGCTGTAGAACGGCTCTGGAAAGTATCAACCAACAGCGCGTCGGCCTTGGTGTAGTTGGCCTCTTCCAAATAAATGTTGATGAGCATGACGCGCGCCACATCGCGTATAGCGTCGTCGGTGGTCGAATTGATGATTGCGTCCAGCTCCGTGGCGGCGGACGTGAGATTGTGGGAGGCGGCCAGCGCGCGTGCTCGCCCGACGCGTCGCATCGCGGCTTCTGCGTCTGTGGCGGATTGAGCGCAGATGACGGAGGCCGTGCCGAGCATCAGGCCGAAGATCAAAATCCATTTGCCGCCCCGCCCGGCGGCATGTCGTAAACGATAATCCTTCACTATTCTCGCTCCATAAAGGCCGCAAGCGAGCTTAAGGCTCGCTTGCATGTATATCTCTACCCTAATGTGACTTGACTGTTATTATGGCCCCTCCGCCCATCATGAGCAAGTCCAGCGGGCTTGCTTCACTCGCCGGGCGAGGCTGCCCCGGGCGCGAGGCTTTTACGAATACGCTCGCGGAAAATCCTCGCCCGCCCCTTAATCTCCTCTTCGTTGAGGGTGAGCAGCCTGCGATCACGCATCAAGATACGCCCTTCGACAAGCACTGTGCGCACGTCGTCGGCCTTGGTCGAATAGACTAGCTGCGAATAGATGTTATAAGAGGGCGTTTGATTGAGATCATCCAGATCAACGACAACGAGGTCGGCGCGTTTGCCCGCTTCGATTGAACCGATTTCGCGCTCCATGTGGAGAGCGCGTGCGCCGCGCAGGGTCGCCATCTCGAAAGCCTCCAGGGCTGTGACGACCTTCGGGTCGCCGCTAAAGACCTTGTGCAGCTTGGCCGCCGTGTCCATCTCCTCCCACATATTCAGATCGTTATTCGAGGCCGCGCCGTCCGTCCCGAGCCCCAGGTTAAAATCGGCTTTCAGCATTTGCGGGATGGGCGCGACGCCCGAGGCCAGTTTCATGTTCGACTGCGGATTATGCACGATGCCGACGCCCAGGCGCTTGAGCACCTCAAGCTCTTCGGGGCTCGGGAAAACCATGTGTGCGGCGACCGTGCGATTATTCAGAAAGCCTATGCGCGCCAGATAATCGACGGGCCGCGCGCCCTTGCTCTTAGAGATGTCGTCCACTTCCTTCTGCGTCTCGGAGACGTGAATGACAAGGGGCGCGCCCGTCTTATCGGAGAGCGCGCGCCAGGCTTTGAGATGATCTTCGGAGACGGTATAGGGAGCGTGCGGCGCGATGGCCGCAGTGATGAGCGCGTCGCCCTTCCAACGATTGACGAACTTTTCCGTGTAAGCGAGCGCTTCCTCGAACGTCTTATTGTCGGCGACCGGAAAATCTATCACCGTCTCGCCGAGCAGGCCGCGCACACCTGCGCGCTTCGTCTCCTCCGCAATCGCGTCCTCGAAGTAATACATGTCGCAGTAGGTGGTCGTCCCTCCGCGAATCATCTCGGCGAGTCCGAGCTGCGTCCCGGCCCGCACAAAATCCTCCGTGACGTTCTTGGCTTCGGCGGGAAAGATATATTTCGTTAGCCATTCGTTGAGGTCCAGATCGTCTGCGAGCCCGCGAAAGAGCGTCATGGGTATATGCGTGTGGCCGTTGATGAGGCCGGGGATGACGACCTTTCCCGTCGCATCAATGGTTTCGCGCGCGCTGTATTTCGCCTGCACGTCCGTGCGCGCGCCGACGGCGACGATGCGCCCGCCACGCACGGCAATCGCGCCGTCTTCGATGATGCGCCGCGTGCCATCCATCGTGACGACCGTCCCGCCGCGCACCAACAGATCAACGCGCTCCGTCTGCTCGCCATGTGCCGCTATCGGTGTTGAGAGAGATGCCATAAGAATCAGGGTAATGGTCAGTCGTAAGCGTTTTGACATTTTAAGTCTCAAGACCTTTGATTATATTTTCTATTTCGGCTTGCCGGGTAGATAGTAGAAGCGCGCGATGAGCAGACCGGCGAGCGCGGCGACGCTCAGCAGCAGCTCAAGCGCGGTGATGCCGGGACTGACGATCTTGCGAGCGATGACGAAGATGATGACTTCGACGGCAGCGCTGGTGCGATGAAAAAGGAGCAGGAGCCCAAGCTCAGCCGCGATGGCGACCAATAAAATATTCTCGATGATCTGTTGGAGGACTTTGTATTCGTCCGCCGGGTGAAACAGCTTGGGGAAATCGCGTACCACTGTATCGAACGCTCCGATGACGGCGGCAAGCAGGACGAGCAGCGCGAGCACCGAGAGGAATATGTGAATCGCGTTGCCGAGATACACGTTGATGACGCGCTCGATGGCCGTCTCTTCCCCGGCCCCCATCATCTTATCTTTACCTTCACCCATGATTACAATTCACTTTTCGCGGCTGGCTTCCCTGAGAAATCGCACGTCGAAGGCTCTGGGCAGCAGGTCGCTCATATTCAGGATTTCGGTTTCGCCGCGCAGGTTGGCGAGCACGATCTCCGCATCGCGGCAAAATTCCCAGATGATTTGACGGCAGGTTCCGCAGGGCGGCGTAAGCCTCTCCGTATCGGCGACGATGGCCAGGCGCTTGAAGCGACGCTCGCCTTCCGAGACCGCTTTCCAGATAGCGACGCGCTCGGCGCAGACCGTCAGGCCGTAGCTGGCGCTCTCGATATTACAGCCGATATATATTTTCCCGTCTTCGGCCTCAAGGGCAGCGCCGACGTGGAAATTTGAGAATGGGGCGACCGATAAGTCTTTCGCCCGTCGTGCGGCGGCGATCAGGTCATGCGTGTGCTCGGCCTTCACGCCTGCTCTCCTGTCATGGTTAAAGCGCGCGCGAGGCGCTCGCGTATCTTTCCGCTAATCAAATCAATGCTCACTAGATTGTGTCCACCTTCGGGAATAATAACGTCTGCATAACGCTTCGACGGCTCGACAAACTGCATGTGCATGGGTCGCACCGTCGCCAGGTATTGTTCGATCACGGAATCAATGGTGCGTCCGCGCTCGGCTATGTCGCGCTTGAGACGACGGATAAAACGTATGTCGTCCGGCGTATCGACGAAGACTTTAATGTCCATCTGTTCGAGCAGGCGCGCATCGACGAAGATGAGTATGCCTTCGACGATGACAATCGGCTTCGGCTCGATGAGGACGGTTTCATTAAGCCGCGTGTGCGTCTTGAAATCGTAGAGCGGCAGCTCGACGTGGCCGCCCGCCTTCAGTTTTCTGATGTGATGAACGAGCAGATCGTTGTCGAGCGCGTCCGGGTGATCGAAGTTGACGGCCTGGCGGTAATCGAGCGGTAGGTCTTTCAGATTGCGATAATAAGAGTCCTGCTGGATGAAGGCCACGTCGCCCGCGTTGACGGATTCGAGAATCCGATTGGCAACGGTCGTCTTGCCCGAACCTGTGCCGCCGCAAATTCCTATAATCATAAGAAAGCAGTGATAAGTGATGTGTGACGAGTGACGCGCCCGGACAAGATTTTAAGTTGTTAACTTGCCACTCGTCACTTGTCACCGGTCACTGTAATCTGGGAATGACGCGGCGGAGTAGTTCCTTGAACGTCTCGCGCACGAGATTGCCCGTCTCGACGACCTCTTCGTGGTTGATCGGTTGATCGACGACGCCCGCCGCCATGTTCGTGATGCAGGAGAGGCCGAGCACTTTGATGCCCATCTGGCGAGCGATGATAGCTTCCGGCACTGTGCTCATCCCGACGGCATCGGCTCCGAGCGTGCGCAGCATACGAATCTCGGCTGGCGTCTCGTAGCTTGGCCCGGAGAGGGCGCCGTAGATACCGCGCCGCAGCTCTATATTCATCGCGCGTCCTTCGGCGGCGACGATCTCCTGGTAATCGCGCGCGTAGACTTCCGACATATCGGGGAAGCGCGCGCCGAAGCGCTCGTCGTTTCGCCCGCGCAAAGGATTAACGCCCATCAGGTTCAGATGATCGCTGATGATCATGAGCGAGCCCTGCTCGAAAGCGACGTTGATGCCTCCGGCGGCGTTCGTCAGCACAAGAGACTTGACGCCCAGCAGGCCGAGGACGCGGATGGGAAAGACCACTTCCTCCAGGGCATAGCCCTCGTAGTAATGGAAGCGTCCCTGCATGACGGCGACGGGCAATCCTCCCACTCTTCCGAGCACCAGTCGCCCGGCGTGCCCCTCGACGGTCGAGCGCGCGAATCCCGGAATCTCATCATAAGGAACTGGGACGGCTTCTTCCAAATCATCTGCGAAAGCGCCGAGGCCGCTGCCGAGCACCAATCCCAGACGCACATCCTCGCCGCTCCAACGCGCGCGAATCGTCCGCGCGGCATGCTCTGCGCGCTCGTACAAAGTAGCAGTGCTCAAGTCTTCAACCATGATTCTTTACAATAGCGGAATCGAACAGGGATGGACAGGAGAGGAGCAAGGGCTGAGGGCCGCAGGATGAATAAAAAGTATGCTCTCTTTGCTTCATCCCTAATCCCTTCTTCTTTATCCTGACAATCCCTGTCCATCCCTGTTAATTTATCTCCTACTTCTCCTTAACGTATGGCAGGCCCAGAGCCTTTGGCGCTCTAGACTGGCCGATGAAACCCGCGAGGACGACGATGGTCAACACGTAGGGGATGATCTGTATGAATTGGTTCGGGATCTCCTCACCCGAGGGCAGTTTGACGCCCTGTAGTTGAATCGCCACGGCCTCGGTAAATCCGAACAGCAGGCAGGCGAGCATGGTCTGCACGGGTCGCCACTTGCCGAAGATCAAAGCGGCGAGGGCGATAAAGCCTCTGCCGGATGTCATGTTGCGCGTGAACAATGACGATTGCCCGATGGAGAGATAAGCGCCGCCAATGGCCGCCAGCGCACCAGACAACAGCACGCCAGTGTAACGTATGCGCTTCACGCTGACGCCCGCGGCGTCTGCTGCTTCCGGGTTCTCGCCAACGGCGCGCAGTCGCAGTCCGAATGACGTGCGGTAGAGAATGTACCATGTGACGGGAACGAGCGTGAAAGCGATGACGACGGGCGTCCAGGGAATGAGGTCGTCTTTCGGAATCTGCGGCGTCGAGCCCGAAGATAAGAAGAGCGCTCCACTGAACAGAGCGGGCAGGCCCAGGAACAGTATATTGATCGCCGTCCCGCTGACCACCTGGTCGGCCTTGAAGCGTATGCAGGCGACGGCGTGCACGCCCGCGACCGCGACGCCCGCGCAGATGCCCGCCAGTAGCCCGACCCAGGGATTACCGGCGTAATGCGTCACGGCGGCAGCCGTAAACGCGCCCGCCAGCATCAGGCCTTCGAGCGCAATGTTGATGACGCCGGAGCGCTCGGAAAACAGCCCGCCCAGCGCAGCAAGCAGGAGCGGCGTCGCCAGGCGAACCGTCGAAAAAACCAGCGCCACTGTGAAGATGTCTCTCATAATCAGTAATCAGCAGACGATTGGCCGGTCATCAGTCCTGAGCCTTGGCCGAGGACTGATGACCGTTCACTGATACTTCTTAAACTTTCGATCTCTTCAGCAAGCTGAACCTGCCGAACGAGCCGCGAAATGCTCCCTCGGCGGCGACAAAGAGAATGACGACGGCCTGTAAGACCTGAACCAAATCTTTCGTCACATGGTCTGTAAATGCGTCTACGAAGATACCGCCGCGAATCAGGACGCCGAAAAGGATGGCCGAGAGCAGGACGCCGACCGGATGATTGCGGCCCAGAAGCGCGACGGCTATCCCCGTAAAACCGTAGCCGGGCGAAAAGCCTTCGTAGTAACGATGGCGAAAGCCGAGCACTTCGTTAATGCCGACCATCCCGGCCAGCGCTCCCGAGACGGCCATCGCCAGCACGATCTGCTTACGCACGGAGATGCCGCCGTATTCCGCCGCCAGCGGGCTCGCGCCCGTCGCGCGTATCTCGTACCCCCACTTGGTTCGCCACAGGAAAACGTAGACGAGCGCGCAGGCCAGGAGCGCCAGGATGAAAGCGATGTTGAGCGGAATGCGCTCGGGCAGACCCGGTATAAATTTGCCGAGGCGCGCGATGTGCGCGCTCGCGCCGATGGGAGCTGTCTCTAAGATGGGATCGCCCGGCACTTTGTAGTAATACTGCGTCAAGTAGCTGACGAGCGCGGCGGCGATGAAATTCAGCATGATCGTATTGATCACTTCGTGTGAGCCGAACTTAGCCTTCAGGAAACCCGGGATGGCTCCCCAGGCAGCGCCCGCCGCGATGGCCGCCAGCATCGCTAAGGGGACGAGCAGAACAGCCGGAAGAGACGCCCAGGAATAGTTGAGGGGCGCGCCGAAGACATCAACGACCACGCCCCCGAGCTTGATGCTCACCCACGCCGACGCAAACGCCGCGACGATTAACTGTCCCTCTGCGCCTATGTTGAGTAAGCCGCAGCGGAACGCGACGGCCACGGCCAGCCCCGTAAAGATCAGCGGCGTCGCATAAAAGAGCGTATAGCCGACGCCGTCCGGCCAAGAAAGAGCGCTGCCCAGGAGCAGCCTGTAGGTGTAGATGGGGTTGTCGCCGATCAGCCAGACGAAGATGCCGCCGACGATGAAAGCAGCGATGACGGCGACGAGGGGAAAGACGAGTTCGCGTAAAAGAGCTTTCATAATTTTATGATGAACGCGTAATTCGGAATGTCGAACGAAAAGATGAAAGGTCTTGCCTTCACTTCATCCTTCCGTCTTCATCCTTGCTCCATGTCCTCCCGTCATCAGCAGTCCGATCTCTTCTGTTGTCGCTTGCTTCGGATCAACTTCGCCGACGATCTCGCCTTGATGAACGATCAGGAGACGGTCGGCCAGCGCCGTGACCTCTTCCAGCTCGGCGGAGACCAGCAGCACGGCGCACCCCTCGTCGCGTAAGCGCACGAGCTTGCTGTGGATGAACTCGATAGCGCCGATGTCCACGCCGCGCGTCGGCTGCGAGACCAGCAGCAGCTTCGGGCGAAGATCGAACTCGCGCCCGATGATCAGCTTTTGTTGATTGCCGCCGGAGAGTGCGCGCGCTGGCAGGTCAGGATTAGCGGGGCGCACGTCGAAATCCGCGATGACCTGCTGGGTGTGACGGCGAATCGCTTCGTTGTCGAGCAGGATATTGCCCAGATGGCCCACCGCCGGTGGCCTGTAGTGTACGCCCAGAATGGAGTTCTCCATCAGATCGAAATCGAGCAGCAGGCCGCGCCTGTGGCGGTCTTCAGGTATGTGAGCGATGCCAAGCTCTTTGCGCTCGCGCGCACCCATCGTTGTAATGTCGCGCCCCTGAAACTCTACGCTCCCTTTGACGCGTGAAGCTGCGACGAGGCCAGCCAGCGATTCGATCAACTCCGTCTGGCCGTTGCCCTCGACGCCTGCGATGCCGACAATCTCGCCCGACCGCACCTCGAACGTGACTTTGTTCAGGCGCAGTGTCGCGTCGCTCGCTTCGACCGTCAGCTCACGAACGCTCAGAACAGTCTCGCCCGTCTTCGCCAAGGGCTTCTCTATGCGCAACAGGACATCACGACCGACCATCAAGCGGGCCAACTCGGCGGCGTTCGTCTCGGCGGTCTTCACCTCTCCGACGACGTGGCCGTCGCGCATCACGGTCACGTCGTCGGAGATGGCCAGCACCTCCGAGAGCTTGTGAGTGATGATGATGATCGTCTTTCCCTGCTCGCGCATACGGCGCAGGATGGCGAAAAACTCTTCGACCTCCTGCGGCGTCAACACGGCGGTCGGCTCGTCCAGGATGAGCAGGTGTGCCTGGCGATAGAGCGCCTTCAACAGCTCGACGCGCTGCTGCTGCCCGACGGACAGATGCTCAATCGTCGCGTCCGGGTCAATCGAGAGCCGGAACTCGTCCGAGAGCGCGCGAATCTGTTTGCCTGCGGTGGAGAGATCGAGCGCGACACTTGAGCCCGGCTCAGCGCCGAGCACTATATTTTCGGCGACCGTCATCGGCTCGACCAGCATAAAGTGCTGGTGAACCATCCCGACGCCGAGCGCGATGGCATCGTGCGGAGATTGAATCGGGCGCACCTCTCCGTCAATCACTATCTCGCCTTCGTCCGCCGTGTAGAACCCGTAGGCGATGCGCATCGCCGTTGATTTGCCAGCGCCGTTCTCGCCCACGATGGCATGAATCGTCCCGCGCTCGACCCTGATATTCACACGGTCGTTCGCCAGCACATTACCGAATCGCTTCGTTATATTTCTCAGCTCCAGCATAAGAAGACAGTGACAAGTGACGAGTGGCAAGTGACGAGCCCGGACAAGTTTTTATCTTGTCACTCGTCACTCGTCGCTTGTCACTGTTATTTGGCCATCGCGTCTGTGACCTTGATCTCGCCGTTGATGATCTTCTGCCGGGCGGCCTCGGCCTCCTGGCGAATCTCGGGTGTGATCAGGTCCTGGTTGTATTGATCCATGGCGTAGGCGACGCCGTCTTTCTCAAGCCCGTAGACGTGTATGCCGCCCTCGAATTTATTGTTGGTCACATCCTGCACGATCTGATAGACGGCGTTGTCAACGCGCTTGACCATGCTGGTCAGGACGAAGCCTGGCTTGACGCCGTTCTGGTTTGAATCCACGCCGATGACAAAGTGTGTGGCGCGTCCGTCCTTTTTGCCCGCCTGCTCGACGGCGTCGAACGCGCCGAGGCCGGAATTGCCCGCCGCCGTAAAGATCACGTCCGCGCCCTTCCCTATCTGGGCCAACGAGAGTTCCTTGCCCCTGCCGGGATTGTTCCACGCGCCGTCGGTCACGCCGACGTAGTTCTCGATCACGCGGATGTTCGGATTGACGGCGCGCGCGCCCTCTTCATAACCTTTGGCGAACCTGTGTATGAGCGGGATGTCCATGCCGCCGACGAAACCCAGCACACCTGTCTTCGTCGTTTTGGCCGCGATCAAGCCGACCAGGTAAGAGCCCTCGTGCTCCTTGAAGACGAGCGAGGCGACGTTGGGCAACTGGCTCACACCGTCTACGATGGCGAAGTGTATATCGGGATAGTCCTTGGCGACGGCTTCTATGATCGGGGCCTGCGCGAAGCCTATGCCGATGACCAGATCGTAGCGACGCTCGGCGAAGGCGCGCAGCGCAGGCTCGATTGAGGTCGGGTCGCCCGGCTCGACATCGCGCACGATGATCGGTAAATCCTTGGCCGCGCGCTTGACGCCCTCCCACGCCGCAGCGTTGAAGGAACGATCATCTTTGCCGCCGATGTCAAAGACTATACCGACATGTCTCTTCGACGGGTCATCAGCCGCGCTGCTTTGCGGCTGGCAGGCGACGCTCGTCAGCGCGAGCGCGCAAAGGACTGCGACGAATGCTGAGATGTAGAGCTTCATACTGTTATTACTTCCTTAATCAACGCGGGCGCTTGAGAGGGCGGTTCGTCACCCAGAACGTAAGCTGCCCGAACACGGCGGGCGGCTTCGAGCGCCAGGGCTTCGCTCCGCCCATAGACGAGTCCGAGCACATCGCCCGTCCTCACCTCGTCGCCCAGCTTCGCCTGGCCGATCAAACCCACCCCCGGATCAACCGAGTCTTCGACACGCACGCGCCCGCCGCCGAGCGCCGCAACGGCATTTCCCAGCTCTGCCGTCTCGATGTGGTTGATGAATCCGTTGCGCGGCGATTCTACCTTAACCTCGTGCAGTGTCAAATCAAAGAGCAGAGAGGGGTCGTCGCAGACGCGCGCATCGCCGCCCTGCGCTTCGACGTTGGCGCGAAACTTCTCAAGCGCCGCGCCGGACTCCAGAGCCCGCCGCACCTGTCCGCGCGCATCTTCGAGCGATGATGAAAGGCGCGCCGATGCGACCATGTGCGCCGCCAGCTCGACCGAAAGCTCTTCGACCGCTTGCGCGCCTTCTTCGGCTTCGCGGCGCAGAATCCGAATGCATTCCCTGGTTTCGAGCCCGTTGCCGACGGCGCTTCCCAAAGGCTGGTTCATATCCGTAATCAGCGCTTGTGTGCGTACGCCGAACCGCTCGCCCGTCTGGACGAGCGCGTGGGCCAACTGGCGTGCGCGCTCCTCTGTGCTCATGAATGCGCCGCTCCCGGTCTTGATGTCCAGCACGAGCGCGTCGAGTCCTGCCGCCAGCTTCTTCGACATGATCGAAGCGACGATGAGGGGGATGGCCTCGACCGTCGCCGTCGCGTCGCGCAGCGCATAGAGCTTACGGTCGGCGGGCGCAATCTCCTCCGTCTGGCCCATCATCGCGTAGCCCACGCGGCCCAGCACTTCACGAAACTCCTCAAGCGAAAGATGCACGCGAAAGCCCGGAATCGCTTCGAGCTTATCGAGCGTGCCGCCCGTGTGGCCTAGGCCCCGCCCCGAGATCATAGGCACGTATGCGCCGACGGCTGCCACGAGCGGCGCAATCACCAGGGAAGTCTTATCGCCGACTCCGCCCGTCGAATGCTTGTCAACTTTCGGGCCCTCAATGTCCGAGAAATCAAGCACCCTGCCCGAATGAAGCATCTCTTCCGTGAAAGCCTGCTGTTCGGAGCCGTCCATGCCGTTCAGGAAGATCGCCATCAAGAGGGCCGAAGCCTGATAATCGGCGACCTCTCCGCGCGTCAGCCCACCGATGAAGTAGGCTATCTCTTCTCTGGAAAGACTCGCGCCGTCGCGCTTGCGGCGGATGATGTCCTGTGGTCTCAAACCCTTTGCTTCCCCCTCACACGCGCGTGAGCAAGACCACAGCCTGCACCGTGACCGCCTGCCCCTGGCCCACCGCATCCAATCCCTCGCCTGTCTTCGCCTTGACGCTCAGACAGCCTATGTCCACGCCGAGCGTGCGCGCCAGATTCTCTCGCATCGCGTGAACGTACGGGCGCAGCTTCGGCCTTTCCAGCATAACAGTCGCATCCAGATTGACGACAGCGTAGCCGCGCTCGCCCGCCAGCCACATTACGCGAGCCAGCAGTTGCAGGCTATCGGCATCCTTCCAACGCGGGTCGCGGTCCGGGAAATGCACGCCCAGGTCGCCCTCGCAAATCGCGCCGAGGATAGCATCGGCGACCGCGTGCGCCAGCGCGTCGGCATCCGAATGCCCTTCAGCGCCGCGCTCGCTCTCGACCTTCACACCACCGAGGATGAGCGGTCGCCCTTCAGCCAGGTGGTGCGTATCATGTCCGATGCCGATGCGAAACATAAGATCAGATGCCGGATGCAAGTTTTCAGCTTTCACTGACATCTAAGATCAGGCATCCGACATCTGCCGTAAAATAGTTTCGCCAAGCGCTATGTCGGCCAGGCGCGTGATCTTGATGTTGCGCGCATCGCCCTCGACGATACGGACGCTCTCGCCCAGTCGCTCGACAAGCGCGCTACAGTCCGTGATGTCTGCGGAAAGATCGCCTGCCTCCTCGTAAGCGCGACGCAGCAGTGAGTAGCGAAAGCACTGCGGCGTCAGCGCATGACGCAACTGCGCGCGTGTGAGCGTACGCCTGACCTCTCCGTTCTCTACCTCTTTGATCGTGTCTACTACCGGAGCGGTGAGGATGGCGGCCCCGCTCGCCCTGGCCGCTTCAACTGTCCGGCTGATATCTTCCGGCGTCACAAAGGGACGAACGCCGTCGTGCACGGCGACGATCTCGGCGGTCGCGGAGCGCACGGCTTGCAGGCCGCGCCAGACCGATTCGGCGCGCGTCTGGCCGCCCGCCACGACGCGCGTCAGTTTACGCAGGCCATGCCTTGCCGCGAGCGCCAGAAACGATGCCGCGTCGGCGGCGGGCAAGACGACGAAGACTTCATGAATGGCGGCACACTGCTCGAAGCGTTTGAGCGTGTGAATGATGATCGGCGTCCCGGCAAGCTCAAGAAATTGCTTGGCCCGCCCTGCACCCATGCGCGTGCCCTGCCCGGCGGCGGCGATAATGGCGACGTTCATAAGAGCAAGGATGAAGGCGAAAGGATGAAGGATGAAAGCGTGCCTAGGTTAATTGAATCATTCCATCCGTCTTTTACTTCATCCTTCCGCCTTCATCCTTCATCCTTGCTTTGCTTATCCTTCAAAGCTGTCGGTGACGCGGGTCGGCGTGGGCGCTGAGCGCATATCGCGGACGGGGCGCGCGCGCGTGCCGTTGGTGCGATCCTGTGTGCCGCCGTTGCCGCCGTTCTCGACTGATTCTTCCCAGAGCCGACCGAAGATCATCTTGCCCGCAGTGGTTTGCAGGACGCTGGTGACGGCGATGTCGGCGTTCTTCCCGATCAGCTTGCGCGCGTTATCGACGACCACCATCGTGCCGTCGTCAAGGTAAGCGACGCCCTGGTTATATTCCTTGCCTTCTTTGAGGATGAAGACGCGCATGGCCTCGCCGGGCAGCACGACCGGCTTCAAGGCGTTGGCCAGCTCGTTGATGTTGAGCACGTTGACGCCGCGCAGCTGCGCGACCTTGTTGAGATTGAAGTCGTTGGTCACGATCACGGCGTCGAGCTGCTTGCCAAGCTCTATTAGTTTCAGATCAACTTCGCGGACGGCGGGGAAATCCGTCTCGACTATCTGTATATCGAGCGCGTTGTTGTTCTGCAAACGGTTGAGCATGTCGAGGCCGCGCCGCCCGCGCTGGCGCTTGGAAGAATCCGGCGAGTCGGCCACCTGTTGCAGCTCTCTCAGGATGAACTGAGGGATAATGAGCGAGCCGCTCAGGAAACCCGTCTCGGCCACATCGGCGATGCGCCCGTCAATGATCACGGAGGTGTCCAGAATCTTGAGGTCGCGCCGCAGGGTCTTGTCCCTGAATATGCCGCCCAGGGCCGAGAGGTCCAGGTAATCGCCTTTGGCTCCGCCCACCATCAGGCCGACATAAGCCATGAAGAAGATGAGCGCGAGCGTCAGGAACGCCTTGGTCTCCGCCGCGACGGCCATTGATTCCTGGCTGTTGATGAGCGAGCCGATGAGGTAAGCGCCGATAATTCCGAGTATGGAGCCGACCGCCGCGCCAATCAGCGTCTTGAGCGAGGCTCGCCTGATACGCATCTCGAAAAAGATGATAGCGACGGCGACGATGGCCGCGACACCTGCGGAGATGAGCTTGTTCCCCAGAACCGGGTGCAGCATGTATCCGGCTGCAACGAGAATTGCTGTAAAGACTATTCGTATGAGAATCACGTCTGTACGCATGATGGAATGCATATTAGCACGCCTTAACTTCCTCGTCACTAAAAGCTTTACGCCGCCCCTTCGTCTCAAGCCTGCGACCCGATCTTGAGCGTTCCGTCGCGGGCGTCTGAAATATATGAGTGCTTACGGGGCTGTCGCTGCTTCAGCCCGGATAGTGGATTGATCCAGGATCAACGCGCGGCGACGACGAGCGTCTGGCCAGTGACGGCGCTGGCGTCCGAGGAGAGAAGATAGATGCAGGCGCGGGCCGTTTCATCAGGCAGAGGAGGTCGTCCGACTTTAGCTTCCCGGGCGTGTTCGCCCTGCGGTCCTTGATGCTCGCCTCCGAGCCCTATCGCCTGAGCGACACAATTGACTCGAATGCGTGGGCCCAGCGTGCGGGCGAGGGCTCTGGTCAGGCCGATCAGGCCCGCCTGCGACGCGACGTAATGCGCCTCGCCCGCGCCGGCAGTCAAGCCAGCTTCCGATGCCAGGTTGACGATGGCTGGCTTCGGTCGCTTGCGCATCAGGGGAAGGGCCGCCTGCGTGCAGAGAAAGGCGCTCTTGAGGTTGACTGCGAGCACCTCGTCCCAGGCATCTTCGGTCAGATCATCGAGCGCTGCTTGATGTTCTCTGTGGGCACTGTTGACCAGCAGGTCTAGCCTGCCGAACGCCTCTTCGACCGCGGCAAAGAGGCGGCGCACGCCCTGCGCGTGCCAGGCATCGGCCCTCACGGCATGGGCCAGCGTCCCTATCTCGCGCAGCTCACGCGCCACACGCTCGCCCTCAGTCTCCGCCTCCCCGTAGCCGACGATAACGTACGCGCCTTCGAGCGCGAGCTGCAAAGCGACGGCGCGACCCGTCGGGCTGGCCCCGTCCGTCACGAGCGCGACCTTTTCGGCGAAACCTCTGAAACTCTGTCCGGGCAAATTCTCGCGCCTCCTTTTGAAGTCTCCGAATAGCGAGGCGAGAACGATCACGGTCAGGGATTATTTGAATCGCCGACGGAGCGAACTCCCGCTCGCACGCTAGAACAATTCGTCGAGCGCTTCTTCGACGGAGCGCACGCCGAGGACTCTCAGGCCGAGCATGCGTTCAAGGCCCACGGTATTTGAGGCGGGCATGATGAGCCTTTTGAAGCCGAGCGTCTGGGCTTCGCGGGCACGCGCCTGTGCCTGCATCGCGCCGCGCACTTCGCCCGTCAAACCCACTTCACCGAAGACGGCTGTATGAGGGTCAATGGGCAGGTTCTTGAAGCTCGAAGCGATGGAGGCGACGACGCCGAGGTCTGCTGCCGGCTCGTCAATCTCAAGCCCGCCGGCGATGTTGATAAAAACATCGTCGCCGAGCAGCTGTAATCCGACGCGCTTCTCAAGCATCGCTATCATAAGCGCGACGCGGTTCTGATCTACGCCCTGCGCCATGCGGCGGCCCGTGCCGTACTTCGAGCTTGAAACGAGCGCCTGAATCTCGACCAGCACGGGGCGCGTGCCCTCCATGCAGGCTGTGACGACAGAGCCGGAGACGCCCAAGGGTCGCTCCTGCAAGAACATCTCGGAAGGATTGGCCACCGCGATGAGCCCCTCGCCCGTCATCTCGAAGACGCCGACCTCGTTGGCCGCGCCGAAGCGATTCTTTGTCGCGCGCACGATGCGATGATTATGGTGGCGCTCGCCCTCGAAGTAGAGCACCGTATCAACGATGTGCTCAAGGGCTTTCGGCCCGGCGATTGAGCCTTCCTTGGTGACGTGGCCGATGAGGAAGACGGGAATCGTTCTGTTCTTGGCAAGCAGTAGGAACTGACCGGCGACTTCCCTGACCTGCGAGACGGAGCCGGGCGCGGACTCTATATTTGAAGAGAAGACGGTTTGAATCGAATCCACGATGATCGCGCCGGGGTTCATCCGCTCGATCTCGTCGAATATGTTTTCGAGCGTCGTCTCCGGCAACAGGTACAGCCGCTCGGCTGTGACGCCCAATCGCTCACCGCGCAGCTTGATCTGGCGCTCGGACTCTTCGCCGGAGACGTAGAGAACAGTGATGCCAGCCGCGCTCATCTTGTCCGCGACCTGCAAGAGCAGTGTGGATTTTCCGATTCCGGGGTCGCCGCCGATCAGAATCAGCGAGCCGGGAACGATGCCGCCGCCGAGCACGCGGTCAAACTCCGTGACGCCGGAAGAGACGCGCGATTCGTTCTGCGATTCGATCTCGCCGTAGGCGACGGGCTTAACTTCTCGCAGGCGAAATCCGCCGCGCGCCGTCGCTCCCTCCTTCTTCGTTGCGACGCGCGCACGCTCCTCGACAAACGTGTTCCACCCGCCACAATCCGGGCACTTGCCCAGCCATTTGCGCGATTGATTACCGCAATTCTGACAGACATAAACAGTCGCCGGTGCTTTCGCCACTTCTCCCTTACCTTTATGCTTTAAGTGATGAGCAATGGATGAAGGGCTGCTGCCGTTCACTCATCGCTTATCAACGCTTTGATATTTTCGACCGGGCGACCGAGCGCGGCGCGCGAGCCTCTTTCGACGATGGGGCGCTGAATCAGCTCAGGATGGCTGATCATCAGCGAGATGATCTCGTCGTCGGAGAACGTCTGATTGCCGAGCCCCAGCTCACGATAGACGGACTCGCTCGTGCGCAGCAGCTCGCGCGGCTTGAGCTTCATCTTCGAGAGCAGCTCGCGCAGTTTCTCTTCCGTGAGCGGCTGCGTGTAATAGTTGACTTTCTCGAATGCGACGCCGCTCTCACGGAGCAGCCGGTCAACCTCTCGACACTTGGTTCAAGTCGGTTTCTCGTACACGGTGATCTTGCTCTTCATCTCATCGACACTTCCTTTCCTAGCCTTCGGCCCGCTCCTCTATCTCCGTGATGTCGCCGTCGGTGAAGAGATAGGTACGCATGTGTTTGTCGAAGACGGGGTTGATGCGCCTGAGGTATTCGAGGCCCATCATGGCGTGCTCTATCTCCTCGTCTCGATTGTGTTCGAGGATGCGGCGCAGCTGCTTGTCCTTTGTCGCCTGCGCACGCTGGTTATACCAGTCTACGGCCTCCAACTCTTCCTGCACGGACTTGACCGCACGCGAAAAATTGAGCGCCAGCTCGCTCATCTCCTCGTAATTCTCATGCCATTCGGCACTGGTCGCCATAAATATTTCGCTCCTGAAATTTGATCGGTTTGTGAACGCTTTAATCCTAGAAGAATTAGCGCTGCCTGTACAGGAGAGCGCATCGGCCTCAGGTGCGGGAGATCAGAAGCCTGCTATCCGCCAATGACCTCAGACTAAGAGTGCCTGACAAACCCGAAGTTGCAGGAGATGTGAGGCAGATGCAAACAGTGATGGACAGAGATTGTCAGGATCAGAGGTCGGTAGCGCCCGGGGCCTCTGTCGGGTCTCAAGCGGCATCACCGGCAAGAGACCTTCGGCGGCACTGACAGCAGTCGCTTCCGTTTGCACACCGCGATAAGAATCATCAGCTGGCGAGCGGTTTTCGATTTCAGGGAACAAGAGGGCGAGCGCCGGAGTCTAATGTGACAGAGAGAGAGTAGCTCCCTGTAGACCCGCATGGCACCGGCACGGGAGGAATAGAAGAGATGTTTAGTAACCTGGTCGAATCCGATCTGCACACGCAGGAGCATGTGCGCAGAAGCTGGTTTTTCCTCGGCACGATGGCGGCATATGCCTTGATCTTGATGATCGCGGGCGTGGTCAGCATCTACGCCTACGACGCTCATCTGGAAGAACAAACCAACGAATATATAGTGACCTTCGTTCCGCCCATACAGCCGAACGAAGCACAGCCGCAGAGAAACAATCAACCAAGACCGGCGGCGGCAATCGGCGATACCACGCGGAGCATCGCCGAGAGAGTCGAGCCGGTCGCGCGTATCAACGATTCAACCAAACCGCCCGATAATATTTCCAGCGCCCCTGCGAAAGTGCGGGAGTTGCCCTCTAACGGCCCGGTGGCCTTTACCGGAAGAGATGTAGATGTCGTGTCCGGCGGCATCTCAGGAGGCCTGCCCGGAGGCCCTAGTTCTACAGGCGACGGACAGCGCCCCGTGCCGGTTGAGATAGAGACGCCGCCTCCGCCCCGTGTCGTGCCGACGCCGCAGCCCGTCAAGATTCTCAGAACGACCAAGGTGCTCAACAGCGAGGCCCTCAGCCTGCCCAAACCTATCTATCCAAAGTTGGCCAGGGATGCCAGAATCTCAGGCACTGTCACGGTTCAGGTGTTGATCGATGAAACGGGCAAAGTCATTTCGGCACAGTCCATAAACGGCCATCCGCTACTGCTTCCGGCGGCTGTGCAGGCGGCGCGTCAGGCCAGGTTTTCGCCGACGGTGCTCGGAGACCGCCCGGTCAAAGTCTCAGGCGTCATTACCTATAACTTTATTCTCTAACGAAAGCGCTCTCGCCCGTGAGGTGCTTGAGCCGCTGCCCCTCAAAAACCCCGCTCGCATCCTGCTACGCAAAAGGTGCGTGAACGCTGCCACGCTCACGCACCTTCTACCAATCCTTCGCAGCCGCATCTACTCAGGTTCGCCCGGCAGAAACCGGCGCGGCACGCGCTTGCTGATGCCGCAGCTTATCTCATAGGAGAGCGTGCCCACGGTCTTCGCTATCTCCTCCGCCGTGATGCAGTGCTCGCCATCTTCGCCGAGCAAGGTCACCGTGTCGCCGAGCGCCGCGCCGGGCACATCCGTCACGTCCACCAGCGTAAAATCCATGGAGATGCGTCCCACCACAGATGCGTAATGTCCGCGTATGATGGCGCGCCCGCGATTCGAGAGGGCGCGCGCATAACCGTCGTTATAACCGATGGGCAGCGTCGCCACCAGCGTCTCGCGCGAAGCCTCGAACGTGCAGCCGTAGCCGAGCATCTCTCCACGATGCACGCGCTTGAGCAACATGATCTGCGAGCGCAGGGCCATCACCGGGCGAAGCGGTCGCGGCAAAGGCGACGCAGGCGCAAGGATATCGCGCCAGAGCCCATAGAGCACTCCCCCCGGTCGCACGAGATTTCCCCAGGTCTCGGGGTGCGCGAACGTGGCCGCAGAGTTCGCCATGTCAACGTAGGTCGGATGATAGCCGCGCTCACGAAAGATATTCACGGCCTCGTTGAAGCGCGCCAACTGGTCGCTCGTGAAGCAGTCGCGGTCAGGGTCATCCGCCGCCGCGAAGTGCGTCATCAAGCCGTCCACGCGTATGTTTCGGAATCGCCCGAGCGCCTCGACGAACTCTCGCACCGCGTCGTAGCGCACGCCCAGCCGCCCCATCCCCGTATCAATCTTGACGTGTACGTCTGCGCGTCGGCCAGCCTCACGCGCCGCCGCGTCCATGGCCTCGATCATATCAACGCGATAGACAACGGGCACTAGCTCATCTTTCAGACAAGCACGCTCCTGCCCATTCCAGAAACCGCCCAGGCACAGGATGGGCTCGGCGATACCGGCGCGCCGCAGCTCCATGCCCTCTTCCGGCAACGCGACGGCGAACCATTTCGCGCCCTCGCGTGCCAGCCTGCGCGCACAACGCACGGCCCCGTGCCCGTAAGCGTCGGCCTTGACGACAGCCATCACATCTACACCTGGGCCAACGCGCATGCGTACCGTCTGAAAATTCGCGGCGAGAGCGTCCAGATCAATCTCCGCCCAGGTCTGTCTCTGCCCGACCAACTCCATAAGCGTCTGTTCTGCTACTCATCGTCTTGGGCTTCGCAAGAATGCTGCGACACGCGCGCGAGCGGGCGATAGCTTCCGGCCCCCGAGCGCCTACTCGTTGTAGGCTTCCATCAGCTTGCGGAAGTGATAGCCCATCGCGGCGAGCCTCATCGCTTCGGTAAACTTCTCGCGGTGTTCGGCGGCGGCGCGGCGGAAGTAGCGCCAGAACTCTCTGCGCTCGCTGTCGAGGATGCCTAGCTTGACGGTCATGCGCGTCAGGGCCATCAGTCCTTTGGCGAAGCTGTAGTGATTCGGCGCGGGCCCACCAGGAGGGACGCGCCTCAGACATTCGAGCGCCCGCTGGTAATATTCACTCGGCTTATAGATCGTTCGCAGCACGGACTGGTATCCCTCGACGAGACGCGCGGCATCCATTTTCGGCACGAAGTTCAGATCAGTGCTCGTGTTGTTACCGGCGCTTTCGGCGAGCAGCCTTCCTTCGCGCTTGAGCCTTCGCCAGAGCTGCGTGTCCGGCAGCGCCGTGAGCAGGCCGACCATCGCCAGTGGAATCGCACTCTCGCGGATAAAGTTGATCTGCCGCTCGAAGATATCCTCTGGGTCTGTGTCGAAGCCGACGATGAAGCCGCCCATCACCTCCATCCCGTAGGATTGAATCTTTTTCACGGAATCGAGCAGACTGACGCGTATGTTCTGCTTCTTCTGCGCTTCGAGGAGGCTCTCCTCAACGGGCGTTTCGATGCCCAGAAAGACCCTGTCGAACCCGGCCCTGCGCATCCCGTCCAGCAGGTCTTCATCATCTGCCAGGTTCACGCTCGCCTCTGTCAGGAACTCGAACGGGCGACCGTTACGCTCCTGCCACTCGGCGAGCGCGGGCAACAGTTTTTTGACGTTGCGCTTATTGCCGATGAAGTTGTCGTCCACGATAAAGACGGTGCCGCTCCAACCCGTGCTCCGCAGCGCGTCCAGCTCTGCGATCATCTGCTCGATGCTCTTGGTGCGCGGGACGCGCCCGTAGATTTCGATGATGTCGCAGAACTCGCAATTGAAAGGACAGCCGCGCGAGTACTGCACGGACATGGCGCTGTAGCGCTTGATGTCTGCGAGCCTGAAATCGGGGATTGGCGTTGTTGAGAGCGCCGGACGCTCAGCCGCCTGGTAGAGCCGCTTGGCCTCGCCGCGCTCCAAATCCGCGACGAACTCCGGCAGCGTCGTCTCGGCTTCTCCGAGAAAGATATGATCGGCGTCCGGCAGGCTTTCGGTGTTGGTCGTCACGTATGGCCCACCGATGACCACGCGCTTGCCCATCTCCTTGCATCGCTTGACGACGCTGCGCAGTGAATCCTTCTGCACCAGCATCGCCGTCAGAAAGATCATGTCGGCCCACTCTATATCGGATTTTTTGAGCGGCCCGGTGTTGATGTCAATCAAGCGTTTTTGCCAGGATTGCGGCAGCAGCGAGGAGACGGTCAGAAGCCCCAGCGGCGGAAAGGCCGAGCGTTTGCCCTCGAACGTCAGCGCGTGACGGAAGCTCCAATAAGTATTTGGATATTCGGGATTGACGAGCAGAATCTTCATAGTGTTTTCCCTTGTCCTTCAATGCTCGGGAGAGATCATTGCCAAGCCGGGCAATACCTGAAGTGAAAAAGAGAAACTCACTTCGCGCCATCTTACTATTGATAGTAATTGCCGGGTTGTAATATTTACGTCACAGGCTGAAAAGGGAGCGCGTGCGTCTTCAAAGGCGCACGCGTCCGAAGCCGCCCGCGCACCTTCACTCCGTTATCTGGACTTGCGCGCCCTCGCCTGTGCCCTCCGTCTCGCTCCTCCTCCTGCGCGCGGCGCGATAAGCGCTCACGGACTCTTTGGCCAGCCTGAAGATCGGACGCCGGTTCTGCGCGATCAGTTTGAGCCAGGCACGCTTGCCCATCTGCGGGAAGTAGATGCCGTGAAAGAAGAGTCTGGCGACGAGGAGGCTGATGCGATACTTGAGCGGAGCATCCTTGATTGATTCGAGCGCGCTTAGATTTCGCTCCGGGCTGTAGGAGCGAGACCATGCGTGATTGGTCTCCGCGCGCGCCTGGGCAATCGTCATCTTGAGCGGCGTGTGCGCCATCACGAAAGGCGCAAAGTCCATCCAGTGCTTCGGTCTGTCGAGTCGCCCGGCTTTCTCCAGACGCTCATAGAGAGGCGTCGCCGGAAAAGGCGTGAGCTGTCCGAAGACGGGCAGGCCCGGCGGCCAGCTTTCGATCTCGCGCAGCGTGCGCTCGGCCACGCCCGGCGTGTCGTTGTCCATCCCGAAGATGAAGGAGGTGATGGCGTAGACGTTGCGCTGCGCGAGGCGTTCGAGCACGGCGGCGTACTCGCCGGGCTTGCTGAAATTCTTATTAACATCGGCCATGTTCGCCGGGTCTATCGACTCCATGCCGATAAAGACCCACTTGCCGCCCGATTCGGCGATGAGGTCAACCAACTCCTCGTCGCGCAGCAGATTGGCGCTGATCTGCGCGACCCAGGGAATCTCAGCACCGGCGGCGATGATGTCTCGGAGCAGCGATTTCGTCCGTTTGGTATTGATGGCTAAATTGTCGTCTATGAAGAAGACGGCGATCTGGCCGCGCTCCTTGCGTGCGCGCGCCTTGAGTCTCAGCAACTCTTCGACGACGCTCTCGTTGGTGCGAAAGCGTATCGAATCGCCGAAGAAACCCGTGACGGTGCAAAACTCACAGCCGTAAGGACACCCGCGCCCGGTCTCAATTGGTACGACATGGAAAGTTCCCCAGCCGCCCCCCAGCCCGGACATAAACGAGCGCAGCATTTTAGGCACGAGGCTGAACTGATCCAGGTTGAGCTTCTCCCAGGGAATCAAGGGATAGGGTTGCAGGCTAGGCTTGCGGTCAAGCCCCTTGGCGTCCCTTTCCGGCTGGTAGATTTCTTTGAGCTGCCCGCGCGCAGCGTCTTCAACGATCAAGGGCCAGGTCTCATCGGCCTCGCCGAGCGCCACAGCGTCGGCGTGGCGCGCGCCGCCGTCACGCCCGAGCGCTTCGTCCGGCACTTCCGTGACGTGAGGCCCACCCATCACAACGGGGATGCCAGCGGCACGAATCGCGTCGGCGACGCGGTAAGCCTTCGCCACCATTCTCGTCATCGCGCCGATGCCGACCAGTCCGATCTTCTCCTCGCGGACGAATCGCACCAGCTCATCGTCGCTCATCGCCCGCGCATTGCCATCTATGAGCACGACCTCGTGGCCTTCAGGCGTGAGGGCTTGAAGCAGAAACATCCAAAGATGCGGCATAAAATTACGCGTCACGCCGTTATCAGGGTTGTAAAGTAAGATTTTCATAATCTCGTCCTATCGTTTCTAGCGTGGTAGTTTATCTAACCCTCTGACACCGCTCTGTTTCGAACAAATGTTAATGGCGCAACAAGGAGGGAGCTAAGGGGACTCAATCCAGGGTTGGAAAGCATCAATGTTCGGCTGCATCATAACACGTATGGGCTTTGTCTATAAATTCAAAAAAGCCCACGACAGGGTGAAGCCTCCTTCAGCGCCCGCCACAAAATACTGCCGGCCCACCTGAATTTATAGGCATGGCCCCACGTATGTCCGTTAGCGTACATACGAACCGTTGACTTATAACAATTTTAAGAGTAGAAACAGCTCAGTAAGATTATTCCCCTGAGCCCCCGCTGTGCAACCCTTCCCGCGAGGATGTAGTGTCTCAATCAGCAAACCGCTTGTCCGTAGAGAAAGCGCACCTCGTCATGATCGTGGATGACTCCGACGACATCCGCGAGATGGTTAAATTCGTCCTGGATTCTCGTGGCTACAGGGTGGTAGAAGCCGAAAATGGGCAGGAAGCGTTAAAGATTGCACAGATGGAGTGTCCCGACCTGATTCTCATGGATTTAAATATGCCTGTTCTGGACGGCTTCGGCGCGGCGCGCGGCATACGAGAGCTGACGCGTATGTGCGACGTGCCGATTGTCGCCATCTCCTCCCACAATACGATAGACCATCGCGCGAAAGCCTCCGCCGTGGGCTTCAACGATTACCTGACAAAGCCGTTTAATTTTGTTGAGTTGATTAATCTTATTCGCAGGCTTCTTCCGACAGCGGCTTAGGTTCTGCAAAATCCTTGTGCCTCGACTCGAACTCCGCTCCGCTCTATTCCAGGTAGTGTTCGCCGAGCTTCGTTTGCAGAGCCGCAGGCACAACCTTCCAGCTTGCCAGGCAGAGCGACCTGAGCGTCAGCTCAGGCAGATGCACACGAGAGCAGCACCAACGCCCGAGCGTCTCCTCATAGAGCCAGCGATAATAGGGCCCGCCCGCGCGACGACTGTAGAACATTGGCTGCCCCTCGCGCGCCTCCGCCCCCGCCGGATTGAAATAGACTCGCAGTCCGTTCATTTTTACAGTCTCAAAGCCCTCAAAAACCCGTCCTTCCGGGCGCGGCGCGGCCAACAATTTATCTTTGAATGGCGAGCGGCCCTGGAATCGCATCAGTAATCTCCCGAACCGGCTGCGTGCGGCGACTCCGGCCAACCGCCATCATCCCAAATGCGGTCAGCCAGCATAACTTTCAGTGACGCTCGCGGCGGCTTCATCCCTATACTGACGCACAAGCTCTTGAAGGAAAGGCGCGTAATCATCATCGTCGGGCATTTCCCCTATTTTGCAGAGTCGCCAGTAGACGGCACGGACGAGCGCCGTCTCACCGCTCAGGTTGCCGCGATCACTTAGGATGGACGCCCTGTCGCACCATACCTCGTCACAAATCTGCCGGACTTTATCTGAATTTATCACCTTCATGCGCTATCCCCCGCTTCAATCCTGATCGACATCGCTCCGCTTTTTTCGCTCTTCATTGTTGATCGTGAAAGGGACGAGTCCCTGTTTGACTTCTTCCAGGGCGATGCTCGTATTTCGATGGCGGCGCGCGTCGGCTTCGATTCTAGGGCGTGCGCCGTGCAGGAGCTGCTTGCTTCTCAAGGCCGCGACGACGATCAGGCGATACCTTGAATCTATCCCCGGCCACTGGCCATCGTTTGCGACGTGGTTAAAGGCAGCGCTTCTCTTTTTATCTGTCTCAGACATACATTGGTGCTCCGGCTCCCGCGAATTGTTTGTTTTCAAGATGAAGGTATAGCAGCCCTCGACGCTACATCACCTTGAGGATGTAAAAGAGGATCATGGCCCCGAAGGCTGTAATGAGGACGATATGCAGCCAGCTCATCCCGGACTCGCGGCAATAAGGGCATCTCACCTTAGACAACCCCAAGACCGTTCCACAGCGATGGCAATGCCTCTTCATCTCAGACCTGATTAACGTCTTGACACTCGTTAAATGGAACGTGGCTGCACCATTGCTCTTATCCCTACTCATTGCTTTTATCCTTTACCGACGACGCGGCTCCACCCCGTTCCGGCGCATGTCAAACAAGCGCCCGTGGTGTTTCGCCTGCCGGAGCCGCCGCACTGCTGGCATTCTCCAGCCGGATGGGCCACCAGCACATTGCCCTTTCCACCGCAGACCATGCACGATACGACGTAGCCTGCGGAGATGGCCCGCTGTCCTGAGCCCGCGCACCATGCACATGTTCCCGGCGCAACATTCTTCTGTGTCTGGGCAATCATTTGACCGCTCCTTCTATGCCTGAGGAGAGCTAACCGCACGTTTCATTTTGGGAAAAGAAATAGACCTGTGCCGGACGCGAGGAGAAAGAGAGAGGCGGATTTATAATCGAGCCAATATATGCGGGCATCAGGGTTTCTCCTTGACAGTGGTCGTGTTTCGGAAAACAACAGGCGGCACTAGGAGAAGAGCAGCGCGCGCAAATCCTGATGTCGAGAGTATATTTTCTAAAGAGCAGCCGGTAATCTACGGAAGGAGTATAACATAGATCGCTCCACGAAGCTTTGACGGGAAAGCCGCCCCGGCGAAAGCTGCGAGCGCTCGTGCTCAAAAGGTCGGCTCAAGCAGAGGACGCCTCTACTATTCCCGCCACATGTTCTCGAATCGGGTGAATTCTTTGAGGAAGGCCAGCTTGACAGTGCCGGTCGGGCCGTTGCGCTGTTTGGAGACGATGATCTCTGCGATGCCCGCGTTCTCTTCCGTGCGGTTGTATTGCTCTTCGCGGTAGATGAAAGCGACAACGTCTGCGTCCTGCTCGATGGCTCCGCTTTCTCTGAGGTCTGCCAGTTGAGGACGATGATCGGTGCGCGATTCGGGTGCGCGCGATAACTGCGAGAGCGCGATCAATGGCACGTTCAATTCTTTGGCCAGGGCTTTCAGCTCGCGCGAGATTTGCGAGACCTCCTGCTGGCGCGATTCGACGCGACGCGAAGAGCCCGACATCAGTTGCAAGTAGTCAATGATAATCAGGTCCAGCCGCTTCTGTTCGGCTGCCAGGCGTCGCGCCTTCGCCCTCATCTCCAATACTGAGATGCCCGGCGTGTCATCTATGAATATTTTAGTCTCGGCCAGCGTGCCGAGCGATCCGGCCAGGCGGGCCCATTCTTCGCGCGAAAGGAAGCCGCTGCGAAAGCGGTGCGCGTCAACTCTCCCTTCCGAGCAGAGCATACGCATGACGAGCGATTCCTTAGACATCTCCAAAGAGAAGACGCCGACGACGGCCTGCCCCTGAATCGCCGCGTTCTGGGCCAACGTCAGGGCCAGGGCGGTTTTCCCCATCGAAGGCCGGGCGGCGATGATGATGAGGTCTGAGGGCTGTAGGCCGGAGGTCATGGAGTCCAGCTCGTTGAAGCCGGTCGTCAATCCCGTCAACATCGCGGAGCGACCGGCCATCTCCTGCACATGCTCAAGGAGTTGATCGGCAATCGGCTTGACGTGCGCGAAACCCTGACGGGTGCGTGCGTCGGCCAGCGCGAAGATCATCTGCTCGGCGTGATCGAGAATCTGCTGCGGCTCGTCCTCTTCTTCCAGGGCTTCGCTCGTAATCTTATTGGCGACCTTGACGAGCTGGCGCAAGGTGGATTTGCCGCGCACCATGTCGGCATAGTGCGTGATGTTGGCGAAGTGCGGCAGGCCCAACATGAGATTGGAGACAAACGAGATGCCGCCGACCGATTCGAGCGCGCCGTCTCTGCGCAACTCCTCGCCGATGAGGATAGGGTTGATCTCTGAGCCGCGCTCGAAGAGCGCGACCATGGCGACAAAGATACGGCGATGCGAAGGGACGTAGAAGTCTTCCGGGCGTAGAAGCTCTATGGCCTGGCTGACGAGCCCGTTATCGAGGATGATCGCGCCGAGGATTGCGCGCTCGGATTCGGCGCTGTTCGGCAGAGGCCGTTCGAGTAGCTGGTCGCGCGCCGCATCAGCAGGAAAACTTGCCATCGGGAGATTTCTATCTAAAAAACTAAAGATGTTTGAGTCGGTCTAGTAGATAAAAACAATAGGGGCTGCAAGCCGCGTTCGGCCCTTCGAGTACCTCTTGAGTCTCGAAGCGAACAAGCGCGCTTGCAGCCGCGCACTATACTACAAGGCGTGCGCCCGCGACAACGACTATCCGTCAGAGCACGGGCACATGCCTGTTTTTATTCGGTCGCTGCCGCTTCTTCGGACGTGTCCGGCGAAGATGCGGTAGCGGCATCGTCATTGGCGGCCCCGGCAGCGGCACTAGCGCCGCCGATTGCCTCGCCCGACGGGGCCGCGGCGGTTTGCGCCGTGCCTTCACCCGCCACGACGACAGGAATCTCGACGTTAACGTCACGGTGCAGACGCACCTGAACGCTGTATTCGCCCGTCTCCTTGATCGCCTCGGCAAGCCTTATCCGGCGGCGATCAATCTCATAGCCGCGCTCTTTCAAAGCCTCGGCGATGTCCATTGAAGTCACCGAGCCGTAGAGCATCCCGTGCTCGCCGACGCGGCGCTGGAAGTTAAGGCTGATGCTGCCGAGTTGAGCGGCCTGCAATTCCGCCGAGGCTCGCTCCTTAGACTCTTTCTTCAAGAGCGCGGCGCGCTCCTGCTCGATCTGCTTGACGTTGCTCGCCGTGGCTTCGACCGCGAGCTTGCGCGGCAGCAGATAATTACGCGCATAGCCTGCTTTGACTCTGACAATCTCGCCGCGTGCGCCCAGATCATCTACGTCTTCACGCAGGAGGACTTGTGTATTTGCCATCTCTCTTCTTCTCCTCCTCTTCTGTTAAGCCGTGGCGTAGGGCAGCAACGCGATATTGCGCGCACGCTTGATCGCCTCGGCCAGCATGCGCTGGTGCGTGGCGCAGGAACCCGAAATGCGGCGCGGTAAAATCTTGCCGCGCTCCGGGATGTAGTTCTGCAACATCTTCACATCTTTGAAGTCAATGAGATCAACTTTCTCGATGCAGAAGCGGCAAACTTTGCGACGGTGCATGCGACGCCCGCCGCCGCCTCCTCCTCCGCGTCCTCCACGGTCGCGGTCTCGCCCGCCTCCGCGTCCTCCGTCCCCATCGTCGTCGCGGTCAAAACCACGATCACGGTCATCATAATTTCTAGACATAACCTCTCCAATCCTCTCAAGGTAAGCGACGGGCGGCGCGCTCGCTCTCTCACACGCTCGAATCCGGCGGTGTGGCTCTTACGGCGCTCTACACTTGTCCCGTCATAGATCAATCACATGGGCAACTCTGAAGCATCAGCGCCCCGGGCGTGAAGCCTCAGGCTTCGTCATCATCCACAGTTGCGGCCAGCGCAGGCGCTGCGGCTGTGCTGCCGCCGCGCTCGCTACCTGCACTACTACTACTACTGCCGCCGCGCGACGTGAAGGGACGCTTTGAAGCCTTTCGCGCACGCTTCGCTTTGAACTTCTCGGCGCGGCGACGATCCTCATCAACGCGCACGGTGATGTAACGTATGATCTGATCGTTGACGCGCATACGTCGTTCAAGCTCGGCGATCTCGCGCCCTGTGCCCTCGACCTCGAAAAGCACGTAGATGCCTTCGTTCTTACGCTCTATCGGATAGGCCAGCGTGCGCCTGCCCATGATCTCGTTCTTGGTAATAGTGCCGCCCTGATCGGTGATGATCTGCCTCAGACCGTCGCTCAGGCGTGTCACGTCCTCATCGCTCGCGTTCGCGTCAATGATGAACATCACTTCGTAGACTCTTTGTTCTGCCAAAATTCATCCTCCTCTTGGATGTCTAGCCTCATTCGCAGATGAAGCAAGAAGGGGGGCGTTAAGAGCAGTGACGAGTGACGAGTGGCAAGTGACGAGCCGGAAGAAAGCAAGAGCTTTCATCTTGTCACTTGTCACTCGTCACTTATCACTGTTGTGTAGCGCCATTGCTTTATCAATGCCATCTCTAAGGATGGCTCGAAGCGCCGCTGCGCTCCGCTCTAAAATTTTCTCGACCTCGGCGCGCGCGCCTTGCGGGAACTCGTCGAGGACGAAACGACTGGTGTCGCTGACCCTGTGCTCGGGCTGAATGCCTATCCGCAGGCGTATGAACTCGTCGGTCTTGAGCGCAGCGATGATTGACTTCAAACCGTTGTGCCCGCCAGCCGAGCCGCGAGCGCGCAGGCGTATGGTCCCGAATGGCAGCGCCAGATCGTCGCTGATCACGACGAGAGAGCCCGAAGTGTCGCGCAGCTCATGCTTGGCGACCAGACACGCCACCGATTCACCGCTCAGATTCATGTAGGTCTGCGGCTTGACCAGCTCGACTCGCACGCCCTCTATCTCTGCGCGCCCGACAAGCGCCCGGCACTCATGACGCTTGACCTGCGCGCCCGCCTCTCGCGCCAGCAGGTCGATGAGCATGAAGCCCAGATTGTGGCGCGTCCAGGCATACTGCGCGCCCGGATTGCCGAGCCCAACGACGAGACGCATGATGTCAAGGCAAAAGTAAAAAGGTAAAAGGCAAAAGGCGCTTCTTCAAGCTTTGCCTTCTTCCATCTTTCACTTCTATTCCTCGTCCTCTTCCTTCTTGCCCTTGCCGATGACTTCAGGCTCAGCCGGAGCCTCTTCATCCGCGGGCGCTTCGACGGGCTCCTCGCGTACCAGACCGACCGTGCAGATAACAGAGTCGGGCGGCTCAAGAATCTCTATGTTCTCGTCGCTCGGAATGTCTGAGACGTGCAGCACGTCGTGGACGCTCAGGTTCGACACGTCAAGCTCAATAGCGTCGGGGATGTTGCGCGGATCGCAGCGGACTTCAATCTCGCGCAAGACCTGTTCGAGGTGTCCCTCCTGCTCGCGCACGCCGATGGGCTCGCCCGAGAGGTGTATCGGCACTGTGACTTCAATCTTCTGGCCGACAACCAGTCTTTTCAGATCGGCATGCACCAGACGACCGCGCACCGGGTCTATCTGGCGATCATGGAACATCACCTCGCTTGGGCCCACGCCTTCGACATCAATGGTGAAGATGGCGTTGTGCCCGGCGTCCGAGCGCAGGATTGCTGCCAGCTCGCGCAGCGGAGCCGTCGCCGACACGGCCTCGCCTTCGCCGCCGTAGATCGTGACGGGGACGAGGCCCTCTCGACGGGTTCTGCCCGCATCATTTTTGCCGCGTCCATCGCGCACCGTGGCGCGGACGATAATCTCTTTTCTCTCTGCCATAAGTTTAAGTTCGCTTTCTTCAGTCGGCCCGGTCAGGTTAAAAACGCAACACGGCTCACCCAGCGCCTCTCCCGTTTTGAAGACAGCGCCGACTGCGGATCATCTCCAAATTGTCTGGCTGAAAGCTTGACGGACACGCGCGACCGCTTTCTTTCAGTGTTTGCCCTTCACACGAAGAGCGAAGAGACGCTTGTCTCCTCGTGGATCGACTTGATCGCTTTCGCTAGTAGCGGCGCGATGCTCAGGACTTTGATATTGGTCAACTCACGAGCGTGATCGCTCAGAGGAATCGTGTTCGTAATCACCATCTGCTCGATGTCGGATTGTTCGAGCTGCTCGCAGGCGCGGCCCGAAAGCACAGCATGCGTGAAGCAGGCATGGATGCGCTCGGCCCCGGCCTCCTTCAGCGCTCGCGCCACCTTCGTCAAAGAGCCGCCCGTGTCGCACATATCGTCAACGACCAAACAGTTACGACCCTGCACATTACCGACCACATTCATCACTTCGGCGACGTTGGCCTTCTCACGCCGCTTGTCGCAGAGAGCAAGCTCTGCGTTCAGGCGCTTGGCGTAAGCGCGCGCTCTCTCCGCGCCGCCCGTGTCGGGCGCGACCACCGTCACGTTCGGCAGAGGGTTACGCTGGTAATAACCGATCATCACGGGCGCTGCGTAGAGGTGATCGACCGGCACGTCGAAGAACCCCTGAAGCTGCGAAGCGTGCAGGTCCATCGTCAGTATGCGCTGCGCCCCGGCTGTCACCAGAAGGTTCGCCACCAGCTTGGCCGCAATCGGCACGCGCGGGCGATCCTTCTTATCCGAGCGCGCGTAGCCGTAGTAGGGAATGACAGCCGTGATGCGCTCGGCAGATGCCCGGCGAAAAGCGTCGAGCATCACGAGCAGCTCCATCAGGTTCGCATCCGTCGGCGGGCACGTCGGCTGAACGATGAAGATGTCGCTGCCGCGAACATTCTCTTCGATCTGAAAATTAAACTCGCCGTCTGAAAAACGCTCCGTGACGGCGCGGCCCGGGTCGCAGCTCAGGTAATGGCAAATCTCCTCGGCCAGTGCGCGATTGGCGTTGCCGGTAAAGACTTTGATGCCGCCGGTTGTGCTCATAAGCTCAGTGACAAGTGACAAGTGACAAGTGACAAGCAGGAACAAGCATTAAACTTGCCACTTGTCACTCGATCACTCGTCACTGCTTTTAATGGCTGGGGCGGGTGGATTCGAACCAACGAATGCCGGTTCCAAAGACCGGTGCCTTACCACTTGGCTACGCCCCAATATCAACCCTCTCGTCCGTCGGGACTACATACGCTCAAGCAGGCTTCCACATGGGCCCAGCGCCTCTCTGTAGGCGTCCCGCCCGAGCGTTTTGCAAGAGAAGACCTGCCAGCCCTTTTCCAAGCTCAGCATGGAGGCGGCTCGCTCCTGTGCTTCTCTGTTGTCAAAGATACCAAAGACGCTGGCCCCGCTTCCCGCCAGCAGACTCAGGCGCGCACCAGCCAGCCCCAGAGCCATCTTCGCCCGCTCAATCTCCGGTTCCAGACGAAGCACTACCCGCTCGAAGTCATTGTGCAGATAGTACGGAAGCAAATCCGGGAATTGCGCGTCCGCGCGAGAAATAGAGAGAATAATGTCGCCATTGGCCTTTGTCAAGGCGGGCGCGCTCAACGCTTTGTAGGCATCAGCGGTCAACACCCTGACGCCCGGCGTAACGATCAGCAGGTGCGTTTCGGCCACGTCCGCGAGCGGCAAAACCTTCGTCCCCAGCCCCTCGCCTTGCGCCGTCCCGCCTGTGAAAAAGAAGGGCACGTCAGCGCCCAGGCCAGCGCCCAGCTCTGCCAATTCGCCTATGCTCGTCTCAATCCGCCATAGATGCGCCAGGCCGACGAGCGCCATGGCAGCGTTAGAGGACCCACCGCCCAGGCCCCCTCCCGCCGGAATACGCTTTTCCAGGCGGAAGCCTACGCCTTTCCTGATACCGTATCGCTTCTTTAAAGCTACGGCAGCACGATAGATAAGGTTGCTTTCATCAACGGGAATGGCCTCCCGCGCGTCGCACTCGATGTCAATGCGCTCGCCCGCGCACAGCCTTATCTGCAAACGATCATGGAGCGTGACCGTCTGGAAGATAGTACGCAGTTCGTGGTAATTGTCGGGGCGGCGACCGAGGACATGCAGCGCCCAGTTGATCTTGGCGAAAGAAGGAAGCGTTAAAGCGTCGTCAAACACGATGGGCGGCTGACCTTTTGGGATAAGCGCCAGCCGCCCCTTAGATGCTGGATATTAGCGGGCGTCAGCGCGCGATGAAAACCTGCGTCAGGAAAACACGACCATCCGCCGCTCGCGCGATTCCTATGGCAGAGCGCGTGAAGCTGTCGTTCAAGATGTTTTCTCGATGCTTGCTCGAACGCATCCAGCGCTCGACGGCAAAGCCCGCCGGATCGTCGAAGCCCTGATTATACGCGATGTTTTCGGCCAGCGCGCTCCATCCACGCACGTTGCTGGTGTGCGCTCGCGCACGCATATCGCGCCCGTCCGGCCCCGTGTGGTCGAAGAAATCCATGCGCGCCATGTTCTCCGAATGCATACGCGCCATACGGCACAACTCTGCATCCCAGACCAGCGGCGCTTCCCCATTAGCCATACGCTGCGCGTTGATGAGATCAAACGCGCGCCGCTCAAGGCTTGAGGCGCTCGCCGTAGCCGACAGACCCCTCGGCGCTGTCATCGCTACGGGCATGACCACGCGCGGCCTGGTCGGAACCCTGTTCGCCATCGCCGGGCCGTGCGCCGTAATCAAACGCGCCACAGGGCGATTAGAGGAGGACTGCCCCAGGCTGACGGTGGCCGTTGCGAAGATAAAGGAGAGAGATAAAGTGCAGAGTAAGATAGCGGATCGCGCAGAAAAGCGCACGACTATCGTTCGGGGGAAATATATTTTGTTCATGTAGGGGGAACGCTCTTTCTCGCCGCAGCGTGCCGGGCCGTGAGAAAGCTATTTATGGCCTGACCGTGCTAGGGGCGAGCCGGTCGTTAACTATCAAAACGATATTAGCAGACCGTTTTACGATGATCAACTCTTTTTTTAAGGCGAGTTACCGTCTTCGATGAGTGAAGAAGCGGGGCTGTTTTAGTAGGATACAGCCCCGGTCATTTTGATGGCTGGCCGTTTAATTTAGCTTTGATTCTGCTTATTTCGTCCACCTCGACGGCGAGGGCCAGGGCCTTTTGCCAGGAGGCGCGGGCCTGTTCCGGCTTCCCTCTTCGGTGATAGAGGTCGCCCAGATGATCGTGTATGGTGGCAGAGGTGGCGTCGCGTCTTGCGGCTTCACTAAGGTGTCTTTCGGCTTCGTCCAGCTTGCCGAGCTTGAAATATGCCCAGCCCAGGCTATCCAGAAAAGAGGAGTTGGTCGGCTCGGCGCGCACGGCCTTTTGAATCATCTCAAGGGCTTCGTTCAGCCGTTCGTTGCGCTCTACCAGAAAGTAGCCGAGGTTGTTGAGGGCCGTCGCATTGTTGGGCTCGCGGGCCAGGACACGCCGCAGCGATTCTTCAGAGCCCTTTTTATCGCCTGCTCGCTCCTGCGCTGAGGAAAGCGTCAGGAGCGCGGCATTGACTAGGTCCTGTCGCTCAGCCGGCGCAAGCTCCAACATCTTACGCGCCGCTTCGATGGCCTCTCGTCCGCGACCTGCCTGCGTGTTTAAGCCGGAGATCATGCGATAAGTATCAAAATCCTCAAGCGAGCCTCTGAGCCGCCCGCGCAGTAGCGTGATGGCTTCGTCAATGCGACCGAGGTCTGTGAGCGTGGCGGCTTCCAGATTGACGAACGGGTCTTCGTCTGGAAAACGCAGGCGTGCGCTACGAATCGCCGACAGAGCTTCCTGGCGCCGCCCCTGATTGCGCAGGAGTTCTACGTATTCCTCTTCAGCCGTCGCATCATTCGGGCCGAGCAGGCGGCGCATACGCTCAATCGTCGCCATAACTTCTTTGGTTCGCCCGGCGATCTTCTGAAGATTGATAACGCGCTGTAAGACTACCGCCGCGATCTCCCGGTCATCGTCCGTGTTGAGCGCGGAGTCGCCGATGTTGCGCTCTTTGAGCAGCTCTTCAAAGACACTGATGGCATCATCGTAGCGTAAAGCGTCGGAGAAGACCTGCGCTAGGTTGAGTCGCAGGAGGAGGCGTTCACGGTCGCCTTTCGGTCGTTTGGCGATGGCCGTGCGCAGCGTCTCAGCCGCATTGTCAATACGGCCCGCACGCGCCTGCACGCGCGCCAGCAGTCTGACGGTAGCGACATTAGAAGGATCATCGGCCAACATGCGCTGCAATTCGGAGATGGCATCGGCATCGCTGCCACCGGCCTCGAAAGCACGACTGAGCAGCTCCGAATACTCTCTGTTTTCCGGGTTGAGCGCGATGGCGCGACGGATGGCGGCGATGGCTTCGGAGGTACGCCCGGCGGCGATGAAGGCTTCCCCCAGGCGCGCATTGGCGGCATCGGTCGTCAATTCACGACCGTTTGTGACGAATTGAAAGATACGCGCGTCCGAAGGGGGCGAGGCGGCAATCCAATGCGTCCAGGCGTCTATCGCTTCGTTTGATCTGCCGAGCGCGAAATAGAACTCGCCGAGCAGGGCCCAGGCTTCGGCGTCGGTCGGCTCAAGTCTTCCCACCTCGCGCAGCTCTGCGATAGCCTGCTCCGAAGCTTTCTTATCAAGATTATTGTCCTTGAGCCCGCTCTTGATCGCGTAGATGCGCGAGAGCAGGCGGTGTGCGCCGACGTTGTTGGGATCGACGCGCGCGGCGATTGCGGCTTCGCGTTCGGCCAGGGGAAAGTCCTGCGGCGGATAGAAGAAGGACAACTCGGCGAGCGCCGTGTGCGCTTCGGCGAGCGTTGGGTCTAGGACGGCGGCCTGCTGAAAAGACTGCTGTGCGAGCCGCACGAGGTTGGTTGACATGCCGCCGCGCAAAGCAGACATGTAACGCTGCCCTTCGAGCAGCTTGGCGTAAGCCTGCGCGCGTCGCTCTCGCGGCGTGGCGGCCTGCGCCGTCGCGGAAGCGTTGGCTGCGGCTTGCGCCGGAGCATTGCTCTGATTGACTGGCGCTGCGGCCTCTCTCTGGCTATCTCTTGCGGGCTGGGCCTGCGCGCTCTGCGTCAGCGTGAAAGAGGCGAGGAGAAGGCAGCCGAGCGAGAGATGAGCGACTGTGCTTAAAAATCTTTTCACGCGACGCTTCCTTTCGCGGGCGAGGCATTGGCATCGCCCGTCTGTTCAATGCCGCGCACCACGCGCTGCCAGGCCGATAGTCGCGGATAGCAGTAGAGCAGGACGGCTAAGGCGACGAGACCGGCGCGCAGCATCTCGTATTCATTATTGGTCAGGATAGTTCCGATGAATCCCATGAGGGCAATGGCCAGGGCCAGCATCGCCACCTGTAGGGTTGTGCCTTGCAGCGTCTTGAGCAATCCGGAGATGCCGCGCAAAGCGGCGATGTCCTGTAAACGCATGGCCGCGAATCTCGTCCGCCGTAAAACGATTGCGCCGAAACCGAAGAAGAGGATGGCGATTCTCAAGGCCCCCGGGAAAGACGGTGGGCCCATAGGTCTGTAGACGGCTTCATGCCACGCGAAAGCGACAACCAACAGCAGGAGCGTCAGCACGATAAAACCGCCGATGACCATAATCGTGGAGCGATGGCGACGTTTCAGCTCGTCTTGCGTATTGTCATTCACTTGCGTCATGCATTAAGCAACCGGACACCGGGCGGCCTTCAAGGCTCATCACACTCCGACACGGCAGATGAAAGTTTAGCACTCGTCTTTCGCGCCGGGCAAACAGGCGCTCTCGCTTTCAGGCTTCGCCGTCCCGGTCTCTACTTCCGTCTGTCTGCGCGCGGGCTTGAGGCTGCGGTGTCTGCGCTAAAGGATAAGCAGTTGATCCGGTCAGCAGCACATCTCGCATGCTGCTGACCGGACAGGTTCTTAAGGACGAGTGCCGGCAGGAGAAGTCGTCGGCACGTTTGTCGCGGGAGTCGTGGTCGCCGGTTGAGCGACGGATGGCGCGGGCGTAGCGGGTCTCACGCCGGGCTGTGACGGCTGCGTATTGACACCGTTTCCGTTCGTCTGCGCGGGCCTGCCGGCTGGCTGTGTGTTTTGCTGAACGGGACGTGCGGGCGCGCGGCGCTGCACGGGTGTGATGATGGAGGGCGCGCCCGGCATCGCCGAAGAGGGCAGCTCGCCCTGGTTTCTCAGAACGATGTCGATCAGGTCATTCCCGCTCTTATCGTCCTTGCTGATGAGCACGCCGTTCTTATCAATCGTCAGGTCAACTGTGCCCAGCACTTCGCTCATCACTTTCTGCATCCTGCCGGGGCGCACAGGCGGCGGCAGAGTCTTCTTGATGGGGTCCGGGTCGGGAATCGCCGCGCCGATCTTGGTCAACTGGTCTTTGGCCCTCTCCGCGTACTCGCCGTTGGGCCAGTCGCGCACGACCTGCTGATAAAATTTGGCGGCTTCATCCGGCTCTTCCTCCTGCACGTAGAGGTCGCCAAGGCGCATCAGCACTTCATCCATGTAAGAGAAGTTCGGATACTTTTCCAGAATCTCCCGCAGGCGCGATTGCGCGCCCTTCAATCCGCCGTTGCCGTGCTCCATACGGTTGTAGTAGAAGCGGGCGACTTGCAGATTATGCATCGCCAGGTTTTCCTGAACTTCGATCAAGCGCTGGATAGCAGTCTCCCTCAAGGGCGTGTCGGGGAACTGTTGCAGCAGCACCTTCAAACGCTGCTCGGCCTTACGCGCGTTGGTGGTCTGGCGGTTTGGAAGACCCATCTGCCGCATATCCGACTCGGCGATCTTGAGCATCACGTCGTCGGCGAGCGGGTGGGTCGGGAAGAAGGTCAGCCAGTCCTGATAGGCGGCGGCGGCTTGAATGAGCGAGCTGGTCAAGCCTTCCAGGTAGAACGAATCGGCGATGGCGAGTTTGGCCATCGGCAGATAGGTCGAATCGGGATAGGTGGTGATAATCGTATTGAACAGCAGTCGCCCCGTATCGAAGTTGCCCTTACGCACTTCCTTTGCCGCTTCCTCAAAGAGCACACGATCACGACCGGCGGCCACCGTCCCCGTCAGTTCCGCGTATCTGTCATCATCGCCGCCGCCGAAGATGCCGAGAAATCCTCTCTTCTTTTTCTTCTTCTTGGCCGGGGCGCTCGACGCGGCGTTGGCATTACGCGCGCTGGCCGTACTCTGTAGCCCGGACTCGACGCGCGTGTTGAGATCGGCGGTGGAGGTTTCGAGGCGGTCGAGCAGACCTGCTTCGAGCCGCTCGGAGCGATCAAGCTTGGCGCGCGCATCCAGGACATCCTTCAGAACGGCGCTGACCTCCTGCTCCATCCCGCGCAGGCGCGTCAGCGGATCATCGGCTGAAGCTCTGCTCTCATCGCCCCCCCTGGCGTTAAAAGATGAGATCGCGTTATTCAGAGAGCGCTTCATAGTTTCGAGACGCGATTTCATCACGTCCACGCGTTGCGATGGCGTCAGCTCACTGCTCTGCGCAAACGCGGCTGTGGCAGCCAGAGAGGAGAGCAGGAGCGCTCCTAAGAAGGCCGATGCGATACGACGAAAATGCATTATAAAACCTCCAATAAAACTGAGGAAGAAAGCACAGATGCTGGATGCTAGTAACTGCTTTTTACTGACATCTAAAATCTGACCACCGACATCTGCCTTCTCTTCCTTGCCTTTCTACGCCCACTGCAAGGTCGCTTCGCGCATTTCGCGGACGGCCTGTGCCGGGTCTGTCTTGCCGAAGATGGCTGAGCCGGAGACGATGATCTGAGCGCCCGCTCCGGCGATCTCTGCGATGTTTGTGCGGTCAACGCCGCCGTCTATCTCTATGCGCGTGGGCAGGCTGCGCTCGTCAATCATGCGTCGCAGCCGCCGCAGCTTGTCGAGCGAGGTCGCTATAAATTTCTGTCCCCCGAAACCAGGATTGACGCTCATCAGGAGAACAAAGTCGGCGAAGGGCAGCGCTTCTTCAAGCGCGACGAGCGGCGTCGCCGGATTGATGGCCACACCTGCGCGCGCGCCCTTCCCCCGGATGGCTGAGAGCGTGCGATTGAGGTGCGGGTCGGCCTCGACGTGAACAGAGACCATCTGCGCGCCAGCCTCCACGAACTGTTCGGCCCAGCGCCCGGGCTCGGCGATCATGAGATGCGTGTCGATGACGAGGCGCGTCGCAGCCGCCACGGATTTGACGACGGGCAGGCCGATAGTAATGTTGGGCACAAAATGCCCGTCCATGATGTCAACGTGCAGGACGCTCGCGCCGCCGCGCTCGACCGCCGCGATCTCTTCGCCGAGCCGCGCGAAGTCTGCCGATAAAATCGAAGGTGCTATCTCTACCATGCAGCTAATTTCTATAGAAGGGGACGACGGAAGCGAGCGCCCGGGTCAAAAACGGGTGGCGTGGCTCAACGGGGTAGAAGGCGGCCACGGCCAGGCTATCAGCGCTCGCGCGGAGGGCTGCTCGGAACGAATGTCGGCGTTGACGGCGTCGAAATGACCGGCGCACGCCTGTTCGCGTTTGTGTTGCCCGCGCTCCGATTAGCGTTCCCGCTGCGATTGACGGTCTCCGCGTTACGATTATCAGCGTTGCCGTTATTCGCGTTGCGATTGTTCGCATTGCGATTGGCATTGCTGTTATTAGCATTATTGGCGTTCTTGTTATTAGCGTTCTTATTACGCTTGGGCTTGTTCTGATTCTCGTTCTGGTTCGCGGCAGCCGTCGCCGCGTTCTTATTCTCAGCCGGTTTATTGGCGTCCGCTTTCTTCTCTTCCGCCGCGCCGGGTGCTGCTGCCTCTGCGGCGTGCTCACCCTCTTTAGGGGCGCGGGCGACGACGACGGCCACGGTCTGACCAACCTTGATGACCTGATCCTTCTCTGGCAACTGGTCTAAGATCGTATCGGGCTTGGCCTCCGGGCTGAAGCGAGTGGCTCTCACTTTCATATGCAATCCGGCTTCGTCGAGCGCAGATTCCGCCATCGTGCGATCTTTGCCCTTCAAGTCCGGCACTTTCACTTCGGGGCTGCGCAGGGATAGATAAACCGTCCCGGCGAGGCCAAAGCTGAAAGCGACCGCGATGGCGATAATGATGCCGATCTTGCTTAACGCCGAAAGCGCCCGCTTTGCCACCATACAATCTTTCTTTTGCCTCTCTCAGCGGAAGGGGCGCGCGGGGAGTGCTGGCCTAAGTCCGCGACGCAGGAAACCAAGTCGCGCAGTCTAACACCCGCTTCGGCCCGCCCGCAAGTTCCCGCTAGAGCTTAACTTCGGCGCTCGAAGGCGGCGATGAAGAACCCGTCCGCGCCGTCGCGCTGCGGCCAGGTGCGCGCAGCCTCGTTCCCGCTGCGAAGCCTTTCGGGCACACCCACCGAAACCTGTGTGAAAGAGCCGTTTTCTTTGAGAAAGGAGGCCACGATCGCTTCATTCTCCTCCGGCTCGACCGAGCAGGTCGAGTAGAGAAGGCGGCCACCGCTGCGTACTGTTTTCGCGGCGTTGGTCAGAATGGCACGCTGGCGCGCTGACAAGTCCGCAATATCCGAGGCTGAGATGCGCCAGCGTATTTCGGGGTTGCGCCGCAGCGTGCCCGTCCCGGTGCAGGGCGCATCCACCAGCACGCGGTCAAAAGAGGCTTCGGCGAAAGGTAGGGCCAGCGTGGCATCATAAGCGACAGCGTTGACGGAAAGAGCCCCTTGACGCGTGGCACTCTCCAGAAGCGTCCGCAGACGATGCTCATAGAGGTCGCCCGCGACGATAAAGGCTGCGCCGCCCGCCTTGTCTGCGCTATGTGTCGTCTTGCTGCCGGGAGCGGCGCACACATCCAGCACGCGCTCACCTGGTTGAGCGCCGAGGACGTGGCCCACCAGTTGTGAGGCTTCGTCCTGAACATAGATCAACCCATCGCGGGCCAACCGGCGCACGCTCGCGTTCGCGCCACGGATGCGCCAAGCGCCGGGCACAATCTCGGAAGGCGTCAATTCTCCCCCGTCGGCGCGCAATAGTTCGAGCACGTCGGCAGTTTCCGTGCGCCGCGCGACGAGGCGAAACGCCACGAGAGGCGCTTCGTTATTAGAGCGCGCAAACTGTTGCGTCCAGGCGGGGCCGAAGGCGTTCGTCCAGCGCTCGATCAGCCAGTGCGGGTGCGAAGTTTCGACGGCCAAGCGCTTGAGCGGGTCAGAGATGCTCTGCGCCGGGTCGTAGAGCGGCTCTTTGACGGCACGCCTGAGCACGGCATTGATAAAGGGCGCAGCCGAACGGACGCGAGAGACGTAGGCCAGGTTGACCGCTTCGTTGACAATGGCTGAGGCAGGAATGCGCGAGAGAAAGCGAAGCTGGTAGAGGCCCAGTCGCAACGCAAGACGAACGGGTGCGTCCAGCCGTATAGCTTCACGCGCGGCATAGCGCTCGATCAACTGGTCTAGCCAGAGCTGCCATCTGAGCACGCCCAGCACCAGCTCGTAGCAGAGAGCGCGATCACTTGAGCGCATCTCTTCGTCTATCCCGGCCAGCAGGACGGAAGCAAACGCTCCCTCTTCCTCGACCCTCTTCAATATCTCGAAGGCCGCGAGACGGGCAGGCGAGACCGTGCGCCGCCCTTCCTGCTTTCGCTCTCCCTGATGATGCTTACCGGCGGCCAACGCTCATCCCAATCTCGATCCGGCACGCACTTGCGAGCCGTTCAGAAAATCGCGCACGCTCATGCGTCGCTTCCCTTCCGGCTGGACTTCCTGCACGTTGAGGAGCGTCCCGGCTGCGCACGCGACGCGCAGGTTGTCACCATGAGCTTCGACGACCGTGCCGCCTTCGCCCGCCCCTGCGGCGTCTCCCTGTTCGGGCAGAGCGCGCCAGATAACGAGCCGTCCCGCCTCATACTTCGTATAAGCATTGGGCCAGGGTTGAAAGCCGCGCACGCGACGCTCGATCTCGAAAGCATCGCTGGCCCAACTGATGAGCCCGTCTTCCCTCTTGAGCAAGGGCGCAAGCGTCGCATACTCGTCCCGTTGCGAGCGAGGCTCTATCTCGTCAAGACGCTTGAGAGTTTCTCCGAGCAGCTCAGCGCCCGAGAGAGAGAGCCGCAGCATCAGCTCCGGGGCGCTCTCCCTTGGGCCAATCGTGGTCTTGTGTTGTAACAGTATGGGCCCGGTATCGAGCCCTTCATCCATCTGCATCGTGGTCACGCCCGTCTCTGTCTCGCCGCGCACGATGGCCCAGTTGACAGGGGCCGCGCCCCTCAATTTCGGCAGCAGCGAGAAATGTACGTTGAGGCAGCCTATGCGCGGAGCGTGTAGAAAGGGCGCGGGCAGTATGCGCCCGTAGGCGACGACGACCGCCGCATCCGCTCGATAAGAAGCGAAGAGAGAGAAGGCTTCGTCGGTTCTGATTTTCGACGGCTGGTGAATCCTCAGGCCGCACAGTTGAGCGAACTCTTTGACGGGTGGAGCCTTGAGCTTATTGCCTCGCCCGGCGGGCCTGTCCGGCTGCGTCCACACGGCCAGGACTTCGTGCCCGTCTTCGAGACAGCGCCGCAATGTCGGCACAGCCGCCTCCGGCGTGCCCATGAAGATCAAACGCATGAAAGCAGGGATAAAGGCGGAAGGCGGAAGGAGGAAATGATTGAGTCACAGCGTCAGGTGAATCAAACACTCAACCTTTCATCCCTCCGCCTTCATCCTTCATCCTTCCTAAAAAGCGCATCTGTAGTTGCTGAACTCGTAGAGCTTCTGCCAACGTCCCTGCTGCCTGCGGTAGATCGTGTAGCCGTCGCCCTCGAAGCCGAGCTTCAGGGTGACGACCTCGCTTGTGCCGTCGGCGTCGAGGTCCAGATGGTCAACGAGCCGTTCGGTATAGAGACCCGTCTGTCCGATGGCGTCTATGTCGCCTCCGCTCATGATGTCGTTCTGTGTGAATTTTTCGTAATTCGAGAGCGCGGGCTTGTATGAGTTGCCGTCAGGCTCGGCCAGCAGGAAGAGCACATATCTTTCCTGCCCGCCCCTTGTCTTCTTGACGACGAAGCTTCCGATCAACTCCGCCTTGCCGTCGCCGTTAAGGTCTGTCGCCGTGAGATTGACCGTATCGAGGCTCGGAAGAAGGGAGGCCGCGACCCCCTTTTGACGAAAGGCCGCGAGCGCCAGCGGCATGACCGCGGCGCGTTCGGCATTGGTCGGAGCGCGGCGCGAGCCCGTTGTCCGGCCCAGGGAGTCGGAATTGGTCGCCAGCGCCATCACGTTGGAGTTGAACCTGATCTGCGGCGTCTGCAATGACACATCGGCTCCCGTGCGCCCGCACTCAGAGTCTTTCGTCGAGTTTTTGACGGTCAGTTTCCCGGCGCGGCCTCCGCCGAAGAGCACCCTGTACTCCTGTCCCTTGCGGTAATAGTCTGCGGCGAACCGCGTTATCTCTTCCGCGTCGGAGTCGCCCGCCACGGGCGCTTTGTAGTTGCCGCCATCAATAATCAGGATAGGCAGCATGGAGGCTTGTTGAGGGACGGGAGACGAGACGACGAAGAGCACTGTCTTCGCCTGCGCTCCAACTAAAACGGCTTCAGCCTGCGGCGCGCTTATCAGGAAGAATCCGGCCAGCGCGGAAAAGATGGCCAGCACCAGAGCGATGCGAGGGGAACGTAGAGTCATAGGTCTCCATTTTCGAGTTTGATTCATAAAATTTGTTTGAGAGCGATTCACAAAACTCATCAGGCGAGGAAGAGAGTAACAGGGATGGACAGGAGAGGCATGATAAAACTTAAAAGCATTGCTTGATGAAGCTATCTTTGCTTTTCTTATCCTCTGCATCCTGTCCATCCCTGTTAGATTCTGCCTCGTATGTCCTGCAACTCTGGTTTTGCCGGAGGCTCTTAGATGGCCGCACGCTTCTCGGCCTTCGTATCCCTGGCTGCTGCGATCTTGGTGGCCGTGACCTTGGCCTGCATGAAGAGCCCAAGGTAATCGCGCCCGCCCGCCTTCGAGTCCGTGCCGGACATGTTGAAGCCGCCAAAAGGGTGTACGCCGACGAGCGCGCCCGTGCACTTGCGATTGAGATAAAGATTGCCGACGTGAAACTCGCGTCGCGCGCGTTCGAGCTTCGCTTCGTCGTTGGTATAGACAGCGCCGGTCAAACCGTACTCCGTATCGTTAGCTATCTTGAGGGCGTCGTCGAAATCCTGCGCGCGGATGACGGCCAGCACAGGCCCGAATATCTCTTCCTGCTCGATGGTCGCGCCCGGCCTGACATCGGCGATGACGGTCGGCTCTATGAAGAACCCGCGCTCGCCGTCGGCTCCGCCTCCGGCAATGACGCGCCCGCCCTCGGCCTTGCCCTTCTCAATATATTCGTTGATCGTCCTGAAGGCTTTCTGGTTGATGACGGCGCTCATCGTCGTCGCCGGCTCTGACGGGTCGCCGACCTTGATCTCTGCCGTGCGCTCGGCGATCTTCTCAAGCATGGAATCGTAAACGTCCGTGTGTATGATGGCGCGCGAGCAGGCGGAGCACTTCTGCCCCTGGAAGCCGAACGCGGATTGAACCACACCCGTCGCCGCCGTGTCCAGATCAGTATCGGCGTCAACGATGATGGCATCCTTGCCGCCCATCTCGGCCACGACACGCTTGATCCAGATTTGTCCCTTCTGGACTTTGGCGGCGCGCTCGTTGATGCGCAGGCCGATCTCCTTCGAGCCGGTGAAGGCGACGTAGCGCGTCAGCGGATGATCGACCACAACATCGCCGACTTCAGCGCCCGAGCCGGTCATGAAATTGACGACGCCCGGCGGCATCCCGGCCTCTTCCAGCAACTCGAAAAACTTGTAAGCGATGGTCGGCGCATCCGACGAGGGCTTGAGGACGACAGTGTTGCCGGTGACGGCGGAGGCGACCGTCATCCCGGCCATGATCGCAAGCGGAAAGTTCCAGGGCGGAATGACGACGCCGACGCCGAGCGGTATATATTCGAGCCGGTTGTCCTCGCCCTCGATCTTAATCAAAGGCTGCCCCTCGGCGTAGCGCAGCATCTCTCGCGCGTAGAACTCGCAGAAGTCTATGGCCTCCGCCGTATCGCCGTCCGCTTCGGCCCAGGTCTTCCCGACCTCGTGAATCATCCAGGCCGACATCTCGTGCTTGCGCTCGCGCAAGAGGGCGGCGACGCGAAAGAGCAGGTCGGCGCGCTCCTGCGCGGGCACGTTGCGCCAGGTGGCAAAAGTCTCGCTGGCGTTCTCGACGGCGTGGCGGGCAAGCTGCTCCGTCGCCTTTTGAAAGCGCCCGACGACCTCAGTCTTCTTCGCCGGGTTGAGACTCTCGAAGGTGCGGCCCGTCATAATGCGCTCGCCGCCGATGACGAGCGGGTAATCGCGCCCGAGCTGGCCCTTGACCTTCTCGATGGCCGCGCTCATGGCCTGCGCGTTCTCCGCCACACTGAAATCCGTAAAAGGCTCGTTGCGAAATTCGCTCTGCATACACTCACTCTCCTGCTTCGTAAAACTATTTTTCGATAGATACTATCACAGATACAAAAGCGGTCGCCGCCTGTTGAAGCGTACGACCGCGCCCTCTATAAGTTTGCTCAAGCGAGGCCACTCTCTACCACTGGCCCGCTTTCTGTAGCTTCCTGATCTTGCGCTTGACCAGCTCGCGCTTGAGCCTCGTCGTTTTGTCTATAAAGACTATGCCGTCGCAGTGATCAGTTTCGTGCAGCATACAGCGGGCCGTCAATTCCATCCCGTCCAGCTCGAAGAGATTGCCTTCGAGGTCGTGCGCGCGCACGACGGCACGGAAATCGCGCTTGACCGGGAAGAAGATGCCGGGAAAGGAGAGGCATCCTTCCTCGTCCTCCTGCTCGCCCTCGACGCGCAACACTTCCGGGTTAATCATCACGATGCGCTGGGCCGGGTCTTTCCCGACCGAGCAATCCATCACGAACAGACGCTTCGAGACGCCGATCTGCGGCGCGGCCAGGCCCACGCCCGGCGCGGCGTACATCGTCTCGAACATATCATTGACGAGTTGTTTCAGCTCCTCGTCAAACTGCGTGACCGCCTCGCCCGGCGTCAAAAGGACGGGGTCCGGATAATGCCTGATCTCTAACAGTGCCATCTCGCTTTTTCCTCTTCGATATAGTCGGCAGCGCCAGCGGGCCTGCTCCCCTCTCCGACCGGATGCTCTATTTTACGGCAAAGAGCCCCTCGCGCGCCAGCAGCCGTTTTTAGAGTCCGGGCCGTTGTGCCGGAGTTGCCCGGCGCTTCAAATAATCATTGATAAGCGCGCCGTAGAGGTGTATCTTGCCCTCGTTATCCCACTGACGAGAGCCTTTCTTGTTAGTCTCACAAATCCCTTGCTTGATAGTTCGGCTATGAGATGCGCGATTAGACTCAACCAAAAGTAACCTTATACCGCAATGGATGACTTGTAGTCGAATGAGGACGGTCGAAAACTCATCGCCGCTTGGAGTTGATGATTATGGCTGAATATAAGATTGTTACTTGCGAATCATGGCAACATTTCAAGTCGGGCTCAATCACTGAGCTTTGCGACAAAGGGCCTTTCAAAAGAGGCGTCTATCTATTTAGAGGGCACGGCTCCGCGAAGTGGTCATTGATGTCATCGTTCGATAGAGCGCACATAGGTAAGAGTAGAAAACTGAAAGTCAAGATGGCCGATGAGTTAATCATGATGTTTCAAAGAGAAGCTGAAGGTGTGGAGGTTGACAAATCAATCTGGGACGATAAGGTTGCGCGTCTCGCCCTGGCGCAGCATTTCGGCGTTCCCACCAGGCTACTCGATTGGACTGAAAGCCCGTACATCGCTGCGTTCTTCGCGTATGCGGGCATCGCCTTGAATCCTAATCCTGAGGCACAGGTCGCTGTTTGGTGTCTGAATACCAGGAGCGAGATTTGGTCGCCGGAATCAGGTGTTGAGGTTCTCGATATACCTTCTTTCGGGAATGACCGACTGAGAAGTCAGCTTGGTAAGTTTACTCTTTTGAAAGCTCCCTTCGATAGTCTTGAAGAATACGTCCAGAAATTTGAAGAGGATGACGGAGCGTTGACGCAATTTCTGCTCCCCAGTTCCGACGCTTTGGTCGCGTTGGCCGACTTGGACGTGATGGGAATCAATTACCCCAGATTGTTTTCCGGTCTTGACGGGTGCGCGAAGGCCGCGTCGTTGCGTATGCTCTTTAAAAGCAGCTTGACTGAAGAACAGGGTGGCGTCAGCCCTATCAGATAAGCGTGTCGGATAGGGACTCTGATCGGTAGCGAGAAACGAATAATAGCGCGGGCGCGTGTGCCGGATACCACTGGTGTACTATTGCTGTTTCATCAATCGCCTTCATTGACCTTTGAAGACGCGGAATTGAGCGCGAGATAAACTCTTTAATCTCGCCAAACCAACCTGCTTATTAATTTAAGCACTCCACAAAGGAAGACTAATCATGACTAAAAAAGCACTATGCGTCGGCGTCAACGATTACCCCTTCGGCCAAGATAATGATCTGAGAGGTTGCGTCAACGACGCCAACGACTGGGCCAGGATGCTCAAGGAGCATTACGATTTCACAGACATTCAACAACTCCTCGACGCCAAGGCCACGAAAGCTAACATAATAAGCGGCCTCAAGAATCTGTTGAAGGGCGCGAAGGCAGGCGACGTGCTGGTCTTCACCAACGCTTCACACGGGACTTATCAAGCCGAGACGGGCGGCGACGAGGCCAATTACGACGAGGCGATCTGCCCCTACGACACAGACTCGAACCTGCTCCTTGATGACGAGCTGCGGGAGTTATTCACCGGCTTGCCGAAGGATGTCCGGCTGACCGTTATCTCGGATTCGTGCCATTCCGGTTCGGTCACACGCGTCAAGGTCAACGAGTACAGGCGCAATCGCCAGCTTAACCCGCGCGTGTGGGGCGGCAGGGAGTTGACGCCGGAGCAGCTTCGCGCGGCGCGCTCCAACAAGGAGATGTACCCGGAGTCAGGGATGAAAGAGATTCTCCTGAGCGGCTGCAAGAGCAACCAGACCTCCGCCGATGCCTTCATCAACAACGACTACCACGGCGCGATGAGCTACTTCGCTCTGAAGGCCATCACGGACGCCAAATACAAGCTGACCTACGCCGACCTGCACAAACGATTGCTTTCCCTGCTCGAAGAAGAGATGTACGATCAGGTTCCGCAGCTCGAAGGCAATGACAAAAATAAGCAACGGCAAATCTTCACCTGAAAGCGTTCGGGCTCTCATCGCCGGGACGCTCCTGACCGGGAATCGGGGTCTCGGGCTTAGGCCCTGGAACTTACGCGACCGGCCGGGAGCGTCCCGGCCTTCAAACTCTATGTGCCGAAGCTCAGGTCTTGCTTATCCGGCACATGGTTAACAGCACGGCTGCGGCAAAAGGAAGGAAGAGTGATGGCGAAAAAGGCGGCTTCAAAAAAGAACGGGCGGGCGAGCGGGCAACAGGATGGACATGGCGGCAAGCCGCGATTGCGCGTGGTGGCGACGCGCGGCAGCATCACGCAGGTCGTCGCGCCGGTCGTTGTCGTCGGCGGCTACAAAGGCATCGCACCGGCCAGCGCTTTGAAGGCGCTCGACGATGCGCTCCATCAATGGTTCTCGCGCGCCATCGAGCAGGGCATGGTCGGCTCTAATCTGGGGGAACTCTTCTTCGTTCCCGTGACGCATCAAGAGATTGGCGCCCAGTTGGTCTTGCTCGCCGGAATGGGTGAGTACGGCAAGTTTAATTATAACGATCTTCGCTATCTCTCGATGAATATTTGCTACGGTGTTTCGACTCTCAAGCTGAACAGTTTCGCCAGCGTGCTGATCGGCTCGGGAGAGGGCAATCTGGAGACAGAGGATGCGATCAAAGGGCTGCTTTCGGGAATCTGCGATGCGCTGCACCGCGTTGACCCGAAAGAAAGAGTCACGGAATTCAGATTAGTCGAATACGATCCGGCGCGCTACGAGAAAATCGTCGAGATTCTCAAAGAACTGGTCAAAGAGAACGTCATCGAAAACATAGCCATCACACTGGATACGGAGGTCTTGCCCCGCGAGAAGGCCAAACGCACGACCGCCCCGCGGACGAGCATCCAAACACGGGCTTCGAGGTTTGTTAATCGCATCACCATCGAAAGCAGCGACGAGGGCTACAGCTTTTCCGCTCTCACCAACAGTGCGGTCGTTCCCGTGCGCAAGGTCGAGGTGCAGCCCTTCTTCACCAAAGGCATCACGGCGCAGTTGAAGAAGGGCAAGGATCAACTGAAATTTGGCTTGCTCCTGCACAAGTATATTTTCCCTGAAGACTTCGAGCGGATGATTGACAACGGCATGCCGCTGACGCTGGTGGTTGACAGCCAGACGGCGGCCCTTCCCTGGGAGATGGCCTGCTATGGGCCGAAAGATCGGCGCAGCTATTTCGGGCGTGACCTGCAACTGACGCGCCAGTTCCGCACAATGCTCGCGGGCGCGCCCGGCATCGCGCCGCCCATCAACAAGAGCTTGCGTTTTCTGGTGATCGCCGACCCGGCCCCGGAGACCGAATTAAGACTCGACGGCGCTTTCCGCGAAGGCGAGCAGGTCGTCCGGTTGCTCAATAACTTTAAAGAGCATTTGAAAGGCACGTTGGATATAGAGATATTCTCCTGCATCGGGCCCGAAAACTGCGACCCCGTCGAAATCCTCGCCCTGATCTTGAATGAGACCTTCGACGTTATTCATTATTCGGGACACGGCATCTTTGACGAAAAGAATCCGAATAAGAGCGGATGGGTATTCAGCCAGGACTGTACGCTCTCGGCGCGGGAAATTTTCCGCACGCGTCAAGTCCCGCGCGTCGTCTTCGCCAATGCCTGTTTCTCTGCCGTCTGCAATAACAAGAAGGAGCCCTCCGCCGAAGAGGCGAACCGCAAACTGGCGGGCCTGGCCGAAGCCTTCTTCGAGCGCGGCGTGCAGAACTACATCGGCACGGGATGGGCTGTTGACGACGCGGCTGCCCTACAGTTTGCCGAAGTCTTTTATAGACAGGCGATGGAAGGCAAGCTCCTGGGGGATGCCATTGCCGCCGCCCGCCGCGCAATCTTCGACCTCGGGTCAACCTGGGGCGCTTATCAACACTACGGCCAGTCCAACGGGCGTCTCGTTTGACGCAGAACGTCACGCAAGCTGTTAGAACCTGCGCGGACTGCGAAGCGAGGCTTGCTCTACATCAACTGGTTGCCTACCAATTGCGCGGCGAGTTAAGCTCCACAATCTATCAGTTGATTAAAAACCTCTGATCGAGTTCGTCCTCCCGCAGCGGAGGCCTTTATCCAAAGAGTTTTCGTGGGAGAAGTTTGCGGAAGGCAACGAGGATTATGGTGGAAGCAGATACGACGATCAAGAGGGCCAAGCGGCAGGCTGATGAGGTGATCGAAGAGGTGGCGACCAACCCCTGGATCGAGCGCATCGCGCGTTTCGGTTATGCCACCAAGGGAGTGGTTTATATGGTGGTGGGCGCGCTGGCGACGCTCGCGGCCATAGGGATGGGCGGCGAAACGACCGATACGCGCGGCGCGCTTCAGGCCATAGAGGAACAGCCCTTCGGCAAGTTCGCGCTCGGCACGGTCGCCTTCGGTCTCATTGGCTATGTTATCTGGCGCTGGATTCAGGCCGTCGCGGATACGGATGAGAAGGGGTCTGGCCTCAAAGGTATCAGCATACGCATAGGCTATGCTTGCAGCGGCCTCGTCTACGCGGGGTTGGCTTTGACTGCGGCCAAAATCCTGATTGACGTGGGCGAGCCCGACAGCAGCAGCCAAGTGCAGCAGCACTGGACGGAGCGTCTGATGTCCGTGCCCTACGGGCGGTGGATGGTCGGGATTGTCGGAGCGAGCGTCGTCGGGTTCGGTCTCTACCAGATCTACAAGGGCCTCAAAGCCAAGTTTCGCAAAAGGCTCAAGCTCGGCCAGATGAACTTTTCAAAGAAAACTTGGGCGACGCTCCTTGGCCGCGTCGGTTACGCCGCGCGCGGCGTGGTGTTCGGCATCATCGGCTTTTTTCTGATCCAGGCGGCGCTGCACTATGACGCGTCGGAAGCCAAAGGTTTGGACGGCGTGCTCGATACGCTCGTGCAGAAACCATACGGCAGATGGATGATGGGCCTGGTCGCGGCGGGCCTCATCGCCTACGGCGTCTACATGCTCGTAGAGTCGCGTTATCGCCGCATCGCCGGGTCGTGAGGAGAAGGAGGAATTAACAGGGATGGACAGAGGTTGTCAGGATACAGAAATAAAGATGAACTACTCATGCAGTCAAAAGATGAGTCATTCAGTCAGCAATGCTTTTGTCTTTCATCCTGCTTCTAGTCTTTCATCCTGACAATCTCTGTCCATCCCTGTTAATTGCTTTAATAACCGCGCAGTTGCTCCCTGTAGCCGTCGAAGTTGCGCCGCATCTCTCCGATGCTGTCGCCGCCGAACTTCTCGCGCATCGCCTGGGCCAACGTGAGCGCGACCATCGCTTCACCGATCACCCCGGCGGCCGGAACAGCCGTCACGTCCGAGCGCTCGAAGGCTGCCGACTCTTCCTCTTTCGTATCTATATCAACCGAACGCAGCGCGCGGCGCAGCGTCGAGATGGGCTTCAGGTGACCGCGCACCCTGACCTCTTCGCCGTTGGTGATGCCGCCCTCCAGGCCGCCTGCGCGGTTCGAGCGGCGCGTGAACTGTTGCGCCGTCCGATCGTAAGCGATCTCGTCATGGACTTGAGAGCCGGGCAGGGCGCTCGCTTCCGCGCCCGCGCCGATGGCGACGGCCTTGACCGCCGGGATAGACATCACCGCCTGGGCCAATCGCCCGTCGAGTTTCAAATCCCATGCCGTGTGAGAGCCGAGGCCCGGCACGACGCCCACTGCTACGACCTCGAAGATGCCGCCGAGCGTGTCTCCCTCTCGACGCTTCTCGTCAACCAGCTCGATCATGCGCGCCTGCACTTCCTGGTCGGCGCAGCGCAGCGGCGCATCCTCGGGGATGGCGGCGATCACATCCCAGGCAAGCTCCAAAGGGGTTGCGGGCAGGCCGCCGAGTTGGATGACGTGGCTGTGAATCTCTACATCGAAGTGCGCGAGCAGCTGCCGACTGATCGCGCCGCAAGCGACACGCGCGGCGGTCTCGCGCGCCGATGCCCGCTCAAGGATATTGCGCAGATCGCGCACGCCGTACTTTTGCCCGCCCGCGAGGTCTGCGTGTCCCGGTCGCGGTCGCTTCACACGCCGCGACTTCTCTGCGGGAATGTCGCGCGGCTCGGTCGCCATCACTTCCGTCCAGTTGGCCCAGTCCTTATTTTCGATCATAAGCGCCAGCGGTGAGCCGAGCGTCAGACCGTGCCGCACCCCGCTCAGTATCTCCGCCGTGTCGCGCTCGATCTTCATACGCCCCCCGCGCCCATAGCCCCATTGCCGCCGCTCCAACTCTCGATTGACTCCGTCCACATCCACTGGCAACCCCGCAGGCAGCCCCTCAAGCGTCGCCACCAGTGCGCGCCCATGCGATTCTCCGGCTGTGATGAAACGAAACATAAGAAATCAGTGACGAGTGACAAGTGACGAGCAAAACCAAAACAGTGATGAGTGATGAGAGCGAAGCTGTCTTTAACTTGTCACTCGTCACTCGTCACTGTCTTTAAGTGTTGTTCCGCAAAAATATTGCCGCGACCGAGAATGCAGGCGGGGTCGAAGGCGCGTTTGAGCGCGGCCATCTCGCGCAGGTGTTCCTCATTGTAGAGCAGGCGCAGGTAGTCGCGCTTGAGCTTACCGATGCCATGCTCGGCTGAGATCGTCCCGCCGACTTCTACGGCGCGGCGGACGTACTTCAGATACAGCTCGCGCGCCCTTTGCGCCTCTTCTTCATCGCGCGGCATGATGTTGACGTGAACGTGGTTGTCGCCTATATGGCCGAAGATGACGTATCGCAGACCGCTCGCGCGCAGTGTCTCCTGATAAAAGCGAAGCATACCGGCGAACTCATCGTCGGGCACGGCCATGTCGGTCGAGACTTTGCGTTGACCATGATGAGCGAGCCATTCGTTGACGAGCACCGGGAGCTGATGCCTGAATTCGCGCATCCCTCTCTGATCGTGCTCTGCGGTCGCAAACCAGGAATCATCAAGTAGCGCATGGTGTCGTTCGAGGAGCGCGAGCCACACGCTCATCAATCGCTCCTCCGTCGCCTCCACCGTTTCCTGCTCGAAGAATATCGCGCCCGCCGCCTCTTCCGGGATGAGCGCGTAATTCTTGCGCAGCAGGTGAAGCGATTCGGAGTCGAAATATTCCAGCGCCCGCGCGTCGAGCCCTTCCCGCGCGCCGCCCCGGCGATTTTCGAGTGAGGCCGAGCGGGCCTCTCTCACGAACGCCAGCAGATTCTCTTCGCTTCCGAAGAAGACGATACCGCTCAGCAAGCCTTCGGGCTTTTCCAGGAGCGTCGTCTCCACTTCCGTAATAACGCCGAGCGTGCCCTCGCTTCCGATGAACAGGTCCAGAGCATCCATGCCTGGCGCGACGTAATATCCGGCGGCATGTTTGCGCGTCGCGGGCATGCGATAGGATGGCAAACGCGCTTCAAGGCTTCGCCCGCCCGCGAGCCCCAGGCGAAGCATTCCGTGCTCGTCCACATGCACCTGCCCGCGCGCAAGGTTCAGCACGTCGCCCGTCGCCAGCGCAATCTGAAGACGGCGAATAAAGCTGCGCGTTGGCCCATACTTGAAAGTGCGCGCGCCCGAAGCATTGGTCGCCACTGTCCCGCCCAGATAACAGCTCCATTCGGTCGGATCGGGCGGATAGATCAGGCCACGCTCGCCGACTGCGCGTTGAAAATCCGCGAGCATCACGCCCGCCCCGGCGATGGCCCATCCGCCCTTCTCTTCACGAACGATCTCCCGAATCCGGTTGAGCCGGTCGGTCGCCAGCACGATTCCGCCGGCGGGCACGCGCCCGCCGACGATGCCTGTCCCTGCGCCCGCAATGGTGACGGGCGTCTGTTCACGCGAGGCACGGGCGAGGACTGCCGCCGCTTCTGCTGCCGTCTCCGGGAAGACGACTTCACACGCCAGGCCGCCAGGCATATTGCTGGCGTCCACGAGAAAGGTTTGAATCTCATCCGGGTCTGATTTAATCAGCATCAGCGCTTAGCATCCACTTCGATACGGGCGGCGGCCTTATCCTTCGTCGTCGTTTCTCTCAGGCGCGAGGGCAACGTAGAAATCCTCGTCAGAGTTGTTGATGCGCTTACTTCCTTGATGGACGAAGCCGATCTTTTCGAGCACGCGCCTGGACGCCTGGTTCTTCGCATCTATGGAGGCGACGACGGCTGGCGCTCCCAGCTTATCGAATGCATAACGCATGCAAGCTCCAGCGGCTTCTGTGGCAAAGCCCCGGCCCCAGTAGAGCCGCGCGAAATGGTAGACCAGCTCTAACTGCGGCCCGCCTTCGTAGAGGTTGAAGCCGCAAGCGCCGACGACGCGTCCCCTGCTTTTTTCGACCACGGCCCAATGACAGAAGCCGTGCTCCTGCTCGTAAGCTATCCCTGCGCGGAGCGAGCGGCGAGCCGCGTCCTCATTCTTATAGACGCCGCTCGCATCAACGTAGCGCCAGACCTCCGGGTCGCCGTATATCTCGAAGAAATCCTTCAGGTCGTTGAGCAGCCAGGTGCGCAGGATGAGCCTGCCGGTCTCAAGTATGATCGCCATGCCTCTCTCGTTTGTCAGGTCATCTGTAGCTCGCGCTCGCGCAGGTACTTGATGCGGTCGCGCAACTCTGCGGCACGCTCGAACTCAAAGCGGCGGGCAGCGGCGCGCATCTCGGCCTCCAGACGCTCGATGGTCGCGTCAATATTTTCGCGCGTATACTCTTCGTACTCTTCCAGATTGAGCGGAACCTTGAAATAGTCGGCCTCGTAGGCCGTCACGAGCGTGGCCTCTATCGGCTTGACGATGGTCTGCGGCGTGATGCCGTGCTCCGCGTTGTAGGCTTCCTGGATAGTGCGGCGACGGCGCGTCTCGTCTATCGCGCGCCGCATCGAATCCGTCATCTTGTCGGCGTAGAGAATCGCCTTGCCGCGAGCGTTGCGGGCCGCGCGCCCGATGGTCTGAATCAAAGACTGCTCGGAGCGAAGGAAGCCTTCCTTGTCGGCGTCCAGGATTGCCACGAGCGAGACTTCGGGCAAGTCCAGACCTTCGCGCAGGAGGTTGATGCCGACCAGCACGTCGAACTCGCCGCGCCGCAGGTCGCGCAGAATCTTGATGCGTTCAAGGGTCTCTATGTCGGAGTGAAGATAACGGACTCTGACGCCGACCTCAGCGAAATACTCCGTCAAGTCTTCCGCCATCTTTTTCGTCAGCGTGGTGACGAGCACGCGCTCGTTGGCTTCGGTGCGCAGGCGGCACTCTTCCAGCAGGTCGTCAATCTGACCTTTGACGGGGCGCACCTCGACTTCCGGGTCGGTCAAGCCCGTCGGGCGAATGATCTGCTCGACGACCTCGCCGCTCGCCCGGGTCAATTCATAGGGGCCGGGCGTCGCCGAGACGTAGATGGTCTGGCCGATGCGCGCCTCGAACTCCTGGAAGTTGAGCGGGCGATTGTCCATCGCGGAGGGCAGCCGGAAGCCGTATTCGACGAGCGTGCGCTTGCGCGACTGGTCGCCGTTGAACATGCCACGCACTTGCGGGATGGTCTGGTGCGATTCGTCTATGACCATGATGGTGTCGCGCGGCAGGTAGTCCAGAAGCGTGGGCGGCGGAGAGCCCGGCTCTTTGCCCGTCAGGTGGCGCGAGTAGTTCTCGATGCCGCGACAAAAGCCCATCTCCTTAATCATCTCAAGGTCGTACATCGTGCGCTGATGAAGGCGCTGCGCCTCGACGAGCTTGCCCTCCTGAATCAGCTTCGGCTCCCACCATTCAAGCTCCTCTCGAATCGTCTTGATCGCGCGCTTAATAGTCGGCTTCGACATCACGTAATGAGATTTAGGATAGATGGGCAGGCGCGACTCGTGCTTCTGCAAGACTTCGCCGAGGAGCGGGTCAATGGTGGAGACCGATTCGATCTCGTCGCCCCACAGCTCTATGCGGTAAGCCTGATCCTGGTAGCTCGGATAAATCTCGACCGTATCGCCGCGCACGCGGAATGAGCCTCGATCAAACTCTATGTCTGAGCGCTCATACTGAAGCTCGACCAATTTCTGCAAGAGCGCGTCGCGCGTCATGCGAGCGCCGGGCTCGACGAAGAGCAGCATGCCGTAGTAAGCGTCTGGGTCGCCGAGGCCGTAGATGCAGGAGACGGAAGCGACGACAATCACGTCGCGCCGCTCAAAGAGCGCACGCGTGGCAGACATGCGCAGGCGATCAATCTCTTCGTTGATCGTCGCCTCTTTTTCGATGTAGGTGTCGGAGGCGGGAACGTAAGCCTCCGGCTGGTAGTAATCGTAGTAGGAGACGAAGTACTCGACAGAGTTTTCGGGAAAGAGCGTCTTGAACTCCTGATACAACTGGGCGGCGAGCGTCTTATTGTGGGCGAGCACGAGCGCCGGGCGCTGGACGCGCTGTATGACGCTGGCAATGGTGAAGGTTTTTCCGCTGCCCGTGATGCCGAGCAACACCTGATCCTGCGCGCCATCGGCGAGACCACGCACGAGCGTCTCAATGGCCTGCGGCTGATCGCCCTGCGGCTCATATTCCGAACGAAGTTGAAACGGCATATAAATACAGTGACCCGGTGACGAGTGACGAGTGACAAGCTGAAAGAAGATTCTAACTTGTCATTCGTCACTTGTCACCGGGTCACTGCGTTTAGGCACTTGTCACTGCATTCTCAAGCGACGTGCGTCGTGTCGGCGGAGGTTTGGCTGCTGATCTGGTAGATGGCTTCCATGACGGCGGAGCGCACTTCTGTGGGCAGAGAGCCGCGCACGGCCAGGCGACGGAAGGCCGGGAGAATCTCTTGCTGGCCGCTCAAAGCAAGCAGCTTGACGACCGCCAGTCGCACTTCGCTGTTCGGATGCTCCTCGATGGCACGCATCAGGGGCTGAACCTCTCCGGCCTTAGACATCAGGAAGAGCAGCGAGAAGGCATCATAGGTTTTCTCGCGGCTTTCGCCCATCAGATGGCCTATGGCCTGGCTGGCGAGCCCGGAAGTGGCGAGCGCATTGCCGATCTTGCGGCGTCGCTCGGGCGGAGCTTCGCGCAGGGCGCGCGTGAAGGAAGCGGCGTGGTCGTCGTTGAGATTGAAGAGGGCGCGCGCCGCCGCATCACGCACCTGCTGCGACGGATCGTCAAAAGAGGCGCTGATCTCGCGGAAGGCGTCTTCACCCCCGACGCGCGAGAGGTCTGAGACAGCCGCCGCGCGCTCTTCGGAAGATTCGCTGCTGAGGCGTCGCAGGATGCCGCCCGGGACGCTGCTGTAATCCTCGTCGGCGGTCGCAATGCCCCGCTCCATAACCGCCGCCTCGATCTCCTTGACCGAAGCCTCCGCCCCGTATTCTTCGACCAACTTGACCGGGACAGCCTCTTCAGCCGCTTCATCCATGACGACGGGATAAGTGCTCGCGTAAGGCTGCTCGACCGTGGCCGCGTCCATCTCGTTGATGTCAACATCTACCCAATCGGGCGCGATGTTGTCGGCGGCTTCCGTAGATATATCCGTGGAGGAGGCGAATGACGTTCGTTCCGTGAAGGTCGCTTCAAACAGGTCGGACTGCACGACGGTCACGGGCGTTTCCGCCTGGCCACGCTCGATCTCTTCGGGTTCAACTTGCGAAGCCGCCCCGGACTCGACGAGCGAAGCCTCTGCTTCAGCCCGACGCAGGCGCTGCTCCTCAGCTTCCCGCTCAAACTCTATGCGCGCAGCTTCGGCTTCCTCTCTCTGCCGCGCTTCCTCTTCGACGCGCCTTCTCTCTTCCTCAGCATGGACGCGCGCTTCCTCTTCTTCAGCGCGCAGCCTCTCTTGCTCGGCCCGCAGACGCTCGGCCTCAGCTTCCTCTCTCTGCCGCTCCGCTTCGGCTGCTACGCGACGGCGCTCTTCTTCTACTCGTAAACGCTCCTCTTCGGCACGGCGCTGTTCCTCTTCGACACGGCGTTGCTCAGCCTCAACCTGAAGGCGCTCCTCTTCGAGGCGTAAGCGCTCTTCTTCCTCTGCGAGGTGCTGCGCGATTTGCGCTTCTTCCTCTTCGAGTTGACGCGCAGCCTCCTCTTCGGCAAGTCGGCGAGCCTCTTCCTCAGCGCGCAGGCGCTCGGCTTCAGCTTCCTCTCTCTGCCGCGCTTCCTCCTCCATGCGCCTGCGCATCTCTGCCAGGCGAAGGGCGGCATCCTCTGCGCGTCGGCGCGCGGCTTCCGCCTCACCCCGCTCGCGCTCCTCTGCTTCAAAGCGCCCGCGCTCTTCTTCCGCCCGGCGTCTTTCTCTCTCCTGGGCCCGCTGTCGCCGGGCCTCTTCGATGCGCTGCTGCTCCTCTCCGGCAACCTTCCGGCGCTCTTCCTCTTCCTGGCTCGCCCTCTCTTCAACATCGCGGCGACGCGCTTCCTCTTCGACGCGCAGCCTCTCTTGCTCGGCCCGCAGACGCTCGGCCTCAGCTTCCTCTCCCTGCCGCTCCGCTTCGGCTGCTACGCGACGGCGCTCTTCTTCTACTCGCAAGCGCTCCTCTTCGGCACGGCGCTGTTCCTCTTCGACACGGCGTTGCTCAGCCTCAACCTGAAGGCGCTCCTCTTCGAGGCGTAAGCGCTCTTCTTCTAAACGGCGGCGTTCCTCTTCTTCGCGTCTTTGTTCCTCTGCGGCTCGTCGCTGTTCTTCTTCGAGACGCTGGCGCTCCTCTGCGGCGCGGCGCTCTTCTGCCGCGAGTCTTTCCTCTTCGGCGCGACGCTCCTCCGCTTCAATGCGATGCTGCTCTTCTTCGGCTCTGATGCGCTCTTCTTCAGCCCGTCTGCGCTCTTCTTCCAAGCGGCGGCGCTGCTCTTCTTCTCTCTGGCGAGTTTCCTCCGCGAGACGCTGGGTTTCGGCTTCGGCGCGCAATCGAGCGGCCTCTTCCACCCGGCGATACAGAGCATCCTCTTCGGCGCGCTGGCGCTCCTCCTCTTCGGCAAGCTGTCTACGCGTTTCCTGCTCAACGTGTATGCGTGCGGCATCGGCTTCGGCTCTGCGGCGCTCGGCAGCACCCGCTTCCGCCGTGGCGAGCCCTTCGACGATGGCTGGCGTAAGGGCTATGGATGCGGCGGACAGCTCGCTCATCTCACCGGCGGGGACTGCCGACGCGTCTTCCTGAGCAGGCACGGGCTCTGCTTCAAGCGTCGCGGCCTCTCCCGGCGCTGGCGCGGGCTCTTGCATCACGCTCGCTGAAGACTCTTCGACCAGGCCGGACGCCAACGGTGCGAAGGAAGGGCTGGGCTCCGCAGCCTCTTCGACGGGGGTTGCTACCTCTTCGGCAGCTACGGGCGCAGATTCAACAGTAGCGCCTTCGGCAAGAGCCGTTTCAACGGGCGCGGCTTCAGCGGTCGTCGCTTCCTCGGCGGCTTCTACAGTAGAGGCTGGCTCTACCGTCGTCGGGGCCGGTTTTACTTCCTGCTCGGCGGGCCCTGCGGCGCTGGCCCTGATGGCGCGCTGTATCAATGCGTGCGGAACCCTGCGGTCTTCATCGTGCTCAAGCAGCGATTCGAGCGGGGCCACAGCCGACGGGTCTTGGACCTCGGCCAGAGCCTCTATGGCTGCGCGGCGCACCTCCGGCGCCGGGTCTTCAAGCGCGGCGACAAGATGCGGTGTGGATGCCGTATCGCGCGTCAGGCCCAGCTTACGTGCCGCAGCAGCTCTTTCGGCGGCAACGGCGGCTGTACGCAGGTCGCGCGTCGCGTCATCAAAATATCCGTGTTCCGTAAAGGCCTTGAGCGCACGGTGACGCCGCTCCGTATTACGGCGTGAGAGCGCAAACAGAAGCTCGCTTTCGATGAGCTGGCGCGTTTCGCTAACGGGCGCATTGATGACGGATTCGTCGTAGGGCTCGCCCGTCAGGACGTGTTTGATCTCAAGCCTGACGCGCTCCACGTTATAGGTTTCGGCTGGCGCGGTCTCGACAGTCTCTGTCTCGTCCACAATCGCAGCCGGTAGAGCTGTGCTCTCCGAAGGCTCGGCGGCAACAACCGCCGCTCCAGCAACCGAAGCCTCGTCAAGACCGGGGGCGGCTGTGGCGGCATCGACGCGCCTGGCCGTCTCCGTCGCCTTTTCTTCTTCGAGCGCTGGGGTTTCATCCTCTGAGACGGGGCGGGGTTCCGTCTCCTCTCGACGCGAGCGCGAGCGAGTCATGGCAACCAGGCCGATGCCGATGAGCAGTAGCGCGGCGATCAGAACCAAGAGCCAGTTGCTCTTGAGGACTGCGCCGAGGGATGTGCCCGAAGCGACCGGCGTCGTCGGCGTCGTAGTAATCGAAGTGGGCACGCTGGGGACTGGCTGCGCCTGCGCGAGCTGATCTGTCGGCGGAGTCGGGGATGCAGTAGCCGTCGCCGGAGTTTCCGCCGTGGGCCCAAGCGCCGGGGTGACGGTCGGAAGCTCAGGCGTAATGCCGGGCACGGTCGTTACTGTCGACGGCGCGGGCGCGATACTCGTATTCGTTGACGAAGTAAGAGCGCCTGGCGTGGCGGTCGTCGCATTGATGTTCGCGGTTGTGCTATCGGGCGGGCGGGTCGTACCGGGAGCGGTCTCCGTGCCGGTGCGCTGCCCGTTGGTGTTGCCCGTCAAAGAGTTTGCTGTCGTGCTCTGAGGATTGATCGCGTCCGGGCCTGTCTGCGGCGGCTGCCCGGCGGCTCCGGGAGAGTTGAAGACGACATCGAGCTTATTAAATTTCTGTTTGACGTAGGCGGTCGTTCCCGGCTTCAGACGAAACGAGAGAACGGTATCGTTGCCGCGCTTATGCACTTCAACATCTTCAAAACCGCGCGCGCGCATATTGCCCGGCACGGTCGGCGCACTCGCCTGCGGAATCACCACGTAATAACGATTGCCGCTCCTGTATGCCTCATAATCATTGAGCGGCACGTCGGAGGTGATGGTCGCGCGCCCCCCTTGAGGACTATCGCTCGCACGCAGCTCCGTCAGGCTCTTCTTCGCAGGCTGCGAGGATGCGCCGGTCGTCGCCGTGGAGTTGTTGTTAGTATTGGTCTGCTGCGGTCGTGCCGGTCGGCTGCGACGCCTACGCTGCGACTGCTGCGCGCCGGTTGGAAAGCTCGTACAAAGGAGGAGCAGGATGGCGAGTGCAGCCAGCAGGATGCGCCATTGATTACGCGACAGATGTGAGCGGGGCATGATATGTATCATCGGGGCACAGGGAAATGAAAGACGTTAGAACCACCCTGCATTATGCAACGCGAAAGACCCTCTTGTCACCCGTCATTTTCGCATTACACGGGCAGCGATTGATCTATCTTATATACCACCTCAAGGAGCGCCGTGCGTAGCTTTTCCGGGAGCCCATCCTTGACGGCCAGTTGGCGAAGCTGCTGCACGATTTCGGGCGAGCCGCATAGACCGAGCAGGCGCACGGCGGCCAGCCGCACATTGTAATCTTTATGATGGACGATGGCATCAACAATCGGTTCCGTCTCGCTCGATTTGGCCAGGAGCGAAAGGAGCGAAAATGACTCGTAAGCCTGGCGACGGTCTTCGCTGGCCAGACGGTCTATGGCCTGCATGGCCATCCCACCCTTGATGCAGGCGCGGGCCACTTCGCGCAGAGTCTCCGGCCCCGAGGTATTGAGCAGGCGCACATAGGCATCCGCCCGGTCGAAACTGAGATGAGAGATAGCACGCGCAGCCGCCGCGCGCACTTCTCGCGCTTCATCGGCGAAACCGACCAGGACCGCCGCAAACACGGACTCGTGATTGATGTCTCCGAGGCTGGTGATGGCGGCGGCGCGAACGCTCGGCTCACCATCGCTCATCGCCCTGGCCGACAAAGCCTGGACGGAACGCTGTACCTGGAATTGCGCTAGATGGCGCGCCGCGGCCTTACGCGTTTCTACGTCGTCGCTATCGAGGGCCGTGAGCGCCTCTGTCAGATGCTCGTCCTCCATCCACTCGGGCAATTCCTCAAGTGCGACTGAAGTTTCGAGCCTGATGATCTCGCCCGTGAAAGGCCCCTGCGCCGAGACGGCGCTGAGCACTGCCTGTTCCGGCATCGGCGGCTCGCCTATGTCCAGACAATCGAGCGAGCAGGCGCTCAGCACGCGGCTCAGGAGCGAGGCTGGCATTTCCGGGTGGCGTCTGGCCATATCGAGCAACGCGCCGATGGCGGCGGGCTGTTTGAGCGCGCCGAGGCTCGTCACGGCCTGCGTGCGCACAATCGGCTCTGCGTCGTAGAGCGCTTCGAGCAGGAAGGGCAAAGAGGCGAGTGCTTCTATCTCGCCGAGCGCACGCGCGGCGGCGGCACGCTCGTAGGCTTCAGGGGCCAGGAGGAGCGCGGCGCTCAGACGCGCGACAAACCCATAATCCTCCAGGGCCTCGCGCGCACGGCGTCGGCTCTCCATATCTGAATCGGTCGCTTGAAGAGCTTTGACGAGAGAGGTCTCGACTGCGCGACGATCATCGAGGGCGCGCGAGGCGAGCACGTCCATGCGGTGCGGCTGGCCCAGCAATAGCTTGCCGACTTCCTGGTCTACGCGATACGCGCCGAACATGGCGATGGACTGGTGAGACGCGGCGCGCGCCTCTCCCTTGGCCTCTTGAGGCTCGGTGGGCGAGCCGCCCGCTTTCGCCATACGCGCCGGAAGGTCTGTGCTGCGTCGTCCCCACCACTTGCGCTCGCCCTTGCGGCGCTGCTCTATTCGTCGCTCTTCGTTGGCGACAGCTCCTGTCGTCGCCATGGCCTGCGGCGCTATCACGGCGAGCGCCGTCGTCTGCTTCTTCTCCTCGCCGGGCGCGTTCGCCGTCTGCGCTTCTTCCGCCGTAGCGGACGGACGGCGCAGTCGCAGCACGAAAAGCGTGATCAGGCCGAGCGCCAGGAGAATCGCCACGGTCGTTCCCGAAAAAATTCTCGCCAGTAGGCCGGGCTCGCTCTCAGTCTCAGGCGACGGGCTGGCGGCAGGACTTGCCACCGTCGTCGCGCCGTTGACCGGAGCGTCCTCCTGCAAAGGAACAAGGACGGTCGGAGCCTTTGCCGTCGCCGTCGTCCCAGGCGTCGCGGCAGAAGGAGCGGAAGCCGCCGGAGCGGCGGTCGAAGAAGTTGACGTGGAATAAGCGGGCGCGCTCGTGGTTGACGTTGAGCGCTGGCTGGAAAAGACTGGGCTCGAAGGCAGAGGTGCTTCAGAGACCGTGCTGCGGCTCGCGCGCGGCATACGCGCGGCGGATGATACGGCGGTAGTTTCTTCGCTCTGCTGAGAGCGCGTTGACTGGACTACCGAGAGCTGCTCGTCCGTTCCTCCCTGTGAGGAATCAATCTCGCCGTTGACGACCAGGTTGAGGCGATTGAAGAGAGGCTGCACCGTCACGTTCGAGCCTGGCGTGACCGGCACGACGATCTCAAGCGACCTGTCCAGCCGACGCACTTTCACACCTCTGGGCAATCGCTTGATCGGGCTTCGCCCGGCATAGGGGAAAGTCAGGTGAAAGCCCTCGCCGTCGTTCCAGCTCTGCGTTCGCGTTAAAGACCCGTCGGCCATCAGAGAGACGACAGTGCCCGTGGATGTGCGGCGCGACTGTATCTCGGTGATATTGAGCGGAGCGTCATTGGCCCTCTGCGCCTGCGTCTGGTCGGACGGCTTGAGCGCGAGGAGGGCCAGCAGCAGCGTCAAAGATGACGCACGCGCGACACGACCTGTGTGGCTGAAGATGATTGACATCGGTTTGTGCTCGACAGGGGAAGTAGACGGCAAAGTATTACTCATAGTCTTGAAGGGGAGCAGGAGGCGGCGGCCTCTGCGATGGTTAGGAGTTGCGCCGGGAATTGGCGCTCGTCCCTCTGTGTTCGGGAGTTAAAAGCTATGGATTAAGAGATCAAGAGTGTCTCATCCGGCATGGGCTTTGAGGAGAGAGCGACCGTAGCGTTGTGCCTCTAGGGCCGGGCTTACTGCTCGTCGCTGAATTTGTAGCCGATCCCCCAAACGGTCAGCACCATTTGCGGGTTTTCGGGATTGTCCTCGATCTTGGCCCGCAGGCGATTGATATGGGAATCGATCGTGCGGTCGTAGCCTTCATAGGAATAATCCCAAATCTTTTCGAGAAGATACTTACGTGGAAAGACCCTTCCGGGGTTTGATGCGAAGAGCCGCAGGAGGTCAAACTCCTTCGGGGTTAATTCGACCTGACGGTCGCCAATCGTCACTTCGCGCTTCGACGGCTCGATGCGCAGCTTACCGCGTATGATCGGCGCTTCGTCGCCAGCGCCTTCCGTGGTCGGCGTCGTGCGCGAGCGCCGCAGGACGGACTTGATGCGAGCTTCCAGCTCACGCAGCGAGAAGGGCTTGGTAATGTAATCGTCCGCGCCCATCTCAAGTCCGAGCACCTTGTCAACCACGTCGTCCTTGGCCGTCAGCATCAGGATGGGGATATAGGGAGCCTTTTCGCGTATTTCGCGGCAGACGGCCAGCCCATCCATCTTGGGTAGCATCAGGTCTAAGACGACTACGTCAGGGTGATCGTTCAGGGCCGCCTGGACTCCGGCCAGCCCGTCTTCGGCAGTCTTCACGCTATAACCTGCGCGCGAAAAATGCTCGTTGATCATCGTCGAGATATTCTCGTCATCTTCGACGACGAGCAGCGTGGTTTTACGCTCGCCCGACGAGGGCACACTATCGCTACCGTTATCACGCAATCTGGCTTTGTCGGCAGCAGTTGTCATCAGCTGTTTCTTATCTTGCGAACAACGAACAGGACGTTCGCGCATGAGGCGCCAGTATGGGGGGCGCGACTCTGTCAAAGACTATAGCAGGACAAGACTATTAAACTCAAGCGTTAAGTTGCAAAAGCGTGGCGGATGCCTCGCAGACTCTTTTCCACAGCTCGGATGCTTATCCAGCCCCTTTGCCTTGAGCACTCCGCGCCGCACAGCGAAAAGCATTGCCCCTCGATTCCCCGTCCACAAAATCTTGACAAAGACCCGGCACGCGAGCACAATCCGACTCGCCCTTCCGGCAGAAGCTAGTCATAATTTCAACCGAATCGAGCCAGCCGCTATGACGGGAACTGTCCCCGTACTTGAAACATCTTTATCAGGGCTCCAACTCATCCGGCGCGGCAAGGTGCGCGATGTTTACGCCGTCGGCGAAGAGCAACTGTTGATCGTTGCGACTGATCGCATCTCGGCCTTCGACTGCATCTTGCCGACGGCAATTGCGCGCAAAGGCGAAGTCCTGACAGCTCTCTCGCGCTTCTGGTTCGAGCGGCTAGGGCACGTCACAGAGCATCATCTCTTGACGACAGAGATCGAGCGGATGCCTGAAGCGGTCAGGCTTAACGGCGCGAATCTTTCGGGTCGCTCCATGCTCGTCCGGCGCACGGAGGTCTTTCCGGTCGAATGCGTCGTGCGCGGTTATCTCTCTGGCTCGGGCTGGAAGGATTACCAGCGCACAGGCGAAGTATGCGGGCATCGCTTGCCCGAGGGACTACGCGAGTCGGAACAACTGAGCGAACCCATCTTCACGCCCGCCACCAAGGCCGAAGAGGGGCACGACGAGAATATTGATTACCGGCGAATGAGTTCGCTCGTCGGCGAAGATGCGGCGGAGATTCTTCGCACCACCTCGCTCAGGCTCTACAGGGAGGCGAGCGATTACGCGCGCCATCGCGGCATCATCATCGCCGATACGAAATTCGAGTTCGGGCGGGATGAGGATGGCCGCATCATCCTCGTCGACGAGGCGTTGACGCCGGACTCTTCTCGCTTCTGGCCAGCCGCCGCCTATGCACCCGGAAGCGCGCAGCCATCCTTCGATAAGCAATTTGTGCGAGATTATCTTGAAACGCTTGCGTGGGATAAGAGGCCGCCCGCGCCGCCGCTTCCGCCCGAAGTAGCCGCAGCAACCACTGCGCGCTACCTGGAAGCCTACCGCCTGCTCACAGGCAGCGAACTCCCGTCAATCACGGATTACGGATTACGGACTGCGGATTGAAAGAGAGAGACCCCGTCATGTCCATTCAACAGGTTCGTTAATCCGCGATCCGAAATCCGCGCTGTATTATGACTTTCTTTGATTTTATCGTGCTCGCGTTGGTCGGAGCCTCTGTGGTAGCGGGCGCTTTGCGTGGGCTGGTGCGGGGGCTGCTGACCGGAGTGGCGCTGGTCATGGGATTGATCGTCGCCGCGCGAGGCTATGAGATGGCTGGCGGGGTCTTGAGCGGAATGGGATTTATCGAATCCGGGCCGGCGGCCAATGCCTGCGGCTTTCTCTTGATCGTGGGTGGGCTGCTTCTGTTTGGGATTATCGCCGGACGATGGGTGGCGGGCGGGTTGCGCCGAGCCCGTATGGAGTGGCTCGACCGTGCGCTCGGCGCTTCCTTCGGTCTAATACGCGGCCTGGCCGTCTGTTCAATTCTTTACCTGGCCTTAACGGCTTTTCCAGTGCGTTTGAACTCCGTCGAACAGGCTCGCACCGCGCCCATCCTGGCCGCAGGCGCGCAACTGCTCTCGAACTTCACGTCGCAGGATATCCGCACACGCTTTTTCAACGAGCACAGGGGTTAATCGTCAGCCGATAACTCATCCGCTCTTTCGGAAGTCCACCCGGAGAACCCTATGCAGATGCGCGCCCGCCTTGAAGCACTGATAGACGATATGCTCGACGGCCAGATCATGCTTGATGAAGCGCTCGCCGAGTTTGAAAAGCTCTACATTCAAAAAGCTCTCGCCCGCCACAAGGAACACCTCTCGCGCACCGCGAACATCTTAGGGATTCACCGCAATACGCTCTCCAAGCGCGTCGCCAACTACCGCACACAGGAACGCTCACCCAACCGCACCCCCAAACGCAATCGCAGCCGTAAGTCCTGATCCGAAAGGGTAATACGCACCCTCGATTTCAAGCTTCTTCAGTACCCTTCCCGGCTGTTTCAAACCCTATAAACCTTATCGCGCCCTCGCTTACCGTATCTTCAATGCGAAATATCGGAGTTTTCGACTGAATCAGCGAGCTTTCCCACTGAATGAGTGAGTTTTACGGCAGGATTTCCCATCTTTCGCCCTGTCTGAACAGTCTTTCACCTTGTCTGAGGAAGGTTTCGCGTCGTCTGAGGCGACTTTCGCGCTGCATATTGCAACTTTCAGCCTGTCTTAACTCTCTTTTCCTTTGACCTAATCACCTTTTGTCCTGTTTGAAGAGACTTTTCTCCTGTCCGAACGCCCTGTGAGCCCGTTCCAGACGCTCTCACACAGCCTTTTCTTCATCCTTCCCCGGGGATGATCCTCAAACCGGCGCGAAACATTGACAAATATCGAGGGGATGCTATAGATTTAGCACTCTTGGACAGAGAGTGCTAAAATTTACCTGTTCGGACTATGCAATCAAAATCAATTCTCAAGCAAGTTCACTGAAAGGAGCTAGGACATGGCAACGAACATCAGACCCCTGCATGATCGAGTGATTGTGCGTCGAATCGAAGAGGGCGAGCAGATGCGCGGCGGGATCATCATCCCTGACACCGCGAAGGAGAAGCCGCAGGAGGGCGAAATCATCGCCGTCGGCGAGGGCAAGTACAGGGAAGACGGGACGCGCCAGACGCTGGACGTGAAAGCGGGTGATCGCGTGCTGTTCGGTAAGTACAGCGGTTCGGAGATCAAGCTTGACGGCGAAGAGTTTCTAATCATGCGCGAAGACGAGATTCTGGGAATTATCGAACGCGCAGGCGCGGCCAGTGGCAGCGGTGGCAGCAGCAAGAAAAGCGGCAAGTAGTCTGACAGACTAGAGCCGCTTTTTTACTGATGGCAGAAGAATCCCATACATATTGAGTTAGGAGAAGAAAAGAGATGGCAAAGCAAGTAATTCATGGTGAAGAGTCGCGTGCGGCGATTTTGCGCGGCGTCAACCAGCTCGCCGACGCGGTCAAGATTACTCTCGGCCCCAAGGGCCGCAACGTCGTGATTGACAAGAAGTTCGGAAGCCCTACGATTACCAAAGACGGCGTCACGGTGGCGAAAGAGATCGAGTTGAAGGACGCGCTGGAAAACATGGGCGCGCAGATGGTCAGGGAAGTCGCCTCGAAGACTTCCGACGTGGCGGGCGACGGCACGACGACGGCGACCGTGCTGGCGCAGGCTATTTTCCGCGAGGGCGTGAAGACGGTGGCGGCGGGCGCGAACCCCATGGCCTTGAAGCGGGGCATTGACAAGGCCGTCGAGCGCGCGACCGAAGAGATCAAGCGCCTGTCGAAGCCCGTCAAGGGTGACATGATCGCGCAGGTGGGAACCGTTTCTGCCAACGGCGACGCCAACATCGGCGGAATCATCGCCAGCGCGATGGAGAAGGTCGGCAAAGACGGTGTGATTACGGTCGAAGAGTCGAAGACGATGGAGACGGCTCTGGAAGTAGTCGAGGGGATGCAGTTTGATCGCGGCTATCTCTCGCCCTACTTCGTCACGGACCCGGAGCGCATGGAAGCGGCGCTGGACAACCCGCTGATTCTGATTAACGAAAAGAAGATCAGCTCGATGAAGGACTTGCTGCCGCTGCTTGAGCAGGTCGCCAAGATGGGCAAGCCGATGTTGATCATCGCGGAGGATGTCGAGGGCGAAGCCTTAGCCACGCTCGTCGTCAACAAGCTGCGTGGCACATTGAACATCGCCGCCGTCAAGGCTCCCGGCTTCGGTGATCGTCGCAAGGCGATGCTTGAAGACATAGCTATCTTGACCGGCGGTAAAGTCATCAGCGAAGACCTCGGCATCAAGCTCGAAAACGTCAAGCTTGAAGACCTGGGACGCGCCAAGAAGGTCACCATAGACAAGGACAACACGACCATCGTCGAGGGCGCGGGCAAGCACACGGACATCGAAGGTCGCGTCAAGACCCTTCGCGCGCAGATCGAAGACACCACTTCGGATTACGACCGCGAGAAGTTGCAGGAGCGTTTGGCGAAGCTGGTCGGCGGAGTGGCGGTCATCAAAGTCGGCGCTGCCACCGAGACGGAGATGAAGGAGAAGAAGGCTCGTGTCGAGGATGCCATGCACGCCACGCGCGCAGCCGTCGAAGAAGGAATCGTTCCGGGCGGCGGCGTCACCTTAGTGCGCGCAGCCAAGGCGCTCGAAAAATTCCTGGCCAACAAGGCGGGCGAGGGTGATGCGGACGAACAGATCGGCGTCTCCATCGTCAAGCGTGCTTTGGAAGAGCCGCTGCGCCAGATCGTGCAGAACGCAGGCAAGGAAGGCGCTGTGATCGTCGAGCATGTACGCGAGCAGAAGAATGAGAACTTCGGCTACAACGCTCAGACGGAGGAGCTTGAAGACCTGGTCAAGGCGGGCGTCATTGACCCTGCCAAGGTCACTCGCACGGCGTTGCAGAATGCTGCGTCAATCGCTGGCCTGATGCTGACGACCGAAGCGATGGTCTCGGAGCTGCCCGAGGATGACAAGACCCCTGCGATGCCCGGCGGTATGGGCGGCATGGGCGGCGGAATGGGCATGTAATTCGCCCCTTACCGCGGAAAGACGGAAAGCGGCTTCGCTCCATGTGAGCGAAGCCGCTTTTTTCTATGGTTGCCGATGCTAGGCGCTGCGCTTCGTTGCGGCAGAGAGTCAGGTCAGTACCGCCATTCGCAAACCGCTCCAGGAATCCTCAAGACTGCGGCAGGCGCATCTGGAATCGGGCTTTGATCAGGTCTCCGCGCTGCTCTCCGTAAAGCCTTGCAAGCTCAGGGTAGGTGGACAGCTCAGCCTCCACATCAGCCAGGCCGAGCAGTTGCTCGACTTCCATGATCATCTGCTCGTCGCCTTCGATCTCAAGGTAGAGACCGAAGGGAAGCTCATCGAGTACGACCTCGGCCTCCCCGACCTGCCACGTCGCGCGCCGCTTCTCATAAACAAGCGCCGGCCTGTAGCCGAGCGCGTCCAGAATCCCTGCGAGGGCTTCCGGGTTCTCCACAGCGGTCTCTTCTTCCCGATTGTGCTTGATGGATGAAGAGGAGGCGAAGCGTCGTTTGTAGGTGAGGACGGCCCCGTCGCCCTTGCGCCGCACCCGCAGCACTTCGGTCTGCGGGTCCAGCGTGCCGCCACTATAGAGCGTGTTCTCTTCAAACTCTTTGCCGTGCGGCGTGGCCTTCACTTCTGCCAGGCGAAGCAGCAACCGAGCCTGCTGCTCGCGCGTGAGTCTATACTTTTTCTCGATCTCGATTCCCATAAGAATAGGGCTCACTCCTGGTCAGGAAGCGCGCCTGCTGACCGGCGGGGCTTCCGCCCCTCTTATCTTACGCCTCTCGCCAACGGCGCGGGAATGGCGGGCCCACGGGGGCGGCCAGGCGCTTGCGTCCGCCCTGAATGTTTCGGGGTGGCGTCCGGCTGGCCCTTCAAGCATCCTTTATCATTGATAGTGAATCTCAGAGCCGTTAAGGCAAGCATTTCCGACGGGGCCGCGACGGATCTGATACGCGTTTCGCGGCGCTAAAGTTTTCAACGAGGCACTCGCCGCGCCCTTCTGCCTGTAGTATGATCGAAGACGCTCCGAGTCCCTCCCGTCTCTCTTTAGATATTAACCATTATGCGATCTCTCAACACTATTCCCAAGCGATTTCTAGGCGCAGCCCTCTTCTGCATCTACATTTTCGTCCCCGTTGCCTATGGCCAGCAGTCTACGGCTCCCGCCCAGGCATCGCAGGATTCGGCGGACGAAGATGTCCTCAGGATCAGCACGGACCTGGTGCAAACGGACGTGATGGTCTTCGACAAGCAGGGACGCTTTATTGACGACCTGAAGCCCGAACAGTTTGAGCTGAAGGTTGACGGTAAGCCGCAGGCGATCTCCTTTTTCGAGCGCATCACGGCGGGAAGCGGTAATGAGGAATCGCAGTTGGCGGCGGCGCGCGGCGTGGCACGAGCGGGCAATGCGCCCGCCCGCCCGCTCGATCGCGGACGCACCATCTTTTTCTTCATAGACGACCTGCACCTCTACGCCGAGAGCCTGATGCGCCTGCGCCGTACGCTCTTGAACTTCATTGATAAGGAGATGGGCCAGAACGATCAGGTGGCGATCACGAGTGCGAGCGGGCAGTTGGGATTCCTACAGCAGTTGACCGACAACAAGACCGTGCTGCGCAAGGCCGTCGAGCGCCTGAGCTACCGGGCCACCCTCGTGCGAGACACAGATCGCCCGCCGATGACCATCTACCAGGCGCTTCAGATCGAACAATACAATAACGATGTGCTGGGGTTTTTCGTCGAGCAAATGCTCAGGGATATTCCCGGAATGAAGTACGAGATGGCCGCCGGTGTGGTGCGCGGGCGGGCGCGAGCGCTTGTTCAGCAATCCGACAGCGTGAACACGAACGTGCTGCTGTCGCTGTCGAGCCTGATGCGCTCCACAGCGCGGCTGCCCGGACGCAAGCTTGTCTTCTTCGTCTCGGAAGGGTTCGTCATGAATGTCAGGGATTCCGACATCCTGAACAAGATACGACGGGCGACGGATGTCGCGGCACGTTCCGGGACGGTCATCTATACGATGGATGCGCGCGGGCTTGAGACCGGCGTGAACGCCACGGACGCAACCGCATTCGACCCGTTCAACCGACTGCCCTCCGCCTCGACTGAGCTAAGAGCCTCGCAGGAAGCTTTACAGGTCATCGCGGCGGGCACTGGCGGTCGCGCCCTGCTCAACTCAAACTCGCTCGATCTGGGAATCGTGCGCACGCTCAAGGAGACTTCCGTTTATTACCTGCTCGCCTGGCGGCCAGATAGCGAGCAGCAGAAGGCCGGCAAGTTCCATCGCATCGAAGCCAAGGTGATCGGCAGACCCGAGCTGGTGGTGCGCGTCCGCAACGGCTTCTTCACGAATGACCCGGCGACGACGGATAGGCGCGGCAACAGCAAGAAGCCGTCGAGCCAACCGCCTGCGAGGACTATCGAGACGGAGCTGCGCGCGGCCATCACCGATGTTTTTCCGAGGAGCACGCTGCCCACCCTGGTGACGGCTTATTATTCCGACACGCCGGAATCCGGCCCTCTGCTCTCAATCGTCATGGCGGTTTCGCCGGAAGCCGTGACGCTTCAGATGAAAGACGGCAAACAGACGGGGGCGGTTGATGTCGCGGGCTCCGTCTACAACGACGAGGGTAAAGCTGGCGCGAACTTCAGCGATCAGTTACGGCTCAGCATTGCGCCCGAGGATCTTCCGGTCTTCATGAACAACAGCCTTTCTTATAACTACCAGGTGCGCCTCAAGCCCGGGCTCTACCAGGTGCGCGTGGCGGCGCGTGACGCCGGGAGCGGGCGAACCGGCAGCGCCACGCAATGGATAGAGATACCAGACCTCTCGAAACGCCAACTGACGATGAGCAGCGTGCTCGTCGGCGGGCGCGCGGTTGCAGGTCAGGACGCCGATGCCAATCCCGTGAACATCAGCGTAGACCGTCGCTTCACGCCCAAGTCGCAGCTACGTTTCATGACCTATATCTACAACGCTCAACGCGGCGCCGGAGGGGACGGCTCGCCGGATGTCGCGCTTCAGGTACAGATTTTTCGTGACGACCAGCCCGTCATCACGACGGCCCTGAGCAAAGTGAGAACCGAAGGATTGCCCGATAAGACGCGGCTGCCCTATGCGGCAGAAGTCCAGCTCGACAGATTGCCCGTCGGTCAATACGTCCTGCGCGTCACGGCCATAGACCGCATCGCCAAGACCAGCACCTCGCAGCAGGTCAACTTCCTGATCGAATAAAAGAGGGGCGAGAATCGGACGCACGCCGCCATTCTACTCGCCGCAGCATTAACGCCCTTCACGCTACAGCGTGGATGCCGGTTCTTATACCAAGTTGCAATAGATAAAGAGGTCAGTAGCGCCAAAGCTCTCGGG
>DASVQM010000020.1:0-37874 GCA_036389095.1 Pyrinomonadaceae bacterium
GGATCTGACGGTGGAGCTGTGGATCGCACCACAGGGAGCACCGGCGGTGGTGGCGGACACGGCGGGCAGTGTGCCGTGCGAGCCGCGAGCGACGAGGAGGACGACGCGTCGGAGTCGTCGCGGTCGTGATGACGAATAACCTGTAGATAACACGCTCGCGTCTCCCGCAGAAGTAGTAGAGAGGCGCTGGGCTTAGAACGAGAGCGGGCGATGTCTGAAGTAAAACATCGCCCGCTCTCGCTTTGCGTTACGAAGCTGAATGCAATAGTTTGGTACAACCGCGCCCGTTGTGCGCGGCATCCTATTGGTTGTATGCGTGATGACGGTTAAATAACACGCAATTTTGTCATGCTCAATGCTCTCCCATAATCATGAGTAGGAAAACCCGATGAAACTACTGACGATTAGACTGATTCAACGCACTTGGCTGCTTCTCATTCTATTTGCGCTCGTCGCGCCTGCTATGACGCAGCCCAGCACTGTGGCTGCGCCAGCAGGCGACAGTCCTGAGGCAACCTCATCGCCGCAGTATGCGATGGATTGGCGCGTCACTGGCCCAACGGGCGGCGACGTGCGCGCCCTGGAGGTTGATCCGAACGACGCGCAGCGTTTCTACTTTGGCACGCTCGACGGTCAACTCTATACGTCCATTGATGGCGGCCAGCAGTGGCGCTTACTCTTCAATTTCAATCGTCCCAAGCTTGTCCTCGATCATATAATCGTTGACCCGCGCGACTCGAAAACGATCTACGTCGCCGGGCATCGTCATAAAGACCCGGGCGGCTTCTTCAAAACGACGGACGGCGGTGTGACGTGGCGGGAATCAACGCAGCTCAAGGGCGAGGCGCTGCATTCGATGACGCAGTCTTCGGCCAATCCTGATGTGCTCGTCGTGGGCACGAACCGGACTGTTTTTCGTTCGACCGATTCCGGCGAGAGCTGGACGCCCGTTTCTCCTTTCGGCACGACGGCCATCGAATCTCTCGCCATCGACCCGCGCAACACCAATACGATCTACGCCGGGACGTGGTACTTGCCTTATAAATCGACGGACGGCGGGCAAACGTGGAATATCATCAAGACAGGCATGATTGACGATTCCGACGTGTTTTCAATCGACATTGATCCGCGTAACCCGGATCACGTTATCGCGTCGGCATGCAGTGGGATTTACGATACGCGCAATGGCGGCGCGACCTGGCGCAAGGTGCAGGGCATTCCTTCGCAATCGAGGCGGACGCGCGCCATCCTGCAACATCCTTCCATCGCGGGAGTCGTCTTTGCCGGAACGACGGAAGGGCTCTGGCGCTCGACCAACGGCGGCGATTCATGGATGCTGACCACTTCAAAGCAGCTTGAGATCAATTCGATTTCCATTCATCCGAAGAACCCGCAAACCATCTATATCGGTACAAACAATTACGGGGTGATGATCTCGACCGACGGCGGAAAGAATTTCGCGCCGAGCAACGGCGGCTACAGTGGCCGCTTCGCCAACTCTATTCTGGCAGACCGCGAAAAGCCCGGTCGCATCTACGCGACGACGATCAATACGGCGACCGGCGGCGGTTTCTTCTTCGTCAGCAATGACGGCGGCGTAACCTGGCAGCCCTCCATGCGTAATATGCCGAATCGGCTGATCAGCTATTCGATTCTGCAAGACGAGCGCGACCCGAACACCATTTACCTGGGGACGAATCTGGGCATCTATCGCTCGCTCGATAGGGGCGCGTCCTGGGCTCCCCTGGGTGCTCCGAAGCCCGCCCCGCCGCCCAAACCCAGAGGTGGGTCGAGGCGTGGAAGAGGAGCAGCAGCAGCGCGCAGCAGCGCCGCCTCGACGGCGACGAGCCGTGGTGATGATATGGTCAAACGGGCGCAGGAGGCGCTCAATGCGGCGGGCTACAACGTCGGCACGCCGGATGGCAATGCCGGCACGCGCACCGTCACGACCCTCAGAAAATTTCAAGCGGATAAAGGCATTGATGTGACGGGCACGCTCGACGATGCGACGCTCACGGCGCTGGGGCTGGCCGGGGGAGTACAGACGAGTACGGCGGCGGGCAAGCTGCCGCAGCCTCCGCTCTTCTTAACCGATGCCGTCAATGCACTGGCCCCGACGCACGATGAGCGGGACGGGCGACCGGGCATGCTGGCCGCAACCAATGCCGGTCTATTACGCAGCTATGATCCGGCGACGGGCTGGGAGCGGCTGCCTTATCCCGGAACCCTTGATTCGCGCACGCTCTGTGTCTCTACGAGCGCGCAGAATCCGAGCACTATCTGGGTCGGGACGGCCCTCTCCGGCGTCCTCGTCTCGCGCGACGGCGGCGCAACCTGGCAACAGGTCGAAGGCATTCCGACGAATGCTCCGATCAGCGCCATCGAAGAGGATCAAACGCGCGCCGGTTATATCTACGTCGGCACGAAGCAGACCTTTTATTACTCGCACAACGGCGGGCAGAGCTGGACGCGCAGAGGCGGCAATCTGCCTTACGGCGACTATGCGAGCATTCTCATCAATCCGCACGACGGCAATGAGATTTTTGCCGGTAGCGCATATGAGAACGGCGGCGGTCTCTATCGCTCGGTGGATGCGGGAGTCACCTGGCTGAGAGTTGATCCACAGGATACACGGCTTCCGAGCCAGCGATTCTGGGCTTTGGCTTTCGACCCGCGTAGCGCAAACAGGCTTTTCGTCGGATCGCATTCCGCCGGAATCTATATCGCCGAGCGCGGCGTCGGCGCTACATTCGGCGGAGCCAATTAGGCGACCATCCTAAAGAGGAAGGCGGAAAGCGCGTCTCGCCCGGCACAGCTTCGTGCCTGTCGGCAGATACGCTTTTCGCCTTCCGTCTTTGTCCGAGCCTTGTGGCCGGAATAGCTCTTATCGCCTTGACATGCCATCATTTTGGCGTGTACATTGCCGCTCTACCCGGTCAATGCGGCGGGCGACAAGTCGGATCAAGCGGGTGATTACGGGCGCGACGGAAATCGAATCGTTTACTTAACCATTTTCCAACTCTTAACTGCTCCCATCCTCACCTCAAGTTCTCCGATCCGACACAATCGCCACAAGTACAGGAAAGCATGTGCCGCTTGACGTAATGCTCATGATCTTGAGTGGTATGAGCTGGCGCTCTCTTGGCCGGGTGTGGCGCGACAAGCTCTAGAAACGCGCCGCCAAAAGCAATCTGACAGGAGTCTGCATGTCTACCGAAGAACCCAAGCCGACCGACGGCGAGGCCAACAACAATCAATCCCAAACGGGCGAACAATCTGCCGCACCGTCTACGAATGAAACGCGCCCTGTCGCCAGTACCGGCAGCAGTGGCACGAGCGGAGCATCGGCCGCTTCCGCCAGGATGAGCGCATCCGAAGATGACGATGATGATGAAGCGCCCTCTGATTTCGGCGCGATGCTCGACCAGTTCGAGCAGGAGCAGGCGGCCTTTCAGGAAGGCGAAGTGGTGCGCGGCACGGTCGTCGGTATCACGGAGCGCGGCGTCGTCATAGATTTCGGATACAAGTCCGAAGGCATCGTCCCGCAAGCGGAGTTTATGGACGCAGGCCAGATGACCGTCAAGCCCGGCGACGAAGTTGATGTGCTCGTCAAGAGCATGGAGACCAACGAGGGCTTTCCGGTGCTGTCGCGGGCCGACGCCGTACGCATGAAAGCCTGGGACGATCTTGAGAAGGCTTACAGCGAAGGCACGCCGATCAAGGGGCGTATAACGGAGCGCATCAAGGGCGGCCTGCGCGTAGACATTGACGGCATCGCCGCTTTCCTGCCCGGCTCACAGGTGGACACACGCCCCGTGCGCAACCTGGACAGCCTTCGCAACCAGGAGATCGAAGCCAAGGTCATCAAGCTCAACCGTAAGCGCTCCAACGTCGTGCTTTCGCGCAAGGCCGTGATCGAAGAGCAGAACGAAGGCAAGAAGGGCGAGACGCTCAACCAGATCGAAGAGGACATCATCGTCGAGGGCCAGATCAAGAATCTGACAGACTATGGCGCGTTCGTTGATCTCGGCGGCATAGACGGGCTGCTGCACGTCACGGACATGAGCTGGGGACGGCTGCAAAATCCGGCGGAGCTGTTCAAGGTCGGAGATACGGTTCAGGTCAAGGTGTTGAAATTCGACCGCGACCGCGAGCGCGTCTCTCTGGGCTACAAGCAGCTTCTGCCAGACCCCTGGGGCAGCATCGAAGAGCGCTTTACGCTCGGCAGGCGACTGACGGGCAAGGTTGCCAGCGTCACCGATTACGGCGCATTCATAGAGCTTGAGCCCGGAGTCGAAGGACTCGTCCACGTCTCCGAGATGAGCTGGTCGAAGCGCGTCAAGCATCCGTCGAAGCTTGTGAATCCTGGCGATACGGTTGATGTCGAAGTCTTGAGCGTTGACCCCAAGGCACGCCGCATCAGCCTCGGCATGAAGCAGATTCAGTCTAATCCCTGGCAGACGCTCAAAGATCGTTACCAGATCGGGTCGCGCGTGCATGGCCGCGTGCGTAACCTGACGGACTTCGGAGCCTTCATAGAGGTCGAGGACGGCGTGGACGGGCTCGTGCACGTCTCCGACATCTCATGGTCGAAGCGCATCAAGCATCCGGGCGAGGTCTTGAAGAAGGGTCAGGAGATCGATGCCGTTATCACCTCGATTGATACGGAGAACCGTCGGCTTTCGCTCTCGATCAAAGACCTTGAGCCGAACGCCTGGGAGCGCTTCGTCACAGCGCACAAGCCCGGCGATGTCGTGAAGGGTAAGATCGCGCGCTTCGCTAACTTCGGAGCGTTCGTCGAGCTGGACGATAATCTGGAAGGCTTGTGTCATATCTCCGAGCTTTCGGACGACCGCGTGGAGAAACCCGAAGACGTGGTTCAACTGGGCCAGGAGATGGACTTCAAAATCTTGCGCATTGACCCCGAGTCGAAAAAGATAGGGCTCTCGGCGCGAGCGGTGGGCCGCGACGAGCCGATCATTGATACGAAGACCTATTCCTCGGAGGCCGGCGGCGGGATGGCCTCTCTGGGCGAGCTGGCGGGTTTGCGAAGACCTGCCACGGATGAAGACCGCGAGGAGTAGGATAACCTCGCCGCGCTGATTCAAAAGGAGCGGTCGCGTGAGGGAAGCATCAACAGCCGGGCTTCCCTCACGCGACCGCTCTTTTCGTGTCTCCACAGTTTGGCATGTAAGATGTTGGCTGCAATGCGCTTGCGGTCTTGCGGGAGGTCGCCTCTTTCTGCTACTGTAGGCGCACCCCTCACGACGGTTAAGCTTTTTGTTCTGGGCCCATGAAAGGGCCTTTGCGGCGATATAGCCTTTGTCCGACAGCGAGGTGACGGCATGACGAAAGCGGAATTGGTTGAAGATGTCGCGCGCGCGGCTGAGTTGACCAAAAAGGATGCGGAGCGGCTCGTCGAGATCGTCTTCGAGAGCATCATCGAAACCTTGAATCAAGGCGAGAAGATAGAGTTGCGCGGCTTCGGCAGCTTCCGTGTACGCGAGCGCGGAGCACGCCGTGGAAGAAACCCCAAGACGGGTGACCCGGTCAATATCCCTGCCAAGCGCGTCCCCTACTTCAAACCCGGCAAGGAACTGAAAGAACTGATCAACGAAGAGGGCGTTGCTGTCTCTACGCCGTCGGCGGCGGAAGCGACCGAGACTATCGGCGAGAGCGATGACCAGACGCCTTCTAGTTTTTGAAGAGCGCGGGCGTCATCTTGAGGTGAGCGGTCTTGGACATACTGTGGAGCCCCTGGCGGTACGACTACATCAAATCGGGCTCAAGCGAGGAGCAGCGCCGCGCGCACGCGCCCTGCGTCTTCTGCGCGATACAGGAGGAGACGGGCGACGATGAAAGCAGATTTATCCTCCATCGCGCTCGTTATAACTTCGTCGTCCTCAACATCTATCCTTATATCAGCGGCCATCTGTTGATTGTCCCTTACGCGCATATGGCGGAGCTTGACGCTGCGCCGAAAGAGACAACGGACGAGCTGATGGATTTGACCAAGCGCAGCCAGACGTTGCTGCGCGAAGCCTACCATCCGCACGGCTTCAACCTCGGCATGAACCTCGGGCGGGCCGCCGGCGCGGGCGTCGCCGAACACATTCATCTGCACATCATGCCGCGCTGGACGGGCGACTCGAATTTCATGTCAACCATCGGCGAAACACGCGTCATCCCTGAAGACCTCAAGACGACCTATCATAAGCTGCACGGGAAATTCTGATAAGCCGAAAGCGCCACAGACCTTCCCTCAGCACGGCAGACCTCCCTTTCAGCGGGCGCTTTACAAAGGGATATACCTTATAGCCATTTGCAAATGGCTATAAAAGCGGCTTAGCGTTTGACGGTCTTGCGCGCCAGCGCTTCATCCTCGACCTCGCCGCCCTTATTGATCGGGATCTCGGACGTTCTGTTGTAGCTTACGCCGCGCTCTTCCGTATCGAGCCGCGCATCCGGCAGCGACGGGAGAGCGCCCGTGAGCGGCGGCGGGTTGAAGCCCGGATAATCTATGCGCGCGTGGTAGATGGCCGTCAAAGAGGTGATGATCGCTTCGCGTATGGTGCGCAACTCGCTCAGCGTGAGGTTGCTTTCGTCAAGCTGGCCGTCGCTGATGATGGCGTCAATGATTTTGGTGACGATGGTGCGAATGTTTTCCGGGTCTGGGTGGGCCAGGGAACGCGCCGCCGCTTCGCAGGAATCGGCGATCATCATAATGGCGGATTCCTTGAACCGCGGCTTGGGCCCAGGGTAGCGAAACTCCGCCTCATCCACCTCTTCGCCGGGTGCTGCCTGGGCCTGTGCCTTGCGCAGAAAGAAGTGCAGCGTGCGCGTCCCGTGATGCTGCGGGATGAAATCCGTGATCTGCTTGGGTAGACCTATCTCCTTCGCAAGCTTCAGCCCGTAGGTGACATGAGACGTGATGATGCGCGCGCTTTGTGTCGGGCGCAGGCGGTCGTGCGGGTTATCGCCCTGCTGATTCTCGACGAACATGTCGGGCGCGGCGGTCTTTCCTATATCGTGATAGAGAGCGCCGATGCGTGCCAGCAGTGGGTTGGCTCCGATGGCGCGGCAAGCCTCTTCCGCCAGTTGGCCCACGGCATGCGAATGCTGGTTAGTTCCCGGCGCGCGCAGAGCCAGTTGGCCCAGCACGGGCAGGTCAGCGTTCGACAGCTCAAGCAGCTTAACGTCTGTCAGAATTCCGAATAAGGATTCGTTGATCGGCAATCCGCTCGCGGTAAAAGTCGCCGTCAGCAGCCCGCTCACGATGCCGCAGCCGACGGCCAGCAGAATCGTGTTGAGCGTCAAAGCCTGCTGCGCATACGCGATGAGAGCGACAGCCATCAATGCGTTTGCGCCGCCGACAATCAAGCCGGCCAGCGTCACGGACTGTCGCTCGCGGTAGCGTCCGATGCCGTAGATGGCCACAGACGATGAGATCATCGCGTAGAAGGCTTTGAGCACCCCGTCGGGCGCGAGAAGCCCCGCGAAGAGAGCCGTGATGAGCGCTGTGATCAAGCCCAGCTGCGTGTCGACGAGCAGGGTGACGAGCAGCGCTGCGGCGGCGAACGGGATGGCAAAATTCCAAATCGTCGAATCGTTATAGGGAGCGTGCATGCTCTGCGTGGAGAGGCTTTCGGAGAAGGTGAAGCAGACGCGCATGATGACCGTCTCGACGATCACGGAGAGCCCGATGAGCGCGAAGGCTTTTCTGTCCGAGAGCGCCAGGTTAGCCGTCATGCTACGGTGCTCGGCGAATTTCCAGGCCGCCCAGTAGATGGCCGCGACGATGAAGAAGAGACCGATGAGCTGATGCCAGGGACGGCCCGTGCGCTCGTACTCACGAATCTCTCGAAACTGCACGAGCATGGGCTCTGTCACCGTATCGCCTTCGCGCGCGACGACCTGATTGCGTTTGAGCGAGATGGGAGGCGCGACCATGTTTTTCGCCGCCGCCTCCTGCGCAATCTGCGTCGCCTTCTGATCGAAGACGAGGTGAGGCTTGACGAGCGGGAGCATCGCCGCCACGAGCGCTGCCTGCTGTTCGTGCGGCCAGCCGTGCAGTTGTGAAATGCGAAAGCTTAAATCGCCGTGCGCCGCCGAGAGCGAGATCATGCGATCAGCAGGCAGCGTCAGGGTCGAGGGCGCGCCGGTGTTGCGCACGTCAACGAGTATGATCTGGCCCTTGAGTCGTTCGGCATCCTGATCGTCGTAAATGTATCGTTCGCCCGTCTCGCGCAGCAACCCTGCGAGGCGCTCTACCTCGCCGTTATCTACGCGGCGCGAGCCGAGCGTGCGCCCGATCTCAATCCGCGCTTTCTCCGTCACGCCCTCGCCCGACCATCTCATCTCATGCTTCGCGCCGGCGCGTTCGTCGGCCTGGTGCTGTAAATCTTCCCACGCGGCGCGAAAGCTTTGCGCGGCACTCTCCGAGCGCGTCGGGTCGAAGTTAAAGACGGGTGGAGCGTTTTTGATAGCCTCAAGGCGCAGCCGCTCTTTCTCCGCGACCCAATCTTTAATGTCTACGCCCGCTATATCTTCGGGCGCGATGACGGTGCGGCGCACGACATCGCCCTCGCGGTAAAACTCCGCCGGGACGCGCGAGTAGCTGTTGAGGAGAAGCAGCGTGGTGACGCTGATGATGAGCGCGAATCCGATGGCGAAACGCGCGTCCGCCGAAAGCCATTGCAGGGGGCGCATGACGAATGCGAGCAGGGCATTGCTCGCCCTGCTCAAACGCGAGTTGAAACGTGGCCGACGGGTGCTCATTTCGCGCTCTGTGCTGAGTATGCTTCCTCTTCTTCCGAGAGTTGCTCTTCCGGCGTGACGGGACGCTCGACCAGATTACGCGCGAGCATCGCGCCCGTCTTCTCAAGCATGGGGCGCAGCGTCTCGGGCTGCGTGGCGGAGATGCTGATCGCTTCGCGCGCGCCGTTCTGCGATGCCAGGCGAATCATCGCTTCAAGCGTCTGCGAAGAAACGAGGTCTGCTTTGTTGAAGACGAGGAGCCTGGGAATCTGTCCGAAGTCCAGCTCGCCTAAGATTCTTTCGACCGATTCGAGCTGCTGCTGCCAGCGCGGGTTGGAAGCGTCAACGAGATGTATGAGCACGTCGCTGTCGCTGATCTCTTCGAGCGTGGCGCGGAAGGCGGAGAGCAGGTCTGGCGGCAGGTCGCGTATGAAGCCGACCGTATCGTTGACGATGACCTCCTGCTCGCGCGGCAGTCGCAGCCGCCTGGATGTCGGGTCGAGCGTGGCGAACATGCGCTGCTCGGCGTGGACGTGGCTGGCCGTCAGCATGTTGAGCAGGGTGGATTTGCCCGCGTTGGTGTAGCCGACGATGGAGATGATGGGAAACTCCCGTCGCGTGCGCTCTTTGCGTCGCTCCTGGCGGCGATGACGCTGCGCTTCGATCTCTTTATCCAGCCGGTTGATGCGGTCGCGCACGCGGCGACGATCAGTCTCAAGCTTGGTTTCACCGGGGCCGCGCCCGCCGATGCCGCCCGCCAGGCGCGAGAAAGCCGAGTCGTGCCCGGCGATCAGGCGCGGCAGCAGATACTTCAACTGGGCCAACTCCACCTGAATCTTGCCTTCGCGTGATTGCGCTCGCTGCGCGAAGATGTCGAGGATGAGCTGCGCGCGATCAATCACTTTGAGGTCTGTCGCTTCCGAGAGCGAGCGCACCTGCGCAGGGCTCAGCTCGCGGTCGAAGACGATCAGGTCAGCGCCGAGCTGAAGCGCGCGCACCAGCAGCTCTTCCAGCTTGCCGCGCCCGAGCAGCGTGCGCGGGTCAATGGCCGGACGCCTCTGAATAATCTGATCCAAGACGAGGACGCCAGCCGATGCCGCCAGCTCTTGCAGCTCCGCCATGGACTCTTCGGCTTCGGCCAGAGAGCCCGTCGTGACGCCGACGAGGATTGTGCGATCACGCGCTTCGGAGCGCCGCGTGGCGCGGCGATTACGCGCCATCTCCTCTTCGAGCGAGTTGATGAGCGCCAGGAAATCCACGTCCAGCTGCGATGGAATCTGCGGCTCAAGGAAGGCGTAGGGGGCCGGAGCGCCCTGGCTCGAATCCAGCTCCGCGACGGTCGTCGGCAGCAGGTGCGCGGCCCGCACCATGCCGGGCAGTCCCGTCCGCTCGTCAACGTCGAGCGAGACCATCAGGTCCAGGCGTAGCAGCGCCAGGTCGGTCAGGTCGTCCTGCGTCAGATGCTCTCCGCGCAGGTGCGTGTGGACGCAGCGCAGGCCGCGAAAACGGTCTGCCGCCACGCGCGTGCGCTTCAAATCCGGCAGCTCTATGCGGCGGGCGTCGCCAACCACCACGTATTCGATATAGCCTTTACGATCAACGAGGACGCCGATCTGACGGCGCGTCTCGTGAGAGAGCTCTGTGAGGTGGCGCGCAAACTCCGGCGTCACGATCTGGTGCGGCGCGATCCTACGGTCATAAAGCTTTTCGATGCGGCGCAGTTGATTCTGTTTGAGTCCCTGCGTATTGCCGTGTACGTTACTGATAACTCTAACCCTCCGAATAAAAGAGCCGTCAACGCTTACGGGGCACTCGGTTTAAGACTGACGCCGCGCGAAGCGGCCACAGCGCGGCTCGACGCTCACGGCTGATGGATGACGACTTGTAGTTACAGGAATATTGAAGCGAGCGGTAGGCGTCGGACGCTCTTGGAAGACCTTTGATATTGCTCTGCGCAGTTAAGTCGCTTGGTCGCTTGAGCATTGCGATTTGTCAGTCAAGTGGCACTTCGACCCGCGCAATACCCATGAGAGGCATTTACCTTGCCGGGAGCATTACCATACTGCTTGACTGGCGCTCATTATAACATAGGGCGGGCGCGAGCAAGCACAGCAGAACGCACAGCCAGACATTTTATTGGAGGGCGCGGGGCCTGAATTAGACACGCCCCGCGCGCCCATCGTATCATGTTGAGCTTTAGTATTTCGTGCGGAGCCTGGCGGTGGTGGAGAAGGCAGCGTCATGAGCAGAGCGGGGCGGATTGTGCGTGTTGACCCGGCGGCGGGGATTCCCGGCGGCGAAGTGGTCGTCGAATGTGACGGGCTGGACACCAGCCGCCTGAGGTCTTGCGGATGCCGGTTTGACGGCGAGCTGGCCCATCTCGTCGGTCTTTCGACGCGAAGGGCGCTCGTGCTCGTCCCCGAAATCAGCGGTAGGGGAGAGATAGAGGTGCAGCTTGAAAGCGGCGGGGAACAGAGCGAGGCGGCACGCTTCAATCTCGGCAGCAAGCTCGCAGAAGACCTGCACCCGGTAGCCAATCCGGCTTTCGACCCGGACGACGGCTCGCTCTACGTGACGCGCTCGGGTTCGCGCGGCCAGCATTTTCCGGTCTCTATCTTTCGCATTGACCAGAGCGGGCAGATCGCGGATTTCTCCGGCGACATCACGAATCCGACCGGCATCGCCTTCGATAAAACAGGGCAGATGTTTGTCACGAGCCGCATGGACGGCACGGTCTATCGCGTCACGCCGTTTAAGGAGGCCGTCGCCTTCGCGCGAAACCTGGGTGTGGCGACCGGCCTCGCCTTTGATCGTGAAGGGCGCATGTACGTGGGCGACCGCTCCGGCACGATCTATCGCATCAACGGTATCGGAGAAGAGAAGCCGTGGGCCCAGCTTGAGCCCTCGGTCTCGGCCTATCACCTGGCCTTCGGGCCTGACGATGCCCTGTACGTGACGGGCCCAACAGTTTCAAGCGACGACGCTGTGATGAGAGTTGATCGCAACGGCGAAGCCAGCATCTTTTATCGCGGCCTGGGTCGCCCGCAGGGCCTCGCCTTCGATCGAGACGGCAACCTTTACGTGGCGGCATCCATGCGCGGGCGGCGGGGGATCATACGCATTTTCCCTGGCGGGCATGACGCGGAGATGGCCGTGGCCGGGATGAACGTCGTCGGGCTCGCCTTTAGCGCGGCGGGCGATATGATCGTCGCCACGAACGAGGCGGTCTACAGTCTGCCGCTGGGGATTCATGGGGCGCTGCTTGGCTGAGCTTGAAAGGGGAGCAAATGACGACTGCCTTCATGCTTGCTGTTTGCGGCTCGACTCTTTTTTGACACCCCTTCAGCACGCATGCTAGTGTGAAGGGTCGCATTATCTGTTACGGGTCTGACATACGATTTAGCAATGGGCAATGATATAGGTCAGTTTATTCTTTTCATGGTGGCGCTGGTTTTCTCGCTCTCAGTGCACGAGGCCGGGCACGCCTGGATGTCTAATCGATTCGGGGACGATCTGGCGCGTTTGCAGGGACGCATCTCACTGAATCCGGTCGTCCACGTCGACCCCATCGGCACGCTGCTTTTTCCCGCGATCATGTTCTTCACGGGCGTACCGCTGATCGGCTGGGCGCGCCCGACGCCCGTCAATCCGCTCAAATGGCGTAACAAGCGCGTGGCAAATATCTGGGTTTCGGCGGCGGGCGTGCTGGGCAATGCGATCATCGCCATCACGGCGGGCATCATCATGCGCGTGCTCTTCGAGTTCGATCTCGTCGGCCTGCGCATGCATCCTTACTACGGACTGATGGCCGTGGCCAATAGCCAGTCGCTCATCGCGGAGGGCGGGGCGAGCCTCCTCAGCTCCTTCTTCTCTTTGAACGTGGCGCTGGCGATTTTCAATCTCATCCCCATTCCGCCTCTCGACGGCAGCAAGATTCTGGGCAGCCTTTTGCCCGCGAGCTTCGAGCCGGCCATCGAGCTGCTGGAACGCTTTGGGCCCATACTGTTGTTTGTCGCGGTCTTCAGCAGAGTCTTGAATCCGATCTTCCGTGTCGTCATGCCGCTCGCGTCGTATCCGTTTATTATCGGCCTGACTTAGAATCGCATGAAACGAATTTTTAGCGGCGCACAGCCGACCGGCGAACTGCATCTGGGAAATTATCTCGGCGCGTTGCGCAACTGGGTCGAATTGCAGCGTGAATATGAGAGCTTCTTCTGCATCGTCAACCTGCACGCGCTGACCATCCCGCAAGACCCGCAAGCGTTGGCCCAAAAGACCAGGGAACTGGCGCGCATCTACCTGGCCGCAGGCATTGACCCGCAGGTCTCGACCATCTTCATCCAATCGGACGTGCCGGAGCATGCGGAGCTGACCTGGATACTCAATTGCGTGACGCGCATGTCGGAGCTTGAGCGCATGACGCAGTTCAAGGAGAAGGCGCGCAAGCAGCGAGAGAACGTGCTCGTCGGCCTCTTCGACTATCCGGTGCTGATGATCGCCGACATACTGCTCTACCAGACAGACCTCGTGCCCGTCGGCGAAGATCAAAAGCAGCACCTTGAGCTGACGCGCGACATCGCCATCCGTTTCAATCGAGACTACGGCGAGACGTTTCGCGTGCCCGACCCCTTTATCCCGAAGGTCGGCGCGCGCATCATGGCGCTGGACGATCCGGCGAAGAAGATGTCCAAGTCGGACGAGAGCCCGAACGGGTGTATCTTCCTGATGGACGACGCCGATGCGATCAGGCGTAAGTTCAAACGCGCGGTGACGGATTCGGGCACGGAGATTCGCTTTGACGACGAGCGCCCGGCCCTGACCAATCTCCTGACCATCTATCAACTCCTGACCGGCAAAGAGCGCGCGCAGATCGAGGCGCACTTCGCCGGGCGTGGATACGGTCAACTCAAGACGGAGCTGGCCGAGGTGACGATAGGATTTCTCGCGCCCTTTCAAGAGCGCGTGAGAGCTATCGGTGAAGACGAGCTGGATAGTATTCTCGGGCTGGGGCGTGACCGCGCGCGCGATGTTGCGCGCCGGACGTTCGACGAAGTGAAAGCGCGTATAGGACTCGTCGGAGCGAGCGCGCGGGTTGAATAACTGAAGGCTGGAGAAACCATGGACGAGACTCACGAACAAGCTCAAACGGCTCAGGGCACTCCGCAGACCTACAGTGTTGCCGGAGCGCGTCCCGAGATCATGGCAGACGTGGGCGGCGATACGCTCAAGCTGGTGCTTGGCGAGTTCACAGGGCCGCTAGACCTGCTGCTCTATCTCATCCGACAGGAACAGGTGGACATCTACGATATTCCCGTCGCGCGCATTACCGACGAATATCTGCGTTATCTACGACTGATGCAGGAACTGGACATCGCCGTCGCCGGCGATTTTTTAGTGATGGCGGCGAGCCTGATAGAGATCAAGTCGCGTATGCTTTTACCGCGCGACCCGCTGGCAGAGCTGGCCGCCGAGGACGCAGACCCGCGCTCGGAGCTTGTCAACCAGCTCTTGGAGCACCAGAAATTCAAGGCCGCCGCGCAGATGCTCTGGTCGCGCGCGACCGTCGAGCAGGCCGTCTTCAAGCGTGCGGAGCTTGAGACGGACAAACAGAACCCGGAAGTCTCTGTCGTCCTCTTCGATCTCCTTAAAGTTTTTCAGCAGATATTGGCCCGTCGCAAGGAAGAAGTCATGCTGGAGATAGAGCGCGACGAGGTGACGATGACGGAGATGCTCGAACGCCTGCGCAACATGGTGTTGTCGGCGGGCGAGCTGAACCTCGTCAAGTTCTTCGAGCGCGCGCACTCGCGCCGCGAGCTGGTGCTCGCCTTTCTCTCCATCCTCGAACTCGTGCGGACGACGGAAATCTCCCTTATCCAGCGCGAAACATTCGGCGAGATCATCGCCTTTGCCAGCGCTTAGACTATTCTTGAAAGAGCCAATGACCGAAGAGATAAAAGACACGGAAGCAGCCGAAAGCGTGACCGATGACGGGCATGAAGACGAGGCTTTAATAGATGCCGACGAGACGGAAGACGAAGGCGTCCGTATCTTTGACGCCGACGCGGAGGACGCTCTTGAAGAGGCCCTGGCGAAGTCCGGCGAGAGGCAGAGCTTGCCGGAAGCGAGCGCCGAGGCAGCATTTGAAGATCAGTATGCTCCGCACAATGTTCGCGGCATGGATGAGATGATGGCGATCATCGAAGCGCTCATCTTCGTCTCGGAAGAACCGATCAGCGCCAAGACGCTTGCCGATGTGCTCAAGGAAGATCGCGGGTGGGTGGAAGTCGCCGTCGAAGAGCTGGCAAAAGAGTTCAACGGTCGCGGCGGCGGCCTCCAACTCAGGGAGGTGGCTGGCGGCTGGCAGATCACCACGCGCGCAGAGCATCACGAGCACGTCCGCGCATTCCTCAAATCGCGTCCCTCCGCCAAGCTCTCGCTCGCTTCCCTGGAGACGCTCGCCGTCATCGCCTATAAACAGCCGATCACCGTGCCCGAGATTCTTGAGATTCGCGGCGTCCAGTCGCCCTCCGCCATTAAGACCCTGCTCGACAAGCGCCTGATCGTCGCCAAGGGGCGCAAGGAGACCATCGGTCGGCCCATGATGTACGGCACGTCGAAAGAGTTTCTGCTGCAATTTGGCCTGAAGGATTTGACGGAGCTGCCGAGCATAGAAGATTTCGAGGACTTGGCCGGAGGGATGTAAAAGCAGATGTTGGATGCCGGATGCCAGACGCCGGGATTTCACTGACATCCGGCTTCCGGCATCTGTCATCTATTTCTATGGAAGAACGCCTGCAAAAATTGATCGCCGCCGCCGGAATCTCCTCGCGTCGTCACGCCGAGGAGATGATCGCGGCGGGCGAGGTGACCGTTAACGGCAAGGTCGTCACGACGCTCGGAGCGAAGGCCGACCCGTCGCGCGATCACATCAAGGTGCGCGGGCGCTTGATCAATCCAGCGCTCGACCAGCGCGAGAAGATTTACATCCTGCTCAACAAGCCGCGCGGTTATCTGACAAGCCTCGCCGACACGGAAGGCCGCCCGCTCGTGACGGAGCTGCTGCCGGCCTCCTTCGGTCGCCTTCATCCGGTCGGGCGGCTGGACTTCAACACCGAAGGGCTTCTGCTCCTGACCAACGACGGCGAGTTCACCAACTTCATCACGACGGCGCGCAACGGCGTGGCCAAGGTTTACGCGGTGAAGGTCAAAGGCGTGCCGCCCGAAGAGGCCATAGAGCGTTTGCGGCGCGGGATAACTCTGGACGACGGCGCTCGCACAGCGCCCGCACAGATCAAAAGGCTTGACGAATCGGACAACAACTCCTGGTTCGAGGTCGTCTTGCACGAGGGACGCAATCAGCAGATCAGGCGCATGTTCGATGCCATCGGACATTCCGTCTTAAAGCTGCGCCGCATCCGTATAGGATTCCTCTCCGACGAGCATCTAGCGCCCAAGCAATGGCGCATGTTGATGCCCGCAGAGGTCGCGCGCTTTATGAAAACGGGCCGGAAACAGTCGCCGCGCACCAAGCCGAAAGGCCGCCCCGCGAGTCACGGCGGGCGTCGGGATAAGGTAGAATAAGACAGTGGGAAGTGACGAGTGACAAGTGACGAGATAAAAGCTTTTTCTCTTGCTCGTCACTTGTCACTTCCCACTCGTCACTGCTTTTAGGGGTTGTTATGGAATTCGAGCTGAGCGAAGAACAGCAGCAGGTCAAAATGAGCGTGCGCGAGTTTGCCGAAGGGGAGATCGCGCCGCACGTTCAGGAGTGGGACGAGACGCAGCATTTCCCGGTCGAGCTGGTTCCGAAGCTCGCCGAGCTGGGCCTGATGGGCGTGATCTTTCCTGAAGAGTACGGCGGGGCCGGGATGGGTTATGTCGAGTACGTCTCGATCATCGAAGAGCTCTCACGCGTGGACGGCTCGATAGGCATCTCCGTGGCGGCGCACAATTCTCTCTGCTCGAACCATATCTTCATGTTCGGCACGGAGGAACAGAAGCGCAAGTATCTCGTGCCGCTGGCCCGTGGAGAGCATCTGGGCGCTTGGGGGCTGACGGAGCCGAGCGCCGGCTCGGATGCTTCGGGCACACGCTCGACTGCTGTCAGGCATAACGGCGGCTGGATAGTCAACGGCTCGAAAAATTTCATCACCCATGCGATTCACGCGGATACATGCGTGGCCGTGGCCTCGACCGACCGCTCGCGTGGAAGCAAGGGAATCACCGCTTTCATCTTCGAGAAGGGGATGCAGGGTTTCGCGCCCTCTAAGAAGGAGAACAAGCTCGGGCTGAGGGCTTCGGAAACGGCGAGCGTGGTCTTTGAAGATTGCTACCTGCCGGATGAGAACAGGCTCGGCCCTGAAGGTGAAGGCTTCAGACAGGCGATGCAGGTCTTAGACGGCGGGCGCATCTCGATTGCGGCCCTCGCCGTCGGCATCGCTCAGGGTGCTTACGAATCGGCAGTCCGTTATGCGAAGGAGCGCGAGCAGTTCGGCAAGCCCATCGCGGAGTTTCAGGCCATACAGTTCAAGCTGGCCGACATGGCCACGCAGATCGAGGCCGCACGACTCTTGATGTACCGCGCCGCCTATCTCAAAGATCAGGGCAAGCGCGTGACGAAGGAATCCTCGATGGCCAAGCTTTATGCCTCGGAGATGAGCGTCAGGGTCTGCGAGGAGGCCATACAGATTCACGGCGGTTACGGCTACACGAAAGATTATCCCCCCGAGAAATACTGGCGCGACTCCAAGCTCTGCACCATCGGCGAGGGCACGTCCGAGATTCAACGCATCGTCATCGCCAAGCAGCTATTGAAGCAGTGACAAGTGAGAAGTGACGAGTGACAAGCTGAAGCCTTGTTTTTAACTCGTCACTCCTCACTCGCCACTCGTCACTGTTCTTATGAATGGTTCTACGTTAATCGAACGGCTGCTCTCTGGCGACATGCGCGCCGTGGCGCGCGCTATCTCGAAGGTCGAGGACGGCGCTGAAGACAGCGCTGAGTTGATGAAGGCCGTCTTTCCACGCACGGGCCGTGGGCTCATAGTCGGCATCACGGGCTCGCCCGGCGCGGGAAAATCCTCGCTCGTCGATAAGCTTGCGCTCTCCTACCGGCGGCGCGATGAGAGGGTCGGCATCATCTGCGTTGACCCGTCGAGCCCTTTTTCGGGCGGCGCAATCCTCGGCGACCGCATACGCATGCAAGCCTTAGGGCTCGACCGCGGCGTCTTCATTCGTTCAATGGCGACGCGCGGAAATCTCGGGGGATTGGCGCGCGCAACCGTTGACGCCGTGGCTATCCTGGATGCTGCGGGCTACGGCAAGATCATCGTGGAGACGGTCGGCGTGGGCCAGGATGAGGTTGAGATAGTCAAGGCCGCAGATGTCTCTGTCGTCGTGCTCGTGCCCGGCATGGGCGATGACATTCAGGCGATCAAGGCTGGCATCATGGAGATCGGAGACATCTTCGTCATCAACAAGGCTGACCGCGAAGGCGTCTTGCGTACCGAGAAGGAATTGGAAGCCCTGCTCTCTCTGGCGGAGCGGCCAGACCATTGGTCTCCGCCCATCATCAAAACCGTGGCGACCGAGAACAAGGGAATCGAGGAGCTTGCCGCTGCCATCGAGAGCTACGACGAGTTTCAGCGCCGGACGGAGGCGAGCGCCGCGCGTCGAGAGTCAATCGCACGCTGGCGTATTCTGGAACTCCTGCGAGAAAGGCTGCTGGCGCGAACCCTCAGCGCCGATTCCGCATCTGAGAGACTTGATCAACTCGCCGCAGAAGTGGCCGACAAGCGCCGCGACCCGTATTCGGCGGTTGATGAAATTCTGGATTCCTTCGTCGGATTGCGCCCATAACGATTACAAACCGGGGAGCGAAAGCCGGGCCATAGAGAAAATGAAGATCGATCATTTAGGTATTGCGACGCGCGGATTGACCGAGGCGCTCGTCTTCTGGCGCGACGCGCTGGGACTGGAAGTAGTCGAGACAGAGGAGGTCACGGAGCAGGGCGTGCGCGTGGCGATGCTGCCCATCGGCGAGACGCGCGTGGAACTGCTTGAGCCGACGAGCGACGATTCGCCGGTATCGAAGTTTTTAGAGAAGCGCGGTGCCGGCCTTCATCACGTCGCCGTGCGCGTCGACGATATTCGCGCGACCTTGGCGCAGTTGAAAGCGAAGGGATTGAGACTGATTGACGAAACGCCGCGTATCGGCGCGGGTGGCTGTCTGGTAGCATTTATTCATCCATCATCGGCTCAGGGCGTGCTTCTCGAACTGGTCGAGCACACGACAGCCAGCCAACATTGAAAGGACATCTATTTTGAGTTCAACTATGAAAGCATGGATCGCCGCCGTGGTGGGGATTCTCTTCGCCGCTGCCCTGATCGTGTGGCAGGTACAGGCCCGGCGCTCAGGGGCCATCAACCTCACGTCCGACGACATGACGAAGATCGTTCAGGGCTTGCCCCCGCAGGCCCAGATGCAGTTTGCTTCGAGCGAAGAGTCGCGCAAAGACCTCGCCAAGCAGATCAGGCAAATGCTCGCCCTCGCCGAAGAGGCGAGGGCCGCCGGCATCGCTGATCGCCCGGAGATGAAGCGCCAGCTTGAGTTGATGCGCGCCGTCGTCATCGCGCAGAACTATCTGGACGAACAGCAGAAAAAATCGCCGGGCACGCCGCCCTCGGCCCTCGTCTCGGAACAGGAGATTGAAGAGTTTTTCAAAGAGCCCGGACAGCAGGAAAAATTTGACCAGTTTATCAAGGACGTGCTCGCCAAGAACCCGATGATGGCGGGCCAGCAGATTCCGCCCGAACAGCTTCAGCAGGTCAGGCAGCAGTTGGGCCAGGTCTTCATCGCCGAGCGCAAGGGAGTCGCCGCCGGTGTCGATCAGAAACAGGAAGTGAAGCTACAGATCATGCTTCAGCAGTCGCGTGCGCTGGCCGTCGAGTATGCGCAGAAGAATCTGGCCGAGCGAACGAAGGCTTCGGACGCGGAGATAGACGCTTATCTGGCCAAGCACCCGGAGCTTGATCCGGCGAAAGCACGCTCGACAGCCGAGGATATTGTTCGCCGCGCGCGCGGCGGTGAGAATTTCGAGGCTCTGGCGAAAGAGTATTCGACAGACCCCAGTAATAAAGATAAGGGCGGCGACCTCGGGTGGTTCGGTCGCGGGCGTATGGTCAAGGCGTTCGAGGATGCGGCCTTTGCGCTACAGCCCGGCCAGGTCAGCGATGTCGTCCAGACGCAGTTCGGCTATCACATCATTAAATTAGATGAGCGCCGCAACGCACCTTCTCAGACCGGCCAGCCCGAAGAGCAGATACACGCGCGCCACATCCTGATCGCTTCCGGCGAGGGTGAAGAGAGTGCGATGGGGGGCGCGCCGCAGCCCGCGCGAGAAAAAGCCAAGGCCGCCATCGAGCAGGAGAAGGAAGAGAAGGTCATTAACGAGATCGTCGCGCGCTCGCGTATCAACGTCGCGGAGAATTTCACGGTCGCCGCGCCGCAGATGCCGCAAATGCCGGGCATGCCAGGCGGCATGATGCCATCTCGTCAAGAAGAGCGGGAACGCGCCGAGCCCTCTCCGTCTCCGGGCGCTGCGGCTGGCCCTTCTCCCTCTACGCAGCAGGGCAACAACGGCGCACAGCAGAGCGCTTCTCCTACAGGCGCGCAACAGGGCGGCGGGCGTCGCCGCCGGACTCCCTGAAATCTCACGCGCTGCCGGATAATCGGCGTGGATTCAATTTCGGGAGAATAAGGAAAGGTTGGACACAATGGCGACAGCGCGAATAGGCATCATCGGAGGCAGCGGCCTCTACCAGATGCCGGAGTTGAAGGACATAGAGGAAGTCAAGGTTGATACTCCGTTTGGCAGTCCTTCGGACGCTTTTATCTGCGGGACGCTGGAAGGCGTGCGCGTGGCGTTTCTGCCGCGACATGGGAGAGGCCATCGCCTGACTCCTTCAGAGCTGCCGTTTCGGGCGAACATCTACGCGATGAAGCTGCTCGGGGTAGAACGCATCCTCTCAGCCTCCGCCGTCGGGTCTTTGCAGGAAAAGTACGCGCCGCTCGATATGGTTATCCCCGATCAGTTCTTCGACCGCACGCGCGCACGCGCGCACGAGTCAACCTTCTTCGGCGAAGGCATCGTCGCGCACCTCACGTTTGCGCATCCGGTGTGCGACGAGCTTGGGGATGTGTTGGAAGCGGCCTGCGGCGCGGCTGCGGTCAGGACGCATCGCGGCGGGACGTACCTCTGTATGGAAGGCCCTGCCTTTTCGACGAAGGCTGAATCAAACGTCTATCGCTCGTGGGGGATGGATGTGATCGGTATGACGAACCTGCAAGAGGCGAAGCTGGCGCGCGAAGCCGAAATCTGTTACGCGACGCTCGCGCTCGTCACCGATTACGATTGCTGGCACGAAGATCACGACGCCGTTTCGGTCGAGACCGTCGTCGAATACCTGAACAAGAATGTCCGTAACGCTCAGCTCATCATGCGTGAAGCCGTCCGGCAACTCGGCGACAGGCCGCGCGGCTGCGCGTGCCGGTCGGCGCTCAAGAATGCTATCTTCACCGCGCCCGACCTCTGGCCCGAGGCGACCAAGAAGAAGCTCGATGCGATCTTAAAATCAGTGACGAGTGAGAAGTGACGAGTGACGAGCAGAAGAAAAACAGTGATGAGCGATGCGTCATGAGTTAAATGCTTTGCACTCATCACTCATTACTCATCACTATCTTGTCGCTTGTCACTTGTCACTCGTCACTGCACTTCGGAGGTTTATATGAAGAGAACTGTTTTAATGCTTGGCGCTTTGGCGTTGGCCGTGAGCTTTATGGCTCCCGCGCACATGTCGGGGCAGGGCGGCGCGGGGCGTGGGCCGGACCCTTCGACCGTGCGTGATCCAGACATCGAGAAGGATTCGATGAGGAGCCTTGAGGCCGTGCGGCTCTATTTCAGGTTGCGAAAGGCTTACGTCGCCGCGCTTGATCGCTGCGAGGAGATTATCGCGGGCAATCCGACCTTCTCGCGCATAGACGAAGTGCTCTATTACGCCGGGACGAGCAGCCTTTACCTGTCCGAGCATAAGGGCAGGCAAGCGCCGAAGCTTCCCGTCGAAAAGTATAGAGAGGATGCGCGCGAGTACCTGTCTCGCGTCGTCAACGACTACCCGGACAGCGAATTTCGCAAGCAGGCCGAGAAAGAGCTGGCCCGTCTCGGTGGGCCCAAACAAGCGGCAGGCAGGAAGCCATAGGCGGCGCGGCGGATTGCCGGGCGCTCTGCTTTCCGCCCACAAAATTCTCAAGAGGAGCGATCAAATCATATGTCCCTGCTCGTAGTCGGGTCAGTAGCCTTCGACGCCGTCGAGACTCCATTCGGCAAGCGCGATAAGATGCTCGGAGGATCGGCGTCGCATTTCTCCATCTCGGCAAGCTTTTTTACGAACGTGCGCGTGGTTGGCGTCGTCGGCGGCGATTTCACCCGCGAAGAAGAAGAGGTCTTCAATCGTCATGGTGTGGATACGTCCGACCTGGAACGGATTCCCGAAGGTAAAACTTTTCTGTGGCGTGGCCGCTACGATTACGACCTCAACACCGCGCATACGCTGGACACGCAGCTGAACGTCTTCGCCGATTTCAAGCCGAAGCTTTCCGATGGCGCTCGCGCGTCGCGGCTCGTCTTCCTCGGCAACATCCAGCCTGAGCTTCAGCGCGAGGTGAGAGAGCAGGTCAGGGGCGCGGAACTGGTCGCGCTCGATACGATGAATCTATGGATAGAGATTGCGCGCGATTCGCTGCTCGAAGCGATCAAGGGCGTAGACGTGCTGATCGTCAACGATGCCGAGGCGCGTCAGCTTACAGCCGAGCCGAACCTGATACGCGCCGCGCGCATCATTCTCTCATGGGGGCCAAAGGCTCTGATCGTCAAGCGAGGAGAATACGGAGCGGCGCTGTTTACGCCCGAGACCTATTTCGCCATCCCGGCTTACCCGCTCGAATCCGTCTTCGACCCGACGGGCGCGGGCGATACTTTCGCGGGCGGCTTCATGGGCTATCTCGCCAGCCAGGAGAAACTTGACGAGTCGGCCATGCGCCGCGCCATGATCTTCGGCTCAGTGATGGCTTCCTTCAACGTCGAAGAGTTCGGGACCGAGCGCGTCCAGCGCCTCACACCTCAAGAGATCAACGAGCGCTTTCGCGCCTTCAAGAAGATGACCCACTTCGAGGAGATTCCCTTCGAGCGCGCCGTCAGCGCCACAGATAAATCGAGCTGAGACAAAGCCACCAGGAAAAGAAGGGAATTAACAGGGATGGACAGGATACACAGGATCTAAAAAGCAGGAAGCATTCATCGAGCAATGCTTTTATCTTTCATCCTGCTTTCTCTTCTTGTCGTGACCATCTCTGTCCATCCCTGTTAACTTCTGCTTTCATCCTTCATCCTTCCACCTTCATCCTTGCAGTTCTAACCCGGCGGTTTCGTCTTCTTCAGATTGCCCTTGGCATCGAAGATGACATAGCCGCTATTCTGGCGTGCGCCTGTGACGCTCACTTCCCACTTGATCTCTTTGTCGGTGCGTATTTCCGTCCAGTTGCCCCTGGATATTTTCATGAGGGCGATGTGGCCGTTATTGATCTGAAGTTTTTCGAGAGCGGTTTCGCCCAGCTCCGCCGTCTTCGAGAAATCAACTTCGTCCAGATCGAAGAGAAAATCCTCCGGCTTCAACTTTTGGCTTCCCGGCCCGAGCGTCATTCTCATCTGGGCGTCGCCGAGCGCACCCGAGCGCGTCAGGCCGTTGATGTCGTACTTGTATTGATTGTACTCATCCGGCTTCTGCGGGTCTTGCGCCTTAAACCACACGTACTTTTCATAGACGATCAGTTCCAGCACTCTCACGCGTCCTCCAAACCCCTCCTTAATCTTCGGCGCGGCCTCCTGCATGGCGTTGCCCTCGTAAAAGTTGACGTTGGCGGCGCGAGAGGTCTGTGAAAGATCGACGCCTTTGACCTCGCCCTTCGCATTGGCGATAACCGATGCGCTCTCGCGCGAGCCCTCGACGGAGACCGTCCATTGCAGCTCGCCGGATTTAACCAGGCTCCCGGCTGACATGCCCAGGCTGCGCTCGATAACCATCTTGGTGACTTTCCCGCCCTCAAGATTGGTACGGCTCACGGCTGCCTTGGCGAGCTCAGGTGTGGCCTCAAGATTCACCGTGTCCAGGTCGAACAGGGTGTTGTCCAGATTCCTCTCCAACGAATTTAGCTGAACCGGGTTCGGGCCCGTCACGAAACCCTTGACGTACTTGTACTCGTCTACGTGCTCCCGGTTATTAGGGTCTTGCGCGCGCAGCGTGACGCTGTCCTTTTCGATCTCAAGGCTCAGGGCCTTGATGGGCCCACCGAGCTTTTTCTTGAAAGCGGCGGCGGCATCCACCATCGCCGTCCCCTCGAACATGTCGGATTGGGTCAGCATCTTGGTCAGACTACAGGCGAGCAGGAAGCAAGCCGTGAGCAGGAGCGCCAGCAGAGATGTCAGCTTTGAAGCGTTTGAAGATGGTCGCATATGGAACGTCCTTCCACTCCGGGTCATCGAAGAGCTTAGCGTGGGTCTGAAGACGAACGACTCTATACGGCGACGTAGTCGTCAATCCGTATCGAAGCTTGGCAAGGCAAGAAAGCTACCCTGATTGGGCCAGAGAACATATCAGATCATTGGGCCAAAGGGAATATCCCGGCAGGGAAATTTTCGTCCGTCGCGCGAGCCCTGCCCTTAAAAGGGGTCGGCCAGCTCTTTCGTTGCGCTGGGCAGTATGGGCGCGCTACACTGGTTTTCGTCTTTTCACTTTTATCACCGAAGACTTGCCGGGAGAATCTTAAATGTTCTGTCCTGTTTGCGAATCCGAATATGAGCCGGGCATAGAGCGGTGCCCGGATGATGACTCGGAGCTGGTCGAGCGTCTGACCGCCGATAATACCGTGCGTGATCACAGCGAGGCACGCTTTGTCCCGCTGCACAACGTCGGCTCTCCGGCAGAGGCCGAGATGGTCAACGATATTCTCACACAGAACGGCATCCGCTCAGCCGTCCAATCGGGCGGGATGGACGCTTTTTCGCCCCTCCTCTCTTCGACTTCTCCGGGCGCAATCGTCCTCGTGGACGAACGCGACTTAGACCGCGCGCAGGAACTCTACAACGCCTTCTTCGGCAGCGATACCACGCCGCTCACCGGCACAACTCTCGAAGAAGATACGGAAGAAGAAGAGGAATGATGAGTGTCAAGCAGAGCGGAAATTAACATGGACGGGCAGGATAAATACCGTAAGCAGGATGAAAGATGAAAGCATTGCCGCAACGAATTATTCCTAGCTTTCTCTTTGTCCTGGCAATCTCTGTCCATCCCTGTTAATTCTTCTTCTTTCCTCATTGCATGTAGGTGAGACGATGGACGCGATTGTCGTGATGATGACGGCTGGGAGCAGGGAAGAGGCTGCGCGTCTGGCGGAGATGCTGGTCGGGGCACGCCTGGCCGCGTGTGTCCAGATTATGCCGGAGATGGAATCAATCTATCATTGGGAGGGTGAGGTCAGGCGCGACCCGGAATTCCTCTTGCTGGCCAAGACGACCCGCGCGAAATTCGAGGAGTTGGAGCGCGAGGTGCTCGCCCTGCATAGCTACGAGACGCCGGAGGTGATCGCCCTGCCCGTCACTGCCGGTTCAGCGCCCTACCTCGCATGGCTCGGCGCGACGGTCGAGCCGCAGCGCCAGGCTCTGAGAGATGCTTCGCAGGAGCATGAAGAGGAAGCGAAGGGTCAGAGCGATGAACTCGTCTAGCTAGGATAGTTCGCTGGAATATTCGGCGGAGACAGTATTGTCGAGCTTACGCAGCGAGTCCTGGCTTCTGTGGATGATCTCGACAACTTCCGCGGGCGAGTCCGTCAGATGCAGCATGGCCACATCCGCTTCGTTGATCTTTCCTTCCTTGAGCATCACGTCCTTGAGCCACTTTATCATTCCGCTCCAATATTCTGAGCCGAACAGAATGACCGGGAAGTTTTTGATCTTGCGCGTCTGAATGAGCGTCAACGCCTCGAACAACTCGTCGAGCGTGCCGAAGCCGCCGGGAAAGATGATGAAGGCCGTGCTGTATTTGACGAACATGGTCTTGCGCACGAAGAAGTATTTAAAGGTCAGCGAGCGCGTCTGGTAAGGATTGCCCTTCTGCTCGAAGGGCAGCTCTATGTTGCAGCCGATGGAGAGGCCGCCGGCCTCGAAAGCGCCGCGATTGGCCGCCTCCATAATGCCCGGCCCACCGCCCGTGATCATCCCGTAGCCAGCGCGTGCGAGGAGCGCCGCCGTCTCCTGCGCCAGTTTGTACTGCGGGTCTTCGGGTCTGGTTCGCGCCGAGCCGAAAATCGCCACGGCGCGCGTGACGCTCGCCAGGTTGTCGAAGCCTTCGATGAATTCTCCCGTGATACGCAGCACGCGCCAGGTGTCGGAGCGTGTGAACTCATCGTGTTTCGGCGTCTCAAGTAGCTGCTCGTCCTGCGTGACCTGGGGGACTGGCCTGGCCTCGGTCTCGTTTTCCGACATTCTCGGCTCCCTTACATTGCCATGATGTTAAAGCCGCAGTCGACGTGTATGACTTCGCCCGTGATCCCCGAAGAGAGAGGACTGCACAGGAAGAGGGCACAGTTGCCGACTTCGCGCGCTTCCACGTTGCGGCGCAGCGGAGCACGCTCGGCGTGATGCTTGAGCATCAGGCCCATGTTGGCCACGCCGCGCGCCGAGAGCGTGCTGATGGGCCCAGCACTGATGGTATTGACGCGTATGCCTCGCTTGCCCAGGTCTGCCGCCAGATAGCGCGTGCTCGCCTCAAGCGCAGCCTTCGCCACGCCCATGACGTTATAGTTGGTCACGACCTTCTCCGCGCCGTAGTAAGTCATGGAGACGACGCTGCCGCCTTCCGTCATCAGGGGAGCGGCGGCTCGCGTGACGGCGGCCAGGGAGTAAGCGCTCACTTCAAGCGCCGTCAAAAAATCCTCGCGCTTCGTGTCCACGTACTCGCCCTCCAGAGCCTCTTTCGGAGCGTAGGCGATGCTGTGAACGAGAAAGTCCAGACGCCCGAACTCGTCGCCGACGCGGCGAAACGTCTCCGTAACCTCCTCCGGCTTCGTCACATCGCAGGGCAGGACGAGCGTGCCCTCTACGTCGCGCGTCAATCCTTCGACGTTCTCCTTCAGGCGCTCGCCCTGGTAAGTGAAGGCCAGGCGCGCGCCCGCTTCCATGAGGGCCTGTGCCGTGGCCCATGCTATCGAGCGCTTGTTGGCGACGCCGAAGATGATGCCGAATTTATCTTTCAACATGGGGAGATTTCCTTCAAGAAAAAGAGGGCGGGCAATGGGCCTCAAGGCGTCAGCAATCTCTTCGACTGAGCCCAGACCACTAAAGCCCGTCCTCCGTTTTTAAGCTGCCGCGCTCTCGGCTTCGCCCGTCATCAGGCGCTTATATTCGCCGCTGTCCACCCACTTGAGAATCTCCGAGACGCGCCAGATAGGGAATGGATGCGTCATTCCTGAAGAGATGATGTCGGCCCAGAAGCGGTCGAGGGCTTTCTCGTCGTAATTCTTCTGAAAATCTCTAGCCTGCGCGAGAAACTCCTCGTAATCAACCTTCGACGCGAACGTCCCGCCGCACAGCTTCATCATCGTTCGCCCGATGACGTGCGGGTCTTGCGTGACGAGCAGCGCCGCGCGGTCGCACGAAAGCTCTGCGCGACGGGCCCAGGCCAGAAGCGCCGCGCGCATCGTGCCCGTGACAAGCTGCGTGACGATGGCGGCAATCGGAGCCGAGGCCAGGGCCGCGCTCGCCAGCGCCTCGATCAGTCGCGCCGCCGTCAAATACAGGACGTGCTCGGCATGTATGTGGCCCACTTCATGTGCGACCACAGCCAGCACTTCTTCATCCGTGAGCCGTTCGAGCAAAGACGAATGAAGCACTATGACGTGGCGTTTGACGCCGCCCGTGAAGGCGTTGACGACTGGGCTCTGCTGGACGAAAAGCTCCGGCATATCAACGCCGAGCGTCGTGCAGGCGATCTGTAGCTTGGCGTAAAGATCAGGGCATTGTTTCGGCGTCACCTTGACGGCGCTCGCCGTAAAGATCACGCGGATGGCGGATTCGCCCGTCACTTCCAGCAGCTTCTTGAGTGCCGAGTCAATGCCCGGAATCGTGCGCAGTGCGGCGAGGGCGCGGCTGTCCGCCGGATGCACATACTCGTGCTTGTCCAGCTCCGCAAACTTCTTGTGCGGCTTGTCCGAGAGGGGCAGGCGACAGCGCCCGCACTTAGCCGTCCCGCCTTCCGGGCGCGGCTGATTCAGTTGGCCGCAATAGCGACAGCGTATAGAGTCTTGCCGGCTTTCGTTCGTGTCGGGCCCAATATCTACCATTCTCTTTACTTCCTTGTCTTTTGAAAAATAGCGCGGATAGCTTTTCGGGGAAACAGTTGAGCTGCCACCCTTGACGCGAGTATGGACGATTATAAGGAAGCCGTCGGCTATCAGCAATCAGCCGCCAGCCATGTGCAGCACACTCCAAATTCCAAGGTCTCAAATCTCAGAGCCGTCGAAAACTGTCGGCTTCAATGTTTGAAGTGGCGCACACCCGTCAAGACCATCGCCAGGCCGTGCTCGTCAGCGGCGGCGATGACCTCTTCATCGCGCACTGAGCCGCCGGGTTGGATGACGGCTGTAATGCCGTGTCTGGCCGCCTCGTCAACGCCGTCGCGGAAGGGAAAGAAGGCGTCGGAGGCTAAGACGGAGCCGTCGAGGGGCAACTGCGCGCGCATCGCTGCGATCTTAACGGAGTCCACGCGCGACATCTGGCCCGCGCCGACACCTATGGTCTGACCCTCACGCGCATAGACGATGGCATTCGACTTCACGTGCTTACAGACCGTCCAGGCAAAGAACAGCGCTCGCACCTCCTTATCTGAAGGGACGCGCTCTGTCACCACCTTTAGATCATTAAAGGCGAGGCGATGCGAGTCGCGCGTCTGGACGAGCATCCCGCCAGTGATTTGCTTGTACTCTAAGCCTGCGGCGTGCGTCGATCCAGGAACGCGAAGGACGCGCAGGCTCTTTTTCGTGCGCAGCACTTCAAGGGCCGCACTTTCATAATCGGGCGCGATGACGACTTCTGTGAAAATCCCTATCAAGGCGCGAGCCGCGCTCTCATCGACCGCGCGGTTAAAAGCGACGATGCCTCCGAAGGCCGAGACGGGATCGGTCGCCAGCGCGCGACGATAAGCCTCTTCGAGCGATGGGCCCAGGGCGACGCCAGCCGGATTCGTATGCTTAATGATGGCGCACGCCGTCTCGTCAAAATCAGAGACGAGCTGCCAAGCGGCGTCGGCGTCAACATAGTTGTTGAAAGACATCTCCTTGCCCGAGAGCAACTCTGCCTGTGCTACGCCGCCCTTCTCATCCGAATCGTAGAGCGCCGCCATCTGGTGCGGGTTCTCGCCGTAGCGCAGGTCTGCGGCCTTTCTCAACCTTATTTCATAGGAGGGGGGAAGCGTGCCCTGTCCGGCCCGGGTTGAAGTACCTGCGGCAATATCGGCTCGCTGCTGCGCTGTGATCTGGTCTGCGGCAATCGCCAGTATGTAGGACATGAACGCCTCTTCGCTGCCCCTGGCGTACGGAATCATAGAGGTGTAGTTCGAGCCGATCATCGAAACCAGCTCGGAGAAGGACGGTGCGCCTTCCTGAGAGGAATTGGCGGTGAGATAAATGGAGACGGCTGTATCGTAGGCCGAGGTGCGCTGGAAGGCTTGAGCGGCCAACTGCGTGCGCCGCTCAAGCGTCAGCGCACCCTGATGGAGCTTCATCTCGTCAAGGATTTGGTCGTACGTGTCAGGGGAAACGATAACGGCGACATCTCTCCAATTTTTAGCCGCCGAGCGAATCATCGCCGGGCCGCCGATGTCTATCTGCTCGACGACCTCGGCCAGCGTCACGCCCTCGCGCAGAGCCGTTTCCTCGAACGGATAAAGATTGACGACCACCATGTCTATCGGCTCTATGCCATGCTCGCGCATCGCTTGCAGGTGCTCAGGCCGGTCGCGCAGAGCGAGCAGCCCGCCGTGTATGCGCGGATGCAGAGTCTTGACGCGACCGTCCATCATCTCTGGAAAGCCCGTCACTTCCGAGATGTCTTTAACGGAGATGCCTGCCTCTCGCAGCGCACGCGCCGTGCCGCCCGTGCTGATGATCTCCACGCCAAAGCGCTGCAACCCGCGCGCAAACTCAACGATGCCCGTTTTGTCCGAGACGCTCAAGAGCGCGCGGTGTACGGGGCGAAGACCTTCTGTGTTCTGTCCGGACATATAAGTTCAGTGACAAGTGAGAAGTGACGAGTGGCAAGCAAGAGATAAAAGCTTTTATCTCGTCACTCATCACTGTTTCAAATTGTATGACTCGCGCAGTTGACGGACGAGAAGCTTGCGATTGCGCGAGGCAGGGTTGATTTCGATGCGATGAGTGCGATTGTCGCGTGCGCTCTCGCCGGGATAATAGCCCAGGACGTATTGAGCGCGCAGGTCTTCCTCAATCGCTCTGAAGATGGGATTGAGGTCGTATTCGGCGCGCGGGTCGAGCGCAGATTTCGGATCGCCGACCTTGAAATAAGCTCCGCCCGTTTGATCTGCCATCTGGCGGAAACCCTTCGCGGCGGAACGCGCGACGAGACGCCCGTCGCTCGCCGCGAACGATAAAAGATGAATGACGTAGAAGGAAACACCCTGGGCGCGCGCCTCTTTGATGACAGACTCGGCTTTCGTCTCGCTCGTAGTATCGAGCCCGTCGCTGATTAAGATTACGATTCGACGCTCGGCCACGTCGCTTCCGCGCTCTTTAAAGGCGCGAAGGGCGGCAGCAGCGGCGTCGAAGATGGCCGTGTGACGGCCCGCAAGGGCGGGGAAAGAGAAGCCTCTGCGGGGTTGGACGGCATCGTTCGTAAAGGGGACGACCATTTCGCTCCTGTCCGCGAAGCGTAGAACGGCGACGCGTGAGCCCGGACCGAAGCGGGAAAAAAGGGCCAGGGCCGTTTCGCGCTGATGCGTAATGATGTCGCGGGCGCTGCCCGAAGCGTCCAGGGCAAACAGGAGCGCGACACGCTCCGTGCCAGCCGCGAAGTATTCCACCTTAACAGGCTGCCCGTCGTCGCTGACTGTGAAATCCGTCGCCGTCAGACCAGAGACGCGGCGGCCTCGCGCGTCCGTCACGAAGAACGGCACGGTCAGGAGGTCTGTGCGGACTCTCAACACCTCGTCCGTCTCAAGGGGCGCGGGTTCCTGCGATGAAGCGTAGGGCGCGGCTAAGAGAAGTAGAATGAAGGCGTGTAGAAAGTGGGCGCGGCGCAGAAAGACCTTGGCAGAGCGAGCGAGGCGCGACCTGTAATGATTGAGCGTTGCGGGGCGCAGTGTCATGCCGCCAGCCGGGGCTAAAACAGAAAGCGCCCGAACAGCAAGATGCTCAGGATCAAGGCGATGGTAATAACTATGATCTTGACCAGACTCACGATTGATTCCTCGGGTCGAAAACAATCAAATGCCCAGAAAACATAAGGCGAGATGAACGAAACGCATTGTAGTAGCGCACGACGCGGCCTGTCAACGCGAGGGGCCGGGCACAGGCCCACACTGCGTACTGCTTTTAACAAAAAGCAGTACGCAGTGTGGGCCGCCCCGGTTCGATTTATCCGGCGCTCCGGCCCCGAAGAATTTATTTGAAGCGCAGGGCCAGCCGCCCGCTCAACAGTCGCGGGTGGCCCACATGCGTGCCGCTAAAGACGGACTCGAAGTTATAAAGGAACAGCTCGTCGGTCAGGTTCTGCACGTCGAACTGTAGGTTGAGCGTCGCCCTCTCTTTGCGCAGGAGGTCTACGCCGATGGAAAAGTCGAAGATGGTGCGTGGGCGAACGCGACGGCGCGCGAAGTCTATCTCGCCATAGAGGCGCGGGTCGAAGCCACCGGCAACGAAGTCTGCGAGTGTCGTGCCGGGCTCTACGTCCACGGGGTAGCCTGAATCGTAGCGCCCGCCGAAGATGGCATAGATGCCAGAGCGGCGATGCGTATAGCTCGTCTGAAACTGTAGAGAGTTGCGCTGGTCGTGATCGTTGGCAAAGATCAGTCCGGGCGCGTCCAGGCTCTCGACAGCCTCGCCCAGAAACAGCCCGCCGTTGATGGGCGTCACGCCGTAGGCCCGCGCGTTGGCGTAGGAGACGAAGGCGCGAAAGCCGCGCAGGTCTGTGGATTCAAGACGCACCTCGGTTCCCGTCACGCGCCCCGAAGAGATCGAAATAGGAAAGATGATGCCGGTGTCGAAGAACTGGTCTTTATCGCCGAAGTTCTCTATGCGCTTCTGGTAGGCCATCACGTTGAGACGAAAGAAGCGCGAGAGCTGCTGCTGCACGCCGACCTCGAAGACGTTCTGCTTATCGGGCAGGATGGGACGCACGCCCGATTGACCTTGAAGCACGGCGAGCGGCGAGAGCACGGCGGCCTCGGATGAGCTTGCGAGCAGCAGATTCTCGGCGGGCGGCGGCTGGAAAAAGCGGTTGTAAGAGGCGCGCAGCGTCGTCTGCGTGCGCGGGATGTAATAGCCTATGCCTATACGTGGGCTCAGGGCTCCTTCGCCGATAACGAGCCTGTAGTGATCGTAGCGAAGACCTGCGGAGACTGTGAAATTGCGAAACGGCGTGAACTGATCCTGCACGTAAAGGCTCACCATGCGTCCAGTCCTGCGCCCGTCGAAGGTGAACGGGTTGGCGGCGTTGAAATTGTTGACAGGGTTGGGAACCGTCGCCCCGTTCTCGTCCAAGAGGTCGTCGAAAGGGTCTGTCGCATAGAAGCTGAAATGCTCATGCACGGGCGTGAAGGTCAACTGGCCTCCGAACTTTATGTTGTGCGTGCCGCGTATGAGCGAGATGGAGGCGATGACGCCCGTATTTTGCAGCGTGCGCTCCTGGGAGGCGACGACCGGCGTGGACGTGGGATTGCTCGTCAGGCGGGCCGTCGAGTAACGGTTGAAGAAAGAGAACTGGCCCAGACCGTTGGCTGAAAAGATGTGCTCGAAGGTAACGGACTGCGAACTGTTGCGTAGCCGTTGACGTTGATCCTGGCCCGCCGCCTCCTGCTCAAGGCGATTCGGAATCTGAAAGTTCGAGCCGCCGAAAAGAAAAGTCCCGCGCAAAGAGTTGTTCTGGTCGAACTGATAATCCAGACGAAAGAAGCCCTTGCCGGTGCGCCCAAAATTATGAAAGTTTTCGATGGTCGCCGGGTCCAGGAAACGCTGCGTCGTAGTGGCCGTCAGATTTGTGAGGAAGCCGAACCTGCGCGTGCGCGTGGAGAAGTCAGCGCCGACCTCGCCCGTCGAAAAGCTGCCGCCGGAGAAAGTCAGCCCGCCCTGCGTCGCTGTTTCAAGGCCCGAGCGCGTGTTGACGTTGACGACCGCGCCGAGCTTATCGCCGAACTCCGCAGGTATGCCGCCCGTCATCACCTCGACTGTGCGAAGCGTGCGCGCGTCCAGGCTGGTCGAGAAGATGGCCGACAGGTTATCCGTGACGGGAACGCCGTCCACGACGTACTGGACTTGAGATTCGGAGCCGCGCGGGTGAAGGCGACCGTTATCGTCCGGGGCCAGGCCGGGCGCTGAAGCGACGATAGCTTCAATGCCGCGCGAAGGCGCTGCACCAGCCTGGTGCTCTAGGAGCGATTGGGTGATGTCCGTATCGGTAGAGATTTTGTCATGCTCTGCATGATCTTCACCGGCCTCGACCGTGACGGTCTCGGTCGTCGCACCGACGGCGAGCTTGATGTCAAGGTTGGACGGAATGGCGCTTTCCAGATCGACGTGTTGTTCCGCCGCCTGAAATCCAGCAGCCTCGACCCGTACGAGGTAGCTGTTGAAAGGAATGTTGACGAGTCTGAAGCCGCCCTGCGCGTCCGTCTGGGCCGTCTGTTGATAACCCGTGACGGTTTGAGTGAGGGTAATGGTCGCGCCCGAGACGAGCGCCCCGTTGGGGTCTTTGACAGTTCCTTGAATAGTGCCGATGCGTGTCTGCGCAACGGCTGAGAAAGAGCCCGGCAGCGACGCGCATAGAAGGAGCGCGATAGTATAAATACGAGTTCGATAATTCATCCCGGTTGCCTCTCTAATGAATGGATGTGAGCCGAAACGCTGGCCGCCGGTTGGAGCTTCGTTCATCGAACACGTTCGATGAAGACCGAAGTCGAAACAAGCGTCGGCGAGACTCTATGCATGGGACATCACACGAGCCCGGCGCGATGTCGGTTGCGGCTTAGGATAGAGAGGCGAGCGGTGGAGCGCGGCCACGCTGCGGCGTGCTCGCTGGCGAGAAGTAAGTGGTCGCGCTTGCCAGGATGGACGTGAATTGTTCGGTCGGCGGAGCCATCCAGGGCAGGGCAGTGAAAAGCGTGGTGGAAAGATTCTGGTGTAGCTGGCAGATGACGCACTCGTTGAGCGTACGCGTCTTCTGCGAAGAAGAGTCGGAATCAAGCGGGTCGCTTACCGCAGGCGTCGTCGTGTTGACGACGTGGCGCGCGAGCGAAGCGCCGCCGTGGCTGTGCACAATCTCTGCTGTTGCGCCGTGAATGATAAAGGCGAACAGGAGCAGAGACAGAAGGCGCGTCAGTGGATTACGCCCGCGACTCGATCTTGATTTGGTGTTGCTGGTCACTGTGCAGAGCTATATGTTAGAGTCCGATGAAATCGTATGAAATTTAAACACCTGAGCCTGCTACTGTCAAATGAGTATTCTGCAAGCGCGGCGAAGACGCTAAAGCTCCAGGCTTAGGAGTATCAAATGATGTCCAGAACTATTCTGCTGAGCTTTTCGTCAGGCCGTTTGACCATCCGTAATAAGCGCCGGATCGACCCCTTCATAATACGCGCGTGCATCTCTGCGTTACTGCTTCTAGCCTGTCATGCCGGGGTCGTCAGAGCGCAATCAATAGATGGCCAGATCAGCATCCTGGCGGTTTCGCCTCCGCGCGTCAGGATTGAAGGAGTGCGCTCGCAGGGCGCGAGCCGCTGGTCTTTTCGCAACGCTTACGCTTCCGTCATAGGCATCGGCGACCGTATCGAAAACCTTGCGCTCACAGATACGCAGGGCGGCGCAGTCCCCGTGCGTAAGCTCGCGCCCGGAGAGTGGAAGGCCGAAGGGCCAGCCACGCATTTCAGTTACGAGGTGAAGCTCGAATCGCCCGCGATGGCCACCGACGCCGCCTACGTCTCCTGGCTGACAGGAGAGCACGGATTTTTGATGATGGGTGACCTGCTCCCTCTCTCCGATAACGGTCAGACTCAGACGGCGAGCATGCGTCTCATCATGCCGCCCGGCTGGAGCACAGGCACAACCGAGATGAGCGGCGCGGGCGGGCGATACGAGATCAAGGATGTGGAGCACGCAGTATTCTTCGTCGGGCGGAACCGTCGCGAGCGGCACACCTCCGTCGGCGCAATGGATTTCACCTTCACGACGACGGGCGAGTGGGCCTTTACGGATGAAGAGGCCGCGCGCCTGGCCGCAAGCATTCTGAAAGAGCACGCCGATACCTTCGGAGGTATTGTCGAGGGGCGTGCGATGCTGGCGCTCGCTCCATTCCCACGCTCGATGGGGGCAGAGCGTTGGAGCGCGGAGACGCGCGGGCGCACCGTAATGCTTCTCTCCGGGCGCTCGCCGTCAAAGATCGAAGCCTTATCACGCTTGAGCGTACCGCTCACTCACGAGCTGTTTCACCTCTGGATTCCGAACGGCCTGGCGCTCGACGGAGAGTATGGCTGGTTCTACGAGGGGTTTACGATGTACGAGGCAATGCGCGCCGCGATGCGACTGAATCTTCTGACCTTTCAGGATTTTCTGACGGCCATCGGACGCGCCTTTGACGCCTATGCGTTTTTGAGAGATAGGGATAAACTTTCTTTGATCGCAGCCTCCGAGCGGCGTTGGACGGGCCCGCCAGCGCTCGTCTACAACAAGGGAATGCTGGTGGCGTTCCTCTACGATTTAACGCTCAGACAAAAAACCGGCGGCAAGCGTTCCCTTGAAGATGCTTATCGAGCGCTTTACCGTCGCCACCAGGGAACGCAGGCAAGGAGTGACGGCAACCGCGCAGTCCTCGCTGCTTTGAATGAGCCCGCAGATATGAGAGAGTTTATACGGCGCTACGTAGAGGACGCAGGCGCGATTGATTTGGCCGCGACCCTCAACGCCTTCGGCCTGCGAGTCGATAGCGGCGGCATACGCACGCGCCTCTTCGTCGTCGATGAACTGAGAGGCGAGCAGCGCGATTTATTGCGAAAATTCGGTTACAATGCACAGTCGCGCGCCGGGCATCTGTCGCGGTAAGTAGCCGAATGAACGATATTCTATAGATATAAATTTGAGTCGGAGCGAATTAAACTCAAGTGATTCAACAGCGAAAGATTCAGACTCTCAAATTCATCTCGCTTCTCGCCATTGCGGCAATCGCGTGCGGCTGTAGCACGCTTGCGAAAAAGGATGAAACGGGTGTCATCATCGCACGCCGGGCGCAGGTGCGCAGCTCGACCGCAGTGGTCGCAGCCGATCTGGTGGAAGTCAATCGCGGCGATGTGATTGACATACTCGATTCCGATACGGCGGAGAACGGCGAGCGCTGGCTGAGAGTGCGCGCCCACGACGAAGAGAACACGGAAGGATGGATCGAAGCGCGTAACGTCATGCCTCTGGACGTGCTCGAAGGCTCGCGTAAGCTCGCCGAAGAGGATAAGGATACGCCCGTCCAGGCCACAGGGCAGCTTCGCGCCAGCACTAATCTACGCATCAGTCCTGATCGCACCGGCAACGATAATATCCTGATGAAGCTTGAGAGCGGCTCAAGCTTTGAGATCGTTGGCTGGAAGCGTGTGCCGAAGCCTAAAACGGAGGAGGCCCCGGAAAGCGATGATGCGCCAAGGGCTGGGAGCGCTCAGCAGAACAGAGGCAGAAGAGATAACGATGCGCCGAAAGAGCCCGAAGAGACCAATGAACTCTGGTACAAGGTGAGGCTCGCGCCCTCTATATCACCCGCTCCCGCCGGGTGGATCTACGGTAAACAAGTCGAGCTGACAGTCCCTAGCGACATTATCTTCTACCGCACGGGCCGCGAATTCGTCGCCTGGCATCGCCTCGATGATGATACGAGCGCAGAGGCAGCCGTCGCCAGGGATAAGGATGTCGGCAAAGAAATAAAGCCCGGCAGTTGGGTGATCCTCGAAAAAAGCAGCTCCAACGAGCCGCATAAGCTGGACGAGCCGGACTTCGACCGTATCTACGTGCTTGGCTATGACAAGACCAACCAGGAGCATTATACGGCCTATCGCAGCCCCGATTTGAAAGGCTATCTTCCTCTCCGCCTCGAAGGGCGCGGAGACAACAAGACCTTCACGGTAAAGATACAGGACGACAACGGCCAGATAAACGACGCCACCTATACCATCTACAGAGACGATAGAGGTGTCATGAAAGTCGCCGCCCCCAATGAGCAGCCGAGAGCCCGTAGAAGAAGATGAAAAAAATCGTGCTGCCCGCTTGACAAAAACGGAACGGTGTCTATAATGCCTCTTTGCCTGAAGCCAAGGCGATTGACATCCAAGCTACAAAGAGCACGTACGGAGCCGCTTCTCTCAAGTAGAAGATTTTGCGAGGGGGCGGCTGTTTCATCCCTGAAAATGAATTTTGAGGATGGAAAGAAAGTGCTTGACAGGTAAACGAGGTTCAGCTAATATCTCGTTTTGCTTGGGACGAGAAAAAGTCGTCTGTAGGGCAACGAAGTTGAATCGAGACGCAACTAAGTCTGGTTCGATGAAATTGGAAGCGATCTTTGAAAACTAGATAGAGCGTGTCCATGTTAATGACTTTGAGGGAGTCGAACGCTGAACGATAAAGTTCGCGTAAAACTCTTTTTGAAGAGTCATAATCGGATACTTTTAACCAGTATAAGATTATGTTCCAGAATCAACATTCTAACGAGAGTTTGATCCTGGCTCAGAATCAACGCTGGCGGCGTGCCTC
>DASVQM010000021.1:0-93316 GCA_036389095.1 Pyrinomonadaceae bacterium
GGATCTGACGGTGGAGCTGTGGATCGCACCACAGGGAGCACCGGCGGTGGTGGCGGACACGGCGGGCAGTGTGCCGTGCGAGCCGCGAGCGACGAGGAGGACGACGCGTCGGAGTCGTCGCGGTCGTGATGACGAATAACCGTCAGCCAGTCAGCTCGACTCTCTAAAGCCTGAGAGCGGGCCGTTTCCGAAGGCGGGCGCGTGTTGCTCTTAACGAGAGCACGCGCCCGCCTTCGCCTTATCATGCATAGAAGCTGTCAGTCTTAGAGTTGGGGCGATAATTGATATGAGTCTGAAAGAACGCATCATTTCCGATCTGACCGCCGCGATGAAGGCTAAGGATGCCGGGCGCACCTCTACGCTGCGGATGGTCAAGGCGTCCGTCATGAACCGCGAGATTGAAAAGGGCAGTGCGCTCGATGATGAGGAGATGACGAAGGCTCTTCAGTCGCTTCTCAAGCAGCGGCGAGACTCCATAGAGCAGTACGAAAAGGCCGGGCGAGAGGAATTAGCCCAGAAGGAACGGGCCGAGATAGAGGTGATCGAAGCCTATCTTCCGCAGGCGGCCTCGCGCGAGGAGATAGAGCGGGCCGTCGAGGAGGCCGTCTCAGAGACCGGGGCCTCTTCGATGCGCGAGATGGGCGCGGTGATGAAAGCGGCGCAGGCTCGCCTCGCCGGTCGCAGCGCCGATGGCCGTACGCTGAGCGAGATCGTCAAAGCCAGGCTCGGGCAGCAGTAAAAGAGAGGTTGACGGAAAAGCGAGAGGGCGGCGAGTTTATAACTCGCCGCTCTCTTGCTTTCCGGCCTTGGAATGTAAAGCCAACGGCTACCTTCTTTCGGCTTCGTCGCTTGCTTCTACTCTTCCCTTCTCGTATAATTCTTCGCTTGCTTGGAGCGCGGCGGTGCAGTCCGGTGGGTTCGCGCCCACTTTTTATTTTGTGCGAGAGAGTATTTTCGAGCGAGAGGACAAGTCGGGTGGGTCAGGGTTCGATTGAAGGTCGCGTCAGAGAGCTTGCCGAGCGCGTCTCGACGGATAACGGGCTGGAATTAGTCCACGCCGAGGTCGCCGGGCCGGAAGGCAAACCCATCCTCCGCATCTTCATTGACAAGCCGGAAGGCGTGACCCATGAGGATTGTTCCGCAGTCAGCCTGCATCTCGGCACGATCCTGGATGTGGAAGACTTCATCCACTCGCCTTATACCTTAGAGGTATCCTCGCCCGGATTGGAGCGCGGCCTATATAAACGGGCCGACTACGAGCGTTTCGCCGGGCGCGAGGCCAAGGTCAAGACGAGGGTCGCCATTGGCGGCCAGCGCAACTTTCGCGGTCGTATCCTCGGTCTTGAAGGCGACGATGTGGCTTTTGAAGACAAGACGAGCGGGCGCGTGCTCCTGCCGCTTGAGGCCATCGTTAAAGCGAATCTTGAGATCGACGTGGAAGAAGAGTTTCGACGCGCCCGTGAACGCGAGATGGCCGCCGGGGCCGAAGGGCGTGACGGTCGAAAGAGAGAGAAATAGATGCCGGATGTCAGTAATGACGGAAGGTTCTAACTAACATCTAATATCCGGCATCTGTCATCTGGTTGATTATGAGCACATCCATCGCTAAAAACATTGACGACCTTTGCCAGGAGAAGGGCGTAGACCGCGAGATAGTCATCGAGGCGGTCAAGGAAGCTGTGCGCGCTGCGGCCAAGAAACAGTTCCGCTCCGGCGAGGATATTCAGGTTGACTGGAACCCCGAGAGCGGCATAGAGCTTTCCGCCTCCAAAGTGGTCGTTGACGAAGTGACCAACCCGGCCACGGAGCTTTCCATCGAGGAGGCCAGAGAGATGGCTGGCGACGAGGTAGAGATCGGAGACGCGCTGCTGCTCCCGCTGCCGATGGAAGAACTCGGACGCATCGCTGCCCAGACGGCCAAGCAGATTCTCTTCCAGAAAGTGCGCGATGCCGAACGCTCCAATATCTACGACCAGTACATAGACAAGATCGGCGACCTCGTTAACGGTTTCGTCAAGCGCTTTGAGCGCGGCAATATCATCGTTGACCTGGGGAACATGGAAGCCATCCTGCCCCGCTCGCAGCAGTCACGCGGCGAGCAGTGGAACCAGGGCGAGCGCATCAGAGTCGTCATCAACAACGTCTCTAAGGAATCGAAGGGGCCGCAGGTCGAAGTCTCGCGCACGAGCCCTGAGCTTCTGCGCCGCCTCTTCGAGATGGAAGTGCCGGAGATTTACGACGAGACGGTGATCATCAAATCAGCCGTGCGCGAGCCGGGAGAGCGGGCCAAGATCGCCGTCACCTCGAACGAGCGCGACGTTGACCCCGTTGGCGCTTGCGTCGGGATGAAGGGCTCGCGCGTGCAGGCTATCATCAGGGAGCTTCGCGGCGAGAAGATCGACATCATCGAATGGTCGGACGAGCCGTCTGTCTTTGCGGCCAACGCTTTGTCCCCGGCGAAGGTCAATCAGGTTCGCATCACTGATATCGAGAATCGGCAGATGGAAGTGATCGTCAACGAAGACCAGTTGAGCTTGGCCATCGGCAAGCGCGGGCAGAACGTGCGCCTGGCAACGAAACTGGTTGGATGGAATATTGACATACGCAGCGAAGAGGAACTGAAGAAAGAGGTCGCCGAGCAGATGGGCGCGCTCATCGCTTCCGGCGGCGCTGTGCCTCTCTCGGCCATCGAAGGTGTGACGGCGCAGCAGGCCGAGGCGCTCGCCGCCCACGACATCAACGACATTGACGCTCTGGCCGGGACGACCGTGGACGACCTTGTCGAATACCTCGACGTGAGTCTCGACGAAGCGGAGACGATCTTGAACGCGGCCCAGGCCGTGATCGCCGCGCGCGACAAGAGCAAGCAGCAGGGCGGCGAAGAGGGCTCCTCGGATGAGGCGGCGGAGGCAGGCGGGACGGATTCCGACGTTGACGGCGAAGCGTTAGAGGCACAAACCGAGGCCGCGCCCGCAGGCGAAGAACAAGCGCCGGAGACGGCGGGAGAAGAGACCGCGATGGCAGAAGGCGAAGAAGAGGGAGGCGGGACCATTGAGCAGCATGCCGTCTCGGCAGAATTCGACCCGACGATTGACGCGGGCGAGGTCGAGCCTTCGGACGAGATGATCGCCAAAGGGTACGACGAGGCGGTCGCAGATGGAACGCCGTTTACAGCCGAGCCGAACATCCTTGCACAGGAATCCGCCGACCCTGTCGCGCTCACGGAAGCCGACCCTGTATCGCAGGACGAGCTTCTCTTGCAGGACGCAGGGCGCGACCTGCGGCCCGATACGATTACACCCGCGCCCGACATTACATCTTCAGGCGCAGCCTACATAGAGGCTGCCGGGCAGATTGGCGAGGACGAGCCTCCGGTTGAGGAGGATGAGCCGTTCTCGCCCGTTGCAGATTTCGCTTCGGAAGCTTCCGCGCCCGAAGTACAAACGACATCCGCTCCCGAGCCGCAGTATCGTGAAGAGGCCGCGCCGGTCGAGGGCGAGACGGACGAGAAGCAGGATGCTTCCCCCGATGCGGCCCAGTAACTTGAGCGAGCGCGCACGCCGATTATGCGCGCATCGCTCCTCGCCTCCTTAATCCACCAAAGCGGTATTAGCTCTCCTTGAGCGAGCGCCCGAAAGGTTAAGGACGGTGAGAGTCTTTAACCTTATGAAGCGCCGACGCCGTTTTATCTGAAGAGCGTCGAAGAAGGAGTGCATGTCCGTTTCTACTTCCAAGGTTCGCCTGTACGACCTAGCCAAAGAACTGAAGCTCGACACGAAGCGTCTCATCGAAGAGGTGCGACGCGAAGGTGTGGATGTCAGTGTGCCCTCGAACTCCATCTCCAAAGAGTTAGCCGACAAGATACGCAACAAGTATTTCCCGAAGAAAGAAACCGTCGCTCCCCGCACCGTGCGTGTCGTCAAAAAAGCTATCCGCCCTGCCGAAGAAGAAGCGCCGCACCCGCTGGAAGAGCCGCCGCCGACTGCCCCGGCAGCAGAGATGCCAGCCGCTGCCGCCGCGCCTTCGCCGCCGCCTGCGCCCGAACAGGGGCAGACGCCCAGGCACGCCGCCCCTGCGACAACTTCCACGACCGCGCGCCTGGTTAAAAGGCTGAGCCCTGCGATACGCGCCGAGCAGCCCGCGCCGACCGGTACTGTCGAGACGCTGCCCGAAGAGACGGAGTATCAGCCCGAGCCAGCGCCGTTCGCGGTCTCTGAGCCCGCCGCTCCTGTGCAGGCCGCGCAGCACGTAATTGATTCAAACGGCGGCAGCCCTGCTGTAGTCGAGCCGGAGGCCATACAGGCCCAGCCGCAGGTAATCGCTTCCGAGCAGGCGACGGAAGCGCCGCATACAGCCGCCCCGCCGCCTCCCGCCAGGCAGGTTCGCGTTTTACGCCCGACGCAGGCGGCGATCAATGCAGGCATACGGCACGGCGACCGCGCGCCCGCGCCCGTCGCGCCCGTGCCACAGCCGCCGCAGCCCAGCCCGCGCGAGCGGCGCGAGCGGCAGGAACGCGTCGAACGTGGCGAGCGCCCCGGACGCGGGGCCGCCAACGCCCGCCCTGCCGAGCGCGGCGCGTTTGAGCCAAGCGGTACGCCCGGAGAGACGGCCACGCCGCAGACTGTTTATACGCCGCCGCCAAGCGATCGCCGCAGAGGTCGCTCCACGCGCACTACCCCGCGCGGCAACCACAAGCTGCACGAGGGCGGCAAGGGTCGCTTCGGTGATCGTGACTACATCCCGCCGCCGAAGACTCTCTCTTTGGAAGACCGCATTGCCGGTCGCCTGGACGTGGCCACGGTCGGCGGCGAACTCAAGCCCGTCCGCATCGTGGAGGGCTCGACCGTCAAAGAGTTTGCCGAAAAGCTCGGCATCAAGCCAAAGGACATCGTTACGCTGCTCTTGCAGCGCGGCGTATTTGCCACCATCAACCAGCCTTTGAATGATGACGTGGCCGCAGACTTGGGGAAGCGATTCGGCTACGACGTGACCTTCGTCCCGTTCGAGGAGATGGTCGCCGAGGAGGAGTTCGAAGAGTTGATCGATACAGGTGCAGACGATGTGGAGTTGCCGCGCGACCCGGTCGTGACGGTGATGGGCCACGTAGATCATGGCAAGACTTCGCTGCTTGACGGGATACGCTCGACGGATGTCGCGGCTGGCGAGGCGGGCGGCATCACGCAGCACATCGGCGCTTCGCGCGTCGCAGTGCCCAACCCTGACAATCCCTCGGAGAAGCGCCACGTCGTTTTCTTAGACACGCCCGGCCACGAAGCTTTCACGATGATGAGAGCGCGCGGCGCAAAGGCGACGGATGTGGTCGTGCTCGTGGTCGCCGCCGATGACGGCGTGATGCCGCAGACCATCGAAGCCATAGAGCACTCGCGCGCAGCCGGTGTGCCCATCGTCGTCGCCATCAATAAGATTGATAGGCCCGACGCCAACCCCGACCGCGTCAAGCAGGAGCTTGCCAATCAGGGCTTGCAGCCGGTCGAGTGGGGCGGCGATACGGAGATGGTTCCGGTCTCGGCCAAGAGGCGCGAGAATCTGGACACGCTTCTCGAAACTATTCTGCTGACGACGGACATTCTGGACCTCAAGGCGAGCCCGACCCGCCTGGCTTCCGGCGTCGTCCTCGAAGCCAAGCTTGATCGCGGTCGCGGCGCGGTCGCAACCGTCCTTGTCCAGCAGGGCACGCTGCGCGTCCACGACCCCTTTATCGTCGGCCAGATCTTCGGCAAGGTGCGCGCCATGTTCAATGATAAGGGCGAGTCCATCATGGAAGCCGGGCCTTCGACCCCGGTCGAGGTGCTCGGCCTTCAGGGCGTGCCGCAGGCCGGCGAATCCTTCCAGGTCGTCGCGGACATCACGCGGGCCCAGCAGATTTCGCATCACCGCCAAATGCTGACGCGCCAGAACACTCTGCTGCAAACCACCAAGCGCGGCATAGAAGCGCTCGGGCTTACAGAGGTCAAAGAACTGCTGGTCGTCATCAAGGCCGACGTGCAGGGCTCGGTCGAAGTTCTCAAGTCCACTTTGCAGAAGCTCTCGACAGATCAGGTGAAGGTCAAGGTCATACGCTCCGGCGTCGGCGCGATCACGGAGTCCGACGTACTGCTGGCTTCGGCCACGCAGGCCGGCGCATCGCAAACGGCTGTCGTCATCATCGGCTTCAACGTGCGACCGGAAGTGCGAGCCGCAGACCTTGCCAAGCAGGAGGCCGTGGACATACGCCTGCACTCGATCATCTACAAGGTCGAAGAAGAGATTCGCGCGGCCATGATCGGCATGCTCGAAGCGGTCGAGAAAGAGCGCATTCTGGGCAAGGCGGAGGTGCGCGAGGTCTTCCGCGTGCCGAAGGCCGGCGTCATCGCCGGTTGCATGGTGATAGACGGCACTATCCGCCGCAACGCGCGCGCGCGCCTCATTCGAGATGGAATCGTCTCCTGGGAAGGCGGCATCGCAAGCCTTCGTCGCTTCAAGGACGATGCTTCGGAAGTGCGCGAGGGCTTTGAATGCGGCATCGGCCTCGAAAACTTTAACGATGTCAAGGTCGGCGATCAGATCGAGGCTTACGTTATCGAGAAGGTCGCCGCGACCGAGCTTTAAAGCAGTGACAAGTGACGAGTGACGAGTGACAAGCCGGAGCAAAGCTTTCAACTCGCCGCTCGTCACTTGTCACCGAGTCACTGTTTTTGATATGCGTCGCCCTGAGAGAGTCGCCGATATGCTGCGCGAAGAGATCGCGCAGATCGTCGGGTATGAGTTGGAAGACCCGCGCTTGACGATGGTCACGGTGACGGACGTGCGCCTGTCGGAGAATCTGCGGGACGCGCGCGTCTACGTCACGGTGGCGGGCGATGAGGCGGAAACGGCCAAGGCGCTCGTCGCGCTCAGGCACGCCGCCCCCTACGTGCGCAAGCAAGTAGGCTTCGCGCTCAGCCTGCGACACACGCCCGAGATTCATTTCGTGCGTGACACGGTCGAGGAGCAGGGCGCACGCGTAGACATGTTGCTGGCAGAGATCGAACGCACGCGGGAGAGCGATAACACGGTAGAGGAATCCCCCCGTGAGAGAAAGGATGAAGGATGAAGGATGAAGGATGAAGGAAAGACGTATTGTCTTTCGTTTCATCCTTCATCCTTCATCCTTACTTTTAACGATGCTTAGTCAAGTTGTTGAATTGATCGAAAAGAAGCGGCGCTTTGCCATCACCTCGCATGTCCGCCCGGACGGGGACAGCCTGGGCTCATCGCTCGGTCTTTACTGGCTGTTGCGGGCCCTGGATAAAGAGGTTGAAGTGATTATGCGCGACGAGGTTCCGCACTCTTACCAGAAGCTTCCGGGCTCTGCGGAAGTGCGCGTCACGCCCGCCGTCGATCGCCCCTACGACGCCGTCTTCGTCATCGAATGCTCGGACATTACGCGGCCCGGCCTGATCGATCTTGAGAAACAGTTCGTCGTCAACATAGACCATCACGCGACGACGGCCCTCTTCGGCACGATCAACTGGATAGACTCGACCGCCTCGGCGGTCGGCGAGATGATCTACAACCTGTGCAAGGCGACGGGCGTGCGCGTCACCAAAGAGATTGCCGAATGCGTCTACACGGCGCTGATCACGGATACCGGCTCCTTTCATTACTCGAACACGACGGAGCGCACGTTCAAGGTCGCATCGGAACTGGTGCGCGCGGGCGTCAAACCGGCGCAGGTCTCCGAAGCCGTCTTCGCAAGCTACCCCTGGAGCAAGATAGAGCTGCTCGGCGAAGTGCTCTCAACCGTGAGGCGCGACGAGACGGGGCGCGTCGCCTGGATGCGCCAGACGCTTGAGATGCAGGAGAGAGCCGGGGCATCGGAAGAGGACGGTGACGGCTTCGTCAACTATCCCCTGACCTGTGACAGGGTCGAGGCGGTCGCTTTGTTGAAGGAGAAAGAGCCAGGCATCTATCGCACTTCCCTGCGCTCGAAGGGCGATGTCAACGTCGCACGCATCGCGGAGCAGTTCGGCGGCGGCGGCCATCGCAACGCAGCCGGGTGTACGCTCACCGGAGACTGGGACACAGCCGAGCGCAACATCGTTCGCCTGCTCAAGGATGCCGTCGAGCGGCGTAACGGCGACATTGACACCACTGAAGACCCGCTCATTCAAAGAGAATCGAGCCCTGTTCGAGCAGAGATCAGAGGATGAAGATCAGATGTCGGATGCCGGATGCCAGATGTTAGTAAAAGCTGTTCGCTAACATCTGGCATCCGGCATCTGACATCTATTTTTTCTATGTCTGGAAAAGAGAAGAAATATAAATGGCGACGCGCGGATTACCAGGAGACGACGCGCGGGCTGCTGATGGTTCATACCGGCAACGGCAAGGGCAAGACGACCTGTGCGTTGGGGTTGATGATGCGCGCGGCGGGGCGCGGCCTGAACTGCTGTATGATTCAGTTCATGAAGTCGAGGAATGACCGCTACGGCGAGCACGTCTCGGCTGACAAGCTCGGGATCGAAGTCCATACGATGGGCGACGGCTTTACCTGGGACACGAAGAACCCTGAGCAGGACAGGCAGACGGCGCGCGAGACCTGGGCGCTGTGCGTCGAGAAGATGCGCAGCGGCGACTATGATCTGCTGGTCTTTGACGAGATCGTTTACGTGCTGAGCTACGGCATGCTGAGCGTCGAAGAGTTGCTCGAAGAGTTTCGCGCCCGTCGAGCAGAGCAGCCAGCGCTCCACATCGTCCTCACCGGACGCGACGCGCCCGCAGAGCTTGTCGAAGCCGCAGACCTCGTCACCGAGATGCGCGAGATCAAGCATCCCTTCAACGCAGGGATACGCGCGCAGCAGGGTATAGAATTCTAAGGGCAAAGCAATTAACAGGGATGGACAGAGATGAACAGAATAGAAGCTAAAATCGGTATAAAAACAGAGATCATAGCTGCATGAATTGCTTATCTCTTATTCTTTATCCTGACCATCTCTGTCGATCCCTGTTAGGTTCTGCTTTCATTCTTTCATCCTTGCAGCCTTCATCCTTCATCCTTTTTTATGGTATTCTCTGCGCCGTCTTCGTTCGAGACGTAACCATAAATGCTCGTAGGATTATCAGGAAGCCCTGTGTGGCGATAGAGACCTATGCCCTGGTTTCGTAAGCCAAAGAATCAGAAGAGCGAGCCCGTGCCCATCGAAGAACGGCGCGTCAAAACCGAAAACGTCTTCGTCAAGTGCGAAGAATGCGACGCTCCTCTCTACAAGCGCGACCTCGAAGAATCCCTACAGGTTTGTCCTCACTGCGGCTATCATTTCCGCCTCGACGCTCCATCGCGCCTCACACAACTCTTCGACGACGGCGTTTATGAAAAGCTGGATACGGAAATCATCTCCATAGACCCGCTGGAATTCGTTGACACCAAGCCTTACACGAAGCGGCTTGAGCAGGCCCGTGAGGTTTCGGGTCTGCCCGAAGCGATCATCAGCGCGCGCGGGAAAGTCGGCGGCCACACGGTCTTCGCCGGGGCGATGGACATGCTTTTCATCGGCGGCTCTATGGGCTCAGCCGTCGGCGAGAAGATCACGCGGCTGATTGAAAGAGCGCTCAGAGAGAGGGCCGCCGTCATCATCTTCGCCGCTTCGGGCGGAGCGCGGATGCAGGAAGGCACGCTCTCGCTGATGCAGATGGCGAAAATATCTGCGGCGCTCGCGCAACTGGACGAGGCGCGCCTGCCCTTCATCTCCGTGCTGACAGACCCGACGACCGGCGGCGTCACCGCCAGCTTCGCCATGCTGGGCGATTGTATTATCGCCGAGCCGAAGGCTCTGATCGGGTTTGCCGGGCCGCGCGTCATCGAACAGACTATCCGCCAGAAGCTCCCTAAAGATTTTCAGCGCTCCGAATTCCTGCTCGACCACGGAATGCTGGACGCCATCGTTGACCGCCGCGAGATGCGCGCCTACCTCATCAAGCTGCTCAACTTCATGATGAACCCGGACATCCAGCGGGAGTCGGAAGACGACGAAGCGCCCTTAAAAGCAGTGACGGGCGACCAGTGACAAGCGGAAATGCTTGTCCCCTGCTCGTCACTCGTCACTTGCCACTGCATTATGGATGAAGCCCTGCGGTATCTTTTGAGCCTGGGCCACGAGACCGTCGCCATCAAGCTCGGCTTACAAAACATTGAGCGCCTGCTGGATGCACTGGGACGACCACAGCTCGATTTTCCGGCGGTGCAGATAGCCGGGACGAACGGCAAGGGCTCGACCGCCGTCATGCTTGAAGCCATCTGCCGCGCGGCGCGTATCACGACCGGGCTTTACACCTCCCCGCACCTCGTCAAGATCACAGAGCGCATACGCACGAATGGGCAGGAGATACCGGACGAAGAGTTTGCTCGACTGATTAGGCTGGTGCGCGAGCGTGCCGAGCGCCTGCTGAAAGATGGAGAGCTTGCCACGCTGCCGACATTTTTCGAGCACGTGACCGCCGCCGCGCTCCTGGCATTCAGCGAGGCCCGCGTCCGGCTGGCGATTCTTGAGACCGGCCTCGGCGGACGACTCGACGCCACCACAGCCGCCCGCGCCAGCGTCATTGCGATCACACCCATCGCTCTAGATCACCAGGAATACCTGGGCCAATCTATAACCGAGATCGCATCGGAAAAAGCCGCCATCATTCGTCCGGGCGTGACGGCCATCATCGCACCGCAGCCGCCCCAGGCTCAGGAAGTAATACTCAAGCGATGTGCGGCGAGCGATGTCGAGCCGCGCCTCTTAGATGACCGGGCGGCCTCCGTGCTCGGCGCAGACGAAACGGGTCGCCTGCGCGTTCGCATACGGACGGCGACGGACTGTTATGATGACCTGCGGCTCGGACTGCGCGGGCGTCACCAGTTGACTAACGCCCGGGTCGCCATTCATCTCGCCGAAGCCCTGCGCGCGAGCGGCTTCGACATCCCACGCGCAGCCATCATCGAGGGCATCGAAAGTGCACGGCACAAAGGACGGCTGGAATTGTGGGCAGGGCGTCCTTCAATGCTCTTCGACGGAGCGCATAACGAGGCGGGCGCTCTAGCGCTTCGCGCTTACCTGGACGAGCACATCACAGCGCCCATCACTATGATCTTCGGGGCGATGCGTGATAAAGCTTTGAGAGAGATTGCGGCGACTCTCTTTCCGGCGGCGGCCCGTTTGATCCTGACCCGTCCCGAGAGCCCGCGCGCCGCAAGCGCGGAAGAGATAGAAAGCTATGTGCCGACCGGCATTGATTCGAGTAGAATCGCACTTGCCTCCTCGGCCGATGAGGCCCTACGCCTGGCGCTTGCGCAGACTCCGCCCGGCGGACTGATTCTTATCACCGGCTCTCTCTATCTTGTGGGTGAGATACAGCGCACGCTTCGAGAGCAAGCGGCGCATTCATCATCGGAAGATTGAAAATCACATGGCCACTCCTGAACCGGAAGCACCCGAGCTGATCAGCAGCGAAGAGATTTTTCGCGGTCGCATCTTTGACGTGACGGTTGACACCGTGCGCGAAGGCGGCCAGACCTACAAGCGCGAGATCGTACATCATCCGGGCAGCGCGGCGATTGTCGCCGTCTTCGACGATATGACGGTGGCGCTGGTGCGCCAGTATCGCCACGCGGTCGTGCGTTACCTGCTTGAGATTCCGGCTGGCACGCTCTCGTCGCCGGAGCGGCCAGAAGAAGGCGCGGCGCGCGAGTTGGAAGAGGAGCTGGGCGTCGTCGCCGGGCGGTTGGAAAAGCTCTCGGAGTTCTTCGTCTCGCCCGGCTTCGTCGAGGAGAAGATGTGGGTTTACCTGGCGACAGAGCTGACCGAGACGGCGCAGCGTCTCGAAGAGGACGAGATGTTAGAGATCGTGCGCGTGCCCTTCACACGCGCGCTTGAGATGATTGCCGACGGCGAGATCGAAGACTCCAAGACGATCATCGGTCTCATGATTGCGGCCACGCGCCTGGGCATTTCGAGACAGGCCATCGAATAAACGGCTGTGCTTATGCCTTCGACCCGCAAGCGAAGAAGGCAGCCGCAGCCCCTTGACGGAATCAATACGGATCATCGGCTTTGGCGCAAACGAGAGTCTACACACAAACGGAAAGATCGACGGCGCGCGCGCGAGCAGTTGACGACATTCCGCCGACTCCGCCGCCGCGCCGCCCGGCCCTCATCAACTATCTTCACTCGGCCATAGCCATCCCGCTCATCTATCTCTACACGTTTGTCATGGGCAGCATCTCGCTGACGCTTTCACTCTACGACCCGACGGGGCGGCGTCAGCACTGGTGCGCGCAGGTCTGGTGTCGGCTGATTGCGCGCACGGCGGGCGCGCGTGTGCGCGTTCACGGCCTTGAGAACATACGCCCGGGCACATCCTACGTCTTTCTCTCGTCGCACCAGAGCTACATGGATATTCCGGCGATGCTCGGCTACCTGCCCGTGCAGTTGCGCATCGCTGCGAAGAAGCCTCTCTTCAAGATTCCCTTCATGGGCTGGCATCTCTCGCGCGCGGGACACATCCCTGTCGACCGCAGCTCGACGCAGAACGCCGTGACGAGCATGCAAAGAGCCGCGCGTTACATACGCGGCGGCATCTGCGCCTTCGTCTTTCCCGAAGGGACGCGCTCGCCCGACGGCGCCCTGCATGCTTTCAAGAAGGGCGGCTTCAAGCTGGCGATACAGGCCGGTGTGCCCATCGTTCCCGTCACAATTTTAGGCTCGCGGCAGGTCTTGCCCAAAAACTCGATCATCTTTCGCGCGGGCCCGATAGACATGTACGTCGATGCTCCCATCCCCACCGCCGAACTCAAGGACGAAAACCTTGAAGAGTTGATGCGAGCCGTACGCGCCGCCATAGCCCAACACTTTAAAGAGCAAGGATGAAGGCGGAAGGATGAAAGAAGAGAAAGAATGAACAGGGATAGACAGGATGAACAGGATAAGTACAGAAAGCAGGATACAAACTAAAACCATTGCTCGATGAAATTGCTTGATGAATCAGTCTTTGCTTCTCTTTATCCTGACAATCTCTGTTCATCCCCGTTACTTGCTTTCTTTCATCACGTCGCATTCCGCCTTCATCCTTGCTTTCAGTTGACCGCTTCGCAGTAACTCTCTTACACTTCTACGCATCGTGGAAACATCGAAAGAAGCTTCTTTTGCGCCCCCGCTGCCGCCTGACAGCTACGCAGTCGTTGATCCCGGGTTGATCGCCGCGCCGCCGTCGAGCACGTATGAGGTGAACCCGGACAATCCTCCCTGGGGTGTGTTGACGGCTGTGCTCGCCTGGCTGGGCAGCGTAGTGTTGCTCGTGGGGGTGCAGTTCCTCGTCATCATTCCTTATGCGATATACAGGTATGGCAGCGCGAGCCTTCAGCATACGGGACAAGCTCTACAGAAAGACCCGGCGGCGATTCTGCTCTCCGTACTCTCGACGATTCCCGCGCACGTCCTGACGCTCGGGTTGGTGTGGGCCATCGTCACGGGTTTCGGCAAACGCCCGTTCTGGCGCACGCTTGGTTGGAGTTGGAGCAGGACGATTGGGCCTGGGACGAGCATCCTGGTGGCTGTCCTGGTACTGATCTTCGGCTTCTTAATGACCACGCTGATCGGCGGGGATGCGACGGAAGTTGACCAGATCGTCGCCAGCTCCCTGGCCGCGCGTATCTCCATCGCGCTTTTGGCGACCGTGACCGCGCCGCTCGTTGAAGAGATGATCTATCGCGGGCTCATCTATTCGGCCTTGCAGAGAGTGACGGGCATGCTCTGGGCTGTCATCACCGTCTCTTTTCTTTTTACGTTCGTGCATGTCTTTCAGTACAGCAATAATCTGGGCGTGATTGCGGCGATCACTATCTTCAGCCTGTCGTTGACCCTCATGCGAGCCTATACGGGGAGGCTCTTGCCTTGTTACGTCATGCACCTGGTCTTCAATGGTCTTCAATCCGTGGTCATCGTTTTAGAGCCTTACATACGGCGCAGTAGCGGTGGCAACGGCGAACAGAAGGCCGCCATCATTCATACCCTCACGCAACTGATACGGAACCTGAGCTGAGAGATGGCTTATGAGGTTGTCGTCGTCGGCGGAGGAATCGGTGGGCTGACCACGGCAGCGCTCCTGGCCGCGCGCGGCGTTCATGTGTGCCTCTTTGAGAAGGAGTCGCGCGCAGGTGGATGCGCTGCAACCTTCGAGAAGCTCGGTTATGAATTTGAACAGGGCGCGGGGCTCTACGCCTCCTGGCAGCCGGGCGAGATTCACGAGCGCGTCTTCGCGGAGCTGCCCGCGAGCGCTCCCGAAGTCCAACCGGCAAGGCCCGCCTACGTCGTTCGCCTGCCCGACCAAACAGACATTCCCATCGTCGAAGACGATGCGGAGTTTGAGGCCGCCTTGCGCGCCGCCTTTACGGAGTGCGCCGACGCGAGCGTCAATTTCTACCGCGAGCTTGGGCCCATCGCCGAAGCTTTGAGGCGCGTCGCGCGCCGCGCCGTTGATCTGCGCACCGCGTCTACGCTCAGACGAACGCTGGCGACAGCGCCGGAGGCACGCATCGCTTCGCGCGTGCTCAAGGCTATGGACAGGACGGCGGCTGAGTATCTCGAAGGGACATCCGCGCGCTTTCGACGCTTTATAGATGCACAGCTACAAATTTTCGCGCAGCGTGCCAGCCACGAATGCGCCTACCTCTACGCGGCGGTGGCGCTGATGCTGCCGCGCACGGGGATGTACTCTATGCGCGGCGGGGCTCAAGCTCTGGCCGAACGACTGGCTGAAGCGATCAGGAAGAGCGGCGGCGTCGTGCGCTTTGATACGACTGTGCTGCGGCTCGCGTATGATGCGGCGGGCCGCGTCGTGGGCGTTGATCTTTTGAGCGGCGAAAGGGTTGAGGCGACACGCGCCGTCGTCAGCAATCTTCCGGTCTGGGACACGTACGGCAAGCTCGTCGGTCTCAATCGGACGCCGGAAGAGTTGCGGCGACGCATGAAGAGCTTGCGCGGCTGGGGCGCGTACCTGCTCTACCTTGGCATGGACGAAGCAAAGGCAGCCGCTCTTCCAGCCCAGCGCCTGCTCGCCCTGACCGATTGGTGCGAGGGCGAAGAGTACGATGCCGAACGGGCACAGTTCATGTTCTCTTGCGCGCCCTCCTGGGACGCGCGCGCGCCCTCTGGCAAGCGTGCCGTCACCGTCAATACATTTACAGAACCGACGCAGTGGTTCGCCTTCCACCAGGACGAGACAGAGCACGAGGCGCAGGATCAAGCGCGGCTCGAAGAGTGTTGGACAAGCCTTCACAGGATGATGCCGGAGCTTGGCGAGCACATCGAGGTGATCGAGACGGCGACCCCGCGCACATTTTATGAAATGACGAGACGAAAGCTTGGCATGGTCGGCGGCCTGGGCCAATCCCTGGACGTGTTCGGCAGAAACTCCCTCTCGCACCGGACGCCTATTCAGAACCTCTACATGGTCGGCGATACGACCTTTCCAGGCCACGGAATCGCCGCCGTCACACAATCCGGCCTCATCGTCGCCGACGAGATCGCTCCGCGCACAGCTAAGAGTTGAGAGATCGAAAGCGGAAATTAACAGGGACGGACAGAGATGGTCAGGATAAAGAAAGCATGATGAAGGACAAAAGCATTGCTGCAATGAATCCGTCTGTGCTTTTTCTTTATCCTGGCTATCCTGTTTATCCCGTTAACTTCTTTCCTGTCGCTGCGTGCCTCTTTGATAATTCCCTTGAGAGGAAAGCGGTCAAAAAGCCTTGCTTCTCTCAGATTGATTGGTTCTGATCGGTCACTCTGATGGGTCGAAATATAATCTTTTCTCTAAGCCCAATTATTTCACCACATAATTTCCGCCTCCCTCCTGGCATGGCATTCGCAATACACGCGATGCGGGCTGAAGGCGTCGCCCCCCTTAGACGGCATGAAAAATAGCAGCAAGCAAAATTTGACGGGGCCATTCATGTGGCTGATCATCACAGCCGGAGCGGCGGCCTGTGTTCATTCCGTTTATAGCTTGCCGCTTGAGCGCGTTGACATACGCTTTCTGCTGCTGACCATCGTGACGCTCTGCTTCGGCTCAAGACTGAGCGTGAAGATTCCGCGCGTGCAGGGCGAGATCACAGTCTCCGACACCTTCACCTTTCTGACAGTCCTGCTCTACGGCGGCGAGATGGCCATCCTCCTGGCGACCGCCGACGCGCTCTCTTCATCCCTGCGCTTCTGCAAGAATAAGACGACGATTCTATTCAACTCGGCGGTCATGGCCTTCGCCACGGCCTTGACCGTTTCGACCTTGAACCTGTTGTTCGGTTCACCTGCGGCGCTGGTGCGCGGAGACTATTCGGCGGACTACATTCTGGCGGTCTGCGTGATGGGCTTCGTGCAGTACATCGTCAACTCCGGGCTGGCCGCTGTGCGCCAGGCTCTGAAGGCCAACGAATCCATCTGGCAGATGTGGAGGAAGGGCTACCTCTGGACTTCGATCACCTATTTTACGGGCGCGTCCGCCGCCGCCATCATTGCGAAGGTCTTCGGCGGCATAGGCATCTACGCTTTCATCGTCTGCACTCCGATCATCGCCGTCGTCTACTTCACCTATCGCACCTACCTCAAGAACGTCGAAGCCTCTCAGGAGCAGGCCGAACAGGCACAGCGCCACGTCATGGCCCTTCAGGCCAGCGAGGCCCGTTTCCGCAGCGCCTTCGAGCGCTTCCGCAGCGCCTTCGATTACGCCGCCATCGGCATGGCGCTCGTCGCCAAGAACGGGCGCTGGCTGCAGGTCAATCGCTCGCTCTGCCAGATACTCGGCTACAGCGAGCAGGAGCTGCTCTCGACACATTTCCAGGCCATCACGCACCCGACAGACCTCGCGCCCGCGATGGCCAACATCAACCAGTTGATTGAAGGCAAAGTCCCGACCTACCAGATGGAGAAGCGTTACTTCCACAAGCTGGGCCACGAGGTCTGGGTGATGTTGAGCGTTTCGCTCGTCAGGGATGCCGAGACCAAATCGCAGCACTTCATCTTTCAGATTCAGGACATCACGGACCGCAAGCGAGCCGAAGACCGGCTCCTACACGACGCCTTCCATGATGCGCTCACGGGGCTGCCCAACCGCGCCCTCTTCGTAGATCACCTCAAGCTGGCCGTGCAGCGCACCAGGCGGCGCGAAGACATGCTCTTCGCCGTCCTCTTCCTGGACCTTGATCGCTTCAAAGTCATCAACGACTCTCTGGGCCACATGGTCGGCGATCAACTCCTGGTCGGCATCGCGCGCCGTCTTGAGACGTGCCTGCGCCCGGGCGATACGATTGCGCGCCTCGGCGGCGACGAATTCACGGTGCTTCTCGAAGACATCGCCGATGAGGAAGAGGTGATAGAAGTCGCGCAGCGTCTACAGAAAGAACTGACGCAGGCTTTCAACCTCGGCGGCCATGAAGTCTTTACGAGCGCGAGCATAGGCATCGCCCTGAGCACGACAGGCTTTGAAAAGCCCGAAGACCTCCTGCGCGACGCCGACACGGCGATGTACCGCGCCAAGTCCATGGGCAAGGCGCGTCATGAGTTGTTCGACAAGGGCATGCACACGCGCGCGCTGACGCAGTTGCAGTTGGAAACAGACCTGCGCCGCGCCGTCGATCGCCAGGAATTTATCATTCACTATCAGCCGATCGTCTCGCTCAGCAATTTCCGTCTCGCGGGCTTTGAAGCCCTCGTCAGATGGGAACACCCCGAGCGCGGGCTCATCCCGCCGACCGACTTCATACGCATCGCCGAAGAGACTGGCCTGATCGTCCCCCTGGGTCACTGGGTCTTGCGCGAGGCTTGCTATCAGATGCGCGAGTGGCAGAAGATCATTCCGGCTGATCCGCCGCTCTCGATCAGCGTCAACCTCTCAAGCAAACAGTTCATGCAGCCGGACCTCATCGGTCAGGTCAAGGCCGTGCTTGAAGAGACGCAGATTGATCCGCGCAGCCTCAAGCTTGAGATTACGGAATCGGTCGTTATGGAGAACTTCGAGGTCGCCATCGAGATGCTACAGCAGTTGCGCGATCTGGGCGTCGAACTCAGCATAGACGATTTCGGCACAGGCTATTCCTCCCTGAGCTACCTGCACCGCTTCCCGATCAGCACGCTCAAGATAGACCGCTCTTTCGTCAGCAGCATGGCCGACAACAACGAGAATACGGAGATCGTCCGCACCATCGTGATGCTCGCGCGCAACCTCGGCATGAAAGTCGTCGCCGAGGGCGTCGAGACCAAAGAGCAGTTGGCCCAGCTACGCGCGCTCGAATGCGATTACGGCCAGGGATACTTCTTCTCCAAGCCGACGGATGTGGACGCCACGGGCAAGCTGCTGATTGACGTTGAAGATTACCTGATGACGCCCGACTACGAAGGCCTGAAGCCTTTGGAGTATGCGCTGGTAGCGTAAGAGGGATGAGAGAGCGGCTCGGGCTCTTGGCCCATTTTCAGCGACGCGACGGGTCGAGAGCGCTCTTAACGTCCGGCTCCAATCCGCGCAGGATAATCACACTATCCCCTGCGAGCTGCGCCAGCGTGATGCGCCCATCCTCTCGCCAGATCGCCTGCGCTTCGCCGCCCGCGTTCGATGTTTTATCCGGCTTCGCTTTAGCGCGTCGCCGCTGTAGATCGCTGTAAGTGCGAAAGAACTCTTCGGCATCGTCGCGGCTATCCCACACAGTCTTCCAGACGAAGAGCGGTGCAGCGCCCTGGCCGCGCTCAAAAAAATAGGCGCGGTCGCCGCCCCACCCGTTGGCCCCGCGCAGCGCCTCCTGTTCACCGACGCCCGCCATCAACAGCCCGCGCACGCCTATCTCTCCGATGGGCGTCGAGCTTGTGAGGCTGAAGCCCAGCCCCTTGAATCCGTCTTCGTCCACGCGGACATCGAGCGGCGCTTCGCGCTGCAAATATTTCTCAGGGTGCAGCACCTGTTCGCTCGAAGCGGGCGGGCGCTGGAACAATTCGTCAACGCCGCGCTGCCCGCCGCGACGACGCACGGCTTCGACAAAGCGCGCACCATCGCGGTAGCGAAAGATAAAGGTCTCGATCAGGAGCGGCGGGAAAAGTTTCCCCGCCCCTGCGCGATACTGAGAGAAGCGCTCGCTCTCCTGTCGCGCGATGTCATCGAGCGAGCGACGACCGTAGGCATCACCCTCTTCGGCGCGACGCTGGACGTTCATCGCGTCGCCTTCGATGACGGCGAAGACGGCCTCCGTGCGGTCGAAGCTGTAAGGCCGCACGACCAGCAGCTTCATCAGATCGAAATGCTGATCCTGCAAAGCGTGCACAAACTCGTGCGTCACCAGCGAGTCGTCATGCGTCTTGTCTACGAGCAGGATTTGCTTATCGAGCGGTGAATAGGTGGCGCTGGCCGAGACGGCCAGGAAGCTCGCGCCGAGCGAGACCAGATCAGTTCCTTCGGGCAGGACGCCGCCCGCAGATGCCAGCTTACCCAGAGCGCGCAGCTCATCGCCGCCCAGCAGTTGCGCCATCTCATTCGCACGCGTGCCGTATTCCCACCCCGACAGCTCCGCCATCCCGACCTCATTCTTCCAGTCAAGCTCACGCAGCCGCGACGATACTTCCATCGCACGCGCACGCATCTCCCGCAGCTTAGGCGACAGCGGCCTCAGGGGAAGCGGCGGCAAGCTGCGCTCCACCGGCAAAACCGTCGCCGGGCTCGCGCCCATATTTCGGCCACGCTTATTACCGCACGAAGCGCTCAGCAGAGAGAGGATGAAGATGAGAGCGGAACAAACAATTATTCCCCGACCTTGCACACCCATAACACAGCTTAGACGCACGAATCACTCCCGGCGATGCCGGGAAAAGCAAGGCGCAAGGCGGAAGGATGAAAGAAGGAAATTAACAGGGATGGACGGAGATGGTCAGGATAAAGACAGAAAGAGGGATGGAAACTAAAAGCATTGATGAATGAATTTGCTTGATGAATTTGTCGTTGCTTTCTCTTTATCCTGACAGTCTCTGTCCATCCCTGTTAATTCCTGCTTTGAATGGAACCAATTTTTTCATGCTTCATCCTTTAATCTATCCGCCACCAGCGGCGGGCGAGCCATTCGCCGGAGAGTAATAGGGGAATAAAGAGAGCTAGGGGCGGCCAGGTTCTTAGTTCCCAGGTATGGCGAGCTTTATCGGCGGCTGGCGACGGTGCTCTGAGATGTTCGAGCAGAGCATTCATCTGGTCGGCGGCGAACAGTTGCCCGCCGCTCGTGCGAGCTGCACGCCGCAGTGTGTCTTCGGCTGCGCCCGTTTCTATCGGTGACTGAGAGACGACGGCGAAACGCTTCTCCGTGCTTCCGGTCACGCGGCTCGCTGTGTAGTCGGCTTTCAGGGAGAATTGCCCGGGCGATGGTGCGACGAAGCGTGCGCGCCAGACGCCGGTATCATTCTCATCCGGCGTGAATGGAATTTCACGCGGCGTCGGCGCGTCGTTTGCCGTTGTATCGCCCGTCCCTTCTGTAAGCCGGTGCAAACTCGCCCTTATCCTGGCGGGCTTCGACAGAGCAAACGACGCATCGCGCACGCGAATCTCCGCCGTGACCTCCTGGCCAGCGCCCGGCGACTCTTCATCCAGAACAATCTCGACCTGCGGTCGCGCGCCCTCCGCCGCCCACATCGTCAAGCCCTGCCACAACGCGCCGAACGGGCCGCTCGTATCATCCTGCGCGCCGCTGGCGCTCGTCCTGATACGCCATGAATCGGATGGCGCGAAGAGGAGCACGCGCCCGGCCCCGTAGCGCATCGCTGCAATGAGCGGCACGCCGGCAGCAGCGCCGCTCGCAACGCCTGACTGACCGCTTGCGGCGAGCACGCTTGCGCCCGGACGCAATCCCCTCAAAACGAATCCCTGCCCCGTGAGCACGGCGGCAAGCGTCCCATCCACCGCCTTCAGGTAACCGCGCAGTGGGCCGCCCGCGCCTGCCTCCGTGGGCACAAGCGCTGACAGCCCGCGCGTCTTCTCCGCTTCCAGGGGCGCGCCGCGCGAGACCTGCTGCGTCTCGGACACAAGAGAGCGCGGGTCAATATCTGTCGGCAAGAGTGTGTAGAGTCGCCCGTTCGGCGCGGCGATTGAGCCCGCGAAGCTGTTGCCGCCGAGTACGGTCAGACCTCCTCCGCGACGCTCTATCCAGTCAGCCAGGCGCGCAACCTCCGACTCAGAGAGCATGCTGTTCGGAGTTGCGCCGACGATGATCGCATCGTAGGCGTTGAGGCTCGCCGCGCTTGCGAGCGCCCGATGCAATCTGGCTTCGGGCGACGCGGCGGCGCTGTTGGTTTTCGCCTTGTCGCTCTGCGCCGCCCCGCCGACATTTTCATCCTCCTTCTGCCTGGCAGCATCCTCCGTCGTCGTCATCCCTACCGCCGCCACGCGGCTCACCTGCGCGAAGTAGTCCAGCTCGAACAGCCCAGTCTGTTCCAGCGCGCGCCGGATGAACTTGGCTTCCCACGTCGGCTCGCCCTCGAAGAAGAGCACTTTCAGGCGTCGCTCTTCGACGTAGAGCGTCAGGGGGCGCGAGAGCAGCGACGCTTCTTCAACGCCCGCCTGTTCGACGCGCGCGACGTAGTTGGCCCATCCCGCGACCTTCGGCAAGACTTCGAGCGTGATCACTTGCCATTCGTCGTCGCCGTTCCAACTGACGCGCGCGGACGACTCCACCCTGGCTGTGTCCGAGATAGTGACGAGAGATTCATGCCCGCGCATCCCCAGACCGTGAACCGCGCAGCGCAGCGTGAGCGGCACGCCGCGCACAGGACGGCCCAGCACCTCGACTCTTCCGAGGGTGACGCCTGGGCCCATCCTCTTTTGAAGATCGGTCACAACATAGACGGGCCCACCGCCAGCCGCCGCGCTCGCGCGCTCGACTTCGCGGCGCGCATCCGTCGCGCTCATGGCCGCATCCGTCAACAATACCGCCGCAGCAAAGCCCTCACCAGCAATGCTCTCATAATCGCCCGGCCTCAAAGCTCCGCCCCCGGCGGTCTCGGCCACAGGTTCAAAACCGTTCCCCCTGAGCGCAGCGAGCGTACGCTCTAAGCTTTCGTCCGCGTCGGCAGACCTGTCGGCCTCTCCCTCGGCGCTCAAGCTTTCGCTCTGCACGTAGCGCACCAGCAAGCGGACGGGCGGCGCGCCCTCGTAATTCACACGGACTCCGGCCAGCGCGCAGATTAACAGTAGGAACGACGCGGCGCGCAGCCCCGTCAAAGAGAGACGCGCGCGGCGCGGGTGCTCCTTCAGGCTATGCCGGTAGCGATTGAGCGCGAATGCCGCCAGGGCCAGGGCCGTAACCGCCAGCGCACGCCAGGCGTTACTGTCATCCAGGCCGAGACCAATCAGAGAGAGAGTCATTACTTCGCGCATTCGTTTCAGAATCGGATTCAGGGCGTGCCCGCAGCCAGGCGGCGAAAATAATCTGCGGCTCGCGCATCATCCGTGGGCATGATCACATTGGCATCACCGTCTGTGGCGCGCGTGCTGAGGTCTGCGATGGCGAATAGATTCGAGGCCGCCTGCGTCAGCAGCGCGAGCGGCCTGCTGATACGCTCCGCGTACTGTTGCATCCCGCCGCCGGTTTCCATGCGGGCCAGCTCCGTTTCCACTATGCGTAGTTGTCCGGTGGCTTCGGCAATCGTCGCCGCGTGATCGCCGCCAACCGTTGCCAGACGGTCAGCCGCTTGCCGCGCCCTCTCTTTGGCACGCCCGATGGCGCTTGAGCGTGCCGTGACGGGCACGTCCAGCGTCCCCTGTAGATCGCCCAGCGCAGCATAGGCATCGCTGAGCGCCTCGCGCACCGTCTCAGCTTCCTTAGAGGCCGCGCGGCGCGAGAGCCTTTCCAGTCGCGTCTTAATCTCGGCCAGCTCGCCCGCGTATCGCCGCTTCAGATCAATCGGCTTGCTCTGGGCCACAATCGGCGGCACGTATCGCGCGGCCAACTGCGCACGCTTCAAACGCGTCAAGGCTTCGCGCTCGAAGACCAGAGCCCTGGTAGTATCGGCGGTCGCCAGCGCATCCTCCGCATCCCACATGGCGCGTATGGCGTAGATCATGTCACGCACGGACGAGGGCGACCCGGAAGGCGGTTCGGGAATGCCGTGATCGTGCGGCAAGGTTCGCTCACCGGCTGCCTCCTGCGCTCGCTCTTCAACGCTCTCGGCAGCTACGCCCGGCTCTCCTTCATGCTCGCCCGCGCCCTCTATCTTTATGTAGTCGTTGAAGGAGTTCTTGAACTCGCGCTGCTCGGCGGCGATGTCATTGGCGCGTCTTTTGACCTCTTCGACGGGCAGGCGGGCGCGTTCGCCGTGAAGCTTCTCGGTGTGGATAATGATCTGTCGCTGGCTGAGGAGAAAGCGCCCGATCTCGCTGGGGTGCAGGTCGCTCAGGTTGAGCTTGATGCCTTCGGGCCCGGCGATGGCAATCGCCAGGCTGGCGGAGCGACCCGTGTTGTCTGGAGATGGTTTGTGGTCGCGCGCCTCGACCCAGAAGACCAGCGTATCTCCGGCCCTCACGTCCAAGCGTGCCAGATCGAGCACGCCCGCGCCGTTCCACTCGCGCCCGCTCACCTGCGCGACGCTGCCCTGTCCAAGCTCGCCATTAGTAAACTTCGCCGCGTCGCCTTCGCCGCGACTCTTTATATAACGCAGAGTCGCGCTCGCAAGGCCCAGATCATCACGCGCCGTCCAACGCACGCTGATGGGCCCAGGCGGAACTGTGCGGAACAATTGATCGCCCACCGGCTCCGTAATACGCACCTCGGGCGCGGCGTCGGCGTAAACCTCTATGGCACGCACAAACGGCGCGGGCGCAATCTTTGCATCGGCCATGACTCGGGTTTCAAACGCTCCGCTCGCGCTCGCCGTGAAAGCCCCCACGAAGCGGTCTCCGCCAAGTGCTCGCATCCAGGCGGTCACGCCGCCCGTGCCTAGAGTCACGCCCTCGATGGGCCCACGAGCGCGCAGCGAGACTTCGATCTGCGACCCTTTGAGGACACGAAGCGGCGCATCTCCCGTCGCTTCTTCAGCGCTCAAGCCCGAATAAGCGGGAGGCACGACCCGCACGCGAAACTCATCTGCGATCACAAGGCGACCGGCATTCGTCGCATCCTTGCCGTCGCCCGCTTCATGCAGGCGAGTATCAGCGTCGCCCGGAGAAAGCCGTAGCACGCGCTCCCACTCACGCGTGAAAGGCACGGGAGCTAAGAGGCGCAACATGAACATTACGAGAATCAAGAAGACCAGCGAGCCTGCGCCGCAGAGCGCAAGCCGTGGCGGCGCGACAACTCTCTCGTCAATCCCTGAGACCTCGCTCTGCGCCTGCCTGTAGAGACGCGCCGCGATGTATGGAGCCAGCGGGCTCGCTTCGCACGCGCCCTCCGCAAAGGTCACAAGGGCGTTCTGCCCGCGACCTGCGGCGCGTTCTATCTCGCGTGCGACTTCTATGAGCGTGCGCCGTCTGGCAATAAGAAAGACGGCAGACGCTAGGGACACACATGCGGCTGAGAAAATCGGAATGACCAGGGCGATACGCGTCGAGCGCGCGAGAGTATACGCGTAATCCGCAGCGCCGACGACGCAGAGCAGCGCGAGCATAGAGGCAAGCGCGAAAGTCGCCAAAGCGCACGCGCGCCATAGCCGCCTGCGAAAGTGCAGTCGCGCGAGCGCTGCGCGCACGTCCGCCTGCGGCCTCGCGCCGCGAGTATCAATCTTGATGGTCGGAGACGTTGCGCTCACGAATAAGAATCTCTATCGAAGATATGCTCTCAATCCGAGTTATTAAGAGTCCCTGGCGATCAGCCGTAATCCTCGCCGGGCGCTGCGATTCGTTGTCGAGCGCGCGTGGCGAGGAACATCTCAGCCAGGAGGAGGATGAAGGCCGCGCAGAGGAAAAGCCGCCAAGCATGGCCACGTCGCTCTGCCTCCTCCATCGGGTTGATTGCGCCGGAAGCGCTCTTGCTCTCGATTGCTGCGAGATAGCCGTTGATCTCTTCGCTCGTGGCGAGCGCGCGGGTGGATTCCGGGCCCGGCGCATTGAAGGCCAGGAATCTCTGTTGCCCGGCGAATTCCAGCCGGTAGATGCCCGGCTCTGGGAAAATATCAGACGAACGCCGGGCCAACTCGCGCGCTTTCGTTCGCGTCGTGTGCCCGGAAGCATCCGTCACGCTGACATCCGTACTCGGGCTAACCCCGAGCGTTACGGCTTCACCGATGGCCCTTGAGAGAGGCTCGCGCGGATTGATCGAGGCTTTGAAGATGGAGGCGGCGAGTGCTGGCAGCGCAGGCGAGAGCCCCAGCTCACCAGCCTCTCGCTCGGGCGAAGTCCCGAGCACAAGCAATGCTCCCATGCCCGTCTGTGCAGAGACGAAGGCTGGCGTCGCATCGCTCCAACGCGCGAGCGTAAACGCGTCCTCGCGCGGCGTGATCGCATACCCAGCACGCACTCGCGCAGAGCGCAGGGCCGAGAGCGCGCTTTCGCCCAAGGCACGCAGCGCGGGAGCATCACTATCTATAGCTCCAAACCCGAAGGGCCCTGCGAGCGAAGTGCGAGCCAGAGAGACGAAAGGCAGCGCGCGTCCCTGCGTCGTGCGCGCCAGCGCGTTCCAGCTCTCAACGTCAATGCCTGGCGACAGGCAGAGCCAGACCGTGCCCCCGGCCCTCGCGTATTCCGATAGCAAGCGCACTTCCGCCAAGCGCGGCGCACCGCGAAGAGCGAGCACCACGAGCGCATAAGGAGCAAGCTCGTCAACACTCATGGGCAACTCCTTTCGCCTGTCGAGCGCGTATCCACTGGCTCGCTCGGCTGTGGCCGATTCGAGCGCCGCGCGTAAATAGGGCCCAGCGCCGGAGGGCTCCGCTTCGACCAGCAAAGTGCGATTGCTCTTCGGCGGCGCGGACGCGAAGAAGCGTTGATCGTCCGCATCGAAGTCATCCGGCGCATTCGCCTTTACCGCTCCCGTTATCTGTCCGTTGGCCTCTGTGCGCCACTCCAAATCAGGACGCGACCCATCGCTGGCATCAATGGCCCAGGCACGGCGCGCGCCCGCCTGCCCTTCCGGTTCGGAAACGATCTCGGTCGCGGACAGCTCAATACCCTTCGCGCCCCGCCCAAGGCTTTCACCCGTCAGAAAAGCATTGCGCTCGATCTGTGAGCCCACCGCATAAGGGACGATGCGCGCGGCTATAGCCGTTCGTGTGAGCTCGGATGGGCGCTCTGTCAGTCCGCTCTCCTGGAAATCGGAGATGAGGTCTATTTCCGCCGTCCCCGGGCCCACTTCTTGAAGCACCGCGCTGGCGGCTGCGAGGCCCGCCTTGTAATCCACAGCGCCGCTCGTCGCCTCATAACTTTGCAGCGCCTTCATCAGAGCCTCGCGGTCTTGAGTCGGTTCCGCCAGCACCCTAGCGCCCGTTGAAAAACTGATCAGGCAAGCGCTCTCACCCGCACCGAGCCGGTTAAGAATAGCGCGCGACTGTTCCCGCGCCGCTTCGGCCCGCCCGCGCGTACGCATGCTGAGCGAGGCATCGATGAGGATGATGCGAGTGCGGGATTGCCGCGCGCCGAAAGAGATAAAGGGGCGGGCCAACCCGATGATAACGAGCGCGAGCGCGGCGACGCGCAGCGCAAGCAGCAACGGTTGGCGCACATGGCGCGGATAAAGACGAAAGCTCGGCGTCTCTCGCAGGAATCTGAGCGAAGGCAGATCGAGCCTCTTCCCGCGTCGCCTGACCAGCAGATGAATCAACACGGGGAGCGCCAGCAGCGCCAGTCCGATCAATGTGAGCGGAGCAAGAAACGACATAACAACTAAGGATGAAGGCGGAAGGATGAAAGAAAGAATTAACAGGGAGGGACAGAGATGGTCAGGATAAATACAGAAAGCAGGATGAAAGACGAAAGCATTGCTGCCATGAATTGTTCATCTCCTCTTCTTATCCTGACCATCTCTGTCCCTCCCTGTTAGGTTCTGCTTTGCTTGACGCTCATCATTCTTTCATCCTTCCGCCTTTCCTGCGTCGCAGGTAGATGGCGAGGGCGTTGTCGAGCGGCTTGGAGGGATCAAGCTCGGCGTAGTCCGCGCCCGCGCGCTCGAATTCACGACGATAGAATGAGCGCAGTTGTGTGACGCGCTCGGCGTAAGTTTTGCGCACGCGCTCCGCATCGGCCAGAAGCGTCTCGCCCGTCTCCAAATCTCGAAACTCGTATGTGCCGCGTTGGTCGAGGGATTTCTCCGCACTGTCGAGCAGGTGAAAGATGATCACGTCATGGCCCACTCTACGCACCCGCGCCACAGCGCTCGCCACCGACGCCTCGTCATCGTAGAGATCGGAGACGAGGACGGCCAGCCCGCGCCGTTTCCACTGCGCCGCTTCGCCGAGCAGCGCCGGGCCAATGCGCGTTCTCCCGCTCGCACGCGTGCGCTCAAGCGCGGCCATGATCGAGCGCAGGTGACGCTCTCCGCCGCGCGTACGCAAGCGCTCTCGCACCTCTTCGCTGAAGCAGACCAGACCGACGCGGTCGTTCTGCTTCGTCGCCAGATAGGCGAGCGCCGCCACGAGGTATCGCGCATACTCAAGCTTGCTGACCTTGCGCGGCGTGTAGGAAAGCGACCCGCTCACGTCCAGCAGCAAACGCACGGGAGCATTCGTCTCCTCTTCAAACTCCTTCACGTAAAGACGGTCTGTGCGCGCGTAGACGCGCCAGTCAATGCGCCGCGTTTCGTCGCCCGCGATGTAGGGCCGGTGCTCGGCGAACTCCTGCGAGAGCCCGCGATAAGGGCTCTTGTGCAGGCCGATGAGAAAGCCCTCGACGACCGTGCGCGCGATCAGGTCCAGCCGCCCGATGGAGGCCAGCACTTCTGAGTCGAGCAATCTTTCGGTCAAAGGCGAGTGGGACATCACTTGAAATCAATCGTCACATCGGCGGTCAGCGTCCCGTCGTTAAGCTTGAGCTTACTGTCTATCTTTGTGGGCCTGTCGCCGCCGAGCATATCAGGGCTGCGCACGATCTTCATAAAATCATCGAGATATGAATCGTCATAGACATCGCCCGGCTGCAACTTCCATCTTCCGATGAGGCGATTCGTTGTGCTTGCGGAAAGACCCGTGATCGTGAGCGTTCCCATACGATACTGCGGCCCTTCCTTAATCTCCATCCGAAAGGAGACGCGCCGGTTCGTATCTTCAAAAGCGGGAGTGGGCTTCACCTGCGCCTTCAGATAGCCCTTGCTTCCATAAGCCCTCAGCACGGAATTTATTCCCTTATCAATCTTCAGGCCGTTGGCAAGCTCGCCCGCCTTCATCCCCAGCCTCGCTTCCAGCTCCGCAGTCGTCAAGGCCGCGTTGCCGCTCCACTCCGCCCTGTCCCAGGAATAGATCGGCCCTTCTTCAACGCCGATGGTCACGGCAACGCCGTCCTTGCATTTACCCTCGGCTTCCTGCTTCGCCTGTGGGGGCTGAAAACGTGCGCGCAGGTGTCCCCGCTCGCGGTAGATGGGAATCAGGTTGGCCTTCGCAAACGCCAGCACGAAACTCTGACGATAATCTTCGGCCATCAACGGCTTTGAATTCTTCACCAGCTCATCTTCCTGTATAGCCGTCGCACCCGTGTAATGGATGGCGCAGATCGGCATCTTCACGCCCTCGACGCTGAACACATGCTCGGTCTTACCGCTCGTGTCGGAGAGCATGTACTCTACGCTCCCGGCGATCTTTCGCGCCTGTAGCAATTCCCGCAAAGCCCTCTTGATGCCATTCACCGCGCTGTCCGGCGCTGTCCCATCGTAGGACGGGACTTGCCCGCGCACGGCCTTCATCAACTCCTCATCGCTAAACCACACGAAGTTATCAAAGACGACCGGCACAGCCGCCCTCTTGTCTTCTTCCACCGTGAAGATAACGACGGCCTGACCCGCTCTCGCGCGCAGACGATAACTCAAGCCCTTAAACAGGCCGCTATCCAGAAGCCGCTGAGCGGCTGCGTCCAGAGTCGCAATATCAATCTCCTGCCCGACCTGCAACCCGCTCGCGGCCACAGCCTCATCCTGCGTCCGGCTTTGCAGACCCGCAAATTCAATCCTGCTCAGCCGCGTCCCCTTCGCAACCTGCCCCTCCTGCGCCACGACCGTCGGCCCGCCCGCCACGAAGGCCAACAACATGAGATAAGACAGGAATCGAACGCTTCTCTTTACGCCCAACGCCCCCGACAAAAACCAGTATGGAAAGGTCACGAGGTCTCCTTACCTTTCTGAATTATTCACACCACCTACTCGTCCACATTCTTCCCCGCGTGAAACTCATCCTCCGGGTCAATCTCCACCTCCGGCATCGGCTCGAACTTAGATTCATCAAACGGCGGCATCTACGGCTCACTCGCCCCCTAGCTCCCGCAGCAGCCCCCGCGCCTTCTCCAATCCCCAATGATAAGCAAACAGCGGCCCATCACGCCACGCCAACCTATAAGCCCGCCGCGCCGCCTCAACCGCCCCCTCCATATTGCCCGCATCCCGCTCAATCTGCGCCAGCACATTCCAGGCATCAGACCGTGATTGGATGTGACTCGTCCATAACAAAGATGAGACGCTCAATCTTTCGCTCGACGGCGCGGTCGTATTCCATCTCGGTGACAGAGATTTGCTTTGGATTAATTGCCTCGGGCACGTAACCGTAACGGTGAGCGAACACGCCAATGTAAACGTCCGCCTCCGCGACCATGCCGAGTGATGCGGCGGCGGCTTCATCACTATTGGCGGGCAGGTCTTCCATCCTGAGTGGGAACATGTTCAGGCGCAAACATGCTTCGAGGATTTGCTTGCGGTGCTCGGGCAGGTCGCGCGCGGTGCTGCTGATTATTACCTTTAGCCGGTCAGACATATCTTTGTGAGTGGCGACTTTTAAGATAGAGCTTGGACGTGCTGGTATTGAGTATACATCTTGATTGACAACATCAACGTACTATTGACAGCTTCCATCCGCGCAAGGGTCGCCTTGACGATCTCTTCAACAGAGGCTTCTCGTTCACGAACGGCACGAGCCGAGCCCTTCGCCGGTGCATACACGGGTTCTTCAACGATCTATTATGCTGAAAGAATTAACAGTGATGGACAGCGATTGCCGGGATAAAAGCAAAGCTCAGAAAGCAGGCTTGAGATTTTCAATCCAAAATCTAAAATTCGGAACGTCTTTATCCTGTCTCTCCCTGTTAACTGCTTTCCAGGGTGATGATTACTTTGCATAGTAGCCGCGACGGGTGCGCGCTGAGAGGTCTGGGCGTCCGGCGAGGCGCACGCTGACGGCACGCCAGGAGCCGTCGCGTTGTTTGTTCTTCGGACTGTAGCCTATCTGGTAGACGGTGCTCAGATCGCTCATCACCTGCTCGTAGACGCCCTTCAAATCTTCCAGCTTACGCGCCTGGTACAGCATGCCGCCGCTCTCGTCTGCGAGGATGAGCAGTTGGCGGCGGGCGAGGAAATAGGCTTGCGGCGCGCCGCGTCCCTGTCTCACCATCTCCTCTTCCGTGTCCAGGTAGATCGGAAGAATGATCGAGCCTGAGCGCCGGACGACCTCCATCAAGTCTGCGAAGCCGATAGCGGAGCCGTCGCCGGGCACGTCCGGCAAGGCATTATCAACGCCGTCCGTCATACAGACGACGGCGCTGCGCCGCAAGCCGCGCGACTCATTCCCGAGCGCCTTCAGCACTGAGTCCAGCGCGTCCCAGAAATTTGTCCCGCCGCGCGGCTTCTCGATCTTTTTGATGCGCCTGATAAGCTCTTCGTGATCTGTCATGAGGGGCGCGACCAGGCGCGGAGCATCCGTGAAAGTGACGATGCTGATACGGTCAACGGGGCGGGCCGCTTCGACAAAGCGGCGGGCCGATTTACGCACGAGGTCGAGCTTGTCTCTGGTCGAGCCCGAAAGGTCCAGCATCAGCACGAGGTCGAAAGGCGTCGAAGCCGAAGCGAAGAAACTGATCTCTTCAGGCATCCCGTTTTCAAAGACCAGGAAATCCTTCTGCTGCAACTGGCCGACCGTGTGCCCACGCTCGCGCGAGAAGACGCTGACGTTTAAGTCGACGAGGTCTGCCTCGACGCGCACCGTGTCCGACTCATCCGATGCTTGCACGTCGGTTGCCGGGCGCGGCTCGGAGACCTGAGCGCGCACGGGTAAGAGTAAGCAGTAAGCCGTGAGCAGCAAGCAGAAGGAAGCGCACCAGAGCCTCCCGCAGATGACCCGTACAGGGGTTTGGGCGTTGCTTTCATCAGTTGGCATAGTAGCCGCGCTTGCCGCGCGCGACCGCACCCGTGCGCGCCACCGCGATGCGTATGGCTCGCCATTTACCGTCGCGCGTATTGTTCGTCGGACGATAGCCCAGGCTGTAGACAGTGCCGAGGTCTGCAACGACCCTCTCATAAGCGCCCGCCAGGTCTTCGAGTTTCTCCACTTCATAAAACATCCCACCGCCGGCCTCCGACAACTCCTTCATACGATCATGCGCGAGGTCTACGGTCTCAGGCTGCACGTCCAGATCGCTCAGGGCTTCATATTCCGTATCGAGCCAGAGCGAATAGAAGACCCCGTCGAACTCCTGCACACGACTGAGCAGTTCCTTGTAATCGAGCGCGGAGCCGTCGCCCGTCACGTTCGGCAAAGTGCTGTCGAGCCCGTCGCTCATCAACACGATGGCGTTGCGGCGCGACTGCCCCGCATCCTTAAAGACCTCATCCATGACGAAAGCGACCGAATCATAGATTTTAGTGCTGCCCTGCGGCTCGACTATCGCATTGATGCGGCTGCGCAGAGCCGCGCGGTTACTCGTCAGACGCGAGACGAGGACGGGCGTGTTGGCGAAAGTCACGACGGCGATGCGATCAGCAGGCCGCGCGGCAGAGACAAAGCGTAGCGCAGCGTTGCGTATGATATTGACGACCTGTTTGGTCGAGCCCGAGAGGTCTATCAAGAGCACCAGATTGAAGGGCGCGGAGGCGGCATCGAAATGCGAAATCTCCTGCTCCGCGCCGTCTTCGTAAAGCTTGAAATCCTTCTGCGCGAGGTCTGCCACGCCCCTGTTAGTCCCGCGATTGATGACGCTCACGTTCAGCGTCACCAGCTCCGTGTCTACTCTAACAATATCGCCTTCGTCCACCTCCTGCGGCCCTGTCGAAGCAGCCGCGGGCGTGCCCGCTCCTCCGGCCTGATTACTGTTTGCGCCGCCAAGCGTCGGAGGACGACGCGCGTCTTCCGTCTGGCCTTGCTGCGCGACAGTCTCAGGGACTTGACGCGTCGCAGGCGATGCGCTCGGGACGCGTGCATCGCCGGTTTGCGTTGACGCGGCGACGACGCTCGCCGACGGCGAGAGCGTAATGCTTCCGTCGCGTGAGCGAAGCTGCACGGTCTTAGTGCCCGCGCCGAGGGTCGCGTGAAAATCTCGCTCGCTCGCGCCCGTGGGCCCAACGGTCGGCAGCGTGGAGTCTATGCTGCCCGTGCGAGTCTCGGCCAACACGTCCGCGTTATTCGGCATCTCCGCCGAAATATCGCCCGTCGTGGTCTGCACCGTGAGCGTGCCGGGCAGGCCGCGCACATTAACTTCGCCCTCGGCGGTGACGACCGCCGCGCGAGCGCGTTCAGGGATGCGCAGCGTCAAGTCCACACGCCCGGAGGCCGTCTTGACGGCGCGCACGACGCCGATGGTGAGCAGGCTCTCTGTTCTCTGGATAATGACGGGCGAACGCTGCGGCACTCGCCCTGCGACCCTCGCCGCAACCGAGACGTGCTGCTCTTCCCACACCTCTACGCTCACGCTGCCGCGACGATTCTCCACGCGCAGCTCGCCGCCCGCAGGTAAATCCGCACGCACGCTCGTGTCGCCCGCCGCGCCGGAAACCGTCTCGCCGCTCCCTGCCTCGATGGTCGCTGCCGTGGCCGCACCAGCGCCGGACCTTCTTTGTTGAGACCGGCGCGGCTTGGGGCGAGCCTTCGGGGTCGCGCGCTTTCGAGCCTGTGCGGCGGAGGGTGTCGAGCTTGAGCGGGCCCAGACGTAGGACGCGCCCGTTGGCGCACATAACAGCCCGCTCAATAAGACCAGTATCAATAGGGGAGAGAGAAATCTTTCGGGTCGGTGATGGAACATGATCCAATTTCTCCCTGCACGCGCGCCGCGCTCCCCGGTGGTCGCGCGTGCCTCAAGGAGCGTCTTCGGGTGTCGTGCGAAGCAGCTCCGCGATGATCTTTTCAGACGCGATGCCCTCGGCTTCGGCGCGAAAGTTGGGGAGGATGCGATGCCGTAGAACAGCATAAGCCACTCTGCGCACATCATCAAATCCGACGGCGAAGCGACCGTCTAAGAGCGCGCACGCCTTGGCCCCTAGAATGAGCGCCTGCCCGGCTCTGGGCCCAGCGCCCCACCTGACGTGCTCTGTGGCGTAGGGTGCGGCCTCGGGCGTGCCGGGGCGGCTTGAGCGCACGAGACGGGCGGCGAAGTCCACGATGTTGGATGCGGCTGGCACATCGCGCACGACCTCCTGGATGCGTAGAAGCTGGGCCCCGTCGAGGACTGGACGCACGTCGGTCGTACGGTTTGCCGTAGTCTGCGAGATGATGCGGCGCTCTTCTTCGTGGTCCGGGTAGTCTATACGAATCTCGAAGAGAAAGCGGTCGAGCTGCGCTTCGGGCAGATGATACGTGCCTTCCTGCTCTATCGGATTCTCGGTTGCGAGCACGAAGAAGGGTCGCTCAAGGCGGTAGCGCACACCGCCCGCTGTGACTTGATTCTCCTGCATCGCTTCCAGAAGCGCCGCCTGCGTCTTCGGAGGGGCGCGGTTGATCTCGTCGGCCAGCACTATGTTGGCGAAGATGGGCCCACTGATGAAGCGTCCCGTGCGCCGCCCCGTCGCGCGGTCTTCTTCGATGACCTCCGTGCCGGTGATGTCGGAAGGCATCAGGTCCGGGGTGAACTGGATGCGGTTGAAACGAAGGCTGAGAGCCTCGGCCAGGGTCTTGACGAGCAGGGTCTTGGCGAGCCCGGGCACGCCGCGCAGCAAACAGTGTCCGCCCGCTGCGACGGCGATCATGATCTGGCGCACGACTTCGCGCTGCCCGATGATGACTTTCGCAATCTCGCTCTCAAGCCTCGCCACGGACTCCTGCAAAGAGTCCAGCTCGGCTGCCTTTTCGCTTTCGCTAATCAACTGCATGAAAGACTGTCGTTAATCCTTCTCTATCTTTCGATCATATCAATCATCGAATCCTGGTCGCCCGCGCTCTTACCCTGCGGCGCTTGCCCGGCGTTCGGGCCTGATGCGGTCGCCGTCCCGCCAAAGTCTGCGAGGCGCAAAAGCAGATTGTTCGGGTTCGAGGCATAGGGAAGGGCCGTCTCTTTGGTGACGACGCCGTTGCGAATCATCCGCTCGAGCACGGCGTCGAAGGTCTGCATGCCTTCGTGCTCGCCCTGCTCCATCGCGTCCAGAAGCGACTTGCCTTCGGACTCTCCCTTCTCGATGTATTCCCTGGTGCGCGTCGTGGATTTCAGGATTTCGATGGCGGCGACTCTCCCGCGCTCGTCGGCGCGCGGAACGAGCCGCTGCGAGATGATGTAGCGAAAGGATTGGGCCACGCGCTTGCGTATCGCGGGCTCTTCGTTCTTAGGAAAGACGCCGATGATTCGATCCACGGTCTTGGAAGCGTCAATGGTATGAAGCGTGGAGAGAACGAGGTGGCCCGTCTCGGCGGCTTCGAGGGCGACCTCTATGGTTTCGCGGTCGCGCATCTCGCCGACGAGGATGACCTTGGGGGCCTGGCGCAGGGCCGCGCGCAGCGCGAGCGCGAAGTCCGGCGTGTCGGAATGAAGCTCGCGCTGGTGCACGGTCGAATTCTTGTGATTGTGCAGAAACTCTATGGGGTCTTCGATGGTGACGATGTGATAGAACTTCGTCTCGTTGATGAGGTCTATGATGGCTGCGAGCGTGGAGCTTTTGCCGGAGCCGGTGGGGCCTGTGACGAGCACGATCCCGTTCTTCAGCTCGATGATGTCGCGCAGTTGCGGCGGCAGGTTGAAATCCTCGAAGCGAGGCGGCTGCTGCGGGATGACGCGCATGACGATGGCGTGCGTGCCGCGCTGCATGAAGATGTTGACGCGAAAGCGCGCGAGGCCGGGCGCGCTGAAAGAGATGTCGGTCGAGCCGAACTTCTCAAGATTTTGCGCGGCGAGATGGTGGCTGCCGATGATGAGCTTAGCGATGCTCGCCGTGTGCGCGGGCGTCAGCTTTTCCAGCCCCGGCGTCACGACGGGTTGCAGTTTCCCGACCAGCTCGATCTGCGGCGGTCTTCCGGGCGAAAAGATAAGGTCGCTGACCTTATCGGAGACGCTCAGCATGTTCTTGAGCGTGAGGAGCAGATTGGGCGGCGTCGCACCCGTCACAGTCGCCGCCGATTGAGGATTGGTGGGTTGTTGTGTAGACATAATTCTGTGATGAGTGATGAGGCATGAGTTAAAAGCTTATCGCTCCTCACTCATCACTTCCTTCTCAGTGTGTGAGCGCGTAGACGATGATGTTGATGCCAAAGCGCGTGTTATCTTTGGTGGCGAATCGCTTGTTCGTCCAGTCGTAGTTCCATTCGCAGCCGTAGTCTTTATTGGAATAGAGGACAGCGATGCGCCCATCGATCTCTATCGCCTTGAGGTAATCGTGAACGAGGTCGTCGCCCCAGCCGTTGAGCTCGTGCGAAGTGGCGGGCGGGCCGTCGGGGAACTCGAAGAAGGCGCGATAGAGCGGATGATTGTTGGGCAGCTTGCGCATGGCCTCGGCGGGGGTATCGAGGATGGCTCTGATCTCCGTCTCGAAGGTCCTGGCGAACGTGCCGTCAACGTCATGATTACAGTCGTCTACGAAGAGGAAGCCTCCCTGCCTGAGATAGCGGCGCAGGTTGGCGCGCTCTGTCAACGAGAAGCGGACGAGCTTATTGCCGGTCAGGTAAAGAAAAGGGTAGTCGAAGATGTTTGAAGAGCCGACATCCACTATGCGCTCGTTCGGGTCAACGCGCACGGAAGTGTATTCGACCATCGAGTTCAAGAGGTTGGAGGCCATCTTGGGGTCTGCGTCCCAGTTGCCGGAGCTGTAGCGCAGGCGCGCGAAGGTGAACCCGCCGACGAGGCTCGGCGCAGGCAGCGCCGCAGTTGTAGTAGCGGCGGCGGCGGATGCAGCGGGCGTCTTTGCCAGACTCTCCCCCGCAAGCGTTGCGGCGGCAGTCGCGGCGACGACCGAGCGGCGGACAAATGTGCGACGATTCATCTGATGTCGATCTCCGATCATTTAATTCGTTGGACGCGCCGTTAAGGTTTCAGTAAAGCTTCGTGACTGAAAATAAATCTCCTCAGCGAACAACCGCAACACAAAAAGCGTACATCAAATTGGATGCAAGACGGGGATGCCCCGTTCGTTCAAGAGGCGTCCCGAACCTTGACCGGAAAGTGAGGCGCTAGAGGTTATGGCAACATACAGAGACCCTGTAAGATGCTTTGCTCCGTTGGAAGTAATTGAGCGCCTGCTGGAAATTCGTGCCGAAGCGGGCCATTCGCCTTCGCTGTTTCTCCTCTCGCCCGATGATTTGGCGGCGTATCTGGATGCATACGGTTTTGATGTTTATGCTTTTGCCGATTCCGAAGCGGCATTTCACTTCGGAGATTACCGCGCGCCGCTCGCGCCGGGCGGCGACCATGCGCATAATTCTTTGACGACGCACTAAAGTTTTACAAACCCATCACAGGATTTCCAAAAGGCGGCGGGCGCGTGCTCAGAGATTGTGAGGCGCGCCCGTCGCTTCTGCTTCAATACAGAGCCTTGACGATGAAAAAGGTCATGTCGTCATGAGAGCCGCGCCCGCCCGTCCAACGCAGTATGTCCTGGTAAATGAGATCAATTAAAGCACGCGCGCTCAAGTTTCGTCCCTCGCGCACGATCTGTTCAAGGCGCGAGCGCCCGTACTCTTCGCCCTCGTCGTTTAAGGCTTCCGTCGCCCCATCCGTATAAAGGACAAGGGTTTGTCCCGTCTCAATCGGCAGGTAATACTCATAATAGCGCGTCGCGCGGAACATGCCGAGCGGAAGTCCGCCGCGCTCTATGAAACGCGCCGTGCCGTCGGCCTCCATCAGCAGCGGCGGGTTGTGCCCGGCGTTGGTGTAGGCCAGCGTCTTGTTGGAAGCATCCAAAACGGCATAGAAGGCCGTCACGAACTGGTTGCGCTCGATGGATTCCCAGAGCAGGTAATTGACCTTCGCCATGGAAATGTGCGGCGCATAGCCTATGTGAATCGCCGCGCGCAGGCTGGCGCGCAGGAAAGCCATCAGCAGAGCAGCCGGGACGCCCTTGCCCGACACGTCCGCAATCACGATGCCGATCTGGTCTTCGTAGATGCTGACCCAGTCGTAGTAGTCGCCCGAAACCTCTTCGGTCGAGAAGTTGTAGGCGCAGATGTCGAAGCCTTCGAGCTTGGGGTCTGAGGCCGGAAGCAGCTCCAACTGAACCTCGCGCGCCACTTCCAGCTGACCCTCAAGCCGCTTCTTTTCCACCAACTGCTCGTGCAGCATCACCTTCTCGATGATGATGGCGACCTGTGAGGCCAGCAGCAGGAGCACCTGTAGGTCGTCCTCCGTGTAAGCGTTCAGCAGATCGCTTTCGAGGTCGAAGACGCCTATGACCTCGTTGTTGGAGATGATGGGAGCGACCATCTCCGAGCGCGTCTCCTCGCGCGCGTTGATGTAGCGCGGGTCGTTGCGCACGTCCGGCGAGATAACAGGCTCGCCCGTGATCGCCACGTGGCCGATGATGCCCTCGCCCATCTTGAGCCGCAGGTCTTTGAGGTCGTCTATGTCGTAGCCGCGCACGGCCTCCGTATGAAAGACGCAGACGGAATCAGGCAGCTCGCCCGAGCCCGACCGCCGTTTATCGCATTTGATGACGTAGATTCCGGCGGCATCGTACGGGATCAGGGAGTCGAGCGTGTCCATCACCAGATTGAGCACTTCCTGTAGGTTCAGGGAGCTGCTGATCTTCTTGGTAATATCCAGGAGCAGGCGCAGCTTGTCCGTGACCGTCAGGCCCATCATCGGCGCTACAGCTTCTTTCGTCGGCTCGACCATAATCTCCTCTTACGTTGTGCGCTTCTACTGCCTCAAAACATTGCTTCAAACAGAGGCCAGGGCCTGATTATACCCGCTCGGTTCGGAAAGGGCGAAGCGCAAAGACTGATCGTATTGAGAGGCGCAAGCAGGCCGCGACCTTCAGTTTCCGCACGCAGATTCAGCAGCACCCGGCCCCTGGGCAATCCATCTTCAGGTGGAAAACCCATTGACTCATGGCCCGATTTAGCGTAAAAACGGCCCATCAAATCCGTTCCTTACAGGAATTGATGCCGCCGAAAGCGTCAGAGCCTGCGGCAACCGGCCAGAACTCCGAAACGATTACAAACAGAGAGGCAACCTGCCCCGGTTCCTGTCTTATTATGTCAACCCCGCTTCGCGCGTTAACGGAGCCATGACCCTCTAAAGAAAGGTGTATCAATGAACACTCTCAAGTACTTCGCGCTCGTCTCAGCCGTGCTCGCCCTGCTCGTCGGCGCGCCCCTTCTCACCACACCCAGTTCGGCTGACGGTGGAGCTAATCACAGGATTCGCAACCAGCATTTCGGCGTCTCCGGCGGCAACATCAACGACATCAGCCGTCGCTACTGTTGCAGCGGCACGCTCGGCTCGCTCGTTCAGGACACGAGCGGCGTCAAATATATTCTGAGCAACAACCATGTCCTGGCACGCGGAGATCAAGCTGTCGCGGGCGAAGACATCTCGCAACCCGGACTGATTGACAATAACTGCCAGGTCGCGGCCATCGTCGCAGACTTCACGGTCGCCCCTAAGCTCGGCACAAATGTTGACGCCGCCATCGCTCAACTGCGCACGGGTCAGATGGACGCCACGGGCTTTATCGAAGACATAGGCGTTCCGAGCAACGTCGTGAGGAATCCGGCGGTCGGCCTCGGCGTCGCCAAGAGCGGTCGCACCACGGGCTTTCAGACCGGCTCGATCTCGTCAATCAATTCCAGCGTGACGGTCAAGTACACTATCGAATGCGGCAGCAACAGGGGCACTAATGTTTCCTACACCAACCAGGTCGTCATCAACAGCACGACCTTCAGCGCGGGCGGCGACTCCGGCTCGCTGATCGTGACCAACGATTCCTGCCACCAGCCCGTCGCGCTCCTGTTCGCAGGCAGCAGCACCGCGACCATCGGCAACCCGATTGGCCAGGTTCTGTCCAGAGTCAGCACGGCGCTCGGCAAAAACGTCAGCTTTGTCGGCAATACCTGCGGCACAGCCGGAGCGGCGGCGGCAGGCGGATCAACTTCCTCAACCGGAGGCCAAATGCGTGAATTACCCGAACAGGCTGCCGAACGCGCGACACAGGCTTTAGAGGCTCGCAAGAACGACCTCATGTCGCGCCCGTCCGTGATCGGCGTCGGCGTGGGCCAATCCGAGACGGACTCGACCGAAGCCGTCATCGTCGTCTACGTTGACCGCACAACGGGCGTCAAGCCAACCTTGCCGAATAGCATCAACGGCATTCGCGTTAAGCGCGTCGAAACAGACCCGTTCGTCGCCTACTAAAAACAAGGATGAAGGATGAAGGCGGAAGGATGAAGTAAAAGCAATGTTAACTGAATCATTCAATTAGCATCGCCACGCTTTCATCCTTCATCCTTCATCCTTTTCTTCGAGCGCTGCTTCTGTCATCAAGGCAAACTCAAGCGCGGCTGATGGGCGGTTGCGGAAGAAGTCGTTGACATCGGACGGAAGCTCCAGGCGGGCAAGCTCTATCCCGCGCGCTCTGAACATCTCCTGGTAACGCAGCGTGGCGCGCAGGCCCGCCGCATCCGCATCCAGGGCGGCGACCACACGAAAACGCGCCAGCGGCGCGAGCCACTCCTCCCTGAATCCTCCCGCGCCGACAAGCCCGACAGCCTTGAACCTGTGCGACAAAAGCGTGAGCGTGTCCGTAAAGCCTTCCACCAGGTAAACGACTTCGCCGCTGACCTCTCCATCCAATGTATCTGCATTGTAGAGAGACGGAACTGCGCCGCGCATGTTGTGCCAGCGCGGCTCGACACCGGAAGCGGTCGTGCGCGCCTGCAAGTAAAGGGCTCGGCCCTCGACGTAGAATGGAAAGAGCAGTCGGTGGCGATAAAAGGTCAGGTGGGCCCGAGCGTTGAAGAGGCCGCTCTGCTGCAACTCTTCGAGCGCAAAGCCGTCGAGCATGCGGCGCATCACGCGGCGATAGGCGCGGCGCGGGAAATAAACGACCCCGGCACGCTTGATCGTCTCCGCATCAATCCCGCGCCGCGCGAGATAGCTCAAACCTTCCATCTGATCTTCGCGGCGGCAGGCTTCCAGAAAACTTTCGCACACCGCACCCATGCGGTCAGGGGCGAGCGGTTCGAGCACCTGTGCCGCCCCGTCATCCACGTCAGGCGCGGCGCGAAAGGCCAGCGAACGCTGCGCACCATCGAGCCCTAGTTCGCGTGCCATTTCGCCGACTGCGCTGGCGAAAGAGGCCGCGTGCATCAACTCGTAGAAGCGTATGCAATCGCCGCCCTCGTCGCGCGAGAAGCAATGAAAGAGGCCGCGTGCGAGATCGACTGAGAGACTGGGACTGCCTTTGCCGCTGTGCGCGTGCGCCGGGATGGGGCATTGCGTGTGAAGACGAGGGCCGGAGGTGCGAGCCGCTTCGGGGCAGTAGCGTTGATAGAAGGAACGATAATTGAGGCGGCTCTTAATCTCTTCGCATAACCGGCGCAGCCGCTCTTTGTTCCGGCCAGGGTGCTCCATAGGTCAGTACCGCCTAAGGTCTCGGGCGGGTTTTGGCTCAGGGATGACCCGCCCGAGACCTTAGGCGGTACTGACACGAACGCTATGGCTCAAGCGCGAGCGAAGCGTCCGAAGCCGTTCTGCTCATAGCGCTGGCGCAGTTCTTCCTCGTGACGTGACTTGTACTCGGCCCAGAGGCGCGAGACCTTCATGCGATACTCGACCAGCTCGCGGCTGACGTTGAAGTGCTGCGCGATCTCTTTGGAGGTTTTGCCCTTGAGCACAAAACGGCGCAGCGCCGTGAACGGAACGAGCGCCGCCGCGCCGACGGCGTAAGCGGCCTCTTCGTCCTCCTCGTTGTAGTCGCGCGAAACCGTCTTCCCCTCTCCGTTCTCGGCGATGATGTGTAAACGGTTGGCCCTGTGGCCGAGAAAGACGTGGCAGACCTCTTCCATCAAGGTCGCATTGTTACGCTGGACTCCATGCCTGGGATTGAGTATGACGAGCCGCCATCCGTTCGGCAGCGGTTGCGAGCAAGTCCCGCCAGACCAAGCGCCAGAGCCTGTGCCCAGCAGGTGCTCGCGCGTCTCGGCTGAGAGACCCTGTATCTTCTCGAAATCGACGACCATCAGCTTGGCGAAGTCCGCCAGGTCGAACGGGTCGAGCGGCTCGTCGTCACGACGCAGCCCGGCGAACTCGCGCAGGCCCATGGCTCGCAGCTCGTAGTATCGTCCCTTCTGTGTCGGAGGCAAGACCTGTTCGCTCACGCTGAAGATTATACCCTGCCCTTCCTGTTGTTTCACTTCCCCGGCGTGAATAAAGCCTGAAGGGGCGGCAGCCAAAATGGCCGCGCTGCAAGATTACAACGCGGCCATTCGTCTCCCATTCGAGAGAAGACTTACACCCTATGACTTCACAGGCGCGCGAGCGTGCGCCTTAGCGTCGACGCTTGCCGCGCGGTTCCTCGCCCGGATGGCTAAACTGCTGGTAGGCGACGCGGAACAACTCCGAGAGCGCCTTGGCCGTGTCCGGCGTCAGATTGCGGTCGGCCCTCAGGTGCGCCTCCACTATCTCCGGCGTGGATTCGTGCGGGAAATAGACGACCGCCGCGTCCTCGCCATCCGCCTGCCGCCCGCCCATGATGCGCTCCATGGGCACGTTGAGCCAATTCGTCAGCCGCGCGATGTTGTCCGCATCCGGCTTGCCCGTGCCATTTTCTATGCGTGAGAGCGTGGAGGCTGAAACACCTGTTTCATCCGCCACATCGCGCAGGCTCAGGCTCTGCTCCTGCCGCTTGCGCTGAATCGCCCGGCCAAGCTCGATGGTATTTACTAAGTTCTTTGATTGTGCCACTTGTGGCCTCCTTCCGGCGCGGTCTCGTTTGCCCCGCAGGGACTCCCGCGCCCATTTCACACCCAGACCATATCACAGGAAAATTTTAGATGCAAGACTTTGTTTTATACTTGCAACAACGGGGGAACAATGGTACACTGTTTCACGTATGAAACAGGCGTGCGCAAGCGTCCTGTAGAAAGCGGAAGGATAAGCCGAAGTGAGCGACTTTATCTGGGAGACATTCGACAGCCTGTTCAAGACGGTGCACCAGCAGGGGCGTCGCGTGGAGGAACTCGAAGCACGCCTCGCAGACCTGGAGCAGCGCCTGAACGAACGAGTCGCGGCACCGCAGCAGAAGCCGCAAGCCCAGCCCATCGCGGCTGTTAATGAGATGCCCGCCGAGCGCGCGGCCTGAAGGTTTTTTGGAGGTCAAGAGCCATGTCAGCCAACCTAGCAGCAGTAGCAAACACCGACAAGAAAGCGATCCTGCGCGACAAGCGCGCGCAAGGGATAGCCGCGATGGGATTGGTGACGCGTGAAGGCGACCGCTTTCGCGTGGCGACGCCGACCCTGCGTGGTCGCAAGTCCAGCTACGAGGTCTGGCGCGATGACGCCGGAAAGGTTCGCTGCTCTTGTCTCGAATACGAGGAGCAGGCGCAAACGGACGCCTCTTTCCGCTGCGAGCATATCCTCGCGGTCAAGCATTCGCTTCTGGCGAAGAATACGGAAGTAGTCACCAGACAACAGCCCGTCGAGCAGCCGGCGGCCCCAAAAGAGGCGGCGACGGCTGAGGCTGTAGAGCCCAACACAAACACAAACGCATCCGAGAAGCGTGCGAGCCGTAAGGCAATAAACGTAGCCGAACGGCTGGTGCGCTCCGAACGGGAGCGCGACGAAACGGCGACACCTCAGCCCGTGATCGAAAACACGGATGATGTTTCCAATGTTCGAGCGCTCGCGCAACACACACACATTGAGGAGCAAGACATGAACAAGCAGAAAGAGAAGACCGCCATCACACAGATGCCGGAGAACGAAATGGCGGGTCAGATGACCGCAGTGGCGGAGCCGGTCGCGCCGGTTGTGCCGCTCGCCTTCACCAATACGCTGCGCGCGCTGCGCCAGCAGTTTGACCCGAGCGTCGTCAAGACGCGCGAGGGATGGACAGACCGCTCAGGCAATACGCACATGGTCGAGTATGTCGAGTGGCACGCGGTCGCGGACATCCTTGACCGCGTCACGCCGACCTGGTCGCACGCCGTACGCAACGTCACGCAGATCGGCGACATGGTTGCCGTCACCTGTGCCATTACCATTGACGGCGTGACGCGCGAGGGCGTCGGCACGGGCACAGCCGAGAGCGAGATGGGCATCAAGAAGGCCGAGCACGATGCTTTGAAGCGTGCCGCCGTGAAGTTCGGCATCGCTCGTGAGCTTTACCAGCGCGAGACGGAAGTGATTGAGAAAGAGGGCGCAGCCACCGCTCAGGGACAGTTCCCGCGCGACCCTCTCGCCAAGTCGATGTCCGACCTCGTGACGCCGAAGCAGCTCGGCATGATTCGCGCCCTGGCGCGCGAAGCAGGCGTTGATGTCGAGGAAGAGTGCCAGACAGTGCTGAGGTGCAAGACGGACGAGCTATCGAAGCGCGCCGCCTCAAGCTTCATAGACCATCTCAAGGGTCTGCACACGGACGCGGGCCAGATACGCCGCGCGAGCTAAGGATAGGTGAGCGTTACAGCGTAAGCGGTAAGAAGGCCGCAGAAGACCTGCTTACCGCTTGCGGCTCGTCAGCTTACTTTTCCGGGGAGGTGAATGGAAATGATGACAGAAGAGATAATTAAGGAGATGAAGCCCCTGACCCTTGAGCTTGAGTACGCCGAAGAGCCGGCGGCGACCAGGTCTGTTCCAGAGCGCGAGGACGAAACGCATAGCTCAGAAGAGCCGCGCTCCAAGAAAGAGCAGATCATAGAGCTTTACGAGAACGGCACAACCGACATCGCGCAGATCGTGCGCCGCGTGGCCGCGCGCCCCTCTTACGTCGCGCAGGTCTTGCAGGGCGCAGGACTGATTACGGGTTATTTCGATCTTTACACGACGACGGCCCGCGAGCAGAACATCTACTCGCGCTTCTTCCGCAACGTGCTCTCTTTCAAGACCGTGGAAGCGGCACGCGAAAGTGTGCAGAAGATAGATCGTCTTTACAACTATTTTGAGCGACTCGGCGACCGCGCAGGCCAGCATCAGGCGATGGTCTTGGCTTTAACGGGCAAGAACCGCGCACGCTGGTCCGGGAAGCAGGAAGAGTCGGAGATTTTCAGTGAATGGCTCGCCGCGCATTAAGAGCCGAACAAATATCAGAACGAACACATCGGGTCGCCCTGCGCAGTAGAACAAGCAGGGTTGTCTTTGAAAGAAAGGTGAGCTTCGGACTATTCCGGCTCGCCTTTCTTTTTTGTCCCTCGCCGTAAGTTGAAGCCTCGCGTAAACCGGGTCTCGCAAGGGATCTTCATCCGCTATTGATAACGAGGAGAAAAACGATGGCTGAGCAAACAGCGACCGCACATGAAGCATTCGCCAACGGCACTTTCTGCTGGAACGAGCTGGCGACAACCAATCTTGAGACGGCCAAGAAATTCTACACGGAGCTTTTAGGTTGGAAGCTCAAGGAGTCGCAGGCCGCCGGTATGGTCTACAACGAGATCGTCGCCGGTGGCAGAGAGGTCGGCGGCATGTACCAGATGGGCCCGGAGTACGGCAGCGCCCCTGCACACTGGATGGCCTACGTCGCCGTTGACGATGTTGACGCCAAAGCGAAACAGGCGGAAGAGCTGGGCGGGAAGGTCTGCGTTCCGCCGACGGACATTCCGAATGTCGGTCGCTTCTGCGTCATCAACGACCCGGCGGGCGCAACCATCTCGCTGATTAAATTGAGCGGCGCGTAAATTCCCTGGCCTTCATGTAGAGGGTTGCGCGCCCTTCAAGCATTCATTAGACGACCACTGCGGCGGCGGGCATGAGCCCTCCGCAGTAGTAGCGGTCACCTCGCTTCAAATTCCATCCTCGCTCCTGTTTGGCTTCACGGCCAAACGCCTGTGCTTATCCTTAGACGGAGCAGGCACACTTAGCCGATTGACGTGCAGGCTGTGCTCAACAGATGCATGACAATGAAAGGAGCAAATTTATGAAAAGGCAGTTCACTCCGATCCTTCTCCTGCTGGTCGCCCTGGGCCTGTTCTCGGGGCTCTTCGCCGGTCACGACGCTTTGGCCGAGCCCTCCACACAACAAGCGGTCGCTGACCAGATCATCGCCCGCGAGAAAGCTTCCGTGGAGGCTTGGAAGCGTAAGGATAAAGCGTTCTTCGCGGACTTTCTGTCGGATGATGCGACCTACTTCAGCCCGATGAGCCCGTATCTGGATGTCGAGCCGAAGGTGAACTTCCTGCCGAAGTTCGAGCAGTACGCGGAGATGTTCAAGTACAACGATGTCCAGATGTACAACCCGCGCGTGCAGGTCTACGGCGATACGGCCATCCTGACCTACAACAGTTCCATCTCGGGCAGCATGGGCGGTCAACCCATCAACTACACGAGCAAGATGACCACCGTCTACGTCAAGCAGGGCAACACCTGGCGCGTCGTTCACGGGCACGAATCTATGAATCCGGCGGCCAGATAAGCCGGCGCATCAAGCATAAAGGAGGAAGGGAGATGCCCAGAGTGGTACATTTCGAGGTGAGCGCGGACGACCCCGACCGCGCCAGCCGGTTTTACGAGAACGTCTTCGGTTGGAACATACAGAAATGGGGTGGGCCCAGAGACTACAGGCTCATCTCAACGGGAGGCGGCGATCAGCCGGGCATAAACGGCGGCATCTTCAAACGAGAAGGGCCCGTCAATTACGTCAACACCATCGACGTGCCTTCCGTTGACGAGTTCGTCGCAAAGATTACCGAGCACGGCGGCAAGGAGGTCGTGCCCAAAGTGAACATACCGGGCGTCGGCGATCTGGTTTATTGCCGGGATACGGAGGGAAACGTCTTCGGCATCTTGCAGCCGGAAATGGAGGCCCGATGATGAGCGCCGTAGATGCGGCATTACAAAGAAGCGCGGACAGAATCATCCACGCCGTCGCGCGATTGCAATGCAGCGCTCATCGCGCCTTCGAGATGTTTACGCTCGACGGCGCTCTGCAATCCTGGCTTGTGCCCCTGGCGGAGGTCGAGCCGCGTGTCGGAGGAAAGTATGAGCTGTTCTGGGAGCCCGCTGATCGGGAGAACAACAGTACCATCGGCTGCCGGATCACGGGTCTGGAAGCGGGCCGGTTTCTCTCATTTGAATGGAAAGGGCCCATTCAATTCAAGCGGTTCATGAACGAGGCAGACCCGCTGACTCATGTCGTAGTATTCTTCATTCCCGGCGAGAGCGGCGACGCCGTCTCGACGGAGGTGCATCTGATTCATTCCGGTTGGCGAAGCAGCGCCGAGTGGGAGGAAGCGCGGCAGTGGTTCGAGGTCGCATGGGGCGGCGCTTTCGCCGAGCTGAGCAGCAAGGTTAACGATGAAGGTCGCAGTTTAGCTGAAGCGTGAGGAGAAATTAACAGGGATGGACAGAGATTGTCAGGATGAAGGACAAAAGCATTACTGCATCAATGTGTCTTTGCTATTCTTACTCCTGACGATCTCTGTCCATCACTGTTTGAATCTGGCGTGGCTATAAAATCATAAGGAGGCTTTCGATGAGCGCCGCTCAGGGAATAATCGAAGCTATCAAGGCGGGGGATGTCGCCAGGGTAAAGGAGTTGCTTGACGCGGAACCTGCGCTGGCCAGCTCAAGAAACGAGAACGGCGTTTCGGCGGTGCTGCTGGCGACCTATTATGGCCGCACGGAGATCGCCGAAGCGTTGCTTGAGCGGGGCGCGGCGCTGGACATCTTTGAAGCATCGGCTGTCGGGCGCACGGCACGGGTCGAAGAAATACTGCGAGATCGGCCCGAGCTGGTGAACGCGTATGCCGACGACGGGTTTACGCCGCTCGGCCTGGCATCCTTCTTCTGCCACCCAACGGTCGCACGCTTGCTCCTGGAGCGTGGAGCCGACGCCAACGCCGCCTCTCAGAATACGCAGCGCGTTACGCCTCTTCACTCGGCGGTGTCACGGCGGCAGATGCTGATCGCCGAAGCGCTCCTGGCCCAAGGGGCGGAGGTTAATGCCCGGCAACAGGCGGGCGTGACTCCGCTGCACCAGGCGGCGCACAACGGGCAGGCGGAGATGGTCAGGCTGCTATTGGCCCACGGCGCGGACGTTCATGCCCGCATGGATGACGGGCAGACACCACTCTCGATGGCCCTTGAGACGGGCAATGCAGAGGTTATAGAGTTACTGCGCAAGCGTGGAGCAACTGACGGGCGTTGAATTTCCGTTCGAGCTTCCGGCGCGGATGAGAGGCCGTCGCGTGACCCCTTTAAGAGGCGCGGCGGTCTCATTTTGCCTGAACCCGTAAGGCGCATATACGTGCTCGGACACGGATGCCGGTGGTACACTTGTTTTTGGATTTCACGTCAACGGCAAAGTAATACCAGGCTGCAAGACGAAGAGAGGACGCAAGGGCCAGGCAGTCAGCGCCGCCAAAGCTCTCGGGCGTGTAGTCGCGTCACTTGAGACCCTGGGCAGTACTGACCTCTTTTTCTACTGCAGCTTGGTATAGGCTCGCGCGTGCGAGGCGTGTGTGCGGTGGGCCCACAGGGCAGCTTGCGTTGGTTGGCTGCGGCCCGCTGCCGGTGAGAGTGGTTTGATCTATACGGACTAGGGGAAGGGAAAATATGCCTGCGAAGAATGAAGATTTACACGGGAATGTTCCTGACAAAGCGGACGTGGCGCTGTTGTTGATCGATGTCATCAACGACCTGGAATTTGAAGGCGGCGAGAAGTTATTGCAGCACGCGCTGCCGATGGCCGAGAGAATAAGCGCTCTCAAGCGGCGGGCGAAAGAGGCCGGGATTCCCGCCATCTACGTCAACGACAATTTCGGCAAGTGGCAATCCGACTTTAACAAGCTTCTCGCGCACACCCTCGAGGAGGACGTTCGCGGAAAGCCGCTCGTCGAGCAACTGAAGCCTGACGAGGACGATTACTTCGTCCTCAAGCCGAAGCACTCGGGCTTCTTCTCGACCACGCTCGACACGCTGCTCGAATACCTACAGGCCAAGACATTGATTCTCACGGGCCTGGCGGGCAACATCTGCGTCCTTTTCACGGCCAACGATGCCTACATGCGCGATTTTCACCTGATAGTCCCTTCCGACTGCGTTGCTTCCAACAGCGAAGAAGAGAACGATCACGCGCTTGAGCTGATGAAGACTGTGCTCAAGGCCGACACCAGGCCCTCTACGGAGCTGGACTTTAAAGAGTTGGCCCGGGAGGAAGACTCCGGCGAGCAGTCTAAGCCGCAGCCGCAGGCCCAGCAGTTTGCGCGTAAAGGCTGAAGGCGAAGCCGACAGAGGCGCACAGCCAACATCCCCCCTGATCTTAAAGAGAGCGCAACTTTCATCCTTCAACACGTTCATCATTCAGCGCAGGGAGAATCCGATGCGACGCATACTTCGTGACAACGGCCTTTCGATTGTGATGTTCAGCCTGTTTCTCTTCTCCGTCGTGGGCCAAAGCATCGTGGGCTATCACGAGTACAATGACGACCGGAAAGAGCACTCTCAGGCGAGCCTCGGCTATGTTGAGTATCTTGGAAGCGGCCATTTCGTCGAGGCGATTTTCGAGAACTGGGAGAGCGAGTTTCTACAGATGGGCGCATACGTGCTTCTGACGGCCTTTCTCTACCAGAAGGGTTCGCCGGAATCCAAGAAGCTGGACGAGCGGGAGGCCGTAGACAGAGACGCGTCGAAATCCGGGCGCAAGAAGAAGAAGGATGCGCCGTGGCCTGTGCGGCGCGGCGGACTGATCCTTAAAATTTATGAGAACTCGCTGAGCCTGACCTTGTTTCTACTCTTCCTTATCTCCTTCGCGCTGCACGGCGCGGGCGGCGCGCGTCTCTACAGCCAGGAGCAGATGATGCACGGCTCGCCTTCAGTCTCCACCCTTCAATACATGGGCACTTCGCGGTTCTGGTTTGAATCTCTACAGAACTGGCAGAGCGAATTTCTCTCCGTCTTCACGCTCGTTATCCTCTCCATCTTCCTGCGCCAGAAAGGCTCGCCCGAATCCAAGCCCGTTGACAGCCCGCATAGCCAGACGGGAAGCGATTAGAGAATTGAGAAACCCAAATCGTCAAAGACATTCAAAGCAGGAAATCGACAGGATGGACAGAGAGGGTCAGGGTAAAAACTACAATCAAGACAAAAGCATTGCTGCAATGAATAGTTCATCTCTTATTCTTTATCCTGACCATCTCTCTTCATCCCTGTTGATTGCTTTCTTTGATTGGTTACGCTCTTAATCTTTCGCCATTTCTCGCCACGCAAAATTAAAGGAGGACGCCTGAAGCGTCCTCCTTTTTGTAAGCCTCGAACTCCGTTCCGCTCGACTGTTCTTTTATGGTTCTTTGCGGGCGGCACGCTGAGCGTTGACGGCCAGGTCGCGTGCGCGTGGCAGCGCATCGACGCCTTTGGCCACCTGCGGGTCGTCCGTCATGATGAAGACGCGGGCCGCAATCGTGCTGCCGTAAGCTGCGGTGATGATGTTGTATCGCATTTGCAGCTCGACGAAGGAGCGATTGCGGTCAACCACCGCCGCGAGCGGCTTCCAGGCCGGGTCAGTCCCGAGGTATTCCTTAAACGCTTTATAGAGCGCGTCTGTGACGGGGAAATCCGTGGACGCAAGCTCGCGGTTGTAATCTATCACGCGCTGCACTTTGTACTGGTCGAAGCCCGAGATGCGACCGTTGACCAATTCGCGCGTGAAGAAGAAGAGCGGGTTCAGGAGGCGCGTCTGCGTCTGGCTGACGGTGCGCGGCTTGACCACTTCGTCGGGCGAGATGCCGCCGCCGCCGTAGACTGCGCGGCCCGTGTCCGTGCGGCTTTCGGGGCCCGTCGGCTTCGCCGGTTGAGCCTGTTGCTGCTGGCGCGTCGAGCCGCCGCGCGTGTAGTAATCGTAGAAGCCGCCGTTGGAATAGTCGCGCTGAATCAGGCGACCCGATGGCGTGTAATACTTGGCCGAGGTGAGCGTCAGTCCCGCCCCGTATTCGAGCGGCCAGATGCCCTGCACTAAACCCTTGCCGAAGCTCGTCTCTCCGACAATGAGCGCGCGGTCGTGATCCTGCATCGCACCTGCCACGATCTCCGAAGCCGAGGCCGTGTTGCCGTTGACGAGAATCACGAGCGGCGTCGGGTCTGTCTGTCCGTTAGTGTTATTGGCGTTATATGGTCTCTGGTCGTTGCGCCCCTTCTGCGTCAGAATCAATTGACCGCGCTGCAAGAATTTGCTCGCCACGCGCACGGCCTGATCGAGGAAACCGCCCGGATTGTTACGCAGGTCGAGGACGAGCGAGGTCATACCTTTCGAGCGCAAATCTTCGAGCTTATCTTCGAGCTCGTCGGCGGTCGTATAGTTAAAGCCGCGCGTCATGTCTATGTAGGCGACGCCGGGTCTCAGGAAATAGGCGTCGGGGATGGAGGGCTGCGGCACGGCGTCGCGTGTGATCTCGACGGTTTCCAGGCGCGCGTTAGAGGCACGCTCGACTGTGATCTTGACGATTGAGCCGCGCGGGCCGCGTATGCGGTCGCGCACGTCCAGAGAGGGCCTGCCGCTCATCTTCTCGCCGTTGACCTCGACGATGCGATCGCCGAAGACGAGCCCGGCGCGCGTCGCGGGCGAACCCTCGAAGGTCGCCAGGATGTAGGTCTCCGTCTGCTCGCCCCTGCGCTGATTGCCGATTGACGCGCCGATGCCGAAATACTCCGAGCGCTGGTCTGTCTTCATCTCGTCGAACTCTTCGCGGTCGTAGTAGTTCGAGTGCGGGTCCAGGGAGCGGAGCATGCCGATGATCGAGGATTTGAAGACGGCGTTATAGTCCAGCTTATTGCCGTCAATATAGTTTTCCTGAATGATGGTCAGGGCTTCGGCGAAGTCCTGCTCCGTATTGGCCGTCGCATCGCTCGGCATGCGGTTGCTGCGGGCGCGGCGTGTGGTCGAGGGCGCGGTCGAGCCGGTCGAGGGCCTGGGCGGGCTGACGCTGCTGCCTTGATTCTGCGCCGAAACGAAAACGGGGAGCGAGATGGCGACGAAAAGTAATGTCGCAAGGGCAAGAGAAATTCTATTCTTCACTGCTCAGAAGCCTCTTCGGAAAGATGACAAAATTAAATCGCGGCGAGACCCATGCGCGACGCGACTTCGGGCGAGCGACCGCATTAGTTAACGGTGGTCGTCCCACTAAGCATAGTAACGGATGCGCCAGGCGCGAGCAAGGTTGTGCGCCTGCGCGAAGAGTTTTGCCGGGACGGGGCTGGCTCTGTGGCCCAGGAGGCGCAGCGCGCAGGCTTGCAAACGGGTGTCAAAATCGGCTTTCATCCTGTACAATGCGCAACCGCTCGCCGTCTCTTCAGGCCGCGCCCCGGCTCGCCCTCTCAGGTTTCCCAACGCCCGAAGAGGAGAAGTGGGAGAGTGCGTGTATGGCCCGGAGCGTGTGCGACCGGAAGCGTTCCTCGCTCGATCTTCTTCTTGATAAATTGAGACTGGGTAAAGACTATGGTCAATGAAGCTGAGAAGCCCGATTCCAACGCCCCTGCGAAAAAGAAGAGTAAAAAGAAGAGGTCCGGCGAGGAAGCTGCCTCTTTTGAAGCGCAGTTGCGGGCGACCATCAACGCCGTCGAGATGGCCAACGCCCTGACATCGCCTCTCAAGCGCTCGATTGAAAATCTCCTGCGGCTCGCCGCACAGTCGGTCGGCTCGGACGAGGCCAGCGTGCTCGTGCGCGACGGCAACGAGGGCGGCCTGCGCTTTCTGGTCGCCATCGGCGAGGTCGCCGACAAGCTGTTGACGCTGCGTATTCCGCCCGGCAAAGGTATCGCGGGTTTCGTTTTTTCGAGTGGCCAGCCGATGGCCGTCGCCGACGTGGCGCAGGAAGAGACTTTCTACGCGGAGGTTGATCGCGCCGTGGGCTTTTCGACGCAGACCATCCTCGCCACGCCCCTGCGCGTCGAGGGCGAGATGGTGGGCGTGCTTGAGTTCGTCAACCGCGAAGGCGATCCGCCCTACAAGCCTTTCACGCCGGATGAGATGGATCAGGCCGCGCACTTCGCCGATGCGATTGCGACGCTCGTTGACGCGCACGAATCCGCCGGGCTGATCGAGACGCTCTTCGAGCACTCGACGAAGGGCGCGGGCGCTGATGAGCAGAGCGGAGAGGCGCTGCGCAGGTGGCTCAGGGAGATGCAGGCCGCGCCCGAGCACCGTGATCTTTTGCAGATGGCCGTCGCCCTGCGCGATGTCGCCAGTCGCGGCGACGCCGAACGAGAGTTGTGCCGCGACGTGCTGGATGCTCTCGCGCGCTTTACGGAGAAGCGCGCCTCCACCAGCACGGGCTATTCCGCCACCGGCTATTTCGGATTTTAACCAACTGGCAGCTTAGAGCTTAGAGGAGAGTTTAGATGGCGGACTCTGAGGCGGCGCTCGAAGCGGCAAGCGTGCTCGCCGATTTATGGGCGACGATAACGCCGGATGCGATCTGGAAAGGACGAACCGGAAGGGGCGTGCGCGTCGCCGTCGTCGATAGCGGTGTGGACGACAAGCACCCGGCGCTGGCGGATAAAGTCAAAGGCTCTGTCGAAGCCTACGCGGAAGGCGGGCGCATCAATTTTCGTCCTTCCACTTCGGGCGACCAGGCCGGTCACGGCACGGCCTGCGCGGGCATCATCACGTCGGTCGCGCCCGACGTTGACCTCTACAGCGTCAAGGTTCTGGGAGCAAACGCCGCCGGTTCCGGCGAGATGTTTCTCGCTGGACTGGACTATGCCATCAAGCAGCGGATGCAGGTCATCAATCTCTCGCTCGGGACGACGAAGCCTGACTACTTCGGCCCGCTGCACGATCTGATGGATCGCGCCTATCACGCGGGCTGCATCATCGTCGCCGCCGCCAACAACCTGCCGCAGCCGAGCTTCCCTTCCATCTTCTCCTCCTCGCTCGTCTCCGTCATCAAGCGAGAGGGCGGCGACCCTTTCAATTTCGGCTATCGCTACGGCGAAGTGATCGAGCTGGTCGCGCCCGGCGTGCAGGTGCGAACCACCTGGCCCGGCGGCGGCTATCGCCAACTGACGGGCAACAGCTTCGCCTGCCCCTACATCGTCGGCATCATCGCCCTCATTATGGAAGCCTATCCAGACCTGACGCCCTTTCAGGTCAAGACCATCCTCTACGCCATCGCCAAGCAGAACCAGTCGAAAGCGAAGGACGGCGGCGCGATCCCAGAAGGCGGTTGACGGCTCGCCATAGCCTGTAGATCGTCATCCGCGAGATCAAGGCCGAAGCGCCGTGAGATTGATGAAAGAACATCTCACGGCGCTTCTTTGCTTTATAGCGGATTGCGAATGAGAGCGACGACTGAGCGCAGCATACAGGTTAGGCTGCTGCGAGTCGCGCCAAAGGACTCGGGCGGGTCTTACTCAGCACAGACCCGCCTGAAACCTTTGGCGGTACTAACCCATTGGCAAAACTGTAAAGTTCTGACGCTCCTTTTTTCTCTCTTTACGTACGCATGGACATTCCCGGTGGGGGTGCGCCGCGCATGCGTGCGCCCGCCGGAGGGCCGCCGCCGCCCGGTGCGCCGCCCGCACCCGTGCGCGTACGCAGCAGCGCGGGGTCTACGTTCTTCAGCTCGTAGAGAGTCTTATAGAGACCTTCGCGCTTGAGCAGCTCGTCGTGTGTGCCTTCGTCCGCGACGCGTCCTTCTTTGAGGACGATGATGCGGTCGGAGACGGCGGCGACGAAGTTCAGATCATGGCTGATGACAAGGCACGTCTTACGATTCTCGGGCTGCTGCGCATACTCGCGTATGACTGTAATCAAGCGGTTGCGCTGGTCTGCGTCCAGGTTCTCGGTCGGCTCGTCGAGCAACAGCACTTCGGGGCGACGGAGCAGACATCTGGCCAGCGCGATCAAACGCTTCTGCCCGCCCGAAGGTATCTGCACGTCAACGACCGTGTCGTAGCCCTTGGGCATCCGCGCCGGGTCAACGATCACGTCGTGGATGTGCGCGAGCCTGCACGCCTCCTCAACCTCCGCGTCGGTGGCGCCTTCCTTGCCCAGGCGCACGTTCTCTCGAATCGTGTCTTTGAGGAAGAAGGGAAACTGCGAGAGCTTGGAGACCTGCTCGCGCAGAGAGTTGAGCGTGACATCCGTGATGTCCTGCCCTTCGAGCTTGATGGAGCCGGACTCAGGGTCGAGGAACCGTAGCGTCAGGTTCATGATCGTTGACTTGCCGCAGCCTATGGGCCCAACGAAGGAGACCGTCTCGCCCTCCTTGATCTGGAAGGAGAGCCCCTTCAAGACCTTCTGCGTCGGCGAGTAACCGAACGTCACATTGTCAAAGGTAATGTCGCCGTGAATCTCGCCGAGGTTCCTGGCATTCGGCTTCTCTTTGACGCTGGGCTTGGTATCGAGCAGCTCATAGGTGGCGACGACGTTGGGAACCTGTGATTGATACTGCGTGTAGGTGGCGATCAGTCTTTGCACGACGCCGAACATCTGCGGCGTCATCTGTACAAAGGCGATGACGGCGGCGAGCGTCAGACCGAAACGCGGATGGTAGATAATGCCGACGACGAGGACGAGGGCGGTGCTCAAGGCGATGAAGATTTGCGCGCCGCTGTTGCTGAAGCCCATCCACGCCTGCATCATCGCGGAGTTTTTGGCAGCCACCTTCGCCGCCGCTCCGAAACGCTCGCTCCGGCGTCGCTGGGCGTTGAAGACCTGAATGTCGGAGATGCCGCTGATGGTCTCTTCGAGTTCTGCGCCCAGCTCGCGCCCGCTCATCGCCATCCCCTTCGCCGCCTGCTGCATCTTTCGGCTCGTGTAGCGAAACATCAACAAGACGAGCGGCGCGAGCACGAACGAGACCAAAGTCATCGGCCAACTGAGCGCCAGCAGATAAGAGAGCACGATTAAGAGCACGATCACATCCACGAGCGGGTAGAGCATCACCTGCGTGAGCAATCGCTGCACGCCCGCGGCCTCCGACAGCACTCTCTGCATCAAGGCCCCGGTCTGTCCTCCCATGAAGAAATCCAGAGAGAGCGATTGCAGGTGATCGTAGATATTCTGTTGCAGCCCGCGCAGCAGCCTCGCTTCCAGATGCGCGACGACCCAGGCGCGCAGGAAGCTCAAGAGCTGCGAGAGCACGAGCGCGCTGGCCCAGACAATGAGCACCGTCCTCAAAGTCAAAGGCGTCGCCAGCCAGCCAAGCCCGTAATCCGCAAGCCATCCCGTATCAGTCCTGCCAAACAGCGGCGCGGACATATCCCAGATGCTGCCAGGCACGTTCGCGCCCGGCGGCCTCGGGCCCGCGAGTGGGCCCAGAATCTGGAAGATCGAAGAGAATGCGACGCTGACGACGAAGGGAAAGAGTGTGACCAGCAGGGAGAGCAGCATGGTGACGGCGGTGAGCGCCTTGTGATTCCCGAGCAGCCTGACGGCACGACCGATGTAGGGGCGCGCGCTCATCATCCCCGGAGGCATGCCCGGCTTCCCACCTGGCCGCGTGGCCATCCCGGGCGGTGGCGTCGCGCCGCCCGGCCCACCCGAGGGGGGCGCTCCGGCGGGCGGATTCGCAAGCGGTGGGCCCGCAGGCAATCCGGCAGTCATGCCCGGCGGTGGAGAGGGAGGAGTGGACATCTTTTTTTCCTTTGCAGATCGGGCGAGGAGCAGAGGGCAGAGGTCAGAGGCCGGGAGGTTGATTCGACTACCAACCCCTAACCTCTGACCTCTGCGCTGTAACAGCAAAAGGTGGGAAAGAAGCCGTCAAAGCTTGCTTTCCCACCTCGGATGCGTTCCGGTTGACTAGCAGTACCACCAAACGTAAACGCAGTTTCCGTAGCCGTCGCATTCCCAGGCGTAACACACATCCTGGTTGCTGTAAGCCTGCACGTCGCCGCCCTGTGAACCGGCTTTGGCAACAGCCTGCGCGTCGTCCTTGCTCCGGTTCTCTTTCTTCGGGAACATCTCCGCCAGCTTGTCGGCGGGGATTTTGTACTTCTCAAGCTCGGCATCCGGCACGTCGTACAGAGATACGTTGTTCTCTTTGTCGGGTTTGCTAACTATTGCCATGGCTTTTTGTATTCTCCTTTTGGGGTTAAGAGGATTTCCTCATCCTCATCTTTGTCAAATTTTGCCGGGGCCGCCTCTCTGCGCCGTTCGCAACTCGAATGCGACCGGCGAGCGGGGCCCGTTGACTCAATTTATGCTGCAATGGTCGAAGCCTTCAGCAGCCTTGTTCGCCTCAGAGCGAGATGCGTGTCCACCTCTCTCAACTGTTCTCTCTCGGCTCAACATACAGTGGCTTGACGTGACCTCGAAAAGTTTTTGCGACCGCCCGGTGAGATCAATTTTCCGAGACGGCGGCCAGCCCACCGGCCAGACATAGAGCGGTGTCAGGACAAGTGGATTGACCAGGTCAACCCCGCGACTGCCGGATTCCGCGCCGTATTATGTTTAAGGAAGCGATGAGCACTGTCACTGCTGAATCCGCAGTTGGGTTCTGTGCTCGATGGCAACACGGCGCGTCGCCGCTGAAGAGGCATTGCGGCCATTCTGGTTTTAGAGCGGGCGCTATCCTAGCAGCGAAGCCATGTTCGCGCAAGTCTTTTCTCGACCAATCTCAACAGGCCAAAGGCGCGCGGCTGCTCCCGCTTTTCAACGGCCAGAGACAGCCGCGCACGCGTCAATGCGTGGCGTCCAGGCACTTCACTAAAATCTCTTTGAATTTCGGGTCTTCGCCTCCGCCGAAGTGCGCGTAGCGCACCACGCCGCCGCGATCAATGAGCGCCAGCATCGGCAGCCCCGTCGCTCCGTATAGCTCCTGCGTGCGCTCGTCCTCTGAGACTCCGACGCGGAACGAGAGCCCGTGTTCTCTGACCACTTTGCGCATCAGTTCAAGCTCGTCTTCCTGCGAAGCGGCAGTCGCGCGGTAGGCCATGTAGTGGCGCGTCAGCGCGATGATTTCCAGACCGCGCGCTCGGTACTCCGCATCCAGCGCGCGCAGTTTGGGAAACATCTCCGCGCAGGGTTTGCACCACGTCGCCCAGAATTCGAGCAGGACTACTCGCCCGCGCAAATCTTCAAGCGTCGCGGCCTCGCCGCCAATCCAGGTCTTGACGGAGATTTCAGGAGCGCTCGTGCCGAGAATCTCTACCTGGCGGGCGCGGTCGCGCAACTGCACGCGGCCACCGGCGGCGGCTCTCCTCTGCTCGGGAGTGCCTCCGGCCTGAACCAGCTGAAAAATCCTCTCGGCGAACTGGGCCTCTTCGCCGAGCATCAAGCGCGCCTTTTCAATCTCCTCCACGGCTAGATAAAGCTCGGCCAGCGTGATCGCCACGTCAACGCGCGTGCGAAACTCTATCTCGAAGGGAGCGGAGTGTGCCTCGGCGAGCGCCGTTTCCAGGCGCTCGGTCGCGCCCTTCACGTCGCCGCGTCGTCTCAGGTCAAAAGCGCCGGAGAGATGCGCGGCGACACGCTCCTGCGGCCTCTGCGGGGCGGCTTGCGCGCCAGCGGAAGTTTCCATAGCCGAATCCATATCTAGTCCTATGCGAAATTTGTATGAGATGAGAGGGCGCGCTCGTTCAGGCTTACGCCGATGGCTGCGCGCCTCCTGCCGAGGCTGCTATTGCCGCCTCTTCCGTGTCGAAGATTTGAAAGGCTTTGTGGACATTGGTCATCTTCAGCAGGCCGCGAATCTGTTGCGGCACATTCGTCAGATGCAGATTGGCATCATGGCGCGCGGACGTGACCAGGGAAGTCACAAGCTCGCCGATGCCGCTGCTGTCCAGGCGGCGACACTGCGCCAGGTTGAGCAGGATGAGACTGCGGCCTGCCTCAAGGTTCTTGCGTACCTTGTCGAGCACGCGCTCTGTGCTGCTGGCGACCGTCAGCTCGCCGATGATCTCGATGACGGCGGCGCTTCCGTTCTCGCGCTCGGCGAGTTCCAGTTTATTGATTGACATAGCTTTCGCTCCTATCCGAACAAGGGCGCAAATATACTCGAAATCTTCCGAGGCTGTCACGTCTTGTCGTCTTACGCCACGGGTCGCTCAAAGGTTCTGGGAAGCTGCCGGCAAGAGCCCGAGGCCGCTCAATGTGAAGGGCGGCGGTATCATCCGTCAGAAGCCTTGCCTTACGCTCCTTTCTGCTTTAATATCGCCACCGTCCCGCAGGGTAGTCTTCAAAAAGTTTCAGTCACAATTTAAATCTACCGGGAAGCGCTCACGCTGAACGTCCGCTGCACTGGCGAGCACGCCTGCACCAAATAATATCCGCTCCACAGAAGAGGAAAAGATGGTTACAAAATTTGTTCCCCCGATTTTCAGACTACTGTTGCTGGTGGTCTGCGCTGCGGCCATGGCCGCCAACATTCAAGCTCAATCCCAGGCCACGACGGGAGACATCGAAGGTCGTGTGCTCGACCCGCAGGAGGCTGTCGTGCCGAATGCCTCCTTGACGGCGACCAATCAACAGACCGGCCTGGAGAAGACCGCGACGACTAACGAGGAAGGAAGCTACCGCTTTATCCTGCTTCAGCCCGGCACTTATACCATTCGCGCCAATGCCCAGGGCTTCGCGCAGACAGAGCTGCGCGACGTGACCGTGACGGTCGGCAGCCGTACGCCGCTCGACGTTAAGCTGACGGTCGGCGGCACGAGCGAATCCGTCACCGTCTCCGGTGAAGCGCCCGTGGTCGAAACCTCGCGCACGTCCGTTTCGACGACCATTGACCAGCGCTCCATCGAGAACCTGCCGATCAACGGGCGCAATTACCAGGACTTTGCCACTTTGACTCCGGGCGTGGTGATTGACCGCACGCGCGGCGGCGATATTTCCGTCGGAGGTCAGAAGGGCACGCTCAATAATCTTCAGGTGGACGGGGTTGACAATAACAACACCTTCTTCGGGCAGGCATTCGGGCGCGGCGGCGTGCGTCCTCCCTACCAGTTCTCGGAAGAGTCCGTGCAGGAGTTTCAGGTCAATCAGAACGGTTTCTCAGCCGAGTTCGGGCGAGCGGGCGGCGCTGTCATCAACGTCATCACGCGTTCGGGGACGAACGAGTTTCACGGCGGAGGCTTCGAGTATTTTCGTGACGAGTCGCTGAACGCCAACACCGCCGACACGAAAGCCTTGCAAGCGCGTCAGGGCCGACTCAACAAGCGCCCCAAGTCACAGACCAATCAATTCGGCGGTCGCTTCGGTGGGCCCATCGCCAGGAACCGCGCCTTCTTCTTCTTCACCTACGACGGACAGCGCCAGGATTTACCGAACATCGTTGATGCGCCGGGCTTTTCCACCGCGCCCGCCTTCATCCAAAACTTCCTCGCGCCGAAACTCAATATCTATTCCATCGGGCGCAAACAGGATGTCTTCCTGGGGAAAACCGACATCACTCTGAACAGGAACAACCAGCTCTCGATACGCTTCAACCAGCAGAACTTCACGGGCCTCAACAATGAGAACGGCGGCCCGACGAGCGCCGAAGAGCATTCGGGCAACAGCATCGTCAAGAGCACGACGCTCTCCGGCACGCTCGCGTCAACCATCTCGCCCGCCGTCGTCAACGAGTTTCGCTTCCAGTGGGCGCGTGACCGCGAGCCCGGCGAGGCCAACAGCTCCGACCCGGAACTGATCTTCAACGTGAGCGGTATTAACCTGAGCGTCGGGCGCAATAATTTCAGCCCGCGCGAAACCACCATCAAGCGCGCCCAGTTCATAGATAATCTCTCCTACGTCCGCGGTCGCAGCACCTTCAAGTTCGGCCTGGACTTCAACTTCGACCGTATCTTCAATTTTTTCCCGGGCCTCTTCAGCGGAGCCTATACCTTCAGGGGCGGCCCCGTGACCATTCCGACCGGCAGCCCTTTCCCTGCGGCGACCTACGTCAGTGGCTACGATGCCTTCGTCGCCAATTTCAACACCAGCGCCGCGCCCAGCGCCGCCACTTACTCGCAGGCGTTTCCGGGCGAAGGAACGACGGGCGCGACGACGCATCCGAACAGCTCCGACTACGCCTTCTTTGCTCAGGACGACTGGCGCGTGACGCCTCAGCTCACGCTCAACCTGGGCCTGCGCTACGATCTGCAAAGGCTGGCGTGCCCGACGGTGCAGAACCCGGACACGCTGCTCTTAAATAACGGTTTGGACACGAGCCGCTGCCCTAAGGACGGAAACAACTTCGGGCCGCGCTTCGGGTTCAGCTACGCGTTCGACGATAAGACGGTCGTGCGCGGCGGCTATGGCGTTTTCTACGGTCGCACCACGGCTATTAATCTCGGCACGGCCCATTCAAACAACGGCATCAATGTCATCAACGTGACATTGAATTCCGGGCAGATAGTGGCCGCCGGATTGCGCTACCCCACGGTTCTGACCGCTGTGCCGACCACGACCGCACCGAAGAATCTGTACCTCTTCGGCGAGAACTACGAGCAGCCCTATGTGCAGCAGGCACGCTTCGGCTTCGAGCGCGAGCTGCTGCCGAACCTCAGCCTGTCTGTGACCTATATGTACTACAAGGGCGTTCACCTGACGCGCACGCGCGACATCAATCTCTTCCCGCCCGTGGAGACGGTCTTCACGGCCCCGGGCGGTGTGACCTATACGTTCGAGCGATTCCCGACCACGCGCCCGATCTCTCGAACGAGCGGCATCACCTATAGCCGCATCAGCCTTTTTGAGAGCAACGCCAATTCCAAATATCACGGGCTGGCGTTTCAGGCCACGCGCCGCTTCTCCAACAACTTCCAGTTCCTCGCCTCTTACACCTACTCGCACGCCAGAGACGATAAGCCGGACCAGACGGCGGTCGTCGTCGGCGCTGACGACAGCAAGATCGTGCAGAACCAGCTCAACACGCGCGCCGATTACTCCTCGTCTGATACGGACCTGCGTCATCGCTTCGTCTTCAGTCCGGTTTACGAATGGGGCACGTTTACGCGCAGCGAGAATCCTTTCCTGCGCGCGCTCCTGAGCAACTACACTTTCAGCGGCATCGTGCAGCTTCAATCCGGCTTCGCCTATTCGGCCAGCGTCAGCGGCGACCCGAACCGCGACGGCAATTCATCGAATGACCGTCTGCCGGGAACGGCACGCAACAACTACTACACGCCCGCGACCTACCAGTTCGATGCGCGCATCACGCGCATCATTCACACGAGCGAGAAGACGCGCCTGCGTCTCATCATCGAAGGCTTCAACATCTTCAACCGTGCCAACATCCTGACGGTCAACAACACGATCTTCAGCGCGTCGGGCACAACCCTGTCTGCGCCCAACATCGCCACGCCCTTCCAGTCACCGCGCAGTTTTCTGACGCCGCGACAGGTGCAACTGGCCGTCAAGTTCGATTTCTAGAGCCTGTCGGCAGGGCGGCATCCGAAGCCAGCGGCGGGGATTAACCTCCTCGCCGCTTTTTCCATGCGCCCCAGTCTGCCCCGCCGCTTGACGGCCATTTCCGCCCGTCCGTAGAATGCTTTACGGCTTTCATGAAAATAATCCGCTCAAGCCTTTGTGCGCCGTCTGCGCGCGTGCAGCGCGCACGCCGTTGCGGCGCATCTGAGCACTGTTAGTCCGTTAAGATTTCGCGGCGCGGGCCGCGCAACAGTGTCGTGCGCGCCGCAAGAATACAGGTTGAAGGAGTTTGACCCGAGATGAGTAATCCTTATCACCCACCGCACGATCCTAACCAGCCGGAGACGGTTGACGATCTCATCCTGCGCGACGACGAGTTGGAGCACGACGATGCGACCGGCGCTCGGACGGCCTCTTCCGTGCGCGACATCGCGTCACGCATTCCCGAATCTCTGAGCGCCATAGGCCGCGACATCAGCCGCACCATAGAGCGTGCCATCTCCGCCAAGGATGATTACGTCGTGGCGGTTAAAGTCTCGCACGAGGCGCAGGAGAAACTCGAACAGCTCGTCCAGGCAGGGGTCTTTCGCAGCCGCGCCGAGGCCGCAGCCTTTCTGATTGACGAGGGTATCAAAACGCAGTCCGCGCTCTTTGACCGCGTGCAGCAGAAGCTTTCCGAGATCGAGCGCCTGCGCGCGGAGCTGCGCGGGATGGTGACAGAAAGTAAAACAGGGGCCTGAGAATCTATAGAGTCGGCAGAGGAAATCAACAGGGATGGACAGGATGCACAGGATCAAGAGCAAGCGATAACACATTCATCGAGCAATGCTTTTGTCTTTCCTCCTGCTTTTAATATTTATCCTGCTTATGTCTTTTATCCTGACTATCCTGTCCATCACTGTTAATTCCCGTCTTCGCCAGGCTGCAACCCTTTGCCCCTCTCCCGCGTATTAACGGCTCCGCTTGCCGGAATCCTCTGGTAGAAGCTCTGCGTGCGCGCCGGTTGCCCGCCACAGGCAATGCCACGGCGCATGCGCGCCGGAACATCTCAGTTTGAAGCTGCGAGGAATTTTAATGAGACGCCTATTTTGTCGGACAACTACCAACACGCTTCTCTTCGTCATGGCGCTCAGCGTCTCTTCCGTGCTGGCGCAGAATGGCGGGACCAACCGCAGCGATGATAGACAGCAGAGGTCGAACGTGTCACAAACATTTCAGCTTCCGCCCACTCCGATTGAACAGTTCACGCTGCCCAACGGATTGCGCGTCGTCCTCAGTGAAGATCATGCCGTGCCGGTCATCTCCGTCGCCGTCTACTACAACACGGGCTCGCGCAACGAGCGGCAGGGCCGCACAGGGTTCGCGCATCTCTTCGAGCACATGATGTTTCAAGGCTCGGAGAACGTCGGCAAGGCGCAGCATTTCCAGTATGTCTACAATAACGGCGGCACTCTGAACGGCTCGACCTCGACCGAGCGGACAAACTATTTCGAGACGATGCCTGCCAATCAACTGCCGCTCGCGCTCTGGCTCGAAAGCGACCGCATGCGCTCGCTTAAAGTCACGCAGGAGAATCTGGACAACCAGCGCCAGGCCGTGCAGGAAGAGAAGCGTCTTAATTTCGACAACAAGCCCTACATCAACGGCTTCCTGCGCATGGACGAGATGATCTTCAAGAATCCGGCCAACGCTCATTCGACCATCGGCTCGATGGAAGACTTGAACGCGGCGACGGTCGAAGACGTGCGCGAATTCTTCCGCATCTACTACGCGCCGAACAACGCCGTGCTGACAATCGTCGGCGATTTCGATCCCAAACAGGCGCGCTCACTCGTCGAGAAATATTTCGGCACGATCAAGCGCCAGCCCGACCCGCCCCCGGCTGATGTCAGCGAGCCCGTGGAGGTCGCCGTCCGCCAGGACACTTTTCAAGATCAGTTCGCGCCGACTCCGGCCTTCATGCTCGGGTGGAAGCTGCCGGCGCGCCGCACGCCCGATTTTTATGCGCTCGCGCTGGCCGGTGAGCTGCTGGTCGGAGGCGAAAGCTCGCGCCTGTATCAAAAGCTGGTGAAGGGCGAGGAGTCCGTCGTCAGCCTTCAGGGCGGAATAGACGAGCGGCGCGGCCCCTCTTCCCTGACGCTCTTTATGATTCCGAAGCCGGGCAAGGACGCCGCGCAGATACGCCAGAGCGTGCTCGCCGAGATCAAGCGGCTGGCCGCCGAGGGCCCATCCGCCGAAGAGATGGAGAAACTGCGCAACAGCTTGCGCAATGATGCCGTCAGGGAGCGGCAATCTTCCATGACGCGCGCCCAACGTCTGGCCGAGTACGCGCTCTACGACGGCGACCCGAATCTCTTCAACACTGAGTTCGAGCGCTACATCAGCGTCACTGCCTTGCAGATCAAGGATGCCGCCGCGCGCTTCCTCAATACGAACAACGTGGCGGTGCTCGACATCGTTCCGGCGCGAGCGGCCAAACCCGCCGCCGCTTCCGTGCAAAGCTCAGGCGACCCGCAGCAGGCCGCTTCGCCCCCGCCGCAGATTCCTTCAAAGCCCCCGGCACAACCCGCCACTTCTGCGAAAACTACCGCCGCGCCTCCCGCCGGTCAGCTCGCCGAGCAGAACCAGTCGCCGGTTGATGAGACTAAAACGGCTGCGCCGGGCCAGTCCAACGAACGTCCATAATCGAGAGTGAGGAGAGATCACAAGATAATGTTTCGCATCACAAAATGGTCTTTGAGCTTCGCGCTTCTCTTGGCGGGCCCGCTCGTCTTACCTGTTTTCGCACAGTCGCCCCAATCACAGACTATGAATCAAACCGAAGAGTTTCGTCGCCAGCCGCCCGCGCCGCTTCCCTCCAAGCCCCTCAACCTTGCGACGCCTTACGAGACGACGCTCCCGAACGGCTTGCAGCTCGTCATCGTCGAAGATCGTCGCCTGCCGCTCGTCAGTTTTCGCCTGGCCTTTCGCACCGGCAATGCCGACGACCCGGCGGAGATGCCGGGCTTGACGGCTGTCATGACCGACATGCTCAACGAGGGGACGCAGACGCGTTCGAGCAAGCAGATCGCCGACGAGGTGGCGCGCATCGGCGCGTCCCTGAGCGCCGGAGCCATCTCCGATTACACGACCGTCTCGGCTTCCGCGCTCTCGATGTACGGCGACCAGATTCTAGACCTCATGGCCGACATCGCTCTGCACCCGACATTTCCCGCGAGCGAGTTTGCGCTCATCAAGCAGAACCGCAAGCAGGGCCTGATACAGCAGCGCGCGCAGGCATCTTTCCTCGCCAGCGAACGTCTGGCGCGCACGCTCTTCGGCCAGCATCCTTATAGCCGCGTCTCGACCACTCCCGAAGCCCTGGATGCGATGACGCGCGAACGCCTCATCGCTTTTCATCGTTCGATGTTTATTCCCAACAACGCCGTGCTGATCGTCGTCGGCGATGTCAAGCGCGACGCATTGACCAAACGCATCGGCGAGTTGTTCGGCACATGGGCCAAAGGGACAGCCCCCGGCCAGCAGTTTCCCGCTCCGCCCGCACGCTCCGGTCGCGCCATCTATCTGGTTGATCGTCCGGGCTCGGCTCAATCCAACATCATCATCGCCAACGCCGGGATTACGCGTACCAGCAACGACTATTTCCCGATGACCGTGATGCATACCGTGCTCGGCGCGACCGCATCCGGTCGCCTCTTCATGAACCTGCGTGAAGCGAAGGGTTATACGTACGGCGCATATTCGAGCATGGATACGCGGCGCTCTGCCGGGTGGTTCGGCTCGACGGCTGAAGTACGCACGCCCGTCACGGGCCCATCCTTAAAGGAGTTCTTCTACGAGCTTGACCGTATCCGCACGGAATCGGTCTCGGAGACGGAGCTTAACAACGCCAAGTCTTACCTGACCGGCATCTTCCCGATCAAGATGGAGACGCAGAGCGGCCTCATAGATCAGCTCGTCCAGATGAAAATGTACGGGCTGCCCGCGGACTACCTGCAATCCTATACGGCCCGCATCAATGCCATCACGGCCAAGGATATTCAGCGCGTCGCGCAAACCTACATCACGCCCGAGAAGGCGGCCATCGTCATCGTCGGCGATGCCTCCGCGATCATGGAACAGATCAAGCCCTACGCGCAGGCAGTCGAAATCTACGACGCTTCGGGCGCGCGTAAAGAGATGGGCGCGAGCGTGACGGCAAACACCACAACTGCGAATGGAAAGAGCGGGGACGCGGCCTCTTTGCCCGGCGTCTGGGCCCTTGAGATCAAATCACCGAACGGGCAGATGATTCCCGCGACGCTGACCATTACGCAGGAGAACGGCAGTTATCAGGGCAAGGTGCAGACGCAGATGGGCGACGGCTCTTTGAGCGACGTGACGATGAACGGCAATAATTTCGACGCCCGGCTCACCTTCGGCGCGCAGGGGCAGACCATTGACGGCAAGGTCACAGGCAACACGGAGAGCAGCGACCGCATGACCGGCACGATCACCCTCCAAGTCCCGAACCTGCCGCCGCTTCCCTTCACCGGCAAGCGCTCAAAGTAATCAGGTCAGTACGGCCAAAGGTCTCGGGCGGGTTCTACTCAGCACAGCACCCGCCCGAGACCTTTGGCTCTACTGACAGCAGTCGCTTCCATTTGCAAACCGCTATAATCTGAACAGAAAAAAAGCCGCCCGGCGTGAACGCTCACGCCGGGCGGTTTAGTTACAGGAGGAATCGAAAGTTACGGAACCGCTTTTCCCCGAAACGGCTCATGAGTAACCTCAAAACCTGAGATGCCTCGGCGCTGGCCTGGGGTTGCTCCACGCTCACGGCTTTCGATCTTGAAGGTGCGGGGCCTCTTTTGCAGGCTTTTTATCGCACATACTGCAAGACTGTTCCGTCTCCACCGACGGCCCAGCCGTTCTTCTTATCAAAGAAGAGGGCGTAGAGATTCTGCTTCGTCCGGCTCTCCTGGCTCACCCAGGTCTTGCCGCCGTCGTCCGAGCGCAGGATTGTGCCGCCGCGCCCGACAATCCAGCCCTGCTCATCGTCAACGAACTGGACGCTCAGGAGCGTCGAGCGCACCGGCACGCTGACGGGAAACCAGCTCTCTCCGCCGTCCGTCGTGCGCAGAATCGTGCCGCGCTCGCCGACAGCCCAGCCGACGCGCTCGTTGCGAAAGTCTACGTGATAGAGCGTCGCATTCGTGCCTGAGCGTTGCTGCGTCCAGGTCTGCCCGCCGTTCTCCGTATGCAGGATAGTGCCGGAAGAGCCGACGGCCCAGCCGCGTTGATCGTTCGTGAAGTCTACGTGAATCAGTTCCACTTTCGAGGGCACGCGCTGTCTAATCCATGAAGCGCCGCCGTCGTCCGTGTAGATCAGCAGGCTATCAACGACCACATCGCGCCGACTGACGGAGCCGACGATCCATCCCTTCTTCTTGCCGGAAAACCTCAGGCTGTAGAGTTCCGGCTCTCCGCCGCCGAAATCCGCCGCCGAGAATCGGCGTAGCTCTTGCCAACGCTCGCCGCCGTTGCGCGTGCCGAAGATGCGACTGCCGACCAGGACATAGCCTTCATCCTTGCCGCGAAAGTAGATGTCATTGATGGCTTCGTTGGTTTCAATCGGCTGCTGCGACCAGTTGACGCCCCCGTCCTCCGTGCGGCTCACAAACCCGTTATCACCGGCCACCCACCCGCGCTTCTGGTCTGCGAAAAAGACTGCGTTCAAGTCCTTTCCCGCCTCGCCTCGCCGCGTCGCCTGCCAACCTTCCTGCGCCGCACCGGCGACGACAGAAGCCGCCATCAAAAGAAGCGCCGCCACGATCAGCCGACGCCGTCTCTCGCCCTTCTGTCTCATTCTCTTCAAGCTCTCCACCAGGGGATTTAAAGCAACGGGCGAGGGCCGCCCCCTTTCGTTTCCGTCTCTTCGTGCTTCGCATCCGGTCGAATGTTTTCTGTCAGAGTTGTACACGAACTCCCGCCCATAACACAAGACGAAGAGCCGCGCGCCCAAGTAGATCCCGAGACGCGCGGCCCTGTGAAAACGGGCGGGCAATGGCAAGGCCGTCCTGCTCGCTATTTCGTCGTCGCGTTGACGCGATAGACGCGCCCCTGGTAGACGACAAGCACACGCTCGCCCAGGGCGAAGAATTCCGCGAGTCGCGGCTCTCGCTTGAGCAGCGCGAAGTATTCATCGCTGCCGAAGGCGAGCGCTGTCTCCGGCAGTCGTGCCTCAGCCTTGAATTCAGCATCCGTCCAGACGCCTTCACGCAGGTAGAAGGTCTTGCCGCCGACGCTGCGCATTCCGGCCACCGGCGGGGCATCTTCGACACGTATGGTCTCCTGCTGGGCACGGTCGCGCTTGCTCTGCTGCACGGCGACAGCGCCGGTCGTGGCTCTGGCCGCAGCCCTCGGCGGGGGAGCGGGCGCGGACATCGTAGTGCCAGTCCCGCTCGGAGCGCCGCCCGAGTTTGCTGCGCCGAGCGTGGAGTTGTTAGCCCGTCGCCTGGCGATAGGCAGATTGCCCACCGTCGCCTGTCTGGCCTCGTCAGACTCAAGCGCCAGGTAAGAGGTGTATGGCGTCACGATGCCGTAGCGTGTGCCCAGGTCAACGACCTCGTCGCGCAGCTCTTTCTGCTCGCCGTTGGTGCGAATCTGCTCCATCAGCCAGCCGACGCGGCGCGTGGCCCACAGACGCGGCAGGAAATCGTTCTTCTCCGCGCGCAGGGGAAAGCGCTGGTTGTCGTAGTAGAAGGTTTGAGAGCGGCTGCCCGTCCGCCCCGTCAGGCTGAGGCGGACGTAGCTCATGTCAACCTGGTTGCGATAACGACCGATCAACGCGAGCTGCGTGCCCTTGAAGAGGTCCGGGATGGTGCGCGGGTAGACGAGGTCTGCCTCGACGCCGCTCATGTCCAGGCGCAAGTCTGTCAGCACAGGATAATTGATTTTGGAGAAGAAGGCGGAGACCTTGACCTCCAGGTCTTCGCGCGGCTCGACGTATTCGGCGACGCCGCCGTTGTCCGCCGCCAGCTTGTCCAGAAGCGCCGTGTTGACATCATAGCCGACGCCGAAGGTGAAAAGCCGCACGCCTGGGACGCGCGCCCGCGCGACATTCTCGACGATGCGCTGCGTGTTGGTTTCGCTGACGGTCGGCAGCCCGTCCGTCATGAAGACGATCATACGCGGACGCTCGATAGGGTTGAACTGGCGAAAGGCGGCGATCAGCGAGTCGTTGATATTCGTACCGCCCGTCGCCCTGAGCGAGTTGATGTACTCGACGCCGCGCGCTCTGCCCTGCTCGTCGGCTGCGATCAGCCCGCGCTCCATCAAACGCTCTTCGCCCGCGAACGAGATGACATTGAAGCGGTCTTCCGGGCGCAGGCTGCGTATGCCGAAGAGGAGCGCCGCACGCGCTTTCTCCATCTTGCCCTGTTCGGCCATAGAGCCCGACGTGTCCATCACGAAGAGAATATCCTTGGCCGCATACTCCTGCTCCGACAGCTCATTCTTCGGCGAGATCAGCAGCAGGAAATAACCATCCTTGTCAGGCTCGCGGTAGGTCAGGAGCGAGACGCCGAAGTCCTCGTTGGAAAGACTGTAAAAGAGGCGGAAGTCCTGCGGCGACTGCCCGCCCTGTGTTTCAAAGGAGACGAGCGAGCGCCGGTCACTTTTGCGCGAGATGTCTATCGCATGGCTCGGCGAATAGACGTTGCGCAGAGGCTCCTGGCTCTCGATTTCGACACGGCCTGAGACCGTGCCTACTTGCTGCGTGTTGTGCCCGGTCCCGAGCGGGTAGCGATAAGAGACCGTTCCCGCTTCTGCGCGCAAGACCTGCGTATAGGTCAGCTCAAGCTTCTTATCCGAGTGCGGGAGGATGGGATAGATGCTCGCCTGGAAGAGGTCTTTACCGGCGTATTCGAGCAGGCCGGGATCGCGTTTGCGCCTGACGATCTCGTCATAGATACGTCGCGCCTCTTCGCGCGAGCGGACCTCTCCGACCAGTCGGCGGTCGCCGTCCCAGATGGCGAACTCGACGATGGAGGCCGCTTCCGGGACAGGGAAGAAGTACGTGCCTTCGAGCGTCGCGTCCGTGTCGTTGCGAAAAATCTGCTCGACGTGAGTGGTGGCGACCTGCGCGTTGATCTTCGTCTCGATCTTGATGGACTTGATGGGGAGGGCTGGCGGCAGGGTGATGGGTCGCGGCGGTCGCGGGCAACGCTCGCAGGGGCCGGGCACGATCACGCCCTGCGCCCGCGCCGCCTGGGCCATGACAATCATTAACAGGATAAAGATCAGTTGGACGGAAGCTCTGCTGAATCGCATGTCGAATCTCTCCTCGACTCTCTGGGATGCGCGCGACGCGAGCGCGCGTTCGCCTACTAGAACGCCGCGCCCGCTCTTTCTTGCGGACAAACTATCTCAGAACGGCTGGAATTAACAGGGATGGACAGAGATGGTCAGGATGAAAACAGAAAGCAGGAAGAAAACCAAAAGCATGACTGCATGAATGGTTCATCTCTTTTCTTTATCCTGACACTCTCTGTCCATCCCTGTTAATTCCTGCTTTGGGAAGCCGTGGCGATTCGGTTTAGGAGAGCCTGCGCAGGCGCTTGTTGCGAACTGTGACGACGGAGGTGAAGAGCGCGATGATTAGTCCGCCCGTGGCGAGTGTGCGGGGAGCGCCGAAGCGTTGAGCCGAAGAACCGGCCAGGAGATTGCCGATGGGCATCGCGCCGATGAAAGAGAGAATGAACATGCTCATGACGCGCCCGCGCATTTCGTCCGTGACCAGTTTCTGCAAGAGCGTATTGGTGACGGCTACGGAGCAGACAATCGCAAATCCCATCCCGAACAGATAGATCAGAGAGGCGGACAGGCGCGTCGAGAATGAGAAGCCGATCAGGCACAGGCCGAAAGCCCAAGCGCCTCCGAGCACAAACCATCCCTTGTAACGAAAGTCGCCGAGAAAGGTGACGAAGAGCGCGCCGCAGAACGCGCCCGCCCCGGCCAACCCCATCATCAGCGCCAGCCCTGACTCGTTAAGATGGAGTATGTCGCGGGCAAAGAGCGGAACCATTGAAAGGTAGGGCGCGCCGAACATGCTCGTCACGGCGGAGATGATAAGCAGCATCAGGACGCGCGGGCGCTTGCGCACGTAGCGCAGCCCCTCTATCAAATCATGCCAGAAGGCGCGCTTATCCTTGATCGAGTGGGCTGGCTCGTGTCGCGCGACGGCGTCGAAACGAACCATCATGAGCGCGGCGACAACGGCGATGTATGACAAGCCGTTGGCGTAGAAGCATCCGGCCAGCCCCAATAGATTGAGTGCGAGCCCGGCGAAGACCGGGCCAATGACGCGCGAGAGCTGAAACTGTGTGGAGTTGAGCGCGATGGCGTTGGCCAGGTCTTCGCGCCCGACCAGATCAATCGTGATCGCCTGATAGGACGGCCCGGCCAGCGCCATGCAGCATCCCGTCCAGAACGTCAGCAACAGGATAATCCATACCTGCGACGCATCGCGTACGACGTGCGTCACCATCAGCGTGGCCAGCGTGAAGGCCGAGAGGCCCGCGCCGATCTGCGTATAGAGCAGTATGCGCCTGCGGTCAACGAGGTCTGCGAAGACGCCGCCCGCCAGCGTCAGCAGCAATCCCGGCGCGGTCGCCATAAAACCATCCACGCCCAACCAGAAGGGCGAATTGGTCAGTTGCAGCACGAGCCAGCCTTGCGCCACGGCCTGCATCCAAGTCCCGATGTTGGAGAGAAACGCTCCCGCCCAGAAGACTCTGAAGTTGCGATGCGAGAGCGCGCGGAACATGCCCCCCTCCGGCTTCGGCCGGCGCGCCCCTCGTCGTTTGACCTCTTCAATACGTGCAGCCATCTATAATGCTCGATCAGTTACGAATAGGACCGACACGCTAGGCCAAAGATGTCGCGCGAAGATGGCGAAAAGATATGATGAGAGTCATGCGAAGAAGGAATTAACAGGAGAGACAGGATGAAAACAGAAAGCAGGAAGAAAGAGAAAAGCAGGACGGAAGTCAAAAGCATTGCTGCTTGAATGTTTCATCTCTTTTTCTTCATCCTGACCATCCCTGTCCATTCCTGTTAATTTCCTTCCTTCATCCCTTCTCTTCTCCATGCCGAGAGCGGCGCTCCTGTGCCGCCGCGACGCTCTGCGACGATCTCTGCGAGGATGGCGAGGGCGACTTCTGCCGGAGTGACCGCGCCGATGTCCAGACCGATGGGCGCTCTGACTTCCCTGAGCAGCGATTCTTCGGCTCCCGTCTCTCGCAGCCGCTCAAGCACGATGCCCGTGCGGCGCTTACTCCCGATCAGGCCAAGGTAATCGGGCCGCGCCTTGATGGCTGCGCGCAGACATTCTTCATCCTCATTGTGGCCGCGTGTGACGACGGCGATGGAGACGCCGCGCCCGTGCCCTACGCGTTCGCGCACAGCCGTCGTCCAGTCGCTTGCGTGGACAAGCTCGATCTCACTGTCAGGGAAGCGCTCGCGCGCGAGAAAATCTGCGCGGTCGTCTATTAAAGTGGTGCGATAGCCGACCATGCGTGCAAGGGTGGCGAGCGCTACGCCAACATGGCCCGCGCCGCAGATGACCAGGTGAGGCTCCGGCTCTATGCGCTCGAAGAGAACGCGCGCCGCGCGCCACTGCGCGTTCACACAGCCAAGCTCTTCGACACGGAAAGTTTTCGCTTCAGCGCGCGAGGCCAGGAAAAGCTGCGCTTGACGGGCAACCGCCTCGTCAAGCTCCGGGTCAGTGAGGCTGCCCGTGCGCTCGCCAGTCTCTTCGATGAGAAGCTTTGCGCCGACGCCGCGCGGCCCTTCGATGAGCGTTGCCAGAGTAGCAATCGAGCTTTCCTGCAAGACACGCGCGATGGCTTGAGGGATCAGGGATAAAGCCTGCTTCTCGCTAGGTTGGCGCATGCATGGCTCGCAGGCTTTTACAGGTGTTCGGCTGATTGATTTGTGGACGCAGGCTTCAGCAGGCGCAGAGCGACGGCGATGCGGCGCACAATCCACCAGGGGCCGATCAGCAGGTAAACGGGATTGCGAAAGAAGGCCGGCTGGTTGCCCTCAATCGCGTGGCCTATGAACTGGAATATCCAGCCGACGATGAAGAGCCCGAGCGCCCAGCGCCAGTTGAAGAAGAAGAGAGGGAGCGAGACGACGATCATCGGTATTCCGATGCTGTGCGTCAGACGGTTCAAGGGATGCTGATGCTTCTCTTTGTAGTTCTCGACGAAAGATGCTGGCATACTCACCTCCGAAAGCTCAGGACGAAATAATTATTTCCTCCAAAGGCGGATTCTAACAGGGATGGACAGGAGAGGCGGGATGAAGAATGAGAGATGAACTATTCATCGAGCAATGCTTTTGTCTTTCTTCCTACTTTCTCTTCTTATCCTGTCCATCTCTGTCCCTCCCTGTTAATTCTTCTTCTTTCATCCTTTCCAGATGTCTATAAAAATCTCCATCGCGCCGCCGCAGACCATCCCTTCTTCGCTCGCCTCGTCCGCCGTCAACTGGAAACGATGAAGCGCCGGCTCGCCGCTGCGCATGGTTTCGCGCGCTTCGGCCCAGACTTCGGCTTCGATGCAGCCGCCGCCGACAGTGCCCTTCACCTCGCCGTTCTCGAAGAAGAGCATCTTGGCCCCGCGCCGCTGAGGCGTCGAGCCGCGCGTGTGCGCGACGGTCGCCACGACGACGCGCTCGCCGCGCGCATTGGCCTCAGCAATCAAACGATAAAGCTCGCCCTGCGCAATCGTGCTCATACTTTTTCCAGAGGCAGGCGGCTTTCGGCCCTTCTCTTTGAAGGCGGTCGCATTCAACCGCCCACCCACTCTTCCCTTAGCCAAGACTGCCCGCTTAAAGGGGTGGGCCCGATGGCGGGGCCACTGTCGGCGCGGACGTGTCTGTTGTGGATGTGCCTTCAATGCTGTTGTTGTTAAGGCCAGAGCCCGTCTGCGATGCTGAAGACGTTTGAGTTTCGTCCAGGCGCTGACGTATACGCTCGGCCTCTGTATCGGCGGTGGCGATGGCCGTATCGAGCCGAATCCGGCTCTGGGTCATCAGCTCAAGCTGCGAGCGGATTCTAGACCGCTCATTTTCGAGCAGGCGGCGGCGTGCCTCGCGCGCCTCTTCCGGGTGCACGGAGCCTGTCATGGCCGTCGCGCGTTCGATGTTCTCGGGTCGCAGCTCAATATCAATCTGGTCGGCACGCGCTTGCAGGTCTGCTTCTTTCATCTGCACATCGCGCATCTGCGAGCGCAGCGCTTCGGCTCGCTGCTCTGCGCGCGAGAGTCTTTCAAGGTCAACCAGCGTACGCTGCTGCTCTTCCATCTTGGTGAGCTTGTCCGTCAGGATTGTGACCTGCCTGGAAAGCCTGTTCATCCTGTTTCGCATCGAGTCGTGTTCTTCTTCCAGGGCCGTGGCGGAGCCGGAACGCCCGCTCGTTCTCGCGCCGCTACTGCTGCCGGTCGTGCTCCCGCTACTGGCTTGCTCTTCGGCGGTGCTGATGATGGTCGGGTCGCTCGTCGTCGTGCTCGTCCCGGTCGCGGGGCTCGTCGTCGTCGTAGTGACAGGGTTTGTGACGCGTCTGGAGCGGCGGTTGCGGCGCTGCGCGCTGGCCTCTATGAAACAGAGCCCGACCGTGAAGAGGACGATCAGCACGAATAAGCGATGAACAATTGGACGACTAAGCATTATCAACCTCCGGTCTCAGCCCTCAAAGAGGAATATCAAATTATGAATCTAAAGACGGCGCGATGCCGATTCAGGGATGCCCCGAAATCTTACACGCGTGAGCGCCCCTACAGGTTCCCTCATATCTTACGCCGTTCGAGGGGCGATGAGAAACCGGAAATTAACAGTGATGGACAGAGAGGGTCAGGATATAAGGCTAAAAGCATTGCCGCATGAATTGTTCATCTCTTTATTCTTCATCCTGAGAATCTCTGTCCATCCCTGTTACATTCCTGCTTTGAGCCTTCATGTCGCTCACGCTAATCAGGGGCTCTCACCCGGCCTGAATCTTGAAGCTGATGTCCACGGCGCGCGCCGAATGCGTCAGCGCGCCGATGCTGATGAGATCAACGCCCGCTTCCCCATAGGCCCTGACATTTTCAAGCGTGATGCCGCCGGATGATTCCAGCGTCACCTTGGGGTCAAGCTCGCGCGCGATGGCGACCATGCGAACTGTCTCTTCCGGCGACAGGTTGTCGAGCAGGATAATATCGGCCCCCTCTTTGATCGCCTCGCGCAGGTCGCGCTCGGCGGAGACTTCCACCTCTATCTTGTGCAGGTGGCCCACGCGCTCGCGCGCCTGGCCCACCGCCGCACCGACGCCGCCCGCGAGCGCGATGTGATTGTCCTTGATGAGCACGCCGTCATCCAGACCGAAGCGATGATTACGCCCGCCGCCGGATAGCACCGCATACTTTTCCAGCATCCGCAGCCCCGGAGTGGTCTTGCGCGTATCAACGATCTGCGCGCCCGTGCCTTCGATAGCCCTCACGTACTTGCGCGTCAGCGTGGCGATGCCGGACAGGCGCTGCATGAGGTTGAGCGCGAGGCGCTCGCCCGCCAGCAGCACGTCGGCAAAGCCGCTCGTGCGCGCGATCACCTTCCCGGCTTCGACCTCTTCGCCGTCGCTCGTGAAGGCTTCGATCTGCTGCTGCGCGTCGAGCGTCGAGAAGACGGCCTCGGCGGCTTCGAGCCCGGCGACGACCATCGGCTCTTTGGCCAGGAAGCGACCGCGCGCGCGGGCGTTGCGCGTCACGGTGGCCTGTGTGGTGATGTCGCCCCGGCCCAGGTCTTCGCTGAGAAACATCCCGATCTGATTAAAGAGCGCGCCTTCGTCCAGCCAGTTCATTTGAGCGCCTCCATCATCTGTTGCAGCGCCGCCGCGCGCTGCGCTATCTCGTCCAGGCGATCACGCACCTCTTTGACTTTCTCTGCTGGCGCACGCTCTGAGAACTGCGGGTTGGCGAGCTGCGCTTCGAGCTTCGCCGCCTCCTTCTGCAACTTCTCGCGCTCGCGTCCCAAGCGCTCGCGTTCCTGCGCGAAATCTATCAAGCCTTCGAGCGGCACGGCCACCTCCGCACCTCCCCCCAGCACGGCACGCGCAGAGGCGCGCGGCACTTGCGTGAGAGAATCCACGAGCCTGAATTTCTCTGCGCGCGTCAGTCGCTTAATCCGGTCAGCGCTCGTCTCGGCAAAGAACAGGGCGCTCAATCTCTCGTCTGTGGAGACGACCATAATCTCTATCGGCTGGCTCGGCTTAACATTCAATTCCGAGCGAATATTGCGCACGCGCGAGACCAGATCGATGATCGCCTGCATCTCCCACTCGGCCCGCTCGTCCATCAACTCTGCGCTTGCCTGCGGGTAAGCCGTGAGCATCACGGTCGGCTCGGCCCCGAGATAGGCCGCGTGCAACAGGCGCTCGTCCGCGCCGGGCAAGCGCTGCCACAACTCTTCCGTGATGTAGGGCATGAAGGGATGAAGCAGGCGGAGCGCCTGTTCGAGCACGGTGACGAGACGACTGCGCGCCGCGTCGCGTTCGGGCGAAGCGTCGGCGGCTGTCACCTCAGCCTTGCTTAACTCTATGTACCAATCGCAGAAATCGTCCCAGAAGAAATGGTAGAGCGTCTGCACGGCGGCATAGAAATCGTATTCGGCCAGAGAGCGGTCAACGCTAAGCGCGGCTCTATGAAGACGCGAGACTATCCAGCGATCATGAAGGGCCCACTCGGCGCTGTTCTCTGCGAAGCCGCTGCCCACGGTTGCGCCCTCGGAATTGATCAGGCAGAAGCGTGCGGCGTTCCAGATTTTGTTGGCGAAGTTGCGAAAGGACTCGACCTGATTCTCGTTCCAGCGCGTATCCGTGCTGCCAATCGAGGCCAGAGTAAGCCGCGTCGCATCCACTCCGTACTTGTCGAAGACTTCGAGCGGGTCAACGCCGTTGCCCTTGGTCTTGGACATACGCTGGCCGTGTTTGTCGAAGATCGTGCCCGTCACGAAGACATCCTGAAAGGGCGTCTCTGCCATGAACTTCATGCCCATCATCACCATGCGCGAGACCCACAGAAAGATTATGTCGCGCGCAGTGATGAGCACGGAGGTCGGATAAAAGGTCTTGAGATCGGCGGTCTCATCGGGCCAGCCCAGGGTCGAGAAAGGCCACAGCGCAGACGAGAACCATGTGTCGAGCACGTTAGGGTCTTGCGTCAACTCGGATGTGCCCGCCGCCGTGCGCGCCTCTTCTTGCGTGCGCGCGACGATCACCTGCCCGTCCGCAGTGTACCAGGCCGGAATCTGGTGGCCCCACCACAACTGCCTTGAGAGCGTCCAGTCGCGCAGGTTCTCAAGCCAATCGGTATAGACCTTTTTGTAAGGCACTTCGGGAACGAAGCGCGGCTTCTGCTCTTCACTCGTGAGCCCTAGTGCGAGGTTGCGCAGCTCCTCCATGCGGCAGAACCATTGCGTCGAGATCAGGGGCTCGATGACAGTCTTGCAGCGCTCACACTTGGAGATAGAGAACTCATAGTCAACCACCTTTTCCAGCAACCCCAGCCCCTCGAACTTTTCGACGACCAGCTCGCGCGCCTTGTAGCGATCAAGGCCGAAGAACTCCGGCCCTGCCGTCTCCGTCATGCGCGCGAACTGGTCTATGACGACCACCTGCGGCAGCGTGTGGCGCACGCCCATCTCGTAATCCGCCGGGTCATGCGCGGGCGTGATCTTGACCGCGCCCGTGCCGAAGGAAGGGTCAACGAACTCGTCTGCGATGACCGGAATCTCGCGCCCGGTGAGCGGCAAGTCGAGAGTCGCCCCGATGAGCGCGCGGTATCGCTCATCAGCCGGGTTGACGGCCACAGCCGTATCGCCGAGCATCGTTTCGGGCCGCGTCGTCGCCACAGTGATATGCGCAGCCTCGCCGTTTGAGTCCTTCAAGGGATACTGCAAGTAGTAGAGCTTGCCAGGCTGCGGCGTCTTCTCGACTTCCAGGTCGGAGAGCACCGTCTGATCGTTCGGACACCAGTTGACGATGCGGTCGCCGCGATAGATCAAACCTTCCTCGTAGAGACGAACAAAGACTTCGCGCACGGCCCGCGTGAGCCCTTCGTCCATCGTGAAGCGCTCGCGCGACCAGTCAACGCTTGCGCCCTCGCGCCGCATCTGCCGCGTTATCTGCCCGCCCGATTCGTGCTTCCATTGCCAGACGCGCTCGATAAACTTTTCGCGCCCCAGGTCATGCCGCGTCAGTCCCTCTTTCTTCAACTCGCGGCTGACCATCAGTTGCGTAGAGATGCCCGCATGATCCATGCCCGGCAGCCACATCACGCGATGGCCGCACATCCTTTTATGACGCGAGAGCACGTCCATCAACGTGTGCTGAAGCGCATGGCCCATGTGGAGCGAGCCCGTCACGTTCGGCGGCGGAATGACGATGGAGTAAACGGGCGCTTGAGGGTCTCGGTTGGCTTCGGGCGCAAAGCAGCCCTGCTCTTCCCAGCGCGCGTAATGACGCTGCTCCGCCTCTTTCGGGTCGTATGTCTTCGGAATGTCCATAATTTATAGCAATCAACAATCAGCCATCAGCAATTCGGTTATTGTAAAGCAATCGGCCACAGGTTTCATCTGGCGGCAGATCGCTCGTGGCTGAATGATGATCGCTGAGGGCTAAAAAAAGGTCGAGCCCGGCGGCCATCTTTTGCAAGACCGCCGTCGGGCTCGACCCGTCCGTCAAATTCTTATTAAGCTTCGGACTAGGGCGTCTGAGATTTTTCCCGTTCGAGGTGGCGCTTGATTAAAAGCTCTGCCAGTTGTGGGACGACTTCCCAGGCAATCTCTTCGACGACTCTCTCGGAAATCTGCTCGACCGCTCGGCGCGCAATCGCGTCAATCACTTCAGGCGACAACTGGCTGAGAGTGATCTGTCCAGATGCCGCCGCCGGGTCTTGAGCGTAAGAGGGCGAGGGTTGAGCGTCGTGCTGAAGGAGCGCGGCTTCCGGCTGCGTCGCTGCACCCTGCATCTCTTCTCCTTCGACGAGGGCGAAATCCGCGCGCTGCTCGTCGCCCGCCATTTGCGCCTCGGCGAACTCTCCGACCTGCGGCGCGGCCTCCGCCATCTCCTCTTCGTATTCCTCAAGCGTCCCGGCGTCCATCATGAACGCCTCGTCCTGAAGGTCGAGGATAAAATCGTCGGCCTCTTCCACTCTTCTCGAAGGCTGTATATCGTCCAGGTCTAGAAGCGTGTCATCGCTTAGTGTGACGCCTGACATGCGCCCTCCCATTCTCGCGCCGCCTGCGGCGGCTGTCGCCACGACCGCGCTCTTTTCCGGCGCGGGGAAAGAAGCGAGCGTCTCCTGCATACTTTCGTACGGGTAAGCTTCGCGCGAAGACTCCATCTCGGCAGAGGCAAAGTCGTCGGCGATGACCGGCGCATCCATTTGCGGCTCTCCTTTCCCATGTTCCTCATCGCCGCCAGGGTCAACCTCCGTGGGCGCGCTATCGGTCATCTTATCCTCCTGAAAAGTATCTTCGAGCGAAGCTGTGCGCCTACCGCCCTCGTGTTGTTGCTGCTCTTCCTCCTCCTGTGCCACCTGACGCGGGAGCGGGGCCGTGTTGGCGGTCGAGCGTTCCAGCTTCTCCGGGCTCATTTCGCTCCTGGGCGGTGAGAGGGCCGGGGGCAGGGTGAGTTCTTTGGTGGGAGCGTCTTCCGCAGCGGGCTCGCGTCCGAGCAGCGCGTTGACTTTGCTGACGAGTTGTCGTATTGATTGAAAAGGCTTGGTCAAGTAATCATCCGCGCCGACTCTGCGCGCCTCCGCTTCGTCGAACGGCTCGAAAGAGCCGACGAGGAGCATGACAGGGATGTGGCGAAAACGCTCGTCCCGTTTGATATGCTCGCACACTTCGTAGCCGCTCATCCCGGGCATATGAATGTCGACGAGCACGATGTCGGGGCTCAATTCTTCCAGTTTTTGGAGGGCCAGCCTTCCATTGCCGACCGTAGTCACCTGCATGCCTTCATCGGCAAAGGTCAGGTCTACGACCTTCTGAATCGTGATCGAATCATCGGCCAGCAATAGTTTGCGTCCGGCTACCAAAACCAGTCTCCTTATTTATGAGGCGAGCGCCATCCGAGAGCGAGCCTGAGGGAATGCTGGATGACGCGGGGGCAAGCGTTGAACCACTTCGACGGCCTGCCGAGGGGCGCAGGCCGCTTTTAGAAAGCTAACACCCGTTACGAGGGCGCGTCAAGACTTTTATCCGAAGTGAAAGCGCGCAAGCTTTTGGCCGACACCCGGCGGTTGCCCGGCCCCGGCCAGCTTTAATTGCCCGTAGACGTAAAGCCCTGAGCGTGACCGGCGACGTTAATGTCGTCGGCTGTGCCCGGCTCGCCGTCGGCCCCGGCGGAGCGCAGCACGTAGCGATCACGCTCGCCTTCATAAAGGTAAGGCTTATGCCAGGGGTCCAGGCGAACGACGCGCGGCAGATAGCGCGGGTTGAGCTGATCTACGAGCGCGACCGTCGTGTCCGCAATAACATAGAAGCCTCGCTCGCGGCGAAAGCGGTCGAGGGCTGCGGCCAGGGCCTCCAGCTCAGAGCGCGCCCGTCGCGCCTTTTCCGTATTGACCGCGTGCAGGATAGTCTCTATATCTTTCCACTCTCCGTCGCCCGTCCTGAACTCTGTCAAGCGCCATCTATTGTCGTTGCCCTTTGCGAAGCGAAACTCCGCCGTGATGCGCGCGACGACGACCGCAGATTTATAGAGCGAGGAGATTTCTTTAACGCGCACGGCGTCGGAGGGAAGCGTTATCCCGGCGAGACGAGCGATCATCTCGCGCGCGCGCCCGCCATCCAGAGCGCCTGCGAATGGCTGGCTCGCCATCCGGCTCACTTCGCCCCTCATCGCTCCCTCTTCAGTAGATGCAGCGGCAGCCTGTTGGCCTCCGCCAGCAGCCCGCGCAATCAACGAGAGGTCTTCCCAGCGATCACCCGCCGTCCTGATCTCGGCCACGCGCCAACTCTCATCATCATTACTCTCAAAACGAAACGCCGTCTCGATCTGCGCGAGGGCGACCGCCTCAGACGATGCCGAAGGCGTGATGGTCAGGATGCGGACTGCGCCCGACGGCAATTCGCTGCCCGCCATACGCCTGATCAGATTTCGCGCATCCTTCGCACCCAGCTCGCCCTTCGCCCACACATACTCGCTTGTTGCCGCGCACAGGCAGACCACACCCGCACAAAGCAGGAGCGCAGAGCCCCTGAGCAGGTCTCTTCCCCGTGAGTTGACGAAACGACTTGAAGCGACACGGACGCGCATGGCGATCATCATAGCGACCTTTGCGCTTGAGTGGATGGAGGACGCTTTCAAGGCTCTCTCTCTCATTTACGCTTCGACGGCGCGGCCAGATTCCTCTGCCCGCGCAGACAGTTCTGCGGCGAGCATGATGGCTGCGACCATGCTCGAATGCTCCGCCAATCCCTTGCCCGCGATGTCGAAGGCCGTGCCGTGATCTACGGAGGTGCGGATGAAGGGCAGGCCCAGGGTGATGTTGACGGCTTCGCCGAAGGAGAGACACTTGACGGGAATCATCGCCTGGTCGTGATAGCAGGCGATCACGGCATCGAACTCGCCGCGCGAGGCGCGCAGGAAAACAGTATCGGCTGAATATGGCCCGCTGACATTCATATCGCCCACGCCGCGACAGGCTTCGACCGCCGGGAGAATCTCGGAAGCTTCCTCAACGCCGAAGAGCCCGCCTTCCGCGCCATGAGGATTGAGAGCCGCCACGGCTAAGCGCGGGCGCTCGATGCCCCAACGCTTCAACTCACGATGGGCCAGGTGGATCACTTTCAGCAGGCGGTCGCGCTCGACGAGCCTGATGGCTTCGACGAGCGGAACGTGAGTTGACAGCAGCACGATGCGCAGGTTCGAGGCGACGAATCCCATCGCATACTCTTCTGTCCCGGTCAGGTGAGCGAGGAATTCCGTATGGCCGGGAAAGCTGTAGCCCCCTAGAAAGAGCGCGCGCTTATTGATGGGCGCGGTGGCGATGGCATCAATGCTTCCGGCGGCGCATAAACGGACGGCGGCCTCTATATAACCGGCGGCGGCCTTTCCCGCCACCCCTGATTCGATGCCGAGCGCGATATGCCCGCCGACGTTATCCAGATGGTAAATGACAGGGCCGCTCAGGCGCTCAGGCAACCGCTCGTCGTAGCGCACTATGTCGTAGCCGCACTGTAGATCGAGCGTGCGCGCAGTGTGCGCGAGCAGCTGCGCGTCGCCGATGATGAGCGGCGTGCAGGCACGCTGCACCTCCTCTTCGGCGACGGCCTTGAGGACGACTTCGGGCCCGATGCCCGCCGGGTCGCCCATCGTGATGCCGACGCGCGGCAACGGGCGTCGTCTGGTGCTTCGCGTAACTGGCGAGGAGTTGTGCGGCAACTCTGTCATGGCTCAATGCAGTTCAATCGCCCTCTGAGGGGGATGAACACGCTTCCGCTGGCACTTTCCAGGCTCCTTCGGACGGGAGCGGCTCAGGGAGCAGGAGCAGGCCAGGCTATTCTTCTTCGCGCTCGTCGGCCTTATACATATACTTGACGTTATGTTTGAGGATGAGGAGGTTCGGCGCCGATTTGCGATTGACCTTGAGCGCACCGCGATCATACCACTCGATCGTGCCTTCGATCTCTTCGCCGTCCTGCAAGACGATGATCATCAGCGTATGCGCGTCAATCTGTTTTTTGTAGTAGAAGATTTCCGCGTTGGTCTCAACGGGAGGGGGGACGCGCTTGCGCACCTGCACGGCGGCAGAAGAAGCGGCGGAGGAGGATTGCTGGTTGGTGCGCGGCGAAGCGTGCGGCGTGCTGTCGCCACCACCGCCACCACCACCGCTCGTGCGCGTTGCGCCTCCATTGACGCGCTCACGCGGCTGTACGGACTCGCGCCCTTTTGCTTTCACATCGGCCAAAGTTGTTCGGATTAGTTTGCGGTTCACTGTGATCTCTTACCTCCAACAGTCAAGAAGGGATTTGCATGGCTTGTTCGTGCGGGGCATACCGGCGGCACGGATGCGTTCTTAACACGAAGCCATTTCAACTCTCGCAGGCTGCGGCCATTCAAGGAGAGAAGCTTTAAGTACCCGTAATGGAAATCCTGCAAGGAATGGGCGACATGCTACACGAGAAGAAGGCAAAAGGCAAAAGTAAAAAGGCAAAAGTGAAGAAGGCTTCTACGCCTCTCCCGCTTTCGCCTTTTGGCTTTCTGCTTTCGCCTTCTTCAGTCCGCTTTCTTGCGAATGAAAGTCGGAACGTCCAGGTCGTCGGTGCGCGACTGGTTGACTGCCGGACGCGTGAGATCGTCGCCCGGAGTCCTCGTATAGCGCGGAGGCGTCGAGGGCATGTTGGCGCTGGCGGCGATCTTGCCCGCGTCCGCCGATTCTTTATCGAAGCCGGTGGCGATGACCGTGATCTTCATCTCATCGCGCAGAGATTCGTCAATCACTGCGCCGAAGATGATATTGGCATCCTCGTCGGCAGCCTCGCGTATGATCGAGCTGGCTTCGTTGACTTCGTAGAGAGTCAGGTCGGGCCCGCCCGTGATGTTGATGAGCACGCCCTTCGCGCCTTCAATCGTCGCCTCTTCGAGAAGCGGGCTTGAGATGGCCTGCTGCGTGGCTTCCATCGCGCGGTGCTCGCCGGAGGCGCGGCCAGCGCCCATTAGCGCCAGGCCCATCCCGGCCATGATCGCCTTCACGTCTGCGAAATCCAGATTGATCAGGCCGGGCACGGTGATCAGATCAGAGATGCCCTGGACGGCCTGGCGCAGCACGTCGTCGGCGACTTTGAAAGAGTCTGCCAAAGAGACGTTGCGCTCGACCGTGTGCAGCAGCCGTTCGTTGGGGATGGTGATGACCGTATCAACGCATTCGCGCAGCTCGCGCAGCCCCAGCTCGGCCTGCTGCATCCTGCGCTTGCCCTCAAAGTGAAAAGGCTTGGTCACGACGGCGACCGTCAAAGCGTTGAGCTCGGTGGCAAGCGAAGCGATGATGGGCGCTCCGCCCGTGCCCGTGCCTCCGCCCAGACCCGTCGTCACGAAGACCATATCAGCGCCTTCGAGCACTTCGATGATCTTCTCAGTATCTTCGAGCGCGGCATTGCGTCCAATGTCCGGATCAGCGCCAGCGCCTAAACCCTTCGTCAAGCGCCCGCCGAGTTGAATCTTGATCGGCGCGCGCGAGCGTTTCAGGGCTTGCAAGTCCGTGTTGGCGACGAGAAATTCGATGCCCTCGATCCCGGCCTCGATCATGCGATTGACAGCATTGCCGCCTCCGCCTCCGATGCCGATCACTTTGATCCGTGCGCCGGTGATTGGCGGATCATCATCAATGAAAATATTAATCCCGCTTCCCGGTTGGCGACCGTCCGGTGTCATAATGTTTAATGTCCTCTCTGTGAGGAGCCCTTCTCAAGCTCCGAAACTTTGCACGGCTGTTATCTTGGGCTGTTCGCGCCGGGGGCATCAATATATTGCGGACTACATCTTGTGCCGGCTGGCGCGGCAGCATACAACAACTTGTCAAAAAATACTACTGAAACGATTGCGAAATTTCGAGACGAAGTGCGTCAGTCGCGCCGTCGAGCCGCGCCTGAGCGCCCCCGAGCGCGATTCGGCGGTTTGCGCTCGCTGCGCGACGAGCGCAAGCCCGGCGGCGGCGGCCCACCCTGGGCTTTGAATATCCTCGATGAGACCGCCGAAACGATCTCTCTCAGGATAGCCTAGACGCACCGGCGCATCGAAAACCTGTTCGGCGATCTCGCACATCCCGTCAAGGAGCGCGCCGCCGCCCGTCAAGACCACACCGCTCGATAGCTGTCGCTCCCATCCGCTCTCTTTGATCTCGTCGGCGACATGCATCAAGACCTCTTCGGCGCGTGGCTGAAGAATGTCGCAGAGTATCTGTCTTGAGAGCTGGCGCGGAGGGCGTCCTCCCACCGATGGGACTTCGACCAGCTCGCCGCGCTCCATGTCATTCAAGGAAGCGGACGAAGCGCAGCCGACCGCGCGCTTGATCTTTTCCGCTTCCGGGATAGGGGTGCGCAGCCCGAAGGCGATGTCGTTTGTAAAGTGCGATCCGCCGAGGGCGAATACCGCAGTGTGTTGCACAGCGCCGCGCTGGTAGATGACCAGTCCGGTCGTCTCCGCCCCGATGTCGACGAGCGCCGCGCCGAACTCCTTATCGTCATCGGTCAGAGAGGCTTCGGCAGCGGCCAGTTGTTCGAGCACCATGTCTGCGACGACGAGTCCAGCGCGATTGACGGCGTTGATGGCGTTCTGGCGCGCCGTGACGGGACTGGTGACGATGTGAACTTTGACGGCCAGACGCGCGCCGATCATGCCGACGGGGTCGTTGATGCCGTCCTGATCGTCAACGATGAATTCCTGCGGCAGGCGATCAACGATCTCTCGGCCCGCCGGTAGTTGTATGGCGCAGGCGGAATCAATGGCGCGGCGCACGTCATCGGGCGTAATCTCGCGGTCGCGCCCTGAGACGGCGACAATGGCCTGCCCGTTGAAGCCCATGATGTGCGAGCCTGCCAGGTTGATCACCACCTCTTCTGTCTCCAGCCCGCTCATCCTTTCGGCGTCCTCCACGGCGCGCTTGATGGCGTCAACGGCGGCTTCCGGGTTGACGATAACGCCTTTGCGCAGGCCGCGCGCCTCGGCCTCGCCGATGCCGACGATATCAACGAGGCCACCATCGCCCGACTCCCCGACGATACACGTCACCTTGCTCGTCCCGATATCGAGGCCGACCGTATGTGACGCGCGCTTAGCCATAAAGCTCCTCTCTCAAATTTCAGCTCACAGGTTTCGTGCTTTCAAATCCCGGATTTCAGATGCTTGAACTTCCAAGCTCCGGCTTCCTCTCGATGAAAATCCTTCAGCTACAAGGACGAGACTCGTTGTGCTTATCCCACATCATCCGACACGGCGCGGCCTAGTCTCCGCTCTGGCTCTGCGTGCCTCTTTCTCTTTCTTCTCGCGTTCTTTCTTCCGCCGCTGTTCGTCCTCCTTGCGCGCAGTCTCTTTGGCACGGTCGCTCTTCCGGGCCCGCACGCTCGGGCGCTGTTCGCTCGCCTTCGCTTTGACTATCTCCGCATCGCCGGAACTGCTGTTACTGCCAGCATTGCTCGCGTCGCTCGCCGCAGGGATTTGCGCATCGGGCCTGAGGCCGACGACTAAGTGGCTGCCCCTGCTGACTCCCTGCGAAGCGTCTATGTACATGATGAACGGGCCGCGCGGCGTATTGCGTTGATTATCAAGCTCGTCGAGCGCGCGTTTGAGACGATTGCCGAAATCCTCTCGCCCGAGCCTGACTTCGATCTGCGAGTCATCGCCCGCCAGTTGCGCGCGCACGTCGCGCAGGTCGTCCAGGTTGACTTCGCTGATACGCTCGCTCAAGCCCGCCGCTTCCCAATCGCGCCGCATCTCCTCGTACTTTTGCATACGCTCGCGGTTCGCGGCGCTGGCCGCGCCTTCGTCCAGGCCGCGTATGAAAAAGGGCGGCATCTGGTCTGTCGGCGACATGGGCCCAAGAATCACCGCATCCATATCAACCCAGACGAGCTTTCCGGCAGCGGTGCGCACGACTGCGACCGGCACGCGCTCCGTCACGCGCACGCGCAAGCCGTCCGGCAGCACGCGCGTGACGACGGCGCTGCGCACCCACGGAACTCTCTTCAGGTCTGCGCTGATCGCATCCAGGTCTGCGCGCCAGACGCCCTCCCCTGCCACAGCGCGCCGCACCACCGCTTTGATCTCATCGGCGGATGCGCGCGTCGTAGTGTTGACCTCTATGCTGCGAGCCTGAAAGAAGGAGGCTGAGGCAGCGGCGCGATAGCCTGCGAAGATGAGCAAGCCTGTCATGATGGCGAGCAGCGTCTTTCCGGCGAGCGGCAGGTAGGCGAGGGCCGTGCGCAGTGCGCCCGCGTCGCGCGCACGCGCCGCGCCGCCACGCCCGCGCCGCGCCGGACGCTGCACGATGCCGCCCGCGCTCGCTTTGCTCGCCTGTGCGCTGCTACTGCTGCTGCGGCCCGTCGCTCTGGGTGTGATGACCTGTTCCCTCAAAGCTTTTCTTCCTTTTCAAGTGCGCTTTCAGGCTCTTCCGCTTCAGGCTCGGCTTCGGCGCGCCATACTTCCACCTCGTACTCCAACTCTATGCCGTGCTCTGCACGGACGCGCGCTCTGATCTCCTCGGCCAGGGCGAGAGCGTCGGAAGCCTGCGCGTGCTCGCCTTCGGTGACGATAAAGTTGGCGTGGACGGGCGAGACCAGAGCGCCGCCGCGCCGCGCGCCCTTCATGCCCATCTCGTCAATGATCTTGCCCGTGCCGACAGGGCTTCCCGGAGGATTTTTGAAGAAGCAACCGGCGCTGCGCGCGCCGTGCGGTTGTGTCGCCATGCGCTTTGACTTGGCCTCTTTCATGCGCGCGCCGATCTTCTCCGGATCGTCGGGCACGAGCCTGAGCGTTGCGCCCAGCAGCAGCTCGCCTTCGCGGAAAGACGTATGGCGATAATCCCACTTGACTTCGCTGCCCGGCACTTCGACGACGCGGCCTCCGCGCGCGACTCTAACTACTTCCGTCACCGTCCCTATCTCATGACCGTAAGCGCCGGCGTTCATCCACAATGCTCCGCCGACAGTCCCGGGGATACCGCCCAAACCTTCTATGCCTGAGAGGCCGCGCCGACCGGCGTCAATGCACAGTCGCGGCAGAGAGTAACCGGCGCTCACAGAGACGCGCTCGCCATCGAAATGCGCCTCGCCCTTCAACTCTCTCAGGCTGACGACCACGTAATGATGATCGTGGTCGTCGGCCAGAATATTGCTTCCCGAACCGAGCGCGCGCCAGGCGACGCCGCTCTCGTCGAGCGCACCCACGACTTGCGCCGCCTGCTCTTCGGTCTCGGGCGAGATGACCCAATCAACCGCGCCGCCGACGCGCAGCGAAGTCAGCTCGGCAAAGCGCCGCCCGCGCTCGGCGCGCACGCCGTAACGCGCCGCGATCTCTTCAATCGCGCGATCACGCCGCTCGAAATTCAACGCTTCCCTCTTCAACTCTTTCTCGACTTCACCCATCAATGGTTTCCGCTCGCCAATCCGAGACCTCTAGTTTCAAATCTCTCGCAGTCAGGTTCAAACGATCAGGCGCTCGCGCTGCGCCCGCGCAGCAGTTCCAGAAGCTGCTCGCCCGCGCGATAGACGGGGCCCGCGCCGAGCGTGATAACCAGATCACCTGGGCGCACCTGTTGGCTCAGTACGTCCGCAGCCTTGTCGAGCGCGCCGATGTAATGCGCGTTCTTGTGGCCGTAGCGCTTGATCGCATCCGTCAACGCTTCGGAAGTGATGCCCTCAATCGGGTCTTCGCTCGCCGCGTAGATGTCTGAGACCAGGAGCACGTCGGCGTTATTGAAGGAGCGCGCGAACTCTTCCATCTGGTCTTTGGTGCGGCTGAAGCGATGCGGCTGAAAGAGCACGACCATGCGACGACCGGAAGAACCGATCTTGGCGGCAGCGAGCGTCGCCTTGATCTCCGTCGGGTGATGCCCGTAATCGTCAACGACCATCACACCGGCCTCTTCACCCTTGTTCTGAAAGCGCCGCTCCGTACCGGCGAACTCTCCCAGGCCGCTGGCGATCTGCGCGAAAGGGACTTCCAATTCAAGCCCGACACAGATGGCCGCCAGAGAGTTATAAACATTGTGCAGTCCGGGCACGCGCAAAGAGACATCGCCTATGTCTTCATTCCCGCGCGAGACGGTGAACTTCGAGCCGAAGCCGTCGTTGAAGCGAATGCCGTGAGCGGAGATGTCAGCCTGCGCGCTCAAGCCGTACGTGACCCTGCGCCTTTTGACGCGCGGGATGACGGCCTGCACATGCGGGTCGTCCAGACAGAGTATCGCCGCCCCGTAGAACGGAACCTTGTTGACGAAATCCTCGAAGCTGTCGCGCACGTCCGTCATATCCCTGTAATGATCCATGTGCTCGCGGTCAATATTGGTGACGACGGCGATGGTCGGAGTCAGCATTAGAAACGAGCGGTCGCTCTCATCCGCCTCAACGACCATCAGGTCGCCCTTGCCGAGCCGCGCATTCGACCCGAACGCCTGCACGACGCCGCCGACGACGAAGGTCGGGTCAAGCTCCGCGTGCCCGAGCACGGTTGCGACCATGGAAGTCGTCGTCGTCTTACCGTGCGAGCCCGCCACGGCAATCGAATGAGGCTTGAGCCTCATCAACTCCGCCAGCATCTCCGCGCGCGGGATAACGGGAATCGAGCGCTGGCGGGCTTCGATGATCTCCGGGTTATCGTCGCGCACGGCTGTCGAGCGAACCACCACATGCGCGTCGCCCACGTTCTCCGCCCTGTGCCCTTCGTCAAACTCTATCCCCAGCTTCTGCAAACGCTCGGTCACACTGGAACTCTTCAAATCCGAGCCCGAGACGCGAAAGCTCAGATTGCACAGCACCTCCGCGATACCGGACATGCCTATACCGCCGATGCCGACGAAGTGAACATGTTGAATGCGACGAAACATTGCTCGGTTGAGAACTCAGAACACTCGATTGAGAACTCAGAACTACGGGACTCAGGATTCAGAATAAAAGCGCGGCGTGCGTCCTTATTCTGAATCCTGTGTTCCGGGTTCTGAGTTTTGCTTTACCATTTTCTCCATCAAATCAACTGTCGCTTTGGCCGCGTCGCCGCGTGCTAGGCGGCGGCTCGCTTCTTCCATCCGTGTCAGCTCGTCGGGCGCGGCGACGAGCCTGATAATCTCTGCGGCGAGACGCTCGCCCGTCAATTCCTGCTGCAAGATCATGCGCGCCGCTCCCTCTGCTTGAAGCGCTTCGGCGTTCTTGCGCTGGTGGTCGTCTGCGGCGAAGGGAAACGGAATCATGATCGCCGCTTTGCCCGCCGCGACAAGCTCGGCGCTGGTCGTCGCCCCGGCGCGGCAGATGATCAGGTCGCTGGCGGCAAACATGGCGACCATGTCATCTATGTAGCGTCGCACGTCTGAGCGCTCGGCCCAGCCCGCCGCCTCGTATCCTTTGCGCACCTTATCGAAATCGGCCTCGCCCGTCTGGTGCGTCATGAAAAGAGCGTCGCGTTGCTCCCGCATGAGAGGGAGCGCGGCGACCATCGCTTCGTTGATGGCGCGCGCGCCCTGCGAGCCGCCGAAGACGAGCACGGAAAACCGTGTCGCATCTCGCCGCTTGGCCGGTATGTCAAAGAACTCGCGCCTGACCGGATTCCCCGTCACCACCCCCTTGCCGCGAAAGTATGGGAGCGCCGCTTCAAACGAGACGGTCGCGCGATCAACAAAGCGCGCGAGCACTCGATTAGTCCAACCCGGCAGCGCGTTTGATTCCATGACGAGCGTCGGAACACCCATCAAAGCTGCCGTCAACAGCACGGGGCCGGAGACGTAGCCGCCCGCGCCGACCACCACGTCCGGGCGAAACTCGCGTATTAAACGGCGTGCCGCGATGAAGCTTTTCGGCAGAAGCCAGAGGCCGCGCACGCGCGCCGCCACGCTGACATTCTTCAGTCCCGCGCTTTCAATGAGCGAAAGTTCAAAACCGGCCTGCGGCACGAGCCGCGTCTCAAGCCCGCGCGCCGTTCCGACGAACCTCACTTCGGAACGCTCGTCGCGGCGCATCACCTCTTTCGCCACCGCGACGCCCGGATAAATATGGCCGCCCGTTCCTCCGGCGGCAACCAGCACGCGCATCACGTTTCAGCTCCGCGCTCCCTGCTTCCAGGCCACAGCAGAAGATCGCGGCGCTGGCATCGCCGCCTGCGCTCGCGGCAGCTCGCTTCGCTCAATCTCCGTCAAAGCTCCGGCGCTGCTCGACCCCGCGTACTGAGAGATGTTAAGCAGTATGCCGACGCCGATCAGCGTCGGGACCAGCGACGAGCCTCCGTAAGAGATGAACGGCAGAGGAATGCCCTTGGTCGGCACGAGCGACAGCACGACGCTGATGTTAAAGAGCGCCTGCGTGACAATGCCGACGACAATCCCCAGACCGAGCAGCATCCCGAACCTGTCGGGCGCAAGCAGCGACGCGCGCACGCCCCGCCATAGAAAGATTCCAAAGACAGTGACGACCATCAGCGCGCCAAAGAGGCCCAGCTCTTCGCCGACGACCGCGAAGATGAAGTCCGAATGCGCGAACGGCAGAAAGAACATCTTCTGTTTGCCCTGCGCGAAGCCCAGGCCGTTGACGCCGCCCGAGCCGATAGCGATCAACGATTGCACGACTTGAAATCCTTTGTCCTGCGGGTCGGCCCAGGGATTCAGGAAAGTGATCAAGCGCTGCAAGCGCCAGGGCACGAAGATCAGCAATGCGGCCAGCCCCACGAGCGCGGGGGCCGCCGCCATCCCCAGGTGCAGCAGACGCGTCCCAGCCGTGTAGGAGATGACGACGAAGATGACCGTCAGCATCATCGCCGTCCCCAAATCCGGCTCGGCCACGACCAGTATGGCGAGCAGGCCCGTGACGGCAATCGAAGGCAGGAAGGTTCTCAGGAAAGAGCCCTCCTCGCCCGCCCGCTTCTCAAAGAAGTAGGCGAGGAAGATTGCCAGCGCGAGCTTTGAGACTTCCGACGGCTGAATTGAGAACCCGGCGAACTTGATCCAGCGATGCGCGCCGTTGACGCGCGAGAAACCGAAGACGGCCAGGAGCATCAAGACCGTCAAGGTGAGCAGCCCGTAGATGATCGAGCGATTGCGCAAACGCTGGTAATCGAAATGCATCGCCGCCAGCATCGCCCCGAATCCGATCATCGTCCACACGCCCTGCTTGATGACGTAGTAATACTGCGTGCGTCTTTCGCCCACGGCCATCACCGCCGACGCGCTATAGACCATCACGATGCCGAACAGGGCGAGGCCCGCCGTCGCCGCGAACAACCATTTATCAGCCTGTAGCTTTCGAGCCATAAGAAAACAGTGACGAGTGACCTGGTGACAAGTGACGAGTTAAGAGAGAAAGCTTTTAGCTCGTCGCCTGTGAACTCTGACTCAGTGCGCTCTCCTTCATTTCCGCGACCGCACGCTTGAAGACTTCGCCTCGATGCTCGAAGCTTTTGAACATATCGAAGCTGGCGCAGGCCGGGGCCAGGAGCACCGTGTCGCCCGCCTGTGCCGCCGCGTAGGCCCGTCTCACAGCATCTTGCATATCAACGGCACGCTCGCTCGCGGCCACGCCTCGCAGCTCATTCTCGATGGTCGCCGCATCCTCCCCGATCAGAATGAGCCTGCGCGCTTTCTCTTTAAGGAGAGGCGCGAGCGGAGCGTAGGGCGCTTGCTTGCCGCGCCCGCCGAGGATGATGACGACCTTGCCCGGCTCATCCGCGAACGCTTCGAGCGCCTTGACGGTGGCATCCACGCTCGTCGCCTTCGAGTCATTGTAGAAGCGCACGCCGCCGATCTCCGCGACTCTTTCCAGGCGATGCTCGACCGGGCGAAAGCGACGAACGGTTGCGCGCATCGAATCGGGCGCAGCACCGCAGGCCAGCCCAGCAGCCAGCGCAGCCAGCACGTTCTCCACGTTATGCAGCCCGCGCAGCTCTATCTCGTCGCGCGTCAAGAGCACGCGCTCGCCGTCACTCGTGCGCGAGACAAGCTCACGGCCTCCGCGCAGGTACAAGCCTTCCTCAAGCTCGCGCCGCACGCTGAAGAGCGTCGTGTGCGCGCGCAGCCCATGGGCCCATGATGCGACTATTTCATCATCCGCATTCAGGATAGCGATGTCGCCCGCCTCCTGGTTGCGAAAGATGCGATGCTTGGCCGCCGCGTAATCCGTCACGCTCTCGTAGCGATCCATGTGGTTCGGCGTGACGTTTAAGACGAGCGCCACCTGCGGGTGAAAGTCAACAATCGTCTCAAGCTGAAAGCTCGAAAGCTCGGCGACCGTCCAGCCGTCTTCGCGCGAAGAGTCAACCAGGGAGATGAGCGGCGTGCCGATGTTGCCGCCGACCTGAACGGGTAAGCCCGCATCCTTGAGCAGCTCTCCGATGAGCGTCGTCGTCGTCGTCTTGCCGTTCGTGCCCGTGATGGCGACCACTCGCCCGCGAAGGTAACGCGCGGCCAGCTCGACTTCGCCGATCACTTCGGCCCCCGCACGCTCAGCGTAGCGGGCCGGGATGATCTTCGTCGGCACGCCCGGACTCAACACGACCAGCTCCACCTGATCGAGCAGCCACATGGGCACCTCGCCCGGCAGGCATCCGACGCCCAATTCATTGAGCGCGAGCGCCTCTTCGGGCCATTCTTCCAGCGGCTTGCGATCATTGAGCGCCAGGACTGCGCCGCGTGCTGCGAGAAAGCGCGCGCACGCCACGCCGCTGCGCGCCGCGCCGATGACCAGAACCTTTTTGCCTTTAACTTCCAAGAGCGTAACCAGTCAGCACCACCTGTTAAGCCGTGCCGGTTTTGTCAGTCGCGGCAC
>DASVQM010000022.1:0-51109 GCA_036389095.1 Pyrinomonadaceae bacterium
CGCCCGTGCCGACGGTCGGAGCCTGATTACGTGGATCGGTCTCAGACCTCTGGGTTTGAGCTAGCGCGGCGGCACACAGCACTAACAAAATGAACGCCATCAAGAGCGCTCTTCTCGCGAGTCTCATCGCATTCCTCCTGCAAAAACAAAAAGTACAGTTGAAGTAGAATGCCACTCCTCTAATGAACTACAGAAAGCCGGAGCAGCGAAAGGGCCAGGTTAGAAAAACGGAACCGGCGTTAAAGCTTATACGAAACCAAGCATCAAGCTGTCAACACGATATTGACAGCTTAACTGAACCCTGTAAAGGAGTTTTTGTGAAAACCCGTAATGCATGGCGAGTCAGTCTCGCATAAATGTATGGCTTTGCCCATTGATTCGGGGCCGACCGCATGAGTTCCGCACGAACGAGTAAACAGGCGCGGCCCATCCGCTCCCGGTCGAATAAATGTCTTATGCCGATAAACAATCCGGCTCCCGGGCGGCGCGGCTTTGCAGACCTCCAAGCCGTAAGCTGGAATGAGAAACGGCGTCAGGCACTGTGACCGTTTCCGCGCGCGAGGTGTTGATGAAGGAAGCGGCCCGTGTGGGAATCCTCCGAGCGCATGATCTCGTCCGGCGTGCCGGTGGCGATGACGTATCCGCCCGCGTCTCCGCCTTCCGGGCCGAGGTCTATGATGTAGTCGGCGGTTTTAATGACATCCAGATTATGCTCGATGACGAGCAAGGAGCCTCCGGCTTCGAGGAGCGCGCGAAAGGCCGCGAGCAGTTTGTTGATGTCGTCGAAGTGAAGTCCCGTGGTCGGCTCGTCGAAGATGTAGAGCGTCTTTGCGCCGGTGCGTTTGGAGAGATGCGCGGCGAGCTTGACGCGCTGCGCCTCGCCGCCCGAAAGCGTCGTCGCCGATTGACCTAAGCGAAGATAGCCGAGGCCCACATCATCCAGGACGCGCAGGCGATTGGTGATCTTCGTGACCTCGCGGAAGAACGTGATCGCCTCGCGCACAGTCATGTTGAGCACGTCGTTGATGTTCTTGCCGCGATAGCGGACATCTAAAATCTGCGGCTTGAAGCGCGTGCCCTTGCACTCTTCACAGACCAGCTCGACATCCGCGAGGAACTGCATCTCGACCGTCACCGTCCCGTCGCCCTGGCAGACTTCGCAGCGCCCGCCCGGCACGTTGAAAGAGAAGAAGGAAGGGTCGAAGCCGCGCGACTGCGCCTCGCGCGTCTGTGAGAACGCTTCACGAATCGCGTCGTAGACTTTGATGTAAGTGACAGGGTTCGAGCGCGGCGTGCGGCCAATGGGCGACTGGTCAACCAGTATCACGTCGTCAACGTAGCTGCCGCCCTCAAGCTTTTGAAAAGCGCCGACGTGTCCCTGCCAGTCGCCGCGCTGCTTCTTCAGCCCGGCGTAAATACAATCATGAATCAGCGTTGACTTGCCCGAGCCCGAAACGCCCGTCACGCAGCAGAGCATGTCGAGCGGGATGTCGAGGTCTATATTTTTAAGATTGTGCTCGGAGGCTCCGCGCAGCGCGAGCCGACGCTTCTGCGGCGCGCGTCTCTGCCTGGGCTCTTTGATCTCGGCTTCGCCGCGCAGGTAACGCGCCGTCAGCGAAAATTTATCCTTGAGCAGGTGCTTAAAGTCGCCTTCGTAGATGACTTGGCCGCCAAGCTCGCCCGCCGCCGGGCCAATGTCGAGGATATGATCGGCGGCGCGCATCATCTCCGGGTCGTGCTCGACGACGAGCACTGTGTTGCCGATGTCGCGCAGGTTATGCAGCAGTCGTATCAATCGCTCGCTGTCGCGCGGGTGCAGGCCGATGGAAGGCTCGTCGAGCACGTAGAGCGCGCCGACCAGAGATGAGCCCAGGTTCGTCGCCAGTTGGATGCGCTGGGCCTCGCCGCCCGATAGCGTCGAGGCGAGACGATCAAGCGTCAGGTAATCCAGGCCGACATCAACGAGAAAGCGCAGCCGTCGTCTGACCTCGTGCAGCAGTCGCTCGGCGATGGCAGACTGTTCGGCTGAGAGTTCCAGCGAATCGAAGAAGATGGCAGCATCCTTGATCGAGAGCGCGCAGACTTCCGGCAGCGTGCGCCCGCCGACCCTCACGTCCCTGGCCTCCTGCCTCAGTCGCCCACCATTGCAATCGGGGCAGAGCGTGTAGCCGCGATACTTCGAGAGAAAGACCCGCACATGAAGCTTATATTTTTTCGTCTCAAGCCAGGCGAAGAATCCACGCACGCCGCTCCACTTGCCCTTGCCCTCGATGACGGCACGCTGTTCGGCGCGCGTCAGCTCAGACCAGGGCACGTCCATCCGTATGCCTTCCGACTTGGAGAAGCGGCGAAGCTCCGTGCGGGCCCACTCGTGCTGCGGCTTGGTCCAGGGCTCAATCGCGCCCTCGTCCAGAGTCAGCGCGGGATTGGGGATAACGAGGTCTAAGTCGAGCCCGATGGTATTGCCGAAGCCCTGGCAGGTCGGGCACGCGCCGAAGGGATTGTTGAAGCTGAAGAGGCGCGGCTCTGGCTGAGCGTAGACAGTGCCGTCGTACTTGCACTCGAAGCGCTCGGAGAAGCGCAGGCGCTTGGGCTCCGTCTCGACCGATTCGATCAGGCTCGCGCCGTGGCCCTCCTGAAAACATGTCTCAAGCGAATCGACAAGGCGCTCGCGGATACTTGCGCGAGCCGTCAGACGATCAACCAGCACGTAGACATCCGAGAAGTCTTCGCGCGTGTAATCATCCGGCGAGCGCAGGTCAATGATCTCGCCCGCGCTGTAGAGACGCGTAAAGCCGCGCTGCATGAGGCTCATGACGTGCGCCGTGATGAGCTGCCGGTCGGTCGGCCTCCTCGCCGTCTCTGCGGCCCGGCGCTTGCGGCCCGGCCCGTTCTTCTTCGCGCCTTCGCCTTCGGACTCGACGCGCAGCCCGGCCTCGGCGGGAAAGAGGACGTAGAAGCGCGTGCCTTCAGCGAGCGTCTCAAGGATTTCGTGCGCGGCGGATTCGGGCGAGTCGCGTTGAACCACGCGAGCGCAGACGCGGCAGTAGGTCGTGCCCACGCGCGCGTAGAGCAGGCGCAGGTAATCGTAAACCTCCGTTTGTGTGCCGACGGTCGAGCGCGGGTTGCGCGTCGAGTTCTTCTGACGAATAGCAATCGCCGGGGCGATGCCGCGCACTTCGTCCACGTCCGGCTTGTCCATGCGCTCAAGGAACTGGCGCGCGTAAGCCGAGAGCGATTCGACGTAGCGACGCTGCCCCTCGGCATAAATGGTGTCGAAGGCGAGCGACGATTTCCCAGACCCGCTGACGCCCGTCACCACCGTCATCTGTCCTACGGGGATGGAAAACGAGATGTTCTTGAGATTGTTGACGCGCGCTCCGCGCACTTCGATGGCTTCTTCTGTCATGGCTCGAATAGCTGCCAGCCGCGCACGGGAGAGAACTTTACGACTGTCGCAAACCACACATCATAACCCGATTCTTCGAGAAGGCGAAGCGCACAGGAAGAGAATTAACAGGGAGGGACAGAGATGGTCAGGATAAAAGCTAAAAGCAGGATGGAAGATAAAAGCATTGCTGCATGAATTTTGTCTTTAGCTTTTTATATCCTGACCATCTCTGTCCCTCCCTGTCAATCCTGCTTCGAATGGGCTTTTACCAGCGTATGTCGTAGCGCACGAGACCTGCGCGCCAGGAGCCTTCGCCGAGGATGGGGATGGGGCCTTCGTGCAGGAGTTGCGTGGAGGCCGGACGCCGGACGCGATAGGTGCGGCCACGGGGCGCGCCGACGGAGAGCGTCACCTGTTCGAGCGTGACGGCGACGATGGTCGCGTCGCGCCAGTCCTTGCGGCAGCGCAGAATGAGATGTGAGCCCAGGGGAAGAGCGGCGAGCGTCAAAGGCATTTCAAGAGAAGTCGAGAGGCCGTCGAGTGCAGCAGAGCGTTCTGCTGCACTCGACGGCCTCTCGACTGAAGAAGCGCTCACCGGGGTTGTCGTTCCTTAAACTTCCAGGGGGTCTTCAAAGGGAAGGTCTTGTTGCTTGCCCGAAGTGTGTTTGCTGACAGCGTAGACGCGCATCGCCGTCGAGAGAATCATCAGGGCGAGGACGATCCAGACGAAGGCCCAGAAGATGGCCGGAACGCCCGTCGCGTTCGCCATGTTGACGGCGTCGGTCGGCACGCTCGGGCCAAAGGGCGTCGAAAGAAAGAAGACGGTCTTCAAATCCGAGAGCGCGTTTAAGATACATTGGACGGCGAGGAAGCTGACGAAGAAACTGGCCGTGCGCGCGCTCGCGTACCTGGCGATGCCGACAAGCCCGAGCGAGATGACTACGCCGGCGAGCAGCGTGAACAGGCTGAAGCGTTCCCACATCCCGTTCGTTAAGGGCTTCCACAATCCGAAGACAGTGGTGAGCAGGAGAATGAAACCGGCAGAGGCCAGGAGCACTATGCGCGCCGCCACGGCCCGGCGTATCAAGACCAGCAGCAACGCCCCGTAGGCCATCGCGCCCAGATAGCCCGCGCTCGATACGAAAATCCCCGAGAGCAGCCCGCCGTTGGTCGTGTAGGTCTCGCCGCTCGTGTTCATCGCCACGCTCAGGCTGGCGACGGAGTTGCCCGTCAACAGCGCGGCGATGGCGTGCCCGCCTTCGTGTATGAAGGTGACGAAGATGCGGAAGGGATAGGTCAGAATCTCCGCGTACGGGATGAACCATAGCGCGAGGGTAATGACGGTGGCGATCAGGAGCGTGCGAACCTGCGGGCGCGCGTCTCTGGAAATACTTATCATCTTGAAAATCTCCGCTCTCAAAAAAAGGCTGCGTCTTTAGTAACCGTCGTTTCGGCTTGCCTGCACATTGTACGACAAAGCGCAGAGTCGAACAATGATTTTGCCTGCGGGTATTAACGCCGCTCGGCAGGGTTTTGTTCCGTCCGCCTGTAGTCGCCGGACTTGCCGCCCGTCTTAAGCTCCAATCGCAGGTCTGTGATCGTCATCGCCTTATCCAGCGCTTTGCACATATCGTAGACGGTGAGCGCGGCGACGGAGGCGGCGGTCAATGCCTCCATCTCGACGCCCGTTTGCGCGTGGGTCGCCGCCTCCGCCTCAAGATAGACTCCCTCGTCGCGGACTTCGGCGCGCACCTCTATGTGCGTGAGCGGCAGTGGGTGGCACAGAGGTATCAACTCCGACGTGCGTTTGGCCGCCATGATTCCGGCCAGGCGCGCAGTCTCTAGGGGGTCGCCCTTGGGCGTCCGGTTCGCGCGTACGGCCAGCACAGTCTCCGGCGACATCAGCACGCGCACGGAAGCCACAGCGCGGCGCGCAGTCTGCGGCTTGGCGCTCGTATCAACCATCGCCACGCGTCCCTCTTCGTCCATGTGCGTGAGACGTTCCATACATTCCAAGTATGAGGAAGGCGGCGGGCGGAAAGCAACGCCGGACGCTCCTATTTTATTACCTCCCAGGCTTCTATCTCTCCCTCGATGATTATGAAGAGGGGATGCTCCGACGGCTCCGCTATATTTTCAAGCTCGCCATACCGCTTGGCATCTCTCTCCCGCAGCTTTGTCTTCAAATGGCCCCACTCGTATAAAAGCTGTCCACGCGTGCAGGCGAGTCTTTCGCCGGAATCGGCGTCGGCGATCTTGTCGGCGTCGAAATTGTAGCCTCTATCAACCGCCTCCTTGTGGACTACGCGTAGATAGCTGGCGATAGTGCCCAGCGGATCGGATGATGACCTGAACCTTTGAAGCTGGGGATGATTTCTATATCCTCCGGTCTCTCCCTTCAAAACTTTCTGGGCCAACAGCGCCTCTCTCCATAGGGCCAGCAAACCTTTCGTATCGAGGTATCCGGGATGAACTGTCCAAAGTCTCATGTGGCTAAATTGCGCTCGCGTTGATAATCAGATAAGGGAAACAACAATCTATTGACGATGAATCAAAAACCTGTTTCCTTCATCATTCATCCTGCCCGCTTCAGCCTTCTCTCTTCACGGCAGGCGCACGACGCGCACGACCGTTTCTGCTTCGAGCCTCCCCGCGCCCTGCGCGACGATGATGAGCGCGTCGGCCTGTGCGAAGGCGACGAAATCCGAAGAGCCGCCCCACTTCAAAGGCTCCGCGAGAAGGCGGCCACCTTCGTCCGTCAACAGTCGCGCGGGAAGATAGCTCTCACGCTCCTGCGCGCCCCTCGCCGGTCGTGTCAACACCGCCCGCTCTTCCATTAACGCCGCGTCGCGTGCGCCCTGCATGACGCGCAGGGCCGTGCGGGCAAACAGGTTGAAGGTGACGGAGACAGAGACGGGATTACCGGGAAGGCCGAAGACCAGGCAGCGGCCCAGTCGCGCAAAGACCGTCGGCTTGCCTGGACGCAGTGCGACGCGCTCAAAGAAGATTTCCGCCCCCAGGGCACGCAGCGCCGCCTTGGTGAAATCATAAACTCCCATCGACACGCCGCCCGAAAGAATCAGAGCGTCGGAGCGCGACGCCGCTTCCGCTATCTCGCGCTGCAACAGCTCAGGGTCATCGCCCGCCAGAGGCAGCCGCGTCGTCCGTGCGCCCGCCAGTTCCGCATAAGCGCCGAGCGAATAGCTGTTGGAGTCGCGTATCTGATCTGGACCGGGCTTCTCATGGACTGCGACCAGCTCCGTCCCCGTTGCCAGCACGGCGACGCGCGGAAGCCCGCCCACTTCAACCGCTGTATAACCGAAGGAGGCCAAGGCAGCCATGCGTGCGGCAGTGATCTGCTCGCCAGCCCTGAGCACGGTCTCGCCTGAACGGATTTCGCTCGCCCGTTTGACGATGAACTGTCCGGGCACAGTCGGCTCTGCTACTCTGACGACCTGGCCCGAGCCGTCCGCAGACTCGCTCGTCACTTCCACCTTCTGCACACTGTCGGCGCCTGAGGGCACGGGCGCTCCGGTCATAATGCGTACTGCCTCGCCCGCCCGCATCGTCTCGTGCCATCCGCTTCCCGCCGCCGATTCGCCCACGACGCGCAACTGGACGGGCACGCTCGCAGTATCCTCTGCGCGCACGGCGTAGCCATCCATCAGCGCACGGTCAAAGGGCGGGAGGTCGCTATCGGCCAGGACATCTTCTGCGAGCACGCGCCCGAGGGCTTCGGCGAGCGCGACCCTTTCGGGCGGCAACCTCTGCGTCCGCTCTTTGACGATGCGGATTGCTTCTTGTACGGAGAGCATTTCGATTTCGGATTTTAGATTTTGGATTTTGGATTAGCAAACGCGCACGCTCGAATACCGGGACGCAGTAAAGAGGCTGGACGGGTGTCGCGTCAAGCGGGAGCGAATGAGACCGGCAAAAGCTATTACAAAGCGGGGCCGGTAGCCTATAATCAGGCGCAGAAAGGAGAACAACCATGATAGAGGAAAACGAGGGTGGAACTACGGGCGCGGGCGGCACGACGGGCGGCGAATCCGGTGGGCGGACGACCGGGGCTGGCGGCACGACGGGCGGCGAGGAAGATACGAGCGGCGATGATGTCGCTGGCTACACGGATGAAGGCGGTGCTGATACTGCCGGGGATGAAAGCGGTGATGTTAAGAGCTTGGGGGACTGGAATCCCGGTAGTATGAGCGGCGGCGGCGGCGAAGTCTACTGAGCAAGTGGCACGATCACCGAGCCTCTACGAAAACGGCTGACTTATGCTTACCACTTAAGAAGGGCTTGAGTCGCGGCTCTCGGAGAAGGCTATAGCTCGCCGTCGTTTAGATAAGGGAACTCGCGGCCAGAGAGAGAAAGGGACGGAAGGGTTGGTCTCTGCTTCTCTGGCCGCGAGTTCCCTTATTTTATTCTCAACCGATCTGTTATTATTCCTTTCATTCCCAACCAATCTGTTTTAAGGCTACGGAGGTGAAACATTCTGTGTACCGCCTAATACATCGCTCGGCTGCATTGTTTCTTCTACTCGGAATGCTCCACTCGTTCTACCCGACGGGCGCGCAAGGGGCATACGGCACGACGGCCCAGCGCCGCAATGCCGGTCGGCGCGCGATGGGTTGGGATGCGATGCCGGCGATACTCGCGCGCATCCGTCCGCCAAAGTTTCCCGCGCGCGATTTCAAGATCACGGACTACGGAGCCGTTGCCGGAGGTAATAGCGACTGCACCGAGGCCATCCGCAAGGCCATCGAAGCCTGCCGCGCTTCGGGCGGCGGGCGCGTCGTCGTTCCGCCCGGCGTTTTTCTGACCGGCGCGATTCATCTCAAGAGCAACGTCAACCTGCACGTCTCCGAGGGCGCGACGCTCAAGTTCAGCACAGACCCGGCCAAGTACCTGCCTGTTGTCTATACGCGCTGGGAAGGAACCGAGTGCATGAACTATTCCCCATTCATCTACGCCTTCGAGCAGGAGAACATCGCCATTACAGGCGGCGGCACGCTCGACGGCTCGGCCTCGGACGAGAACTGGTGGAAATGGGCCCGGCGCGGGCAGGGCGGCACGCCCTCGCAAGCCTCTGCCGACATACGCCGCCTGCGCGAAATGGGCGACAAGGGCGTGCCGGTCAAGGATCGCGTCTTCGGAGAGGGCCACTACCTGCGCCCTTCCTTTATAGAGCCTTACCGCAGCCGCAACATACTCATCGAGGGCGTGCGTATCATCAACTCGCCGTTCTGGGAGATACACCCCACGCTCTGTTCAAACGTGACCGTGCGCGGCGTCAATATCTTCAGCCATGGGCCCAACAATGACGGCTGCGACCCGGAATCCTCCCGCGATGTGCTCATCGAAGACTGCATCTTCGACACGGGCGACGACTGCATCGCCATCAAGTCGGGCCGCGACAACGACGGACGCCGCATTCATGTCCCTTCTGAGAACCTGATCATCCGCAACTGCACCATGAAGGACGGGCACGGCGGCGTCGTCATCGGGAGCGAGATTTCCGGCGACTGCCGCAACGTCTTTATCGAAAACTGCAAGATGGACAGCCCGAACCTGGATCGCGCGCTGCGCTTCAAGTCTAACGCGATACGCGGCGGCGTCCTCGAAAACGTCTTCATGCGCAACGTCCAGGTGGGCCGCGTCGCAGAGGCCGTGCTGACCATAGACTTTCTCTACGACACGGGCGCGAAGGGCCCCTATAAGCCTGTGCTGCGCAACGTCTCGCTCGAAAATGTGACGAGCACGTCGAGCCCGCGCGTCATGTGGGTGGTCGGCTTCCCAGGCGTCGTGATAGAAGACGTGCGCTTCAGCGATTGCACGTTCCGGGGCGTAGAGACCGCCGAAGTCCTGCAATATGCCGGAAGCATCTCTTTTAAGAACGTCACCATCGAACCGGCGAAGAAGGGGCGTAGTCTCAACTCGCCCGAGGCCAGGCCGGAATGAATTAAATCGTGCTCGGACGAAGGGCATCGTTTTAAGATCAGGCAAGCCCCCGGCACTCTGATTTCGCGATACCCCGATTCCTTACGTCGAGAAAACAACAAGGAGGTATGACCATGAAAACAGCAGTGATTACATTCTTTTTATTCTTCACACTCTGCTTCGCCATTTATTCGGCGACGGGAGCGCCCGCCAGCTTGCAAGCCTCCGGCGACGAGCCTTACGCCGCCATCGTGTCGGCCGACGAAGCTAGATTCGTGATACCCGTCGGCAGGAAAGATAAGTGGGAGTGGAACCTGGAAAGCACCCGCCAGAACTTGCGCGAGTATACCTGGCAGGTCTCAGTCAAAAACGGCGATGAGACTTATGAATTCGGCTACTCGCTCTTTAAGAAGCCGGGCTCGACGCCGCAGAGCGGAGACCTCTCGGCGCTGATTAAGGCCGGGCAGCAGAGTTTATGGCAAGTCGCAAAAAGTGGGCCCAGGCGGAGCGGAGGCGTCATCTACGATGCGGGAGTCAGCGTCGAGGCGGAGGGTGATAACCTGGTCATTATGGTTAAAGGCAAAGAGAATGTGGACAGGCTCTTTTCATCCAAGCCGGAAAAGGTGACCTTCCAGATGCGCACGGAGGCGAGAAGGCAGAAAACGAAGAGCGTCAAAGTTACTTATAAGGATTAGCGCGCGGAATCTAAAAAAAACCGCCTCGTCAAGACAGGAGCGGCCAGACATGAGCGGCCCGCGCGGCCTCTTAATGATTCTGGCCGCTCCGCAAAGTTTAACGATTCTGCAACAGCAAGCAGGGCTCTCCTCCCCGGCCTGGCGCTATCTCTTCTATTCTCTTACTTGCAGGCATGAGCGGGTCTAATGACCGAGATTATAATAATGAGTTGGCCTGTGGGACTGCTCCGTACGTACAATAAACATCATAATCCCTGATTTAAAAATCAGGGATTTGTTTTCGGGCCGTAAGGTATGGCCCGTTCGTACTGTAAAGGGAGGTTCACACATGACTACTTCATTCAAGTTGGATGACCTGATGAAAACGGGAAGCCAGCGACAACACATGGATTTGCAGAGCACGCTGAACGCGATGACGGGCGTCAAGCTGTCTGCCAAAGAGGCGCGCGAGTCTTTGCCGCGCATCGAAAACCACAAATGGTATATGAGCGAGCGCCTCGGCAGAGATGTCGGCCTGCGCGTCGCAGCCATTGACTACTTTGAGAACATTTACGAGCCGCGGCACGCCGCGCGCTACGGGTCGGCAACGCTCGGACAGAAGCTCTACTGCCTGGCGAAACAGTCCGTGGCCCTATACCTGAGCCACCAAAGCTGGAAGGCGCACGACGGGGTATTCCTACAGAGCCAGGACGAGTTCACCTGGCCCGAAGCGTGGGACAAGTCGCTAAGCGAAGATAGAGGGACGTGTTCGGAGCTGATGAGCGCGGGGGTCAAGGTCACCCACGCATCTTACGCTTCATCCTGAGGCGAAAAACGCTTCGCCTATCAGGACTATCAACTATCCCGGCTGGCCAGCGTCAGATGCCAAAGGGGTAGAGCGTGCCGCCGTCAAGCCTTCGCGCTTGACGGCGGCTCTCTTTTTTCGATCAGGCAGCGTGCCGAAAATCTCTCTCTCTAGAGCGGTTCTCAATCGAGTGCGACTACTGACCTGTATGCTGCCCGCAGTGCTCGCGCTCCTTGGCAATCCGCTATGGCTACTCCACCCTGAACCAGTCGAAATCGGCGTAGCCCGTCTCACGAGTGGTTCCAATCCTGACGGCGAAGAGGCCCACCTTGGCCCCTATCCATTTGCCTTTGCGCGCGGTGAAGGGCTCGCCCACGGGCGAGAAATTATTTCCATCCGTACTGTAGCTGAAATTGCAGACTGCGTTCTGCGACACCTTCACACGCAGGTAAAAAGTATCGCTCTTTAAGCGGGCCTCGGCGCTCTCCTTTTCTTTGGCGTGACTTTCGGCGTCTTTACAGACGGTTTGCGAAATGTAGAGTCCGTCGGCTTTCTTCTTTACGGAGACGTAAGCGTAGTCCAGACCCATGACGATCAATCCAGTCTTCTCATCATCTGTGCGCGGCGTGAATGTGACCTTGGTGGTCGCGGTAAATTCGGGCGCGGGGAATTTCTGCATCAGCAGGTTGGGCACATCCCAGAAATTTCTGAAGCCTTCCGGGAGCGGCACATTGAAGAGTCGAATAAAGCCCAGAGCGCCGGACGGGAACATCCAATTCGTCCTGGGGTTGGCGTGCCACTGCCATTGAAGACCGAGCCGGTTGGCATCGAACTCGTCGGAATCGAGCGGAGTCGTGACGGGGTAGGTCTTACCGACGTTCGGTTTTTTATAGGATAAGACGGGCTCGCCCGTGCCGTCGCCGTCGGCGTCAATACCCATCACCGGCCAGTCGTTGACCCACTTCATAGGCTGCAAGTGAACGATGCGTCCATAAGCGCCCTTGTCCTGAAAATGAATAAACCAGAATTCGCCCGCGGGAGTATCAACCCAGCCGCCCTGATGCGGCCCGTTGATCTCTGTCTTCCCCTGGGCCAAGACGATCTTCTCTTCGTACGGGCCGTAGATGTTTTTCGAGCGCAGCACCAACTGCCAGCCCGTTTCGACTCCACCGGCGGGAGCGGAGATATAATAGTAACCGTTTCGTTTATAAAACTTGGGGCCTTCAAGAGTGGGATGGCGGGCATGGCCATCGAAGACCATCACGCCGTCGTCCAGGAGTTTCGTCCCGTCGGCGCTCATGCGGCTGACGATCAGGATGCTCTTGATGCCGGAGCGGCTGGCCGCAAGCGCACTCACCAGGTAAGCGTTGCCGTCCGTATCCCACAACGGGCAAGGATCAATCCAGCCTTTCGCTTCTTTAATCAGGAGAGGCTCAGACCATGGGCCCGCCGGATTCCTGGCCTTGACCATGTAGATGCCGTAGTCCGGGTCTGGATAATAGATATAAAATTCGCCTTCGTGAAAGCGGATGGCTGGGGCCCAGACGCCGTTGCCGTGCTGCGGCATGCTGTAGACGTCGAAGGGGGGCTGGCGTGTGAAGACATGCCCGATGATGGCCCAGTTAACGAGGTCTTTGGAATGCAATATGGGGAGGCCCGGCACGTCGCTGAAGCTCGAAGCGGTCAGGTAATAATCTTCGCCCACGCGGACGACATCCGGGTCGGAGTAATCGGCATGGATGATCGGATTCCGATAGGTTCCATCGCCACGGTCTGCGACCCAGACCTTGGAGACCGACGGATTATTAACTGAGGTCTGGGCCCACGCTTGTGCTGCCAGGCAGGCGAGCGTCAAGAGAATGACGCCGCCTCTAAACAGATTATGTGGTTTCATGGCTCTCATAAATTTTCAGATTGATACTCCCAAGCTCTTTAGCACGCGCGAGGCCCCGTGCTTGATGACTGCCTTTTAAAGCCTCTCTGCCTTCCTTCACGCTTCGCCGGACGCTCAGGCCGAAGTATGGATTTGAGCAGCGTTTCTGCGCAGAGGACTATGCAGGAGCAGCCAGGCCGTCGGCGCAATGACGAGAAGGATGCCCGAGATCGTCACGGCGTCGAAGTGATGTTTCCAGAAAATCACGTCGAACAGGCACGCGAAGACTATCTGCGTGAGCCCGACAATGGCCACCTTCGATGGATGACCGAGCGCGAAGGCGCGCGTCATCCCCAACTGCCCTATCGTTCCCGTCAAGCCCACACTCATCAGCAGCGCCAACAGAATTTTATTATCAAGAATCCCATAGCTCGCATCCTCTCCGAATGAGAGGAAGAAGGCGAGAGCAACAACAGTGGAGACGAAGGCAAAGTGAACGACGACGGCGCGCGCGTCAATCCCGCCCAATCTGTTCAAGCCGATCACCCCGATGGCCCAACAGAGCGCGTGGCCCAGGGCCGCCAGCCCCGCCAGGTTTCCGCCAGCCCAGTAGGGTCTCTGAATAAGGACGACGCCCACGACTGCCGCGCCGATGGCGACCCAGATTTGCGCCGTCGGGCGATAGCCGAGCAGCAGCCATGCCAATAAAGCCACCCAGACGGGCACGGTGTTGCTCAAGGTCAGAGCGGTGGAAATCGGCAGGTGCGTGAGCGCGTAAAAAGAGCACAGGATGCCGATACTGCCCGAAAGGCTTCGCACCCAGAGCGTCGCGGGCCGCCAGAAGAAGAGCTTGACGCCCGTGGCCCAAGCGAATGTCAAAGAGAACACGAGCGCCAGAGAGGTGCGGGCCAGGGCGACAAGCTGCCAACTGCAACGCTCGCCCGCCAGATGACCGAGCGCACCCATCAGCGCGAAAGCAAACGCGCCCCACAGCATCGAGAGATAAGCCTGAGCGGCATGCCCCTCTTCGCTCTCAACTGGCGCAGAATCCGTCCTCTTCCCGGTACTGATTTCCGCTTCCATCTGCTGAAGCAAAAGAAAGGTTGAAAAGAAGAGAATTAACAGGGAAGGACAGAGATTGTCAGGATAAAGAAAGAGCGGAGACATCTTCAGACAGCAATGCTTTTATCTTTCATCCTGCTTTTAGTCTTTCATTCAGACCATCTCTGTTAATTCCCATCCTTCTCTTATCTTCCCATCCAGCCGCCGTCAACCACCATGACGTGGCCGTGCATGTAATCGCTCGCAGGGGAAGAGAGAAAGACCGCCGCGCCCGTCAGGTCTTCGGGTTCGCCCCAGCGCGCGGAGGGGATGCGTTCGAGTATCTGGCGATTGCGCGTCTCGTCCTGTTGCAGCGCGGCCGTGTTATCGGTTCGCATGTAGCCCGGCGCAATCGCGTTGACGTTGATGCCTTGCCTGGCCCACTCGTTGGCGAGGGCCTTGGTCAACTGCGCGACGCCGCCTTTCGATGCCGCATAGGCCGGGACGGTCAGGCCGCCCTGGAAGGCGAGCAAGCTTGCGATGTTGATGATCTTCCCGCCCTCGCCGCGTGCGAGCATGTGCCTTCCGGCCTGCTGCGAAAGACGAAAGACGCTTGAGAGATTGACTTCGATGACAAGCTCCCAATCCTCTTCCGTGTAATCGGCGGCGGGCGCGCGGCGAATCGTCCCGGCATTGTTGACGAGAATGTCCAGGCGACCGAACTCTTCGAGCGCCTGCGCGACCAGTTGTCGAGGAACTGCCTTATCAGAGAGGTCGCCGCGCACGCCCAGGCTTCGCCGCCCGGTCTGCCGTACGAGCTCGCACGTCGCGTCGGGCTCGCGCGAGTTGCCGTGTGCGACGACGTGTGCTCCGGCCTCGCCGAGCGCGACCGCAATCGCAGCGCCGAGCCCGGCTGATGCCCCCGTCACGAGCGCAACTTTGTCGTCCAACCTGAACTTGTCTAGAATCATTTTCCGTCCCCCTACCCTTGACGCTCTCAACTGCAAACAGGGCGCGTCAGGTCAAGACAGTCGCCACGCGAGGGAGAACTTAACAGGGATGGACACAGATGGTCAGGGTAAGAACTCAAAGCATAAAGACAAAAGCATTGCTGGATGAATCTGTCTGTGCTTTTCTGATCCTGTGCATCCTGTCCATTCCTGTTAGATTCTGCCTCGCATCTCCTGCGACTTTGGTTTTAGGGGCTCTTAGTCCTGCGCGGCTTCGAGTCCGGTTCCACCGGCGGCGTATTCCGGCTGCACGTTGACGACGCCGAACTGCCTGTCCTGGCCCTCGCGCATCGCCGCCATCATCCATAAAAAATTGATCTGCCCGCCCGGCGCGGCGACGTTCGGATGATAACCCTTCGGCATCACCACGCAGTCGCCTTCGCGCACGATCTGAACCATCTCCGGGTTCTGTGGGTCTGTGTAGACAAACTGCACGCCCCAGGTCGGCGCGGGCATGTCAATGTAGAGGTACGCTTCTTCGAGCAATCTTGAATGTTCGTGCGGCGGCCAACTCGTCCAGTTGCCGGGCCTTGAGAATGTCACACCGGCCATGATGCGTCCGGCTTTGACGTTGCTTCCGAGCAGCACATTGAGGTCGCGCTGCGAAGGCGGCTCGCCCGCGATGACGTGCAGCTTGGGATTTTGCTGCACATCCGCGAAGGAGACGAACTGCACGGGGTAGCGTTCATCGACGGGAGCGGAAATCTCCGCCAGATCACAGCCTTCGTCGCCGTCGGCTTGAACCTCTATCTGCGAGTCGCGCGGGATGTAGAGAGCATCGTAGCGCGAAAGGTCGAAGCGCTCTCCGTCGGCTGAGACCTTCGCCCTGCCCTTCAGGCAGATGAGACCCGTCTCGTGGCCTTCGTTGTTAAAGCTCAGCGGCGCGTCGCCCGCGTCGAGCGTAATGCGCCCGTAGTGCAGAAAGCGCGCGGCGGTCTTGCCGGGCTCGACGCTGATGCGGCGTCCCTTTCCCTTATGCGTGTCCGCTACGAAACAGGTTTCGGGATTGATCTCGTAGGGCGTCAACTCTTCGCTCATAAAAATTCATCCTCGTCTTTTTTGATTCCGGGGTGGTTTGATAAAACGCTTCTCTCACGCCGAGCGCAGGGGAGCACCTGCTATTCAAACGCTCAGGCCCGAGGTTAGAAAGCCGTCCACGGCGACTTCGAGCGCACCGCCCAGACCCGCGCCCGTCGGCTCGCCCGGCTCGACAGACCATCCGGCCATCTTACCGGCCATGCTTTGCGCCACGACGGCCCGCAGCGGCTCGGCAAGGAATCTCCAGCCGTAGACGACGCGACCGCTGACGATGACACGAGGCACACCGAGCCCCGCGATGACATTGCTGATTCCGATGCCTAAGTATTCCCCTATGCGCTCAAGCGTTTTCTGCGCTCTCAGTTCTCCATTCTCTGCGCGCTCGACGATCTCTATGTAACGCGGGGCCTGCATGCTGCCGAGCTGAATGCGGTCGCCCATGTATAAAGAGGAAGCCGCAGAGGCCGAAGCGTAGCGCTCCCAGCAGCCACGGTTGCCGCACACGCACTGCTTGCCGCCTGCGACAATCGTCATGTGCCCGAACTCGCCGGCGACGCCTTTGCCCTGCCCCGTGCCGCGATAGACTTCGCCGCCGAGCACTACGCCGACGCCTATGCCAGTGCCGGACCTGACCAGGATGAAGTCGTTGAGCGAACCGCTCGTCATGTCGCGCAATCGCAGCCTTAATTCATAGATGGCTGCCGCCGTGGCGTCATTCTCGACGACGACGGGCGCGCTTTCATTCGCGCCTTGACCGGAGTTGAACTTGAGCGCGTCGGCGATTGCGACATTATGCCAATTAAGGCGCGGCGCGTAGAGCAGCTTGCTGCGCTCGGCGTCGGTGGGCCCAGGCACGCTCACGCCGATCATCTTCAGCGTACGGCCCTGAACCTGCGCGCAAAGTCTTTCGAGGCTCGCCCGTATCAACACTAATGCGGCCCCTTGCTCAGCCGGAGTGTCAAACTCCTCTTCGGCGATAATCTCACCGCCGAGCGTCGTCAGCCCGACCTGCGAGCGCCGGACTCCGATATTCACCCCGGCAAAGAAATTATGATCGCTATTGAAGGATAAGCCGATGGCCGGGCGGCCCGAAGAGCGACTCGCGCGCGACTCCTGCCGGAGCGGTTCCTCGCGCACTACTTGAGCTGCGATCAGCGGCTTGACGAGTTCTGTGACGGTGCTGCGGTTGACGTCCAGGCGGCGCGCAAGCTCTACGCGTGAGATCGGCTGGGCGGCGCGCAAGAGCCTCAAAAGCATGTGCACCGTCCTGGCCTGACTGGCCGAATCGCCAGCGCCCGGCAGCGAGCTTGCACCCTCGCGCGTCAAAACCGTTTGAGGCGCACCCCCGGCTTGCGAAGAGTCATGATCGAGCAGCCCTGAATTGCCGCCCGAAGCCGCCTTGTTACGCCGTCCAATGCCGCTCATACCTTAACCTATCGTTCGTTTAGCTGAAGGGAAACGGTTCGGGGGGGAATGAATCGAAAACGCTAGACTCTGAAGGCTTCCGGCGGTAAGAGTCTAGGCTTCCAAAACATCCGGCAGGACGAGCGACCTGACGTTCGGGTGCAGGCGTATCCAGAGCCCAGGGTTTTCGTCTAGTTGTCGAGCGCGTTCGGCTGGGTCATCGGCAATCTCCGTCTCGCGCACTCTACGGTAGCTGGCGCGCTTGGCAGGAGCCGTGCTGGCATCCACTATGGATTGGACGATTCTTCTCGCGCCGAGGATGGCGGCGGGCCCGAGCGTCAGGATGTGTGTGGCCGCGCGACACTCAGCCTCGTCCGCTTCGGTGACGGCGCTTCCGCCCGCTTTGAACTTGGAAATGTGGTGCTCAAGAATACTGGAAGAGATCGGAATCAAGCCCGCCACGTCCTCCGCCGTCGCGCCCGAGCCCGGTTTGATATAGGCCAGATGGGAGGCCGCCTCAGGCTCAGGCCCGTGTCCCAGGAAAAAGATGTCAATCCCTCCGAGCGATTCCAGCTTCTCTATGTAGCGCGCGAGCCCGCCTTCCATGTCATCCGTATCCGTCTGCATCGAAGTGAAGCTCTTCACTTTGCGCAAAAAATCCTGGCCGAGCAGCCGCTCGAAATCACGCACGAAGCTGAGCCCGTTATCCATACGCATCGGCGCAAGCGCGTCCTGCGTAAAGACGTGCAGGCGACCGAGCAGTTGATCGGCTTCGCCGGTTCGAGCCTTTTCCCCCAGCAGACGATGAAGAGCCTGCGCGCCGCGTCCGCCGAGCAGGATAATAACCAGATCGCCCTCGCGGGCGCTGGCCGCCCGCTCTATCTCCTCGAACATCGCGCGACCGACAGCCTCTTCGGTTTCCAAAACGTCCGGGCTGATGTCACCGACCCTCAGGCCGGAGAGACGCTTTTCCGCGTCGCTTGCTGCATGACCGAGCCAGACATTATTGCCGACGACGCGGCGGCTGATACTTTGTGAACCGGGAGAGGACACTTTCTACCTCCTTACGCCTGACAGGTGTTCCTCAGAGAGGGCCGGATAGTGCGCCCCGCCAAAGGTAATTAGTTCGGCTGCCAGACAATAATAAGAGCCGAAAATGCTGATCTTTCAAAGCAGCAGAGAGCTCTATAATTGAAATAGCAGCGCCTTTAAGCGATAAATGGTCTAACCAATTTGATTGTGAAGAAGTCTTTTACCATACAAACTCCACTTAGACAAGGAAACTCTCTGTTAAGGATTCCGCGCCTGTTTGGAAGTGTCAAAACCAAGTAGGTTGACAAAAACCGGGCGGCGATGTTACACATAACCCGTTCCCATCTTTTAAATGGTATTACCTTTAGTTTAGCCCCTACTATCTAGTTGAGCGGTGAAGTAAAGGGCCCCGGAATCATCCGAGCCGTCTCTACTTACTCGGATAAAGAGGCTTCCGCTATTCGTAGGTTCAATCTTAAATCCGCACCTCTTCCGGTGCGGGCGCACAAAGACACTCTTCAGTTATCAAGCGGATCGTGGATAGAAGAGCTGAAATCACGGAGAAGACCGAGAGGGCGGCGAGCATGCTCGTCGCAGAGAATCTAGGCGGCGTGCTCCTGGGCGCGCAGCACAACTTCTCCTGGTTGACGGCGGGCAGCGTCAACGGCATTGACACGAGCCGTGAGCCCGGAGCCTGTTCGATACTTGTGCGCCGCAGCGACTCTAAACGCTTCGTGCTCGCCAGCCGCATAGAGATGGCACGCCTGCTGGCCGAAGAACTCTCCGCGGAGGATTTCGAGCCGGTCGAGTACGCCTGGGAAGAAGAGAAAGCCTCGCCCACGTTTCTCGTCGATCGCGCGCTCTCTTTGATAGGACGCGGCGAAGCGCTCGGCTCAGACCTCCCCTTAGGCGGGAACACCCGAACGGTCGAGGGCGCGCTCGCACGCTGCCGTTATCAACTCACCGCTTCCGAAATAGATAGATATCGCTTGTTGGGACGCGACGCCGGGGAGACAATCGGCAGCCTGATGAGAACTCTCAAACCCGGAGAGAGCGAAAGGGAGGTCGCGCGCCGCGCACAGTATGCGCTGGCTGAGCGCGGCATGCACGGCGTCGTCGTGCTCGTCGCCGCAGACGAACGCATAGGGAAGTTTCGACACCCGGTTGCGACCGAGCGCCGCTGGGAAAGAGTCTTGATGGTGGTGGTCTGCGCACGGCGCAATGGTCTGATCGCGTCGCTGTCGCGCATCATCTGCGTCGGCCCCACGCCCGAAGAGCTTAAACGCCGGACGCTCTCAGCCGCCCGTGTCGATGCAAGTCTTCTGGCGGCGACTCGGCCCGGCGCGACCGGGGCCGAGCTCTACAGGGTGGCGGCTCGCGCTTACGCCGAAGAGGGTTTCGAGGGTGAAGAGAGGTTGCATCATCAGGGCGGGGCCAGCGGGTATCGCACCCGGGACTGGGTGGCGCACCCGGCGTCAGAGGAGCGCGTGCAGGCCAATCAGGCGTTCGCCTGGAATCCTTCGATCACGGGCTCGAAGGTGGAAGAGACCAGCATCGCTTTCGATGACGGAAGCGAAGTGATTACGGCTTCGCCCGGCTGGCCTTCGCTCTCTGTGACGGTTGAAGAACGAGAATACGTTTTGCCCGCCGTCTTAGCGCTTTGAAGAACCAGGGGTTTCGTTTCCCGGTCGTCATAGTGTCGCCCGGTTTTGAAAAAGTTGGCTTGAGATCAGCAGCGAGCCTTGATGGGATGACTGAGGCTACGAGCAGTCGTCAACCATAACAAAGGAGCACAAAGCCTTATGCCGCCGCCCAGCGAACCGACGCGCAAGCACTCAATCGCGGACTCCATCCACGCCACTCAAGAGCCCATCTCCCTGGCCGAACAGGAGGGAGAGCAGTCAACCGGGTCGAGTGCGACCGGCGCAGCCATCGCGGCGGTCGAAGAGGGCATGGGCCGCATCGGTCGCCAGCGCTGGGTGATCTGCGCGCTCCTCTTCTTCGCCACCACCGTCAACTACATTGACCGCCTCGTCTTCGGCATCCTCGGCCCGGAGTTGCAGAAAATCTTCGGCTGGACGACCAAGGATTACACAGACATCGTCTTCTGGTTCGAGGTCGCCTACGCCATCGGGCTCGTCAGCGCGGGCCGCATCCTGGACAAGGTGGGCACGCGCACGGGCTACTCCGCCGCGCTCATCTTCTGGAGCCTCGCTTCCATTCTGCACGCCGCGATGAGCACCATCCTCGGCTTCAGCATCGCGCGCTTCCTGCTCGGCCTGGGCGAGTCGGGCAACTTCCCCGCCGCCATCAAGACGGTCGCCGAGTGGTTCCCGAAGAAGGAGCGTGCGCTCGCTACGGGTATCTTCAACGCGGGCTCGAACGTCGGGGCCATCGGCGCGCCGCTCATGGTTCCCTGGCTCTACATCAGCTTCGGCTGGCAATGGGCCTTCATCGTGACGGGGGCCATCGGCCTGATCTGGATAGTCTTCTGGCTGGCCCTCTATCATATCCCGACGGAGCACCCCAGGATCAGCAAGGCCGAGCTGGCACACATCCAGAGCGACCCGCCGGACCCTGTCGTCAAGATCGCCTGGGCCAAGCTGCTCCCGCACAGGCAGACCTGGGCCTTCGTCACCGCGAAATTTTTGACGGACTCCATCTGGCGCTGGTATCTATACCTGCTCCCGCTCTTCTTCAGCCAGACCTTCAATCTCGACATCAAAAACTTCGGCCCGCCGTTTGTCGTCATCTACGTCATGGCCGATGTCGGCAGTATCGCCGGAGGCTGGCTCTCGTCGCGGCTCATCAAGGGCGGCCACTCGGTCAACTTCGGGCGCAAGGTCGCACTGCTCGTGTGCGCGATCTGCGTCGTGCCCGTCGTCTTCGTGACGCAGATGTCTAACATGTGGTTCGCAGTCCTGCTGGTCGGCCTCGCGGCAGCAGCGCACCAGGGCTGGTCGGCCAATCTCTTCACGACCGTTTCCGACATGTTCCCGAGACAGGCCGTCGGCTCTGTCGTCGGACTGGGCGGCATGGCCGGGGCGCTCGGCGCGATGCTCATTCTGAAGATCACAGGCTACGTGCTCAGCCACACGGGCAGCTACACGATGCTCTTCATCGCCGCGGGCTCGGCCTACCTCTTATCACTGGCGATCATTCACGTACTCGTGCCGCGCCTCGAACCGGCTCAAATCGAGGGCACGGCTATCTGAGATGGAAGAGATGACGGAAGCATTGAAGGTCAGGCCGAAGGAGGATTGCCGCTGGGACTGTGTGAGCCTGGGCGAGGTGATGCTCAGGCTCGACCCCGGCGACGGTCGCATTCACACTGCCCGCACGTTTGAGGTCTGGGAAGGCGGCGGCGAGTATAACGTCGCGCGCGGGCTCAAGCGCTGCTTCGGGATGCAGACGGCAATCGTCACGGCGCTCGCGGAGAATCCCGTGGGCCACCTGGTCGAGGACTTGATCTATCAGGGCGGCGTAGACCAATCGCACGTCAAGTGGGTGAAGTACGACGGCGTGGGGCGCAGCGTCCGCAATGGCCTGAACTTTACGGAGCGTGGTTTCGGTGTGCGCGCAGCGCTCGGCTGTTCTGATCGCGGGCACACGGCTGTCTCGCAGCTCAGGGCGGGCGACGTTGACTGGGAGCGTATATTCGGCCAGGAGGGCGCGCGCTGGTTTCATACCGGCGGCATCTTCTGCGCGCTCTCGGAGACGACGCCCGAGGTCGCACGAGAGGCGATGCAGGCGGCACAACGCCACGGCACGATCATCTCTTACGATCTCAATTACAGGGACTCGCTCTGGAAAGCGATTGGAGGGCAGGAGAAGGCCAGGGAGGTCAACCGCGAGCTGGCCCCATTCGTGGACGTGATGATCGGCAATGAGGAGGATTTCACGGCGGCCCTGGGCTTCGAGGTGGAGGGCCTGGACGAGCATCATTCCAAGCTCGACGTGGGAGGCTTCCGTCGCATGATCGAGCGCGCCGTCGAGGAGTTTACCAACTTCAAAGTCGTAGCGACAACTCTCAGGAATGCAAAGACGGCGACCATCAACGATTGGGGCGCTGTCTGCTACACGGGCGGCGAGCTTTACCAGTCGATGACTCGTGAGAATCTACAGATTTTCGACCGCGTGGGCGGCGGCGACTCTTTCGCTTCCGGGCTCATCTACGGTTTGATGAGCGGGCGCGGGCCGCATTGGGCCGTCGAGTGCGGCGCGGCTCACGGCGCACTCGCCATGACGACGCCCGGCGATACGACGATGGTCACCCTTTCCGAGGTCGAGCGCGTGATGAAAGGCGGCGGAGCACGCGTCTCGCGGTGAAAAGCAAGGATGAAGGATGAGGGATGAAAGAATGACTCTCATCCTTCATCCTTCATCCTTCATCCTTTTAAAACCAACTTGGCTGTTTCTTTCGGCATAGAGGAGTTGGGCGGGCTGCGCGATCTGGCGTTCCGCTACCCGACTGCCGGGGCGGCGCTGGTCGAGGCCGCCGTGTTGCGGGCCGCGCTCTCGCTGCCGAAGGGAACCGTGCATGTCGTCAGCGATGTGCACGGCGAGTATAAGAAGCTGCGGCACATCATCAACAATGCTTCGGGTTCTTTGCGCCCGCTGGTCGGGTCGCTCTTTGACGGACGCCTCACGGAAGAAGAGCAGAAAGACCTCCTCTCTGTGCTCTACTACCCGCGCCAGACCATGGAGCACTTGCGAGCGTCTCTATCAGAGCCCGCGTTTCGGCGCGAGTGGACGCGGCGCACGCTGCGTCTTCAGTTCGAGGTCGTGCGCGAGCTGGCGCGCAACTACAGGCGCGAGCACGTCCAGAGCCTCTTCCCGCGAGAAGCCAGAGAGATTTGCGAGGAGCTACTCTCGGAAGCGTGCGGCGGGCGTGGGCCCAGTTACGTTGACGCCATGATTGACGCCCTCGCCGAGCACGACCGCGACCTGACGGCTGTGCGGCTCACCTCTCGTCTCGTGCGCAACCTGAGCTTCTCGGAGCTGGTGGTCGCCGGAGACCTGGGCGACCGTGGCCCGCATCTCGATAGAGTGATTGATTACCTGATGCGACAGCCCAACGTCTCGTTCACCTGGGGCAATCACGACGTATTATGGATGGGCGCGTGCCTCGGCCAGGAAGCCCTCATCGCCACCGTGCTGCGCATCTCTTTGCGTTACCGCAGGCTGTTTCAGCTTGAAGAAGGCTACGGCATCACTCTTTCGCCGCTCGAAATGCTGGCCCGAGAGGTTTACGCCGACGACCCCGCCCTGCGCTTCATGCCGAAGAGGGCCGGGAAGCGCGAAGACGTGCTGATCGCGCGTATGCAGAAGGCCGCCGCCGTCATGCAGTTCAAGCTCGAAGGCCAGATTGCGAATCGTCATCCCCGCTGGGAGATGGAGGAGCGCAACCTTCTGCACCGCCTCAACCGGAAAACGGGCACAGTCGAGATCGAAGGGCGCGAGTACAAGCTGCGCGATTCCTACCTGCCGACGGTTGACCCCTCGGAGCCTTACGCGCTCTCGCCGCAGGAGCGCGAATGTATGAGCCGCCTGCACGAGTCCTTCGTCTCAAGCACGCGGCTCTGGCAGCACATGTCTTACGTCGCGCGCCACGGCGCGATGTGGCTCAGGCGCGACGACGCGCTGATCTTTCACGGCTGCGTGCCCGTAGACGAAAGGGGCGAGCCTCAGTCGGTCGAAGTGGACGGGGCAAGTCGCTCCGGTCGAGCGTTATTTGACGCGCTCGATTCCGTCGTGCGCCGCTCCTTCCGCAAGGGCGCGGCCTCCGTGGGCCAGGACACAGACTGGTTCTGGTACTTGTGGACGGGCCCACGCTCGCCACTCTTCGGCAAAGACCGCATGGCGACCTTCGAGACCTATTTCGTCGAGGACAAGCAGACGCACGTCGAACATAAGAATCCTTACTTCCAGTTGATTCACGACAGCGCCTTCTGCCGCCGCCTCGCCGCCGAGTTCGGCCTCGCGGATGACGGCCTCATCGTCAACGGTCACGTCCCCGTCAAGGTCGAGAAGGGCGAAGAGCCGGTTAAGCGTGGCGGCAATGCCGTGACGATTGACGGGGCCTTCTCGGAATCTTACGGCGACAGGGGCTATACGCTGATTCTCGCGCCCGAGCGCGTCGCCATCGCCGAGCATCACCATTTCAAATCCATCGCTGATGCCATCACAGCCGGGGCCGACATCGTGCCCAAGGTCTCGACCGTCAGAGCCTACGACCGCCCGCGCCGCATCTCCGACACGGAGCACGGCGAAGTCATACGCCTGCGCATACGCGCTCTCGAACGATTGATACTCGCTTACGAGGAAGGAGCACTGCTCGAATCAACGGGCACGTCGCGCAGGTGAAAGCGGGCCGCGCGCGCAGAGCGCTCCGTGAGGAAGCAGAGGGAGGCTTGCAGTTGCCAGCACATCCAGCGCGCGCGTGATCCTTTTATCCCTGAATTCGCCTTATCTGGAATGGCATCGGTTTCGCCTGAGACGGAGAGAATGATGAACAGACAGGAAGTGATAAATCGCATTAAGGATGTGGGCCTCGTGCCGGTCGTGCGGGCATCGTCGGCTGAAGAAGCGTTGCAGGTGATCGAGGTGATCAAAGCGGGCGGCGTTCCCATTCTCGAAATTACGATGACCGTGCCGCGCGCCCTCAGTGTGATCGAAGAGGTGATTGCGCGCTTCGGCGATGAGGTGGTGGTCGGCGCGGGCACAGTGCTCGACCCGGAGACGGCGCGCGCCTGCATCATGGCCGGAGCGCAGTTCGTCGTCAGCCCCGCGCTCAACCCTGAGACAATCGCTTGCTGCCGCAGGTACGGCATCGCCGTCATGCCGGGAGCTTTGACGCCGACCGAGGTCGTGCAGGCCTGGACGGCTGGGGCCGACTTCGTGAAGGTCTTTCCGGCTGGCGCTCTGGGCGGCGCAAGCTACCTCAAAGCGCTCAAGGCTCCCCTGCCGCAGATCGAGCTGATACCGACGGGCGGCGTCTCGCTCAAGACAGCCGCAGACTTTATCAAGGCCGGAGCAAGCGCCCTGGGAGTCGGGGCAGACCTCGTGGACACGAAGGCTCTGAGAGAAGGTCAGGGCGGCTTGATTACGGAAAGGGCGCGCCAGTACGTCGAAATCGTGAGGGAGGCTCGCCGCAATATCTAACGCGCTTCAGGCACGTTCACAGCAATCTTAATCTCACTTACTCGCTCACGCCGCCGTCGCTCCCGTTCCCGTTGCCGGAAGCGTCGGCCAGTCTGCCCGCAGCCTCTTCAGATTCTTCTTCGGACTCCTGAGCCTTCTGTGCGAGTAAGAGATGTTCGCGCATAAAGTTGCGCGCCGCTTCGGAATTTCGTTCGCGGATCGCTCTGTATATCTGACGGTGCATCGCGGCGGATTCTTTCAGGTCGCGTGAACGGTGAACGGTCTTGCGCCGCACGTCCAGTAGAATCGTCGCAATCATGTTCATGAGAGCGGCGAGGATGCGATTGCCGGAGGCGACGGCAATCGTCTGGTGGAAACGCATGTCGTGTATGAGAAACTGCTCGGGGTCGTCGAGCGAGGCATACATGCCCGTGATCTCTTCCGCCATCGTCGCCACTTGATCGCTCGTCGCGCGCTCGGCGGCGAGGCCCGCTATGGCCATCTCAAGCGCCAGTCTCGCTTCAAACATTTCGGCGGAAGTAAATCCGTGCAGCGACGCCATCAGTTGCAAAGAGCTGCCGTCCAGAGACGGAGGGCCGTCGGCCTTGACGACGAATGTTCCCGCACCCTGCCTGGATTGGAGAATACCGACGGCGGCCAGAGAATGTATTCCGGCCCGCAGGGTGGGGCGGCTGACTCCGAGCAGCTTGGCCAGGTCTCTCTCCGGCGGCAGCCGGTCGCCCGGATGCAGCTCGCCGCGATGAATCATTTCTCTCAGTTGCGAGATGACGCCTTCGGCTGTCGTCCCGTGCCGCTCAGGACTGATGGTCTTGAACATATCGGTATTTGAATCGGTCATACCATTTATATTGTCAGAAATTTTTTTTACCACGAGTATAAGAAGTGGAATCGCCGCGGAGAGTCGCGCCGCTTCCCTGTCCGGCTCGCATTAAGCGCTTCATTTTAATCATTTTCTCGCGCTTTGTCGAACGGTTTGTCAGGGACGCTGGGCGCGCAAAGGTATGACCATTCCCGGGCCGGAAAGCCGTTTGAGCGCAGGTGTTCAAAGCAATCCGCCTCGCGGCCAACAAGCCTCCGCCGTAAAAGATATTGAAGGCTTGCTTCGGAGCAGGGTTTCTTAAAAGAGCGCTCAGTCTCTTGACAGATGCATAATCTCTGTTGTCCTATTTCCCTGAACCCGAATCGGCCCCATAGCGTCAGACCCAGACTTTTCATTCGCCCCCAACGGACGTGCGGGTGTCGGCTGAGGAATGCTGATGTCTCAAAAACCACACAAGCGAGAGCCTATGAAAGCCACTTTTCAAACCATTATCTTATCTCTTCTTTTGGCCCTGGGAACGATGAGCGCCTACGGGCAGACCGCCACCATGCCTTTGAATGAGCGTATGGCTGCGACGGCGATGGCGCTCTGGAAAGACTCATGGGCCGAACCGGGCAAGCCGGAGAAGTGGAGCTACGATCACGGCGTCGTGCTCAAAGGGATTGAAGGCGTCTGGTACAACACGGGCGACGGCAAGTATTTCAAGCACATCCAGCAGAGCCTTGATCGTTTCGTGAGCGCCGACGGAACCATACGCGCTTACAAGCTCGAAGAATACAATATCGACAACGTGCTTCTCGGAAGAGTCCTCTTGATGCTTTACAAGGTGACGGGCCAGGAGAAATATGGGAAGGCGGCGGCGCTCCTGCGCGAGCAGTTAAAGACCCATCCGCGCACTTCCGAAGGCGGCTTCTGGCATAAGAAAATATATCCCAATCAAATGTGGCTCGACGGCCTCTATATGGGCGAGCCTTTTTACGCCGAATACGCCGCGACCTTTCACGAAGCGGCGGCCTTTGACGATATCGCCAAGCAATTTATTCTGATGGAGCAGCACGCGCGCGACTCCAAGACCGGACTGCTCTATCACGGCTGGGATGAATCCAGACAGCAACGCTGGGCCGACCCGCAGACGGGGCGCTCGCCCAACTTCTGGGGCAGAGCCATGGGATGGTACGCCATGGCCCTGGTGGATTCTTTAGAGCACTTTCCCAAAGATCATCCCAAGCGGGGCGAGTTGATCGCCATCCTGAACCGCCTGGCGGCGGCTGTCGAGAAGTATCAGGAGCCGAAGTCAGGCTTGTGGTATCAGGTGCTCGATAAGGGAGGCGCGGAGGGTAATTACCTGGAAGCTTCCGCCTCCTGCATGTTCGTCTATGCGCTCGCCAAGGGCGTGCGCCAGGGCTACCTGCCCGCCTCTTATCTCAAGGTCGCGCAGAAAGGCTATCAGGGAATCACCTCTCAGTTCATAGAGCCGGACGGCGCGGCGCGGGTCAATCTCAAGGGCACGGTCAGCGTCGCCGGACTCGGCGGGAATCCTTATCGAGACGGAAGCTACCAGTATTATCTGAGCGAGAGGGTTGTGACCAACGACCCCAAAGGCGTGGGCGCATTCCTTCTGGCAAGCAATGAGATGGAGGCCGCCGCCGAACAGTCTTTAGGCAGAGGCAAGACCGTCACGCTTGATTACTACTTCAACAGCGAAGTGAAGAACGACGCGGGCGGACAACCCGCTCCCTTTCATTACAAGTGGGAGGAGATGCACAACAACGGCTTCTCTCTCTGGGGCAATATTTTTAGAAACTTCGGCGTGCAGACGGCATCCTTGAAGGAAGCGCCGACAGCCGCGAATCTAAAGACGACCGACATCTATATTATCGTTGACCCGGATACCAGGCAGGAGAATGAGAATCCGAACTTCATCGAAGCGCCAGCCGTGAAGGCTCTCGGCGATTGGGTCAAGGCGGGCGGCGTGCTCGTCCTGATGGCCAACGATGTCGGCAATGCGGAGCTGGATCATCTCAACGAATTAGCCGCGCAGTTCGGCGTCCGTTTCAATAAGGACAGCAAAAACCGCGTCCAGGGAAACGATTTTGCGATGGGTAAGATCATGGTCCCCGGCGCTCATCCCATCTTCAAAACGGCCCGACAGCTTTACCTGAAAGAACTCAGCACCCTCGCGCTTTCCCCGCCTGCCAAACCGGCTCTAGAGCATAATGGCGACGTGGTGATGGCCGTCGCCAAGCTCGGGAAGGGAACCGTTTTCGCCGTCGGCGACCCCTGGCTCTATAACGAGTACACGGACGGCAGAAAGCTTCCGCCGGAATACGACAACTTTAAAGCCGCCAAAGACCTTGCACGGTGGCTCATTCAACAGGTTCCGGCGAAGAGGCGTTAGCCTGTGCTGCGAGTCAGTTATCGAGAGCTTTATGACGTTCTTCTGCAAGCCTTGCTCGGGACTGGTCTGGAGCCTGAGCGCGCCGCGCTATGCGCGCAGCTTTTCGCAGACACAAGCCGCGACGGCGTCTATTCCCACGGCTTGAATCGCTTTCCGCGCTTCATGCAGATGATTCGCCGTGGAATCATAGATGTTCATGCCCGAGCCGTATGCGTTGCGAGCCACGGAGCCATAGAGCGCTGGGACGGCCAGCGCGGCCCAGGCAATCTGAACGCTTATCGCTGCATGGAACGAGCCATCGAGCTGTCGCGTGAATACGGAGTCGGCTCAATTGCCTTGAAGAACACCAATCACTGGATGCGCGGCGGCAGCTACGGCTGGCAGGCGGCTGAGGCGGGTGCAATCGGTATCTGCTGGACTAATACTATGCCGAACCTTCCGCCCTGGGGAGCCAGCGACCCCAGGCTCGGAAATAATCCGCTGGTCATCGCCGCGCCGCGACCCCAGGGGCGGCACGTCGTCCTTGATATGGCCATGTCGCAATTCTCTTATGGCGCTCTGGCCTCTTACCGGATGAGGGGAGAGCAGCTGCCCGTCGTCGGCGGCTTCGACCTCGACGGGCAACTCACGCGCGACCCGTCGGCCATAGAGGATTCGGCCAGACCTCTACCCATCGGATTCTGGAAAGGCTCAGGGCTCGCGTTGATGCTGGACATGATGGCAGCGCTCCTGTCCGGCGGCCACGCCACGCATCAAGTGACCGCCAACCCGGATGATGAGACCGGGCTGTCGCAACTGTTTCTAGCCTTCAACCTCTCGGCGTTCGGTGAGACTGATCTCGCGGCAAGGGTCGCAGACCGGATTATCGAAGACCTACAGCGGGCCTCGACGGAAGGAGAGTCTGTCAGGTATCCCGGCGAGCGGACGCTGGAAACACGTCAACGTAACTTGGAAGAAGGCATCCCCGTAGAACCTTCCATCTGGCAAGAAGTGCGGCGGCTATAAGCATCCGTCTGAATCGTGATGCTTATAGATTTGATGAACGGCGAGCCTTGATACGGAGAGAGTGTTGATGGCGACGATTCACCTGGGCATCATTGGCGGCGGCAATATCAGCGAGACACATGCGCGTGCGGCGCAGGAAGCGGAAGGCTTCGAGGTCGCCGCCGTCTATGGGCCCAACCGCGAAAAGGCCGCACGCCTGGGCCAACTTTATGGCGGCACGGTCTACGACAGTCTGGAAGCCTTCCTTTTGCACAGGCCAATGAATATGGTGATGATCGGCAGCCCGTCGGCTTTGCATGCCGAGCAGGGAATAGCCGCCGCCGAGCACGGCCTGCATGTGCTCGTCGAGAAGCCCATTGATATTACGGTCGAGCGCGCCGGTGCGCTCATAGATGCATGCGAACGGGCGCGCGTAAAGCTGGGCGTGTGCTTTCAAGATCGCTTTGCCCCGGACATCTCCAAGCTCAAGGAGTTGGCTGATAGTCAGTTGGGAAAGCCGATTCTCGTCTCGGGGCGAGTCAAATGGTATCGCCCGCCGGAGTATTACAGCGGCTCGCGCTGGCGCGGAACCTGGGCCCTGGATGGCGGCGGCGCTTTGATGAACCAAGGCGTGCACACGGTTGACCTGCTGCTCTGGCTGATGGGCGATGTCGAGCGCGTCTATGCGAGAGCGATCACGGCGCTCCACCGAATCGAAGTGGAAGACACTGTCGTCGCCACGCTCGAATTCGCAAACGGCGCTATCGGTACGCTGGAAGCGGCAACGTCAGTTTATCCGGGATACAGCCGACGCGTCGAAGTGACCGGCTCGGAAGGCACGCTCATTCTTGAGGGCGACCGTATCATCGCCGCCGACCTGCATGCTCCGGCTGGCGACCTGCTTGGGCCCATACAGCATAACCAAACCCCCGGCGCGTCATCGCCCGTCGTCTCAGATGTCAGCGGGCATAAAAGAATTCTGGAAGATTTCCGTCGGGCCGTCGAAACGGGCGGCAGCCCGCGCTGCGACGGGCGAGAGGGACGGCGCAGCGTCGAGCTTGTGGAGGCCATCTACGAATCGTCGCGCACGGGCCAGGCTGTCAGGCTCAAGGCAAGAGCGCATCGGATTTAACGCAACCGCTGCTCAAAGTCGGCGCTCTACGGGGCTGCCGCCTGAAGGGGGCCGGTGTGTTACACTGATCGTCCCCTAAACAATCGAAGTCGGGCTTCCCAGGTTAAAGATTAAGGTGTGTAGATGTGTGCGATGCCAAAAATACGATGGGGGCTTATCGGTTGCGGTGACATAGCCCGCAAGCGCATCGCTCCGGCTCTCCGCGATCTTTCAGCTTGCGAACTTGTCGCCGTGAGCCGTGCAAACTTCGACCTCGCGGAGTCCTTCGCCAGAGAGTTCGGGGCCAGGAGGTGTTACAAGCATTGGCAGGAGCTGCTCGCAGACGAAGAGGTCGAAGCGGTCTACATCGCCACCCCCGTTCATCTACATGCCGCGCAGGCTATCGCTGCCGCCGAAGCGGGCAAGCATGTCCTGTGCGAAAAGCCTATGGCCATGAGCGTCAGTGAATGTGAGCGTATGATCGCCGCGTGCGAAGAGCATAGAGTGCGGCTCGGCGTCGCTTACTATCGCCATTTTTATCCCGTCATTGATCGCATCAAAACGATTTTGAGCACAGGTGAAACGGGACGGCCCATCATCGCACAGGCAAATGCGTTTGAGAGGTTCGACCCGGAACCTTCACATCCGCGTCGCTGGCTGGTCGAGAAGGAAGCGTCTGGCGGTGGGCCCATGTTTGATTTCGGCTGCCATCGAATCGAAGTCCTGAACAATCTTTTCGGCCAGGTGAAGTCGGTCAGAAGTCTCGTCAGTAATGTTCTCTTCGACCGGGAAGTTGAAGATACGGCGAGCGCTTTATTTAAGTTCGAGAGCGGGCCGCAGGCCGTTCTCTCCGTCACGCACGCCGCCTCCGAGCCGCAGGACACTTTGAGCATCTTCGGCAGCGACGGCTCGATGCATGTTCCCGTTTTGAATGACGGAAACTTGAAGGTCATGACCGGCGAAGGCGAGCGCGTAGAGGTTCACGCGCCGCATCCCAACCTGCATCAACCGCTGATAGATGATTTCGCGCAAGCCTTGCTGAAGGACCGCGATCCGCAAGTGAGCGGCAAAGTTGGCCTGGAAGTCGCAAGGATAGAAGAGGAGATTTACGGGGACATGCAAACGCAGCTCAAAGAAGTCGGCAGCCAGCTGGTTTCCAGCCGCAGTTGAGTTGAGCTGTAGAGCGGACGGCTGTTCTTGCTAAAAGAACATTTATCGAGATTGATAATCACAAGAGAGGATGTATCCTACAATGTTGACGAGGATGAAGCGTATTACGATAGCGATGACCTACGTGGTCGCGCTCGCGGTTAGTTCGTCGGCACAGACGACCGGTGGCGGTTCGACGCAACGCGAGCCCTCCAAGCCTGCGCGCCCTTTCGTGGTACTGACGGCACAGTCGCTCGGCGATCTTGAACGCAAGCTGCGACCTGATAATAAGGTCGAGGATCTGATCGGCGGCGAGGGGATGCAGTTGCGCGTCGCCGTCCAGCATGACAAGAGTAGGCCCACTGCCGCCGCAGAGGTACACGATGCGTCCGACGATGTCTACTACGTGCTTGAAGGCACGGCCACGCTCACACTGGGCGGGAAACTGGATGCGCCGCGCGAGGTCGAGCCGGGAGAGTGGCGTAGCCAGCGCATCCTAGATGGTCAGACGTTTGAAATTACCAAAGGCGATCTGATCGTCGTGCCGCGCGGCACTCCGCACCAGCGAACCACCATCGCCGGGAAAGAATTTTCCATGATCCTGATAAAGATATTCGCCGACCCCATCAAGCCCGTCGCGCCGAAGCCCGACGCTAGAAGCAAGCCCCAAAAACCTTGACCGGCTAGATCGTCCGGACAGAGGAAGCGGCAAGGCTACGTTAAGCGACGTTACTGGACTTCGGCCAGCAAATGTTCAGGGTCGGCGCGACATTTTTTAAGTCCTCCCCAGTTGATTACAGAATTCTCTCGCTCCCCGGAACGGCGAGATCAATAAAGAGGTGTCCCTTGTCGCACGATCAGGGCGATTGGTCAGACCCTTATCTGATGAAAAATGTGATTGGTTAACAATAGACTTGACAAGAATTGCCTGTTGCTAGACAATTAGCCTCCCCCTTTCAATGCGGCAGGCAAGGGATTTTCAGGACTCCCAGGCCGAATTATGTGGCGTAGCCGATATTGCTCGTAGAGACCCATGGGCAACACTGGCAGCTTGGTGTCATATGCGGTCTTCCACTCAATCGGCGCTTAGAGTTTATTTATCGTTGCAACGTAAACTTTCCCGACAGGGCAGCTCACTCAACCATTATGAGAGCTGCGGTGGGCCTGTTCATTTAAATAATCTCTGGAACGCCTGCGACAGGCTGTAAGATTTTAAGCGGCTTGATTGGTCAGACCATCGGCTCGTTTGTTCATTGCGGCGACAATCCAGGGTTGGTGCCCCGAAAAGGACTCAGGCGATGCGGTAAGCCACTCTTAAATCGCATCTACTTAAGATTACGCGGCGGAGAGAAATATTTACAGGCGATTCGGATCATGCTTCTGAATTTTAAGATTCATGCACTTTGGCGGCAGGCTACGCGAAGACTTCCAATTCTCTCTTCGTAATAGCCGTAAACTATTGATTCTACTTAAAGATATTTTCAAGCTACACGGTTCTCGCCTGGTCTGACGGGCTTATTTAACCGGAAAGCTTTGTAAGGACTGGAAAGCCTTTGGTTGGCAATCCGGGCTATGTGATTCATCCGTATTGTTTTATTGGACTTAGCGGGATTAGCGCCGGGACTGAGAGCTTTTTACAAGTTCTTGTTGAAAAATTGTCATAGGATACTGAAAATTTTCTTGACATTCCTTCAAGGCCTGTTATATAGTGTGGTTTATAGAGCAAGGTATGTCCGAAAACCGATTCGTGCTCTCTGTATAGACCTCTTAAAAGCGGGCCGGGATAATATCAAAGCGATTCAGAGTTTCATGCCCGCTGGCTTGACTTAGTGTGAAGATATCTGCGCGCGGCTTCGGGTAAACCGGGGTTCGCGCTGCGCGTGACTCTTGGGTTGGTTGCGCTGGCGGTCCTGACAAAGTTACCGATACTTAAACCGAAAACATAGCAACCGAGGCGCGAACTTTAGACCGAGGGTCTTAATGTTGCGACAAGAGCTTGATCAACTATAGGGTGTCACGGCATCGCTGCGGTGCTGCTGATGAGAAAGATGAAAGGATAAAGTATATGGCTAGGTATATCGTACGCCATGGTATCCCCGCGGCGTTGTTACTCTTGATGCTGTTTGTTACGGCAGGCGCACAGGAGTTCCGGGGCTCGATCACGGGTAAGGTCACAGACCCGAACGGAGCGGCGCTCCCCGGTGCGACTGTTACGATCAAGAACATGGAAACCAATGCTGAGAACACCGTCGCCGCGACCGAGGACGGCAGTTACAGCTTCCCACTGCTCAATCCCGGAAAGTACTCGCTGACGGTAACGCAGGAGGGATTCAACACCTCCGTGCGTGAGGGAATCGAAGTCAACGTGGCCGCCAAGTTGACGCTGGATGTGCAGTTGGAGATCGGTGTGGCGGCGACGGTAACGACCGTGGCCGAAGCGCCCGCCCTGGATACCGGCACGGTCAGTACCGGGTCTGTCATCTCCAGCAAACAGATCAGCGAGCTGCCTTTGGTTGACGGCAGCCCATACCAGTTGGCGACGCTCGCTCCGGGCATCTCATACACAGGCAATCCGGCCTTCACCAGCCCGACCTCGAACGGCAACCTGGCAGCGTTCCGCGCCAACGGAGCTACGGGCCCGAACCAGGTCACGCTCGACGGCTCGCCCAATTTTGCGACCGACGGCGGCGTCGGCTTCTCTCCGCCTTCGGATGCCACGCAGGAGTTCAAGGTTCAGACCAACGCCTTCGACGCACAGCAAGGCTATGCCGGCGGGGCGACCGTCAACGTCGTGGTCAAGTCTGGGACGAACAATTTTCACGGCTCCCTTTACGAGTTCAACCGCGCCAGGAGCCGCACCGCTAATTACTTCTTTACCAACAGGGCCGGGCAGGATAAACCCGAGAGGACTTACAACCGCTTCGGCGGCTCTCTGGGTGGGCCCGTACGCATCCCCGGCGTCTACAACGGACGCGACAAAACATTCTTCCTGTTCGCTTACGAGCGCCTGAAGAACAGCGAGGCCGAGCCGCAGCTCTTCACCGTCCCGACGGCGGCGATGAGGCGTGGTGATTTCTCCGCCCTGCTCGTCAATCAGCCGTGCCCGCCCACCAGCGCCTTGACCAGTTGTCCGGTCAGAATCTACGACCCGGCGACGGCGCAGGCGACCGGCACAGTCACGCGCACGGCCTTCACCAACAACATCATCCCCACCGCCAGGCTCAACCCTGTCGCGGTCGCGTATCTCAACCTCTACCCGCTGCCGAACGTAGCCGGTAACCCGGACGGAACGCTCAACTATTCCTCGAATATGATCCGTAGCTCCAACTACAGGTCTTGGATCACCCGTATCGACCATAGAATCAGCGATAGCCAGTCGCTCTTCGGCAAGTACTACCACAGCTTCAACCCCGAAGATCGTTACAACTGGACGGGCACGCCCTTAACTGAAGGTCTTGAATTTCGTACCAATGACGGGGCGAGCCTGGACTACACGGCCACGATCTCGAACACGATGGTGCTCGACATCAGAGCGAACATGAGCCGGTTCGTCATCGAGAGACGACCGACGCCGTTTGATCCGGCGACGCTTGGCTTCACGCCTGCGGCGCTGGCCGTGATGAACGGCTACCAGTATCTGCCGCGTTTCGACATCAGGACTTTCGATGCCGGAAGACCTGTGCGATCAATCCTGGGCTCGAACCGCACGGATTATAATGCGGGCCTGCTGCGCCCCTTCTACGTGGCGTCCATACAGCCCACGATGACGCAGATTTACGGCAACCATACGATGAAGTATGGTTACGACCTGCGCGTGCTGCGCGAGAACCTGACCACCAACGGCTTTCAGGGCGGGCGCTTCTTCTTCGACGGCACGTACACCAGCATTACGACCACGACGACGACCAACAGCGACACGGCTGTCAATCTCGACCGCAACCGTAATCTCTACGGGCGCGACGTGGCGGCATTCCTCTTGGGAATCCCGAGCGCTTCAACCTCGCAGAGCTTGATTGAAACAAGCTCGACCAACTATTCCGTGCAGTCCGTCTATCACGGCTTCTTCTTCCAGGACGACTGGCGCGTGACGCCCAAGCTGACCTTGAACTTGGGGCTGCGTTACGAGCTTGAGATGGGCCTCACGGAGCGTTACAACCGTCTGCTTCGCGGGTTCGACCCCAGTACGCCGAGCCCCGTTCAAGCGCAGGCGCGAGCCGCTTACACGACAGCCTATAACGCCAACCCGAGCAATTTCGTGCTCACTCCGGCACAGTTCAACGTGCTCGGTGGGCCCACTTTTGCCGACGAGAATAACCGCAACCTGTGGAACGCAGACAAGAATACCTGGCAGCCGCGCATCGGCGCTTCCTACCAGCTTAACGAAAGGACTGTGCTGCGTGCCGGGTTCGGCATCTTCATGTCGCCGTTCCGAATTATTCAGGACGACATCAAGCAGACGGGCTTCTCAGCCTCGACGCCTTTCACGCCCACGAATAACCAGGGCCGCACTTTCATTGCCACTCTTGACAACCCGTTTCCCAACGGCCTGTCGTCGGCTCCGGGTACGAGCCTGGGCCTGCTGACCTCCGTCGGCGGAACGCTCGGCGCGTCCGATACGGGACTCGTCCCGCTCGACCGTAAGAATGCGAAGTTTGCGCGCCTGATCATAGGCGTCCAGCACGAGTTTCCCGGACAGTTCCTCGTCGAAGCCAACTTCGTCACGTCATGGGGTTACGACATGGCGGTCAACAGGAATCTGAACTTTGTTCCGCGAGGATTCCTGGCAGACCTGACCGGCGTCACAGACAATGCGACAGCGATTGCCCTGGATGCTGCGGCCAACACTACTCTGACGGGCACTGCCACGCAGATACCCAACCCGTTCTTTGGCCTGTTCAATAACACAGCCAATTCGACGAGCGGCTTCAACACCAACGCGACCATCACTCGTGCGCAGTCGTTGCTGGCGTTTCCGCAGTTCCAGAACGTCTGGGTTCAGGAGTACAACGGCTCGAACAGGTACAACTCGCTACAGCTTCAGGCAAGCAAGCGGTTCTCGACAGACCTCAGCTTCAACCTGACCTACACACACTCGCGCTTGCGCGAGAGGTTGACCTACCTGAACCCGTCCGACACGGAGCTTGAAAACCGCATCGGGACTGACGACCGCCCGGATCGCTTCACGTTGGCGACCATCTGGCAACTGCCCCTGGGCCGTGGCCGCAGGTTCGGCACTGACATGAATCGCTTCGTCGATTACGTCATCGGTGGATGGCAGCTCAACGGCACTTACGAGTGGCAGACGGGCCACCCGATCCTGCTCGGCACACCTTTGTTCTATGCGGGCGACGTGACGCAGTTGCAGAGCCACGCGGGACAAAACGACGGGCAGGGCGGCAAGTACGGTATTGATCGCCCGGCGTTCGATACCGCGGGCCTGGTCAGGCTCAGCGCTTTCAGCATCCGCAACGTGCCGACGACGCTGGACAATTTGCGCCACCAGTCTTTGCAGACCGTCAATCTCTCGCTCACGAAGAACTTCAGATTCGGCGAGAACATGCGCTTGCAAATTCGTGGCGAAGCCTTGAACGCCTTTAACCACCCGTACTTCATTGATCTTAGTTCCGATCCGAACAACGCGAGCTTTGCTCGCTACACGACGCAGAGGAATCTGCCGCGTGACATTCAGCTCGGTATTAAGTTCACCTTCTAACTTCTGGCCAGGTCTGTGAAAACTTACCGGCCAGCAACACGACGTGAGCCGCCCCTGGGTCAACAACCCCTGTGCGGCTCACGTTGAATTCTTAGTTCGATCATGTAGGGAATTATCCAGGGAAACCGATGATGAGACTGGCGGTCTTACTTGCTCTTATATTATTCCCCGCCGCTGCGGCCGTACCTGCTGCCCGCTCGGAAAAAGCAGCGCAGCCTTCCCTCGCTCTGAGCCTCGATCACGATCTCGCAAGCATCTTCAACCCATCCTCTGCCGCGACTCACACGGGGCGCGAAGCTTCCGCGCAGCAGGCGGCAACGCCGCCGGGCGCGCAGGCGACGATCAAATGGGGAAACGCTCTCAAGCAACAGCCCGAATGGTACGCGAGCGAAGAGGCTGTGCGCATCGCCGATAATCTACTCTTGTACCAGCTGGACGTAGGCGGTTGGCCCAAGAACATAGAGATGGCGAAGGTCTTGACCGAGGCCGAGAAGGCAGAGGTCGTCAAGCAGAAGAAGCTGGAAGAAGAGGCGACCATTGATAACGGCGCGACCTACAACCAGCTAAGCTTTCTCGCCAGAGTCTATACGGCGAAGAAGCTCGCGCGCCACAAAGAGGCTTTCCTCAAAGGCGTCGACTATCTCTTCAAAGCCCAGTATGCCAACGGCGGCTGGCCGCAGTATTATCCCCGCCTCACGGGCTACTACAAACATATCACCTACAACGACAACGCGATGATCGGCGTCATGAAGCTCCTGCGCGACATCGAAAGAAAGAGGCCCGACTACGCTTTCGTCGATGAGGAGCGTCGCCTGCGTGCAGAGCGCGCCGTGCAGAAGGGGATCGAGTGCATCCTCAAAACACAGGTCCTGGTCGAGGGCAGGCGTACGGTCTGGGCGGCGCAGCATGACGAGGTGACGCTCGCACCCGCCCCGGCGAGAAAGTTCGAGCCCGTCTCGCTCACAGGTTCGGAAAGCGTCGGCATCGTGCGCTTCCTGATGACGATAGATCAGCCCGGCCCGCAGGTGATCGAGGCGATTGAATCCGCCGTCGCGTGGTTCGAGAAAACTAAAATCACCGGCATCCGTTACGTCGAAAAGCCTGACGCCACGAAGCTCCACGGCTTTGATCGCGTCGTCGTCAAAGACGGCAATGCCGGGCCGCTCTGGGCGCGTTTCTACGAGATAGGGACGAACCGGCCAATCTTCATCGGACGCGACAGCCGCGTCCGCTACGACGTTGCCGAGATAGAGGACGAGCGCCGAAACGGCTACGCCTGGTACGTCGAAGAGCCAGCCGAGCTGCTGAATAAAGACTATCCGAAGTGGCAGAAGAAATGGCGCAACAAGGTCGCTGGGCTTCCCCCGCGCGTCGAGCCCGAGGCCCGTCTTCACGAGGCGGCCTTTAACCGTTAAATCAAAGAAGCTGATTATGACTGATCGTCGGGAGTTCATTAAAACTTTTATCGTCGGCAGCGCCGCCACGCTCATCGCGCCACGCCTGCCGTGGGACAGCGCCGTCAACGCAGAGATCAATCGCTCTCGGCTGTGGCCCGGCGACGCGGCGCAGGACGCCTGGGCCCAGCTGCCGGGGATTCTGCGGCGCATCAAGCCTCCTGTTTTCCCCAACCGCGATTTCGACATCACACGCTTCGGCGCGAAGGGCGACGGCAAGACCGATTGCACGGAGAGCTTTAGAAAGGGCATCGAGGCATGTACGAAGGCGGGCGGAGGAAGAGTCGTCGTGCCCTCCGGCTCATTCCTGACGGCGGCCATACACCTGCGCAGCAACGTCAACCTGCACGTAAGCGCCGGGGCCACCATCAAGTTCGTTCAGGAAACTGCCAGGTATCTGCCGCTTGTCTTCTCGCGCTGGGAGGGGATGGAGCTGATGAACTACTCCCCCTTCATCTACGCCTTCGAGCAGGAGAACATCGCCATCACGGGCGAAGGCACGCTCGACGGGCAGAGCGATAACGTGCACTGGTGGCCCTGGAAGGGAAACGTCGAGGACGGTTGGAAGAAAGGCGACCCTGACCAGAAGAAGGCCCGCAAGTCGCTGGAAGAGATGACGGAAAAGGGCGTCGCCGTCAAAGACCGAGTGTTCGGCGAGGGCCACTACCTGAGGCCGCAGTTCATTCAGCCCTATCGCTGCAAGAACGTGCTCATAGAGGGCGTGACGATCATCAACTCGCCGATGTGGGAGATCAACCCGGTGCTCTGCACGAACGTCACGGTGCAGAAGGTGAAGATCAGAAGCCATGGGCCCAACAACGACGGTTGCGACCCGGAATCCTGCGCCGACGTGCTGATTAAAGATTGCATCTTCGACACCGGAGACGACTGCATCGCCATCAAGAGCGGAAGGAATGCGGACGGGCGGCGTCTGAACGTGCCCTCGGAGAACATCATCATCCAGGGCTGCGAGATGAAGGACGGGCACGGCGGCGTCACTATCGGGAGCGAGATTTCGGGCGGCGTGCGCAACGTCTTCATCGAAGGCTGCAAGATGGATAGCCCCAATCTTGATCGTGCGCTGCGCTTTAAGAATAACGCCGCGCGCGGCGGTCTGCTCGAACACATCTACATGAGGGACGTGCAGGTCGGGCAGGTCGCCGACGCGGTCGTCTCCATAGACTTCTATTACGAAGAAGGCGAGAAGGGCGGCTTTACTCCGGTCGTGCGCAACGTCGCCGTGAAGAACGTCATCAGCAAAAAGAGCAAGTATGCCCTCTACGTGCGCGGCTTCAAGAATGCGCCCGTCACGAATGTTGTCATAGAGGATTGCGCCTTCGACAACGTGGCGAAGCCGAACGTCCTCGAGAATGTTCAGGACCTGGCGCTGCGCAACGTGCTCATCAACGGTAAGGTCGTTGACGCCGCTCAAGCCTCGGCGGCGAAATTCAAGATCATTCTGGTCGGCGACTCGACCGTCACGGATAAGGACGGGTGGGGAGCCGGGTTCAAACGACATCTCTCTTCGGAAGTCGAATGCGTCAACATGGCGCGCGGTGGCCGCAGCTCCAAGTCTTACATCAACGAAGGCTGGTGGCGGCAGGCCCTGGACCTGCGCGGCGATTATTATTTGATTCAGTTCGGACATAACGACCAGCCAGGCAAAGGGCCAGAGCGCGAGACAGACCCGCGTTCAACCTACCCGGAGTACATGGCGCGCTACGTTGACGAGGCGCGCGCCGCCGGGGCAAAGCCGATTCTGGTCACATCGCTCGTGCGAAGGAGCGGCTGGAAAGACGGCAAGCTCAACTCCGATCTCTCTTCTTACGCCGAGGCCGTCAAGAAAGTGGCCGCCGAGAAACGCGTGCCGCTGATAGACCTTCACGCTTTGAGCATGGCTTACATTAACGCCATGGGCAGAGAACGGAGCAATGAGCTGGGGAAGATGAAGCCGGACGGGCGGGGCGGCCAGGAGATGGACTACACGCATCTGGGTGAGCGCGGCAGCGAGGCCATGGGGCAATTAGTTGCCGACGAGCTGCGAAAGATAGAGACGCAGTTGGCAGCATACATCAAGTAAAGGCGTCGGGCTTTCTCTGACGCGATCTGCACACGGCTTCTATTGATGGTGACGGCAGTTTTCGCACACAGGTGCTTATCGTGATTCTTTAACCGTTAAGTAATACAAGGTTGCAGTGAAAAGAGAGGACGTAACATCATCAGGTCAGTCGCGCCCAAGGTCGCGGGCAGGTGATGCTTGACGGTAGCACCTGCCCGCGACCTTGGGCGCGACTGACCTCTCTTTAGCATTGCAACCTGGTATTAAGGAGGAGCGCGCTATGTCCGAGTCGAATTTTTTGACGCGTCGAGAATTCGTTAAGACGGCGGGCGGTGCCGCCGCCGCTTCACTCGCCCTGATGAGTCCTTCAATACCTGCGGCCCACGCCGCGCGCCGCCGCTATGCCATCGTCGGCACGGGTGAGCGCGCCACGAGCATGTGGGGCAAAGACCTCGTCCAGCGCTACCCTGATATTCTTGAGTTCGTCGGCCTTTGCGACATCAACCCGAAGCGCGCGGCTGCGTCCAGGGAGTTGATGGGCGTCAACTGCCCCACCTTCACCAGCTTCGACGAGATGATGGATAAGGCGCGGCCAGACATTTTGATGGTCACGACCGTCGATGCCTTTCACCGCGACTACATCGTCAAGGGTCTTGAGCGCGGCATTGACGTGATGACAGAGAAGCCGATGGTCACGGACGAGGGGAAATGCCAGGACGTGCTCGACGCCGAAAAGCGTGCCGAGCGCAAGATCGTCGTGACGTTCAATTACCGCTACGCGCCGAAGCATCAGAAGATCAAAGAGATTCTGATGTCGGGCGAGATTGGCCGCATCATCTCCGTTGACTTCCACTGGTACCTGGACGTGCGTCACGGGGCGGACTACTTTCGCCGCTGGCACAGGCTCAAGCGTGGAGGCGGAAGCCTCTGGGTTCACAAGGCGACGCACCACTTCGACCTCATCAACTGGTGGCTCGCCGCTGACCCAGTGGAAGTATCCGCTCAGGGCGACTTGCAGATTTACGGAAAGAAGGGGCCCTTCCGCTACTCGCATTGCCGCCCCTGCCCGTACAAATCCAGATGCCGCTTCTACTATGACATGACGAAGGACGCGCGGCGGATGAAGCTCTATGCCGCCGCCGAGGATGTGGATAAGTATTACCGCGACGGGTGTGTCTACCGAGAGGACGTGGACATCTATGATGCGATGTCGGCTGTCGTCAAATACTCCAACGGCGTCCAGATGAGTTATTCGCTCAATGCATTTATGCCGATTGAGGGCTACCACCTGGCATTCAACGGCGAGCTGGGACGGCTCGAAGTACGCGACTACGAGCGCCAGCCCTGGCCCGTGGCCGAAGAGACGGAGATGTACGTCACCAGGAGTTTCGGCAAGCGCACCAAAATCCCCGTGCCGAAAATCGCGGGCGGGCACGGAGGCGGAGATGACCGTCTGCGAGACCTCATCTTCCGCAAGATTAAAGTCCCGGACTACATGCAACTGCCGGACTCGCGCGCCGGGGCCATGTCTTGTTTGACCGGCATCGCGGCGCGCAAGAGCGTCGAACGGAAAGAACCGATCAAGATCGCCGATCTGATTCGACTCTAATCGAAGCAGGCGCAGGGCCGAGGCGTTCAGGCTGTTCATGTGAGACCATGAGTAACGCGTTGAGACCGGAAAAATATCTCTTCCATGTTGGTGACGGGCTCAGTCATCGATTGAGGGCTGTGGTCATACTGCTTTGCGCCGGCCTCTTACTCTTCCTGTGCGTCGGCGAGGCGGCAGCGCAGGCCGCCGCCCCTAGTCCTACTCCTTCTGCTTCTCCTGCTTCAGCAGTTGATTGCGCAGAGCTGCCCGATCTTAAAAAGAGGGTCGCGCAGGCAGAGGGGCGTTTAAGGGATTGGCCCAACCTGGGCCGCTACCGCGCAGCCAACGCGGAGGTCGCCGCGCCTGCCGTTGGCGAAGTGCGCGTCGTCTTCATGGGCGATTCGATCACGGACTTTTGGAGCAGGCCCGGCTATGGCGGCTTCTTTCCCGGCAAGCCCTATATCAATCGCGGCATCAGCGGCCAGACGACGCCGCAAATGCTCCTGCGTTTCCGCGCCGACGTGATTGCCTTGCAGCCGAAGGTGGTCGTCATACTCGCCGGTACGAACGACCTCGCCGCCGCCACGGGGCCGACGACGCTCGCCGCCATCGAAGACAACCTCGCATCAATGGCCGAGCTGGCTCGCGCTCACGCTATACGCGTCGTGCTCGCTTCACTGCTTCCCGTCAGCGACTACGAGCGCAAATCCGACGGCACGCAGATCATCCAGACGAGGGCGCGGCCACCGGCACAGATCAAAGAGCTTAATGCCTGGATTAAAGAGTACGCTGAGCGTAACGGCCACACGTATCTGGACTATCACACGGCGATGGCCGATGACAAAGGGATGCTCAGGGACGAATTCAGTAATGACGGCTTGCATGCGAACTCGAAGGGCTACGCCGTCATGGGCCCGTTGGCCGAAGCTGCTATTCAAGCGGCACTGAAGAAGAAATAGCAGGCTCCGGCGTATGAACATACGCCGCCGGTTCGCGCCGACGAGCCTGATGCCCGCCAGGTTCATGCTCGAAGATTGAGAATGTCGAACTCTTTCATGGCAGGTCTTTTAAGTTTAAGGAGAAGATCATGAGTAACACGCTGAAACTAGAGAAATATTCCTTCGGGGTGGGTGATCGCTTCGCCCATCAGGCTAAGGCGCAGCTACGCGCATGCATGCAGGCCGCCGCGCAGGGCGTTGACGTGACGCCTGTCTGGAACAAGTCCTACCGCGAGCACTCCATCGTCGGCTCCGAGCCTCCGAGCGTGCTTCGGGCCGCCGAAGCAGCCGTTCGTGAGCTGGATTGGACGAAGCCCTTCCACGTAGACGCCGACCACATACGCTTCGACATCGTAGACCCTTTTATCGAGACTTCGGACTTCTACACGCTGGACGTTGCCGAATCCATCGGCCAGCCCGCCGACGCGAGCGACGTGCAGGCTTTTCTTGATCGTCACCCGGAGCTTGTCGGACGCCTGGAGATTCCCGGCATCGATGAGCCTTTCGAGACGACCCGCGCCGACATCGAACGGATTGCCGGGAAATACCTCAAGGCCGTGCAGGATGCTGGCCGTCTACATCGCCACATCGCTTCGCGCAAGGGCGAGGGCAAATTCATCACAGAGGTCTCTATGGACGAGACCGATAGCCCGCAGACGCCGCCCGAGCTGCTGGTCATTCTCGTCGCCATCGCGGATGAGAAAATCCCGGCTCAGACGATCGCGCCGAAGTTCACGGGCCGCTTCAACAAGGGCGTGGATTACGTCGGCGATGTCGCGCAGTTCGAGAAGGAGTTCAACGAAGACCTGGCCGTCATCGCTTATGCCGTCGGCAAGTATGATCTGCCGGACAATCTCAAGTTGAGCGTTCACTCGGGCAGCGACAAGTTCTCCATCTACGCGCCGATTCGCCGCGCGCTTCAGCGCACGGGCGCAGGCATACACGTCAAGACGGCTGGCACGAACTGGCTGGAAGAGTTGATCGGCCTGGCCGAATCCGGCGGCGAAGGACTCAAGCTCGCCAAGGAGATTTACGGCAAGGCGCTCGATAACATCGATGCTTTGTGCGCGCCTTACGCGACCGTGATTGACATAGACCGCTCCAAGCTTCCGTCCAAAGAAGAGGTCGAAGGCTGGACGAGCGAGCAGTACACGGGCGCTCTGCGTCACGATCAAAGCAACCAGCAGTTCAATCCTAACTTACGTCAACTGCTGCACGTCGGCTTCAAGGTCGCGGCCAAAATGGGTGATCGTTACCTGAACATGCTCAAAACGTGCGAGCCGACCGTCTCCAAAAACGTGACGGAGAATTTATACGAGCGTCACCTGAAACCGCTCTTCATCGGCGGCTGAGTTCAAGCAGAGCGGCGTGTGGCGAGTTACCGCCTTTAGGTCTCGGGCGCGCATTGATGAATCAAGAGCAGGCCCGAGACCTAAAGGCGGCGCTGACCTGTTCGTAGACGAGGGGACGAGAGATGGACTTAGCTGAGCTGACTAAAATGTACGACTTCGCAGGGCGCACTGTGGTCGTCACGGGCGGCACGGGCGTGCTGGGCCGCCACATGGTCGGGGCGCTTGTGGGCTGCGGTGCTAATGTCGCCGTCCTGGCCCGCAATCGTGAGAAGGCCGCCGCCGTGCTCTCGGAATCAACCGGGCCGGGCCACATGAAGATCATCGAAGGCGATGCGCTCAAGAAGGAAGACCTCGAAGGAGCGGCGCAGAGTGTGGCGGCGGAGTTTGGCCGCGTTGATTGTCTCGTCAACGGGGCCGGGGGCAATCACCCGCAGGCGACGACGCGCCCTGACCTTCCGTTTTTCGACATTCCCGAAGAGGCTTTTCGCTTCGTCTTTGATCTGAACCTGCTGGGCACGATCATCCCCAGTCAGGTTTTCGGCAAACGTATGGCCGAACAGGGCGAGGGCGTGATTTTGAATGTCTCTTCGATGAGCGCCATGCGCCCTTTGACGCGCGTCGTCAGCTACTCTGCGGCCAAGGCTGGCATCAACAGTTTTACTCAATGGCTGGCCGTGCACCTGGCCCAGGAATACTCGCCTCGCATACGCGTCAACGCCATCGCCCCCGGCTTCTTCTTAACCGAGCAGAACCGTTTCCTGTTGACTGATAAAGAGACGGGCGCGCTCACGGCCCGTGGGCAGAGCATCATCGGCCATACTCCCATGGGACGCTTCGGCGAGCCGGAGGATTTGCTCGGCACATTGCTCTGGCTGCTCTCTCCGGCCTCCGCCTTCGTCACGGGAATCGTCGTGCCGGTTGATGGCGGCTTCTCAGCCTTCGGCGGGGTGTAAGGTTGGCGGTCTACTGATGAAAGAAGAAATTTAACAGGGATGAAGAGAGATCCTCAGGATAAAGACAAAGAGATGAAGCATTCATCACAGCAATGCTTTTGTTTTTCATCCTGACTATCCTGTTAAATTTCCTCTTTGAAAGAAGTGGCGATTCGCTCTTGTGAGTGTGGCCCTGAATAAACGGAAAGCCTTTATCACGAAGGAGAGTAGAATGAAAGAAGGTCTCAATATTCCGAAAGAGGGAGCGCTGGACTTCGCATCGCTGGGCGCTCTCGTGCACCGCCTCGATCCGGGGATTATTCCCTTCCGCAAAGCGACGGAGTGCCAGATACACGTTAGCGGCGGCGAGTTCAACGTCGCCGCCAACCTCGCCGACTGTTTCCGCTTGAATACCGGCGTCGTCACGGCGATGGTCAACTATCCGATTGGCGAGCTTGTGGCCGAGCGCGTCAAGGCCATGGGCGTCAAGCCCTTCTATAAGATGTTCGAGCACAACGGCGTCAATGGGCCCAACATCGCCGCCGTCTACAGCGACCGTGGCCACGGCGTACGCGCGCCCGTCGTCTTCTATAACCGCTCGAACGAAGCGGCGGCTCAGCTCAAGCCTGGCGACTTCGACTGGGACGCGATCTTCTCGGGCGGCGTGCGCTGGTTCCACTCGGGCGGCATCTTCGCGGCGCTTTCGGAGACGACCGCCGAGGTCATCATTGACGGCATGAAGGCGGCCAAGGCGGCGGGCGCGATGACCTCCTTCGATCTCAACTTCCGCGAAAAACTCTGGAAGATTTCCGGCGGTCAGGATCGAGCGGTCGAGACCGTGGCGCGCATCGTCGAGAATGTCGACGTGCTCGTCGGAAATGAAGAGGACTTGCAGAAGGGGCTGGGGATTCCCGGTCAGGATGTGACCACCAAATCCAAGCTCGACCCGAGCGCCTTCTTCGGGATGATCGATCAGGTCGTCGCCAAGCACCCGCAGGTCAAGATCGTGGCGACGACGCTCAGAGAGGTACACACGACGAATCGTCATAGCTGGGGCGCAGTCGCGTGGATTCAGGGTGAGACCTACGTCTCGCCGACCGCCGAGCTGGACGTGATTGATCGCGTCGGCGGCGGAGACGGATTCGCTGCCGGATTCATCTACGGCCTGCTCGCGGGCGAGTCGCCGGAGGAGGCGCTCAAGCTGGGCTGGGCCCACGGCGCGCTGCTGACCACCTTCCCGGGCGATACGACCATGGCGACCGTCGAACAGGTGCGTGCCTTCGCAAAGGGCGGCTCGGCGCGCATCCAGCGCTAGAGTCAGTACCGCCAGAGGTCTCGGGCGGGTCTCAGCAGCGCTAGAACCCGCCCGAGACCTTTGACGCTGGTGACAAACCATTCAAGAGGTCATAACTTATGAGTACGAAACCCGCACCTTCAACCATCGGTCAAGGCTCGCCCGAGCTTGATCTCTCGCCGGAAGAGCTGCGCGCCATTCTTGAACAGGCGCTCTTAACCATCGGCCCTGATGCGCGCGTGCTGGCCATCATCCCCGACAAGACGCGAGACGACAACACTGACCTGCTCTTCCCCTTCGCGGCTGAGATACTGGCCGAGCGTAACGTCGCGCAATTCGATGCGCTGATCGCGCAGGGCACGCACATGCCCATGACAGAGGATGAGAAGAGGGCGAAGATCGGCCTGCGCGACGGCGCGCAAGCGCCCGGCCTCGGCCACATCTACGATCACCAGTGGAATCGCCCGGAAGAGCTCGTCAACATCGGCGAGCTGAGCGCCGAGCGCGTGAGTGAGCTGACGGGCGGGCTCATCAACGAAGCCGTCAAAGTTAATCTCAATCGCCTGCTCGGCCCGGGCATCTACGATACTGTGCTGATCTTCGGCGCGACCGTGCCGCACGAGGTCGCGGGCTTCGCCGGTGGCGCGAAATACTTTTTCCCCGGCGTCGCGGGCCCGGACCTGACGCATGCGACACACTGGCTCGGCGCGCTGGCCTCCATCGAAAACGTCATCGGTCGCGTCGAGACGCCCACGCGCCACATGATCGAAGCCGCTGCGGATTTCGTCCCGGCGCGCGTCATCTCCATCAACTCGGTCGTGACGCGCGATGATGATAATCGCCTGCGGACGCACGCGCTCTTCGCCGGCGATGTGCGTGAAGCCTTCCGGCGCGCAGCCGATGTCAGCCGACAGGTGCACATCAAATACACGGGCCGCAAATATAAGAGGGTCGTCGCGCTCCTGGACGAGCACTACGACGAGTTGTGGGTCGGCGGCAAGGCGAGCTACAAGCTCGGCGGAATCATAGACGAAGGCGGCGAGCTGATCATCTACGCGCCGCAGTTGAACGCCATCTCGGAAACGCACGGGTTGTTGATCGAGAAGTACGGCTATGCGCCGCTCGACAAGGTGCGCGAGATGGTGGCGCTTTCGACAGAGCTACAGGCCAACCTGGCCGTCGCCGCGCACCTGGCCCACGTCTCCTATGCGGGGCAGCGCGACGAGACAGGACGCGTCGTGCCGCGTTACCGCATCACGATGGCGTCGGCGCTTGACGAGGCCACCTGCCGCCGCGTCAACCTGGGATTCCTGGACCATCGCCAGTTTCGCCGTGAAGATTATGAATCCGACCCGGACACGCTCATCGTCGAACGCGCCGGGCGCGACCTCTATCTGGTCGAGCCGCACTAAGGATTACGGATTTCGGCGCAGGCGATTTCGGGTTCGATTCTTTCTATTTGAGAATTTCAAAATCTGAAATCTGCGAGACTCCGAAAGCGCTGAGCTGGAATCCGTAAACTAAAATCGAATGGAGAGCTAGATTAGTTATGGAAGCGATCACCGCAGCAGCAGCGCAGTCTCCGGCTCAAGTCGAGCAGCTTTGCATCAACACCATCCGTACGCTCTCGATGGACGCCGTGCAGGCCGCCAATTCCGGCCATCCCGGCACGCCGATGGCGATGGCCCCGGTCACCTATCTCATCTGGAATGACATTCTGCGCTTCGACCCGGAAGACCCTATCTGGCCCAACCGTGATCGCTTCGTCCTCTCCATCGGTCACGCCTCGATGCTGCTCTACAGCATGCTTCACCTCGCGGGCGTCAAGGCCGTCAACTCGAAGTATGAGAAGACGGGCGAGGTGAGCGTCAGCCTCGAAGACATCAAGAGCTTTCGCCAGCTCGACAGCCGTTGTCCGGGCCATCCCGAATACCGCTGGACTTCCGGCGTCGAGACCACGACCGGCCCCTTGGGCCAGGGCATCGCCAACAGCGTCGGCATGGCCATCGCCGCCCGCTGGCAGGCAGCCTATTTCAACCGCCCGGGTTTTGAAATCTTCGACTACCGGGCCTATGCCATCTGCGGCGACGGGGATTTGATGGAAGGCATCTCTCACGAGGCTGCTTCCATCGCCGGGCATCTCAAGCTCTCGAACCTGTGCTGGGTCTACGACAATAACAGGATCACGATTGAGGGGAGCACAGACCTGGCTTTTAGCGAGGACGTGGCAACGCGCTTTATCGGCTACGGGTGGAACGTCACGCGCGTCGGCGATGCCAACGACCTGGCGATGCTGCGTCGTGCTTTCAACGTCGCGCAGAAAGAGACCGAGCGACCGACGCTCATCATCGTTGACAGTCATATCGGTTACGGTGCGCCGACCAAGCAGGGCACACATGCCGCGCACGGCGAACCGCTCGGCGAAGAGGAGATTCGTCTCACAAAGCGCAACTACGGCTGGCCGGAGGATGAGAAGTTCCTTGTCCCCGAAGAGGTGCGTGAGCATTTCCGTCAAGGCATGGGCGAGCGCGGACACAGGCTGCGTGAAGAATGGATGAGCCTTCTCGCAGACTATCAGAAGGCCCACCCGGAGCTGGCAGACCAGTTGTCCCGCATGCAGAAGCGCGAGCTGCCCGACGGATGGGACAAAGATATTCCGGCGTTTGAGGCGAACGCCAAGGGGCTGGCCGGTCGTGAAGCTTCGGCCAAAGTCCTCAATGCGATTGCGAAGAACGTGCCCTGGCTGATCGGCGGCGCTGCCGACCTCGCGCCTTCTACGAAGACGCGGCTGACCTTTGAAGGCGCGGGAGACTTCCTGGCTGACACGCCGGGCGGTCGCAATTTCCATTTCGGGATTAGAGAGCACGCGATGTCTTCCATCGTCAACGGCCTCTCGCTCTCCAAGGTGCGTCCCTACGGCTCGGGGTTCCTGATCTTCTCTGACTACTCGCGCCCGGCCATACGCTTGAGCGCGATCATGGAAATCCCGACCATACACGTCTTCACGCACGATTCGATCGGAGTGGGCGAGGATGGGCCCACGCATCAACCCGTCGAGCATCTGGCGAGCTTGCGCGCCATCCCTAATCTGATCGTGCTGCGTCCCGGCGATGCCAACGAGGTCGCCGAAGCCTGGCGCGTCATCATGCAGCTCAGGCACGAACCGGCCTGCCTGATTCTCAGTCGCCAGGCCATCCCGACGCTTGACCGGACAAAATACAGCGGCGCGGAAGGGACTAAATACGGTGCATACGTTCTGGCCGGGGAGCCCGACGCAGAGCCTGATGTGCTGCTGCTCGGGACGGGCTCGGAAGTCGCGCTCTGCGTGGCGGCCTATGAGCAACTCCTGGCCGAAGGGATAAAGGCGCGCGTCGTGAGCATACCGTCCTGGGAACTCTTCGAGCTTCAGGATGCGTCGTACAAAGAGAAGATCATTCCGCCTGCGACGAAAGCGCGCGTCGCGGTCGAGCTGGCCTCGAAGCTTGGCTGGGACAGGTACGTGACCAACCACGAGCAGATCATCGGCATGAGGACGTTCGGAGCGAGCGCCCCGCTCAAAGAGGTGACGAAGAAGTTCGGCTTTACGGTGGAGAGCGTAGTCGCCGCCGCCAAAAGAGAGATTGAAAAGGCAGGGGCCGGAGGTTAAAGGCCGGGTGACGGCAGTTGAAGTGTCGGGTCTCGAAGACCGCCGCCGCAACCCGCTCACAAGCGCACGGGCGACAGAGCCTTCATTCCCAAATTTTGAGGAGCAAACAACCATGAGCAATCCACTCGTCCAGATCATGCAACTCGGCCAGTCCATCTGGTATGACAATATCCGCCGCGCCATGCTCTCAAGCGGCGACCTCCAACACAAAATCTCCACTGACGACCTCCGCGGCGTCA
>DASVQM010000023.1:0-45995 GCA_036389095.1 Pyrinomonadaceae bacterium
CGCCAGCGCGAAAGCCGTCAGACTTTACACCTCAACGTCGAGGGAGAGCGCCTCACGGCGAAGCGTGCTTCTCGCACGCTTAGGCGGGCAGGATGCCCGCGCTCCCGGCTGGCGGTCGCGTTCGTGTGAACGCCGCTGTAAATAAACAGAGGCGCGCGGGCTGATGCTCGCGCGCCTCTCGCTTTGAATGATTAGTTAGAGCGTTACCTCCCGCCGCCGGAGCTGCTGCCGCCGCCGCCACCCGAGCTACCGCCCGAACCGCCGCCCGAGCTGCCACCCGAAGAGCTGCCGCCGCCGCCGCCGGACGAGCTTCCGCCGCCACCACCACCGGAGGTGCTGCCACCCGAAGAGCTGCCACCACCGCCGGACGAGCTGCCGCCGCCGCCCGAGCCGCTCGACGAGCCGCCGCCGCCGGTGCCGCCGCCGCCGCCCGAGCTGCCGCCCGAGCTGCTGCCGCCGCCGCCGGAGGAGCTACCGCCGCCGCCGCCAGAGGAGCTGCCGCCGCCGCCGCCGCTCGAAGAGCCGCCGCCGCCGCCGGTGCTACCGCCGCCAGTTCCTTCCATGTTGTCAACCATAAACGCTTCCTCCAAGTGTTGGTGTTGTTCGTTGAAGCCCTCAGATGAAACGCGTGAGCTTTTCAAATAGAAGAGACGATGAGATGGTCACGCGCATCCACCCGACGTGTTCTGCTTTTGTTCCTTATACACAACAAACCACATGCCACGCCCGGGCCGACCACGCCCTGCGAGTTTTAGAAAATAAACTCTTCCGCTTTGCACGGCTTTCGCCAAGCGCTTACGCCCGCCGTGAGGATTGGTACTATGGGGGACGAATTTAAAGTCGTACATGACCCTTCCTAAAAGCGTACAGGGCGCGGCGCGCATCTGTCGTCTAACGAACACGAGAACTCGACGCCCGGGGCGCGTGTTATAATCACGAATCTTATAAAGATGGATCGCGCCGGAATATACATACACGTCCCCTTCTGCCGCTCGCGCTGCTCGTACTGTGACTTCGCCACGGGGGCCTTCGAGGCCGAGCTTGCCGAAGCCTACGTCGGCGCGCTCGCGCGCGAGGTAGAGTCGTTCGAACTCGAAGGCTCGGTCTCGGAAGTTGACACCGTCTACTTCGGCGGCGGCACGCCGTCTCTCCTCACGCACGCGCAGGTCTCGCGCGTGCTCGGGGCGGTGCGAAGTCGCTTCGACGTTGACGCGGGCGCGGAGGTGACGCTTGAGATGAACCCGGGCACGGTCACGCCCGAACGACTCCGCGCGCTGCGCGCGGCCGGCGTCAACCGCGCGAGCTTCGGCGCGCAGACCTTCGACGACCGCGAGCTGAAGCGCCTCGGCCGCACGCACACCGCCGACGACACGCGCCATACGTTCCGGGACCTGCGCGCCGCCGGCTTCGACAACATCAGCTTCGACCTCATCGCGGGGCTGCCGCGCCAGACGCTCGCGGGCTGGGAGCGAAACCTCGAAGAGGCGCTCGCGCTCAGGCCCGAACACCTCTCGCTCTACCTGCTCGAAGTGCACGAGGCGACGCCGCTCGCCGAACAGATTCGGCAGGGGCGCCACCCCTCGCCCGACCCCGACCTCGCCGCCGAGATGTACCGCCTGCTGGTCGAACGCGCGCGCGCCGCCGGGTACGAGCAGTACGAGATATCCAACTTCTGCCTCGCGGGGCGCGAGTCGCGGCACAACCTGAAATACTGGACGGGCGCGCCCTTCTACGGCTTCGGCTGCTCCGCGCACTCCTTCGACGGCCGCCGCACACGCTGGTCGAACGAGCGCGACGCGCGCGCTTACGTGAAGTCGGTCGAGGAGAAGGGCGGCGCCGTCGTCGCGCGCGAAGAGACGGACGAGCGGGGCGCGGGCGCGGAGGCCCTCTTCCTCGGCCTGCGTCTGTTATCGAGGGGCGTCGACCTCGCCGAGCACCGCGCGCGCTTCCGCTCCGACGTGCGCGCCGACTACGCCGCAGACCTCGCGCGCTTCGACGAGGCCGGCCTCATCGAACTCGACGGCGACGTGCTCCGCCTCACGCCCGCCGGCGCCCTCCTCTCGAACGAGGTCTTCGCCGCTTTCGTCTGAACGCACTTATGGGACTGATAGACCTGCGCAGCGACACGGTGACCAAGCCCACGCCCTCGATGCGGCGCGCGATGGCCGAGGCCGAGGTGGGCGACGACGTGTACGGCGAAGACCCGACCGTCAACCGCCTGCAGGAGCGGGCCGCGGAAATCTTCGGCAAGGAGGCGGCGCTCTTCGTCCCGACCGGCTCGATGGGCAACCAGATCGCCGTCAAGCTCCACACGCGACCCGGCGAGGAGGTCGTCATCGAGGAGCGCGGGCACATCTACAACTACGAGATGGCCGCGATGTCGGCCGTCTCCGGCGCGCTGGCCCGGCCCGTCAGGAGCGCCGACGGCTCCGGCGTGCTGCGCTGGGAGGAGGTGCGCGCGGCCGTCCACGCCAACGACGCGCCCTACTACGTCGCGCGCACGGGGCTCGTCGCCATCGAGAACTCGCACAACCTCGCGGGCGGCACCGTGATGACGCGTGAACGCACGGAGGAGATTTGCGACGGCGCGCACGCGTTGGGGCTGCCCGTGCATCTCGACGGCGCGCGCATCTTCAACGCGGCGGCGGCGCTCGGCGAGACGGTCGCGGCGCTCGCCGCCCCCGCCGACTCTTTGATGTTCTGCCTGTCGAAGGGCCTGGGCGCGCCCGTCGGCTCGGTGCTCCTGGGCACGCGCGCCTTCGTCGAAGAGGCGAGGCGCTGGCGCAAGCTCCTCGGCGGCGGGATGCGGCAGGCGGGCGTGCTCGCGGCCGCGGGGCTGGTCGCGTTAGAGGAGACGCCGCCGCGTCTGCCGGAAGACCACGCCAACGCGCGCCGGCTCGCCGAAGGGCTGGCGGGACTGCCCGGCGTGAAGATAGACCCCGAGCGCGTCCAGACCAACATCGTCATCTTCGACGTGTCCGGCGCGGGTCTGGCGGCCGACGAAATCTGCGCACGCGTCCGCGCCTCGCACGGCGTCCTCTGCTCCGGCTTCGGCGACTCGATCCGCATGGTCACGCACTACGACGTTTCGCGCGGAGAGATCGACGTGGCGCTCGGGGCGGTTAAAGAAGTAGTCAGTAGACGGTAGCCGGTAGACAGTAGGGCTCCGCCCGTCGGACGTCGAGGCTGATACCGTGACGACTTGCCACTAACAGGTTCTCTACTGTCTACTGACTACCGTCTCCTGACCACTTGCATCATGACAAAACCATTCATCATCGCCATCGACGGGCCTTCGGGGGCGGGGAAGTCCACGCTGGGCCGCAGGCTGGCGCGGGAGCTGGGGCTGCTCTACATCGACACGGGCGCGATGTACCGCGCCGTGGCGCTGGCCGCGGCCGCGGCCGGCGTCGGCGAGTCGGACGCCGCGGGCTTGGAGCGCGTCGCGCACCGCGCGCGCATCAGGCTCGAAGGCGACCCCGACTCGCTGCGCGTCTTCCTCGACGAGCGCGACGTGTCCGAGGAGATACGGGGCGAGGCGGCGGGGCGCGGGGCGTCGGTCGTCTCGGCCGTCCCGGGCGTGCGGCGCGAGCTGGTGCGCCGGCAGCGCGAGCTGGGCGAGGCGGGCGCGGGCTGTGTGCTCGACGGGCGCGACATCGGCACGGTCGTCTTCCCCGCGGCCGACGTGAAGTTCTTCCTCACGGCCGCGCCCGAGGCGCGCGCCCGCCGCCGGCTCGGCGAGGAGCGCGCGCGCGACGCCGCGCGGGACTTCGAGGCCACGCTCGCCGACATCAACGACCGCGACCTCCGCGACGCCACCCGCGCCGACTCGCCGCTGGCGATAGCCGACGACGCCGTCGTCATCGACACCACCGAACTCTCCGCCGACGAGGTCTTCCAGACGATGCTCCGAACCGTCCAGTCCCGACAGGCCGGCGGCGCCAAACGGGGTGAGGCAGAGGCTTGAGCCTTCCCGCGGGAGGCTCCATAATCACCGCCAGAGGGCAACGCCATGAGCGGCAATCCGACTCAAGAAATACCCGACTCCCGGTCATTCGAAGATCGCGTGTTCGCACGCTTCGACGCGCTCGACGCACGCATCGACGGTTTTGAGTCTCGCATCGAGGCTAAAGTTGACGGGCTCGACGGGCGCCTGACAACGCTCGAAGAGAAGGTGGACACGCGCCTGCGCGAGACGCGGCCGCTCTGGGAGGCGGTGCAGGCGCGTCTCGGAGGCGTAGAGAATCGCCTTGAAGGCGTAGAGAACCGCCTCGGAGGCGTGGAGAATGGCCTCGAAGGTTTAAAGGGCGAGGTCAAGAAGCTCACGCACACCGTCATGCTGGTGCACGAGGACAACCTGCTCATACGCGCTAACCACCGGGAACTGTTCCAGCGCGTCGAGAAGCTCGAATCACAGTCCACACGTTAGCCGCCGCAGACCCGCGGCCGGGGCCGCCCGTGACCGACTCACGGGCGGCCCTCATTCTTTCAAGAGGGTTTTATGTTCACGGGAATCATTGAAGAGCTTGGGCGCGTGCGTTCGTTGGAGCGGCGGGGCGAGGGCGTGCGGATGACTTTGGAGGCGCGCGTCGTCACGGAGGGGACGGGGGAGGGCGACTCGGTCGCCGTCAACGGGGTCTGCCTGACGGCGCTCGAAGTGCGGCGCGACTCGTTCGCGGCCGACGGGTCGCGCGAGACGTTGCAGCGCTCGACGCTGGGCACCCTGCGCGCCGGCTCGGCCGTCAACCTTGAGCGGGCCGTGACGCCCTCGACGCGGCTCGGCGGCCACATCGTGCAGGGGCACGTGGACGCGCGCGGCCGCTTCCTCTCGGCCGACGAGCACGGCGGCTCCTGGACGGTGCGCGTCGGCTACCCGCCGGAGCTGGCGCGCTACCTCGTCTTCAAAGGCTCGGTCACGGTCGAGGGCATCAGCCTCACCGTCGCCGCCCTCGCGGAAGAGCACTTCGAGGTCGCCGTCATCCCGAAGACCTGGGCCGTGACCAACCTCTCGCACCTGCGCCCCGGCGACCCCGTCAACCTCGAAGCCGACATCATCGCCAAGTACGTCGAGCGCATCCTCTCGGTCGGCGCGCGCGCAGGCGGGCCGGCGCCCGCGCTCACCCCCGAGCGCCTGTCCGAGCTGGGCTACAGGTAGCGGGCCTGCGAAAAATTGCGCGTGGGTTTTCGGCGCTTTACAGCGTCTCTGCGGTTGGAGAATAATTTCGAGACCGGAGGGAGCAGTCCTATGAAGTACATTCCTCGCCTGACACTCATCCGCAAGCACATCGCCTTCGCCGCGCTGCTGCTGCTCGCCGCCGCGCCGGCCGCCGCCGCGCAGACGGAGACGTACGAGCCCTACATCCTGCGCGCAGACCAGACGGAGGTGCGCGTCTGGTCTTCCGGCGACGGGACGCACGCGCGCGTCACGCTGACCTTCGCGATGGGCGGCTTCCGCATCACGGAGATCGGCCCCGTCACGCGGCAGGGCAACGACCTGTCGGTGGACTTCGTCATCGACCGCTTTACCGGCCCCGTCACGCAGGGCATCGTCGTCAAAGAGTTCTTCCTCGACCTCGGCGCGCTCGGGCCGGGCGCGTACACCTTCACGGTCAAGTCGCGCGGCCACGTCGTCCGCGGCGTCACGTTCGACCCGAGCCAGATCGTCGAGCACTGGGAGGAGGCTTCGATTGAGCGCGTCCTCCTCGGCGTCTGGACGACGGGCGGCGTGACGTTCGCCTCCGCCGAACTCTGGTTCCCGGACGACGGCTACCGCGTCGCCGAGTGGCACGCGCCCGAGCGGGTCGGCAACGACTTCGTCTCGCGCGTCAAACTCGAACGCTGGACGGGCCGCGCCTCCGCGCTCGTCTCCAAGCGCGAGAAGCGCCTCTTCGTGCTCGGGCAACTGCCCCCCGACGAGAGCTTCACCTTCAGCGTCCAGTTCACGGACGGCGTCCGCCGCACGACCCGCCCGTTCACGCCGGCCGGCACGTCGAACAACACGTTCGCGAACCCGCTCGACGACCCGGCCTTCTTCGTCCGCCAGCACTACATAGACTTCCTCGGCCGCGAGCCCGACCCGGAGGGGCTGACCTTCTGGTACAACGAGCTGGTGACCAACTGCCCCTTCATCCCGTCGCCGTGCATGGACGCCAGGCGCGTCCACGTCTCTGCGGCCTTCTTCCTCTCCATCGAGTTCCAGCAGACCGGCCTCTACGTCTACCTGATGCACAAGGCCGCGACGGGTCAGATGCCGCGCATGGCCGAGTTCTTCGCCGACACGCGCAAGACCGCCGAGGGCGTCGTCGTCGGCCGCGCCGGCTGGCAGGCTCTTTTGGAGGAGAACCAGCGGCGCTTCGGCGAGGAGTTCGTCGCGCGCCCCGCGTTCAAGGAGCGCTACCCGGAGGCGTTGACGCCCGCGCAGTACGTGGACGCGCTCGACAACAACATCTCGCACCCCTTCCGCGAGACCGAGCCCGGCGCGCTCTCGTCGGCCGAACGCGAGCAGCTCATCCAGGGGCTCGCCGGCGGCACCGAGACGCGCGCCACCGTCCTGCGCAAGATGGCCGCGCACCCCGACTTCGTCCGGCAGGAGTTCAACCGCGCCTTCGTCCTCATGCAGTACTACGGCTACCTGCGGAGGAACCCGGACGAGGGGCGCGACACGAACTGGGACGGCTACAACTACTGGCTCGGCAAGCTCAACTTCTTCCGCGGCAACTTCGTCGAGGCCGAGATGGTCAAAGCCTTCCTCGAATCGACCGAGTACCGCAAGCGCTTCGGCACGCAGTAGCGGCGGCCCGAATCCGCGCCCCGCATTTTTGTGGCAACCCGACCGGCCGGCGAAACTCTCCAAAGGTTTCGCCGGCCGGGCGTTTTTTCCGCGCCGGGGCGCGGGGCACAATCCGTTCGCCAAAACGGCCGGTTTCGGGTAACATAAGCGCCGACCGCTAAAGCTCTCCACAGCTGCTTTAAAGGCCGTACCCCAATGCCTTTTGCTTCCATCGAAGAGGCCGCCGCCGACATGCGCGACGGCCGCATGGTCATCATCGTGGACGACGAGGACCGCGAGAACGAGGGCGACCTCGTCTGCGCCGCCGAGCTCGTCACGCCCGAGGCCGTTAACTTCATGGCGACGCACGCCCGCGGCCTCATCTGCATGCCGCTCACGGAGGAGCGCTGCGACGAGCTGCACCTGACGATGCAGGTCGCCGACAATACCTCGTTTCTGGGAACGGCCTTCACCGTCTCGATAGAAGCGCGCAAGGGCGTGACGACCGGCATCTCGGCGGCTGATCGTGCGACGACCATCCTGACCGCCGTTGACCCTCAGACGCGCCCGCAAGACCTGGCGCGGCCCGGACACATCTTTCCCCTGCGCGCCAAAAAGGGGGGCGTCCTCATGCGGCCCGGACAGACGGAGGCCAGCGTTGACCTGGCGCGCATCGCCGGGCTCTACCCGGCGGGCGTCGTCTGCGAGATCATGAACGAGGACGGGACGATGGCGAGACTGCCGCAGCTCGAAGTCTTCGCCGCGACGCACGGTCTGAAGATCATCTCGGTGGCAGACCTCGTGCGCTATCGTATGCGCAAGGAGGTGCTCGTCAGACGCACAGCCGAAACAGAGCTGCCGACCGTTTACGGCCATTTTCGCGCCATCGCCTTCGAGAACATCATCAACGGCGAGACTCACCTGGCGATGGTGATGGGCGACGTGAGGACGGATGAGCCCGTCCTGGTGAGAGTCCATACGGAGAACGTGACCTTCGCCATGTTCGGCTCGCTCATCGGCGACACGGGCTTTCAGCTTCAGACCTCGCTGGAAAAGATCGCCGCCGAGGGGCGCGGCGTTGTGCTCTACCTGCGGCAGCGCGAACACGGGCTGGACCTCGTCCACCAGTTGCGCACCTACGCTTTAATGCAGGAGCGAGACCTCAGCTTGCAGGACGCGAGCGTCGTGACCGGTTACGGCGCGAATCGTGATTACGGCGTCGGCGCTCAGATTCTTCACGAGCTGGGCCTCAGCCGTATTATGCTTTTGACGAATAACCCGCCGAGGGTGGCGGCGCTCGAAGGCTTCGAGCTCGAAGTCGTCGGTAACGTACCTTTGGGAATGCCCGCAACCGAGAAGGAAACAGCACGGGCCAGCCGCCAGCCTGCATCGCCCCCGACCGGCGAGAGCAGTCGCGGGTGACCCGGCGCGGCGCAGTCCAGAGGCAGAGATTGCATTCATTCACGCTTTCTCGAAACTTGAGACTCTTTCGGCTCTCCCTTTCTTAAACAATTTTGCAGCGGGCCCCTGACCGATGGGCCCATGTGTACGTGCTATGCCCGTTGACGACCAGGAAGACAAGCCGGGGGCGGGGCAACCCGCAGAGACGAAAAAGAGCGAGCTCAAGGCCGCGCTCCAATCGGAGACGGACGAGCCTTTGCCGCCCGCCGCAGAGCGCCTGGCCGAGCGCGATGCTGACCGCCCGAACCCTCTGACGCCGCAAGGCCAGCGTAGGCGTTGGCTGACGCGCCGCAACGCCTTTATCGCCACCATTGCCATCGCCGCCATCATCGTCGTACTCATACTGGCGGGCATGCTCACCTACAAGCTCGGCTACGTTGACCGCTACGTCGCCAACCAGATCAAGAACACTCTGGCCGAGTACGGCATCCGCGCCGAGATCAGGGAGTTTCATACGGCCCTTGGCCCACGCACCGTCGAGATGCGCGATATAGAGCTCTACGACGCGCAGACGGGAGAGCACTTGGGCAAGATCGGTCGCATGCTCGCCACCATCCGCGTCGAAGACATGTACGCCCTGAACCTGCGCCGCAACGTCAACCTGGAATCGCTCGAAGTGGATAACCTGGAAATCTGGGTCAAGTTCGACGCCGAGGGGCGCTCGAACTTTCGCAATATCAAGCTTCCGCCGCCAGACCCCAACCGCCGCATACTCTTCTCCTACTCGACGGCCTCCGTCAAACTCAATAACGGCGTCGTCCATTACGGCGACGAGCAGCATAAGCTCTCCGGCGAGGCGCGCAACCTGCGCGCCACCATCGAGCCCGATAACCCGAACGCGCCCGCCGAGAGCTGGATGAACACTGTCACGTTCGCCGCCTCCGATTCCACCTTCGTTTACGATGGCCGCCCCGTCAATAATATTGACGTGACGGCGCGCGCGCGCGTCAACCAGACGCGGGCGGAGATTCAGGAACTCGTCCTGCGCTCGCCCGTCGCAGAAGCCCATCTACAGGGCACGATGGACGACTGGCGAGCCATGCGCTACCAGTTGCAGCTCACTTCGATGGTTGACCTGACGCAGACCTCCGAGATACTTCAGACGGGAACGGCGCTGCGCGGCACCGGCAACCTGTCGGGCACAGTCTCAGGCGAAGGCTCGCGTTACGTCTTCGACGGCGAGGTCAAATCCGATGCCCTGGCGGCAGACAATATTCGCCTACAGGCTTTCAACGCCAACGCGCGCGTCTCGGGCAACGGCAAAAATTACGAAGCGACGGGCCGGGCGGTCGCAGACCTTTTGACGGCGGGCGATTTTCAGTTGAACGCCGTGCAGGTCGCCGGTAACGTGATGGGCACGGGCACGGACTTTCGCTGGGTCGGCGACCTGCGCGCCGCCGCCGCGCGCACAGGGGGCCGCACGATCACCGGGCTCATCCTGAGCGATGTCCGCGCAGAGAAGAGCGGCGAAGCTTTGACGGCCAATGCCGGGCGGGTCGCCGCGGGCGGGTTCACTTCGGCGGATGCGAATGCCGGAGCGATCACGGCTTCGGATTTTCGCATGCGCTCGGAGGGCGGGGTCACGACGGGTTCCGTTTCGAGCGTGCAGGCCGGAACGATCACGGCCTCGGGCGCTCGCGTTGACGGCGTTGTGGCGAGCGGCGTCGAGTTTGAGAATCGAGGCGAGACAACGAATGCTTTGGTCAGTAACGTGCGCGTCGGCGGCATCACGGCATCGGGCGCGAAGGTCGGGAGCCTCAATATCGCGGGCGTGCGGCTCTCCATTCGTGATGGCCGCATAGAGGGTTCGTCCGGCGACGTTAATGCCGGAAGGGTCACGCTCTCCGATGGCTACGCCGAGAATGTCAGGCTCGCGCGCCCCGTCTTTACGGTCGAGCCTTCGGGCCGCTATCGCGCGAGCGCAGACTTGAGCCTGGGCGGCGGCATGCTGGGCCAATTCAACCTCGGCCCGGCGCGCGCCGCCGTCGTCGCCACTAATAATCAAGTCCAGCTCAACGACTTTACGGCTGTGCTCTTCAAGGGAAGAGCGAGCGGAGACGCCGTGGTGAGCACCGCTCGCGGCGGCACGTCTCACGTCAAGGCGAAATTCGATGGCCTTGACATAGGCGCTCTGGTAGCCCTTTCCGGGCGCGTCGTGCCCTTGTCCGGGCGGGCGACCGGAGCTGTTGACCTCTACTTCCCTGAGACTAACGTGAAGGCCGCGACCGGAGACGTGAGGGCGACCTTCGAGGCCGACGCTGCAAACGATGCGGGCGCTCGCACGCCCGTGACGGGCGCTGTGGCGCTGCGCGCAGACCGTGGGCTCTTTCGCATAGACCAGGCGAGCGTGCGAACGGGCGCGACGGAGTTGACCGCCTCCGGCCAGTTCTCATTCGAGCGCGAGGATACGAATCTGCGGCTCGATCTGGCCTCGGCTGACGCCGCTGAGCTACAGAACGTGCTGACATCCTCACGCCTCTTCCCGGCCCTGGACGAACAGCTCGAAAGCTACGGCATAGGGCTTGGCGGAAAGCTGGCTTTCAACGGCACTGTGCGCGGCAATCTTAATAATCCGTCCATTGAGGGGCGGGCCTCTATTGATCGCTTTATCATGCAGGGGCACGAGCTGGGCTCGCTCTCGACCGCCTTGAACGTCACGCCCGAAGTCATCAATCTGACGGACGGGCGCTTGACCGAGCCTGACGGCGGCGGCGTAGAGTTCACGCTCAATGCGCCGCGCACGGGCAAGAATAACATCGAGCTGAACGCGACGCTTGATCGCTTGAGCGCCGGAAATCTGCTGGCCGTTCTGCCGCAGGGCAATCAAGGCATTGGACTCGCGCCCGGCGACCTCGAAGGCGATCTCTCGGGTCGCATCAGCGTCAGAGGATTGCCCGATGAGATGAGCGGCGTGGCTGAGCTGAGAGTCGGCGCTGGCTCGATCAAAGGAGAACCCTTCGAGAGCATGACGGCTCATGCGACCTTCAGTGGCTCCCTCATTACGCTGGATAACCTTGAGGCGCGACTCAACGCCGGGGTCATCAACGCCAGCGGCACGATTGATCGCAGGAGCGAGGCTTTCAACATCCAGGGGCGGGCCACAAACGTCCAGCTTGAGCGGCTTGAGACGCTGGCCGGTAACTTCGGCACGCTGCCGCGCCTGACCGGGACGGCCAATCTCAACATCAGCGCTCGCGGGGAGAAGTTCACAGACTTCTCCACCTACGATGTCAACATAGACGGCGAGGGCCGCGACGTGACCGTCAACGGGCGCGACGCCGGGACGCTGGCGCTCACGGGGCGCACCGTCAACAGAGTCTTCGACCTGCGGCTGACGACCGGGCTGCTGGGCCAACCGCAGACCATCGCCGCGCAGGTCGACCTCGGCGACAAACAGTTGAAGACGACGATAGAGACTACGCTGACGGGCGTTGATCTGACGCAGCTCTTCTCCATCCTCCTGCCGCAGTCCAATGTCAGAGTGTCGGGGCGCGCGACGGGCACGCTGCGCGCGGCGGGCAACCTGCGCTCGGAGAACGAGGAGGGCGAAGAGTCCATCTCGCTCGCGGGTCTGAGGGGCACGGCCAATTTCACAGACCTCGCCATCCAGATAGAGGACATTCAACTCGCGGCTGTCTCGCCGCTCCTCGTCCAGTTCTCTGCCAACGAAGTCTTCTTCGAGCGCACGCAGTTTACAGGCCCGGGCACGAACATTACGTTCGGCGGCACGGCGGCCATCGGCCACGGCGGCAAACAGGAGCTTTCCATTGACGGCCAGTTGAACCTGCGTGTCTTAAACAGCCTTTCGCCTAACGTCTTCCTCTCGGGGACGGCTGAGGCGGCGGTGCGCGTCGGCGGTAGTTACGAGCAGCCGCGATTGACCGGGACGGCGAGCGTCGCGGGCGCATCCATCGCAACGCTGGTCGGCAGTGAGCGCCTGACACTGACAAACGTCAAGGGGCTCGTCCGCTTCAACCTCAACCAGGCTTCGATAGATTCCTTGACGGCGAATCTGGGCGGCGGGCGCGTGAGCGCTTCCGGCGGCGCGCTGCTCGAAGGCTTCAGGCTCGCCAAGTTCCGCCTCAGCGTGCACGGCGACGACGTGAGCGTGCCGTACCCCGAAGGCTTCCGCTCGACAGCCGATGCCGACGTGGACATCAGCGGCACGCCGCGCGAGCAGATCGTTACCGGCACGATCAACCTTCGCCGCGCCGAATATACGCAGGACATAGAGCTGGCCGACCTGATCAATCGCCGTGGCGAGGCATCCCTGACAGAAGGCGGTGGGGGCGGAGGCGGCGGAGGGCTTGCCGCCACGACGCAGCTTGACCTGAGGGTCGAGGGGCGCGACGCGCTCGTCGTGCGCAACAACCTGGCGGACGTGGTCGGCTCCGTCTCACTGCGCGTCGTGGGCCCGCTCGAAGACCCTGTTATTTCGGGGCGCATCGCGGCCACGCGCGGCACGCTCAATTTCCGCAACGACCGCTACGAATTGACGCGCGCCTTCGTCGATCTTCCGGCGCGGCGCGATGTTGACCCGATCTTGAACATCCAGGCCGAGACCGAGATACGCGGCTATACGGTGATCGTCAGCCTGACCGGGCCGCTTTCACAGCCGCAGGCGACCGTGCGTTCCGACCCGTCGCTGCCGCAGGGAGACATCGTCTCTTTGATTACGACCGGCAATCTCTCTTCGTCCGAGACGAGCGCCTCGACGCTGGCGCAGACGGGACTCGGGACGGCGGCGAGCCTGCTGACCGACACGCTCATCAACGCCCCGGCGCAGCGCGCCACAGACCGTCTCTTCGGCCTCAATCGCTTCGAGATTGATCCGCTCATCACGGGTCGCGGCGGCGAGAGCCCGACGGCCCGCCTCACGGTCGGACGCCAGATCAATAAGAACTTATCCATCACGTATTCGACCAACGTGACCTCGGATCAGAACCAGGTGCTCGCGCTCGAATACCGCGTCTCTAACCGACTCTCTTTCGTCGCGCGCTACGAGCAGGGCTCCGTCAGCGGCTTTAGCTCACGCAATGATAATTTCAGTTTCGAGATTCGATTTAGAAAAAGGTTTTGATTGAGGACTCAGAATTCAGGATTCAGCTTGTTGAGTTTGATGAAAGCTAAAAGCTGATTGCGTAAAGAGAACACGGGTGAGGCTTCGCTTCTTTGGATTGATGTGTGTGCTGGCGGCTGTCTTGACGGCAGCGGCGGGGGGACGTGTGCGCGCCGCCGCCCTCGCGGAGACGGGCGAATATGATGGGCGGCCCATAGCGGATATCCAGATCGTCATCGAAGCCCCGGCGAGCGACCCTGCGAACCCTTGCGCTGCGACGACGACAGCGATGACGACGACGCCTCGTAACGGCGCTGCTGCTACGGTGACAGTCGGAGCGCCGCAGAAAGATGCGGCGGTCGAAGCGGAGCTGTTGTCGCTCCTGCGCGTCGCGCCTAACTCTGAATACTCGACCGTCCGCGTGCGCGAATCCCTTGAGGCGCTCTTTAAAGAGGGGCAGGTGGCCTGCGCCCGCGTCGAAGTGAGGGCTTTGGGCGGGGCGGCGAGTCCCCTGGCCTTGCGTTTCATCGTCCGGCGACAGGTGAAGGTCGGAGAGGTGCGACTCGATCTGGGCACTATCCCGCCGGGCTCTTTCATCTCGGAAGACGCGCTCCGCGCTCGCTTGAACATGCTTGAGCCGGGCGCGCGCCTCTCCGTTCAAACGCTTCGCAACAACGCCGACCTGATTCAAGCCTACCTGCGAGACCGCGGGTTTTATCGCGCCGAGGTCGATTATTCGCAGGAGTTGGACCAGAGCCGCACGCGCGCCAACATCACCTTTCGCATTACGCCTGGCGAGCAGGCCAACGTCGCCGCTTTCAATATCAACATCAAGGGCCAGGGCTTCGACCCCGCGACCGTCAGGCCCACGCTGAGGCTCGTGCCCGGCTCTCCCTTTACGCGCGAAGTTCTGGGCCAGGACATCCAGCGCATTCGACAGGCGATTATCAAGCTCGGCTATCTCGCGCCGCAGCTTGAGGACCCGGAAGTCTCCCTCGATGCGACGGGCAAGCTCGTCACCATCAACCTGACCGGGAGCATCGGGCCCAAGGTCACAGTCAGCTTGACGAATTACGACCTGCGAGAAAAGACGCAGCGCGAGCTGCTGCCCATCCTGCGTGAGGGAACCATAGACTGGTCGGCCATCGAAGAGGGGGCGCGACGCCTGCGCAACCGTTTGCAGCAGGACGGCTGGTTCTTCGCCAACGTGGAAGCTCTCTGCACCATTAGCCCCGCACCTCCCGCCGGAGTTCCCAACGGTACGTCCGAGACGTGCGAGAACCTCAATCCTTCAGCCCTGAGCGGAAGCAGCGTCAACATCGTCTACGATGTCGAGCGCGGTCGCCGCTTCAAGCTCACAGACATTCGCATCACGGGCACGGACGAGCTGGACCTGGACGAGATCCAGGATGATCTGAAGACGCAGAAGGCCAACGCTCTCGGCTTTATCCCGCTGCTCGGATACGGTCGCGGCTATACGAGCCGCGAGCGCCTCGAAGAGGACAGGCGGACGATTCGCGCCCGCATGCGCGATCTCGGTTACCGCAGCGCAGAGGTTGAAGTCCGCCAGGGCGTCTCGCTCGAAGGTGAGAACCTGGTCATCACCTTTGCCGTCACCGAAGGGCCGCTGACGCGCGTCGCCAGCGTCGAGATTCGCGGCAACCAGATTTACACGGAGTCGCGCCTGCGCGAAGAGATCAACTCCGTGCAGTGTCGTGATCGTTTGCGTTCCAGAGACCCGGACACCAACGAGCGGCTCCGGCAACAATTCAGCACCGTCGTCGGCGCTCCGTTCTCGCGCACGAGCGCGCGAGCGGACGCCGACTGTATCCTCAATCTCTATGCGCGCGACGGCTACATAGACGCGCAGCTCGATTTCTCCATCGTCGAGCTGCCACGCAAAGGCGCGGACGAACAGGTGCGCCTCGTCTTCACCGTCACCAACGAGGGCGATAAGGTCTTCATCAACCGGATTTTCGTCAACGGCAACATCCTCACCCATAGAGAGGCCGTCCTCAAGACCATCACGCTCGTCGAAGGCGAGGTCTTGCGCGCAGACCGCGTGACGGAGAGCGAGCGACTGCTCTACGCCACGGACGCTTTCCGCCAGGTTATCATTCGCACGGAGAATGCGGGTGAGACCACCGCCGGTTTCCGCAAGCGCGACATCATCATCGACGTGGAAGAGACCAAGCCGCGCATCTTGGACTACGGCGGCGGCTATTCCACCGATAACGGCCCGCTCGGCTTTGTAGAGCTGCGCAACTCGAACCTCTTCGGCCAGCTACGCCAGGGCGCTGTCCGCCTGCGCGCGAGCCGTCGTCAACAACTGCTGCGCTTCGAGTATTTCGACCCGCGCTTTCGAGAGTACGGCACGGGGAGCGAGAATCGTCGCTTCATGCCGCTCGCGCTCTCTCTTCAATATCAACGCGACTCGACCGTCACGCGCTTCTTCCGCTCGACCATTGATCGCGGCAACTTCGGAATAGTCCAGCGCCTCGACGAAGAGGGCAAGCCGATTGACCAGTTCGGCGAGCGCACGGGCGAGCCCACGATCAATCGCTTCACCTTCAACGCCGAGACGCAGCGCAGCTTCTCGCGCGATACGCGCAGCACGCTCTTCCTGCGCTATAACTACGAGGACGTGCGCCTCTTCCACATCAGCAGCCTGCTCATCGAGCCCATACTTCGTCCAGACCGCTCGATTCGTCTCTCGCGTCTCGGCGCGACCTTCGTGCGCGACACGCGCGACAGCCAGTTCGATGCGACGCGCGGCGAATATCTGACGCTCGATTACGCGCTCGCCCTGCGCCAGCTCGGCGGCAATCTCTCTTTCAATAAGTTCCAGGTCAACTATCGTCGCTATTACAAGATCGGAGAGCGCATACGGCGCAGCACAGTGCTGGCGGGAAACATTACGCTCGGGCTCGCCAATCTCTTCAACCCGCGCGACCGCGACGATAACGGCACGATAGACGAGATAGACAGGTCGCTGCCGATCAGCGAGAGATTCTTCTCGGGCGGCTCGACCACCCTGCGCGGGTTCGGTTATGAAGAGGCCGGGCCGCGCCGCGTCATACAGGGCGGCATCTTCCGCAACCAGAAGGGCGAGCCCATCACGCTTCAGCCTTTTCTCGTGCCCGTGGGCGGCAACGCCCTCGCGGTCGTTAACCTGGAAGCGCGCACGGGCCTGACGAAGGCTTTTCAGGTCGTGCCTTTCTACGACGGCGGCAATGTGTTCCGCCGCGTGGGCGACATCTTTGGCCGTGAGCTCAGGCCCGGCGAAGACCCTAACCTGCTCGTCAAATGGACGCACACGGTCGGACTGGGCCTCAGAATCAAGACGCCGATTGGCGGGGCGCTCGCCATTGATTACGGTTACCTGCTCAACCCGCCCGAGTTCACGCTAGACCCTTTGGCCCCCAACCAGCAGATCATCAGGTTGAAACCGAGCCAGCTACATTTCAGGTTTACGCAGACTTTTTGAGATGATCGGAAGCAGTATGCACAAGTCGGATGATGTCAGAGCCTTTGGAGGCGCTTGGCCAGGAGCGACGCTCTGTGTCGCGCTCATCGCTCTCTGCCTGCTCGTTTCTGCAACGACGGCCCGCGCTCAGGAGATAGTTGACAGGATGGTTGCGAGCGTCAACGGCGGGGTGCGCACGGACTTGATCACCTATTCCGACCTCCTCTGGCAGTTGGCGCTTCAGCCCGGCACGCCGCTCTCCACCCCGCGCTCCGAAGACTTGAACGCCGCGCTGCAATCCTTAATCAACCAGCGGCTCATACTGCAAGAGGCCGAAAAACTTCCCGCCATTGCTCCGAGCGACGAAGATGTGAGGGCAGCGATTGCCGAGCTGGTCAAGCGTTTTCCGTCGAGCGCGGAGTTCGTCGAGCGGCTGCGCAGGGTCGGCTTCCAGTCGGTTGACGACGAGCAGTTCAGGGAGATCATACGCCGTCGCCTCGTGATCGAAAATTATCTGAACTTTCGTTTTCGCTCCTTTACGGTCGTCACGCCGCAGGAGGAGGCCAGCTACTATGATAAGGTCTACGTGGTGCGCTTCAAGAGCCGGAATCCGGGCGCAATCGTGCCGAAGCTCGAACAGGTGCGCGCCGAGATCAATCGCACGCTCACCGAAAGCAAGATCGAATCCGAGACCGACGCCTTTCTCGACAGCGCGCACGAAAGCGCAGAGATCATCATCCTGAGCCCTGTGTGACCTGGGAAGTGAGAGACGAAATCCGCTGATGTCAACAGAGTCCGAGAAAACCGTCCGGGGAGAAATGCGAATCCTTGATGTCGGTTGCGGGACGAACAAGTATCCGAACGCGGTCGGCATAGACTTTAACCCGCGCACCCACGCCGATGTCATACACGACCTGGGCGTCGTCCCTTACCCCTTCGCCGATAACGAGTTCGACCTCATCATCAGCCGCCACGTCATAGAGCATGTGCCGGACGTGATGGCTTTCGTTTCGGAGTTGCACCGTATTACCAGGCCGGGCGGGCGCATTCAGCTTGTGACGCCACACTACTCTAACCCCGATTGGCCCACAGACCCGACGCACCGCAACCATTTCAACAGCTACTCCTTCAACTGCTTCATGCAGGATCGCCGTCTCTTCCCCTTCTACACGGACGTGGAGCTGCGACCCCGTCGCACCTACGTCTCGCTGGCGAATCTCTGGCGCGCGCTCGGCATGGAATTCATAGTCAACCTCGACCAGCGATGGCCGGCCTTCCGCTTCACCCGCAAGTTCTGGGAGTTCTATCTGAACTTTATCTTCCGTGGCAAAGAGCTGCACTTCGAGTTTGAAGTCGTCAAGAAATTACCGGCAGCCTGACTGCGGGCTTTTATCATCTAACACGGCGGAAGTTTATGTGGGGTAAGGATTCAATCAAGAGTAAGAGACCGAGCGTGGGGCTGGCGCTCTCGGGCGGCGCGGCGCGCGGCATCGCGCATGTCGGCGTGCTGAGGGTGCTGGCCGAACACAATATCCCTGTTGACTACGTTGCGGGCACGTCCGCCGGGGCCGTGGTCGGCGGCGCGCTCGCTGCCGGGATGTCCCTGGACGAGATCGAAAAGATCGGTCGGAGCCTGCGCTGGCGCGACATGGGACGCGCGACGCTCTCGCGTCTCGGCGTACAGTCGAACGCGCGTCTGGAAGATTACATTCGCGCGCGCTTTCCCCTGACCCGTTTTGAAGAGCTGCCGATTCCGTTCGCGGCGGTCGCCACAGACCTGCGCGCCGGTTCGGCTGTCGTCATGAGCGGCGAGGGCGATGTCGCCTTCGCCATTCGCGCCAGTTGTACCATTCCCGGCTGGTACGTGCCTGTCACGGACGAGAAGGGCCGACAACTCGTGGACGGCGGGCTCGTGGCCAATGTGCCCACTGCCGCCGCGCGCTCGCTCGGCGCTGAGATAGTCATCGCCGTGGACGTTAATTCGGAGGGCGCGAAATTTCTGGGCCCGCCGCAATCCGCCATCGGCGTGATGTTACAGGCGATGATGGTCATTCAGCGCACCGCCGCCATGCACCAGTGGCAGGAGGCCGATCTGGTCATCATGCCCAGGGTCGGTCACATCCGCTGGGACGAGATGTCGCGCGCAGGCGACCTGATCGCCGCAGGCCGCGAGGCTGCCCTCTCGACCATCGAAAGAATCAAGCACCTCATCGAGCCCGCGCCCGAACCTCCGCTCAAGTGGTATCAACTTCGCCGCCGTCAAGTCCCCGCGCCCACGGAAGATAAACACCGCTTCTCGCCCTTGCGATAATCTGCCAAGAGCCTCCCTCAACATCTCCCATTCGCTGCTCAAAAAGAGCGTAAATAGAATTAAGAACCGCGCCGGCCGTAGTATTTCAAAACAGAAGCCGCAAGCTCTGGGCTCGCTGACGCGTACGAAAGCGGGACGCGGGCGGTCAACGCAGTCGTTCTCAAGGAGCGCGTGAACGGGCCCTCAAAGGCTTAAGTGCTTACCTGTGTGTGCGATGAGGCGGCGAGCGAGCGGTCTTCGAGCTTGAGAGCCCCGGTGGCATAAGCATTGCTCAAAGGCTTGGCAGGAACTCTTCCCAAACAGTTCAGCAATTTCAGAGGGGAAAGAAGAGCACAATGAAAGAACTGGTAAACAGCTTCGCGCAACTGGCGGCCATCATCATGATTCTGGTCACGCTCGCCGTTTCGACGGCGGCGATTTCGCAATGGGGCGGCACGGAGGCTTCGGCCAGCGGCGCGACGGCGACCGAGCAGAAAGCGATGACGCTCTCTCACGACGCGAGATAAAGAATCCATACCCGATTAGCCTTTTATGTAAGGCATAAAAGGGAGGCAGCAGACTTCGGCCTGGGCCAATGGAACGCCGTTCGTGAGGGAGAGCTATGGCAATCGAGGTTACATCCATCAACGAACGGCGACCCCGGCGTGTCGTCAAAAAGTTCAGGCGGGCTGTCAGGCACGGCGCACGCGCCGCACGAGAGCGTAAGAGAAGAATCCTCTACCACTCAATCGCCGCTTCACTGGTCATCACGCTCGCAGCGGCCATCATTTTTTTCCTCTACTCCTACATCTCATATGCGAAGCTCGTTGACGAGCGGCTGGCCTCCGGTTATTTGACGAGCCGCTCAGGGATATACGCCGCGCCGCGCGCGCTGCGCGTGGGCCAATCGCTTTCCCTCAACGGCCTGGTCGCCTTGCTTCGCCGCGCCGGTTATATCGAGAGCACTGCGAGCGATGTTTGGAGCGGGAGCTACAACGTGCAGGAGCGCGCCGTCGAGATACACCCGCGCCGCAGTGCTGAAGGTGAAGAGCGCTCGTTCGTGCTGGTCGGCTTCGACAAACAGGAGCGGATCACCAGATTGTCGAACGACCTGGGCCCACTCGATTCATATACCCTGGAGCCTGAGCTTCTGACCGTTGACGCTTCGATGAAAGACGGCAAGCACGCCTCGCTCGCTTACAGGGATATTCCGCCGCTCCTGGTGCGCGCCATCCTCTCGATTGAGGATCGCCGCTTCTTCGAGCATAGCGGCCTGGACATCTTCGGCATTGGCCGCGCCGTGCTCCGAAACGCTGGCGATGAGCGCCTGGGCCAGGGCGGCTCGACCATCACGCAGCAGCTCGTCAAGAACACCTATCTTTCGAGTGAGCGCACGCTGCGCCGTAAATTCGCCGAAGCGATGATCTCATTCACGCTCGAACGCCGTCTTTCAAAGCAGGACATTCTGGCGCTCTACTGTAACGAGGTTTACCTGGGTCAGCGCCAGGCCACAGCCGTGCGCGGTGTGGAGCAGGCGGCGGAGGTCTTCTTCGGCAAAGAGTTGAAGGAGCTGACGCTCGGGGAAGCGGCGACGATTGCGGGCATGATTCAGAGCCCCAATCGCTACGCGCCTGATCGTCACAGCGATGCGGCCATCGCTCGACGCAACATCGTGCTCGGCGCGATGGCGCGCGACGGCTTCATCACCAACGCAGAGGCGCAGGCGGCGGCGCGCGAGCCGCTCGCGGTCGCGCCCGCGCACGACGGCGAAGAATCGGTCGCGCCTTACTTCATAGATTACGTCAACCGTATGGTCGAAGCACGCCTCTCGGCGCGGGGCGATGCGGACGAGAGGGGCCTGCGTATCTATACGACGATTGACCCGGACTTACAGCAGCTCGCCGAAGCGAGCATCAGAGGACAGCTCGAACGCCTCGACAAGATTTACAGGGGGCGTGGCGTCACGCCGCAGGCAGCGCTCGTCGCGCTCGACCCGAAGACGGGAAATGTGCTGGCGATGGTCGGCGGGCGCAGCTACGCCGACTCGCAGCTCAATCGCGCCACGGACGCACGCCGCCAGCCAGGCTCCGTCTTCAAGCCCATCGTTTATGCGGCGGCACTTGAGAGCGGCCTCTCGCCCCTGGGTCTCTACCAGGATGCGCCGCGCGAGTTCATCTACGACCGGCGCTCTCTCTACCGCCCGAGCAATTACGGCGGCGCGTACTCTATGCGTGACGTGACGATGCGCACTGCTTTAATCAAATCGCTCAACGTCGTGACCGTGGATGTCGCCATGCGCACAGGACTACAGCGCACGGCATCTCTGGCCGAAGGGTTCGGGCTTCAGAAGCCGGAGCCGTATCCTGCGCTCGCGCTGGGGACGATGGAGGCGACGCCGCTCGAAATGGCCGCCGCTTACACTGTCTTCGCAGGCGACGGCAGGCGCGTCGAGCCCAACGTCATCGCTCACGCCACGGATTCAAGCGGCGCTGAACTCATGAGCGCCCAGGTAGAGGCCCGCCAGGTCATCAGCCCTGCGACCGCTTACATGATGACGGACATGCTCTCGGGCGTGATAGACCACGGCACGGCGCGCGCCGCCCGTGGCTCTGTGAAGAAGACTGCGATTGCGGGCAAGACCGGCACATCGCGCGACGGTTGGTTCGTCGGCTACACGCCGAACATGGTCTGCGCCGTCTGGATAGGCTTCGACGATCACAAGCAGCTAGGGCTCACCGGCGCGGAAGCGGCGCTGCCAGCCTGGACATCGTTTGTCCGTGAAGCGGTCGCGCTCAGACCAGACCTCGGCGGCGAAGCCTTCGCGCGGCCCGCTGGTATTACTTACGCCGAGATAGACCCGGAAACAGGCTTGCGCGCCACCGAGCACTGCCCGCAGCGCGAACGCATCGCACTGACGCACGCCTTTATGCCGACGCTCGAATGCCTGCACACGGAAGAGTATCCGCTCGCGGCGTCTCTGGACGAGACCGGATACGAAGACCCCTCAGCGCTCGCTGACGCAGAGCGTCAGACGGCCATCAACAGGTGGCACACACAGCTTCCGCGCCCCTACACCAACATCGAAACAATAGAGCCTCCTACTCGGAGGACGACTGTTGAAAGAGGCGCTCGCGGGCGCTCGACACTGGTCAACGAAATGGGCGGCGGCTCAGCTTATCGAAGGATGGAGAATCGCGGCTCGCCGTAAGAGGCCGGAGCGACGAACCCTTTCAGCGGCCTCACTTCTGCGCCCCGCTTCGTGCTTCCCCGAAATCCTGTACAATAAAGTTATCGTTCGAGGACGACCTGAGCGATGGCGTGTTCGCTTGTGTGCGACATGGAGAGGTGGGCTGCGGTCGCGCCCGTCTGTTCGTAAAGCTCGCGCACGCGGCCCGTCAATAGCAGGATGGGCGCGCCCGTTGCGAGCGCGGCAATCTCTACGTCCTGCCAGGCGATGCCGCCCGACCAGCCCGTTTGCAGCGCCTTGAGCGTGGCTTCCTTGGCGGCAAAGCGCGCGGCATAATGTTGGGCCGAGACAGCGCCACGGCTTTCGCAGTAAGCGCGCTCGCGCTCCGTATATACGCGCTCGACGAAGCGCGGCGTGCGCTGAAGGACTTCGCGCACGCGGGCAACTTCGATGATGTCTATACCGATAGAGATAATCACAGGCGAAACAGAGATAACACGCGCCGGATTTCACTGGCGCGAAAGAGACGGCGTGCGCGCCCTGGCCTGCACGCCCCTGGAACAAGACGGCTTTGCGAACGGCTTCTCCACGCGGCTCGGAGGCGTGAGCCGGATGCCGCACGAAGCTCTCAACCTGGCGGGCTTCAACGATGACGCCGCCCCTAACATCTACGAAAATCGCCGCCGCTTCCTGCGCCTCTTTGATGGAGAGTGGACGCTCGCGGCGGGCTGGCAGGTGCACGGCGCAGACGTGCGCGTCGTCAGAACGGCGCAGGATGCGCTTGGGCCCACGGGTGCGCTCGGCGAGACGGAGCATTGCGATGCGCTCGTCACGAACGCGCCGCATGTGCTCGTCGGCGTCAAGACAGCCGATTGCGTCCCCATCCTCCTGGGCGATACGCGCAGAGGGGCGGCGGCCGCCATCCATGCCGGATGGCGCGGCACGCTCGCACAGATCGTCTCCTGTGCCCTACGGCGCATGCGGCAGGAATACGACACGCGGCCCGAAAATGTACGCGCCGCCATTGGCCCATCGGCGCTGGCCTGCTGCTACGAAGTCGGCAGCGAAGTCATAGAAGCTTTTCAAGCACGCTTCGCCGAAGCGGACGCGCTTCTGACGCCGACACGCGAAGGCCACGCCCTGATTGACCTGCAAAGAGCGAATCGCAACCAACTGATCGCCGAGGGCGTCGGCGCAGAACGCATACACCAAGCGCCGCTCTGTACCATGTGCCGCACAGACCTCTTCTTCTCCTACCGCCGCGAAAAGAGTCTACACGGTCGCGTCGGTCGCCTGATGTCCGTCATCGGGAAAGGATGAAAGAGAAGAATCTAACAGGGATGAAGAGAGATTGTCAGGATAAAGAGAGAAGGCAGGATGAAAGATAAAAGCATTGCTGCATGAATTTGTTATCGCCTTTTCTCTATCCTGACAATCTCTCTTCATCCCTGTTACTTCCTGCTTTGAATAACTTTCATCCTTATCTTCTCCTTCCGCCGAAGATTTGGCCGTTGATGCGCTTGACGGATTCATTGGCTCCGACGATGGCGATGGGCATGTTGATCTCGCGCGTCTCGGGCTGGAAGCAGGTGTCCTCGGTGCAGCTCTGGTATCTCAAGCGGGCACGCAGCTCTGTGACGCCCTGATCGTAATTTGCCGGGATGGTGACATTGAAGCGCATCACGACGCGGCCCTCGTAAACAGCCAGTTGTTCGTTCGAGAAGCTGAAGCTGCGCACGCCCGCGCGCGGATAGATGACGGGGCTGACCTTCACGCCGCCGGGAGCTTCGATGCGCAGGACGGTCGGCACGGCGTACTTGCCCAGAGGCTTGTTGGCATTGACGTGATAGCCCGAAGGGATGTCAACGATGACCGCCGCCTGCACGGTGCGCCCGCGCTGAGCCTTGTCCGAGGCGAAGAAGCCGTTGAGTCCGATTGTGGGCTGCGCCGCAGGAGCAAGCGGCCCCGGCACGGCGTAAAAACTAGCGGGCACGAAGAGCAGCGTGATCGTTAGAAGAAAGAGCGCAGCCTGTCTGGTAAAAGTCGTTCTTCTCATTAGCTATGAATCTTTTCCGATTTAGAATTTAAGAGTTAAGCGGATTGTACATGAAGCGCGCGTGAAAGCCGAAACGTCTCGCCTTCAGCTTAACTGAACGAGCGACGGCGTGAGCAAATTCGTCGTGCGACGCGCGGCCAGTTGCCCGCACGCGGCGTAGATGTCGCGCCCGCGCGGACGCCGGACGAAGGCATGAATGCCCTTCGCTTCCAGTATCTGCTTGAATCTCTCCACGCGTTCGGGCGGCGAAGGGCGGTAGGGAAGCGGCTCCGCAGGGTTGTGCGGAATCAGGTTGACCTTCGCGCGCAGGCCGTGACGATTAAGCAGATTGGCCAACTGCCGCGCCTGCTCGTCAGAGTCGTTAACGCCGTCGAGCATGACGTACTCGAAGGTAAAGCGCTCGCCCGGCTTGAGCGACCGCTCGAAATCCCGGCAGGCGGCCATCAACTCTTCGAGCGGCCATCTTTTGTTGATCGGCATGAGCACATCGCGCAGCTCATCAGTCGGGGCCGCGAGCGAGATTGCCAGGTGCGGGCGATCAGCTATCGCGGCCAGCTCGCGTATGCGCGGCACTATCCCTGCCGTCGAGACCGTGACGCGATTGGGCACGATGTAGAGCCCGGCGGGGTCGGCCATGATGCGTAGAGCTTTCATCAAAGGCTCGAAGGCGAGGAAGGGCTCGCCCGCGCCCATCGCCACCAGGTTCGTGCCGCGCGGCGTGCGCGAGCCCGCGCCGTAGGCGTCGTTTAAGGCGATGATGATCTGCTCGACGATCTCGCCTGCGGTCAGCGTTCTCAGCAGTCCGAGCTTCGCCGTCAAACAGAAGTCGCATTGCAGCGGGCAGCCCGACTGCGAAGAGAAACAGATAGTATCCCGCCGCTCTTCCGGGATAAAGACTGTTTCGACGGGCAGGCTGTCGTGCGTCTTCATCAGGTAACGGCGCGTGCCGTCCTCAGAGATGTAACGCGATTCGACGCTGAGCGTCTGCGCGCTGGCCCGTTCGCTCAGTCTTTGACGCAAGCCCGTGGGCAAGTCCGTCATCTCGTCAAACGAGCGCAAGCGCCGCGCCTGCAACGCCGCGAAGATTTGCCTGCCCCTGTAAGACGGCTCGCCCAACTCCTCGGCAAAGGCAGTCAGCTCCGCCTGCGAGAGCCCCGTGAGATGTAATTCTTTATTCATTGCCCTCATATTTTAACATCGCCCGGGCCCAGCACACAGCCGCCCGGCAATAACGCCGGACGCGGGCTCTCCCCCATACGTGTTCTCTAGCTGGACGGCCTCATGCCGCCGCTTCACCGCGAACTCTTGCATCCTTGTCTTTACAGATCAGGTTTGATGGCCTTATGTTCGATGCGGACAGGCTCTTGCGCGTTTCGTTAAATCAGATATGCCGACCATCTCATTATCCTCGCTGACGATCATCTCATCGCTCGTCGTCATCTCGGCGCTCATGCATCTGCGGGCGGAGTGTCGTGGGCCCAGGCGCAACGCCTACCTTTTCAAGCCGCTGACCATGCTCCTCATCATCCTGATCGCGTGGAGGGCGAAGAACCCCGTCTCGGAGTTCTACAGGTATGCAATCCTGGCGGGGCTCGCCTGCTCCCTGGCGGGCGACATCTTTTTAATGCTGCCTGCCGACCGCTTCATCGCGGGCCTGTTAAGCTTTCTATTGGCCCACCTCTGCTATATCGCCGCGTTCATCTTTGAAGGCGCGCACACGGCTGGGCTGCTGTATGCGATTCCCTTCATCGTCTATGGAGCCTTGATGCTGCGCGTACTGCTGCCCGGCCTCGGGAGCATGAGAGCGCCCGTCATCGTTTACATGCTCGTCATTATGTTGATGGCCTGGCAGGCGTTGAATAGATGGATGACGACGGGCCAGGAGGGGAGCGCGGCGGCCTTCGCGGGCGCGCTCCTGTTTGTCGTCTCGGATTCCATCCTCGCCGTCAATCGTTTCAAGAGAAGATTTCCGACCGCGCAGCTTTACGTCATGAGCACATATTTTATGGCGCAGTGGCTCACCGCCCTCTCGACTTGAGGCAGTACTGACTTCATCTTTCGCGTCCTTCAGTGTCCAGGATGGTGAGGGTTGGGCCAACTTCATCGAGCGAGCGCAGCTCCGGCTCTATCGCTTCGCGGTCGCCGACGACGAGCGTAATCATCTTCGACGGATCGAGATAACGCAGGGCGGCGTCTGCGACCGCTTCGCGGCTCACGTCGCGGATGTTGCCGATGTAGCGGTTGAAGTAATCATCCGGCAGCTCGTAGAGCACGACATCGGCGAGACGATTGGCGATCTGTTCGGGCGTCTCGAAGCTGCGCGGAAAACCGCGAATGACCGCCTGCTTGGAAAAATCCAGCTCCGCATCCGTGATCGGAATCTCGCCGCGAATGCCGCGCAGCTCCTTAAAAATTTCTTCGATAGATTGCCTGGTGACGGCGGTCTGCACGCTCGTGCTGGCGGCAAAGGGCCCAGGCCCGCGCCTGTAATCGAAGAAGGTGCGCGCGCCGTAGGTATAGCCTTTGTCTTCGCGCAGGTTCAGGTTAAGACGCGAAGTGAACTGCCCGCCGAGCATCATATTCATCAAGAGCAGAGGGAAATAATCCGGCGTCGCGCGCGATGGGCCCACCTGGCCGATGACCAGGATGGACTGCGCCGCGCCCGGCTTGTCCACAAGATAAAGTCCTGCGCGGTCGCGCACGGGCGGCGCTGGGATAATCGTGGGCGGCACGTCGGCGCGCTCCCAGCGCGAGAAGGCGCGTTCAAGCTGCGGCACGAGCGTGTCGGGGTGAACATCACCGACGACGATGAGCGTCGCGTTGTTCGGACGGTAATAGGTTTCGTAAAAGCTCTTGACATCAAGAATCGTCGCGGCGCGCACGCTCGGCTCGTCGCCGATGATGGGATGTCCGTACGGGTGCTGGCGACCGTAGAGCAGCGAGGCGTAGACGAGGCCGGCGATGTCCTGCGGATTATCGCGGCGCTGCATGATCGTCGTCAGGCGCGTATTGCGTTGCAGCTCCAACTCGCTTTCGGGAAAGGCCGGGTTGATGAGGACATCCGTGAAGATTTCCAGCGCCCGCTCCAAGTGGCGCGTGACGGTCAGAAGGCTCACGCCGCTCAAGTCCCAGTCCGCGCCCGTGCCGAGCCGAGCGCCGATGGCCGCAAGCTCGTTTGAGATGTCGAGGGCCGAACGCGTCTTCGTGCCTTCATCTAGGAGCGCCGCGCTGATGCTCGCCAGTCCCGCCCCGTCCTGCGGGTCAGCCGCCGCGCCCGTACGCAAGACCATGCTGAGCGTCACGACGGGCAGGTCTTTATGCTCTACGATGACAAGCTCCAAACCGTTCGAGAGCGTGCGTCTTTGAATTGACGGCAGGACGAAGGACGGGTCGGGCTGACGCATTGGCGGCGCGTAGAGTCCGCCGAGTCGCACCTGTTCGTCCGGCTCTTCATGAACACCTGAGTGGGCGGCGGTCGCAGGCGGCGTCGCACCAGCCGGTGTCGTGGCGGCGGCTTCCGCTTTCGTTTGCTGGCGGACGCCCGCCGCCGGTTCAACCGGCGACGCCTGCCCTGCGGGGCTGGGCCCGCCGCCGCCCGTGATTGACGACGGCGCAGGCGTGCTCTGTGCGCCCGGAATCAAGGGGCCGGGGGTTTGCTGCGCGGGCTCAAGCGCGGCGCTCGATGGGCCAGCAGGTGCGGGCCCGCTCGCGTAGGTCTTCCCGGCGGCGCGTGCTCCCGGCACAACGGTCAGCACCAAACGCTCGTCGGTCAGATAAGTACGGGTGACGCGGCTCACATCCTGCGCCGTGACACCGGCGTAGCGCGCAAGGTCTTGCTGAAAATATCCGGGGTCGTTGAGAAAGACTGCGTACTGGTTCAACTGGTCGCTGCGGCCCCCGAAGCCGCCGATGGTTTGCAGGCTATAGACGAAGGAGGATTCGCGCGCGTTATAGGCCCGCTCCATCTCTTCGGCGGTCGGCGGCGCGTCTGTCTTGATCCTCTCAAGTTGATCGTCGATGGCCCGCTCCAACTCTTCCATTGACTTGCCGGGCTTGGCCGTGACGACGATCTGAAACTGACCGGCAATCTCGCGCGAGTTGTTGAAGGCCGTCACGTCCTGCGCGATCTGCTGTTCATAGACCAGGGCTTTATAGAGACGCGAGCCCTTGCCTCCGGCGAGCACCGTCGAGAGCGTATCAAGCTCGGAATCGTCCGGGGCCCAGGCCGGGACGCCGTGCCAGGAGATGTATATGCGCGGCAGGGAGACGCGATCTTCCATCGTTACTCTGACCTCGCCGTCCAGACTGGGGGCGGGCGCGACGACCGGCTCGACGGCGGGGCCGCGCGCGATGGGCCCAAAATATTTTTCGACCAGGCGGCGCGCTTCCACAGCGTCGAAGTCTCCGGCGATGACCAGGCTCGCATTGTTGGGCGTGTAGAAGCGGCGGAAGAAGTCCGAGACATCCGTCAGGGAGGCGGCGTCGAGGTCTTCCATGGAGCCGATGGTCAGCCAGCGATAAGGATGGCTCGACGGGTACATCCTGGCGGCGATCTCCTCGCTGACGAGCCCGTAGGGACGATTGTCGTAGTTCTGTCGCTTCTCGTTCTTCACCACGTCGCGCTGGTTCGTCAGCTTTTCCTCCGTGAGCGCATCGAGCAGGTAGCCCATCCGGTCTGATTCGAGCCATAGCGCCAGCTCAAGGAAGTTCGACGGAACGACCTCCCAGTAATTGGTGCGGTCGGAATTGGTCGAGCCGTTCAAAGTGCCTCCGGCCTCCTGCAAGGGCACGAAGAAATCGTTGTCGTAATGCTTCGAGCCCTGGAACATCATGTGCTCGAAGAGGTGCGCGAAGCCGGTCCGGCCCGGCACTTCGTTCTTCGAGCCGACGTGATACCAGACGTTGACGGCAACGATGGGCGTCGAATGGTCTTCATGCAGGATGAGGCGCAGGCCGTTATCCAAGTTCGAGTCTGTGAATTTGATTGGTGGCAGCACTATCTGTATTTGGACGCCGGGCGCAACGCAGTGCATCAGGTCGAAATATAAATGCCAAAGCGAGGGTGTGGCGCGTCTCTCCTCAATCCGAATTTTTTATTGTTCTGAAACTCATTCTAACGTGCGGCCAGAAGCCCACGCAATGTTGCCCGCGCGGCGGCGGAGTTGTTAGAATCCGCTGCTGAAAAGATTCAAACGCTCAAATGACTCTCGTAACTGATTTCATCGTGGTCGGCAGCGGCATCGCCGGACTTCGTGCTGCCGTCGAGCTGGCACAGACGGGCGCGCGCGTCACGGTTCTCACCAAGGATCGCACGGACGAATCCAACACGGAATATGCACAGGGCGGCATCGCCGTCGCTCTTTCCGAAGACGACCGCGTCGCCCTCCACGAAGAAGACACGATGAGTGCCGGGGCCGGTCTGTGCGATGAAGAGGCCGTCGCGCTGATGGTCGAAGATGGGCCCGCGCTGATACAGGAGTTGATCGAGTGGGGGACAGAGTTTGACCGAGAGGGCGGGCGCTTGGCTTTCACCAGAGAAGCGGCCCACTCTCGTCGCCGCATACTGCACGCGCACGGCGACTCGACAGGCAAGGAGATCGTCCGCGCCCTGATCGCGCGCGCTCGCATCGAGCCTGAAATCTCCTTCGTCGCACACGCCGCCACAGAGTCTCTGCTCGTCGCGGACGGGCGCTGTTGCGGAGTGCGCTATCTGGACCCGCTGGTGCGCGCGCCGCGAGAGTTGTGGGCCCGCGCCGTCGTGCTCGCCGCGGGCGGCGCGGGCCAGGTTTTTCTGCACACGACGAACCCACCTGTTGCGACCGGCGACGGCATGGCGATGGCTTACACGGCGGGCGCTGAGCTGGCCGACATGGAGTTCGTACAATTTCACCCGACGGCTTTGAACATAGAGGGCGCGCCGCGCTTTCTTCTGTCGGAAGCGATGCGCGGCGAAGGCGGCGTGCTGCGCAACGAGCACGGGAAACGGTTCATGTCGCGCTATCACGAGCGCGCCGAGCTTGCGCCGCGCGACATAGTGAGCCGCGCCATCATCGCCGAGCTTGACCGGACGGCCACCAAGACCGTCTATCTGGATATGACCGCCTTCGACGCGCGTTTTCTGAGGGGCCGCTTCCCGAAGATTTATGACACCTGCCTGCGCTACGGTCTGGACTTGGCTTCAGACCTCTTGCCGGTTTCGCCCGCCGCGCACTACTGCATGGGCGGCGTCCGCACAGACCTCGACGGGCGCGCGAGTCTGCCGGGGCTTTATGCTGCGGGAGAGGTGGCCTGCACGGGCGTACACGGCGCGAATCGTCTCGCGTCAAATTCGCTCCTCGAAGGGCTCGTCTTCGGAGCGCGTGCCGGGCGCGCGGCGGCGCACGATCACGCCGCAGAGAGCCTTGACGTGCAAAGGTGCGCCTCAGCCGTTGAAGTGGGCGAGGCGTCTTCCCATCAGCGCAGCCCCGAAGGCATCGCTCTCGCCGTGCGCAAGCGCGTCAAGCGATTGATGTGGGAGCGCGTCGGCCTGCTGCGCAGGCATGAAAGCATCCGCCGCGCCCTCTTCGAGTTTGAGCAGATCGCGCGTGCCCCGCTCTCCCTCGCCTCGCGCAACTTTCTGACCGTCGCTGTCATGATCGCGCACGCGGCGCTCTGGCGGGAAGAATCGCGCGGCGCACATTTTCGACTCGACCACCCGCAGACCGACGACACTCACTGGCGCGTCCATTCGATCATCCGCGCCAGAGCTGACATCTCTTCGAGCCCGAAGATAGATTTCTCGAAGGTGGAGGTCGGAGAAAGAAATTAACAGGGATAGACAGGAGAGACAGGATAAAGAAGAAGGGATGAAGGATGAGGGATGAAGCACAGACAGCAAGCTTGTTATTCATCCCTCACCCTGCGGCCCTCATCCCTTGCTTTTATCCTTGTCCATCTCTGTTAAAATCCGCCTATGGCAGAATATACGCAGTTACATGATTGGAACGTGACGCCGCGCGAGGCCGTAGAGCTTCAGAAGAGCTTGCGCGAGCGCGTCAGGCTCGCGCCGCTCAAGCGTCCCATCGAGACCATCGCCGGAACTGATATCTCTTTCAACAAGTTCTCGACGACCGTTTACGCCGGCATAGTGGTGCTCAGGCTGCCTTCCCTGGAAGTCATCGAAGAGGTCGGGGTGGTGAGCGAGACGAGCTTCCCTTACGTGCCGGGGCTGCTCTCGTTTCGAGAGACGCCGTCCGTTTTAGAAGCCTGGGCCAAGCTCAAGAGCGAGCCGGACGCCGTGATGTTCGACGGGCAGGGATTGGCCCACCCGCGTCGCGTCGGCATAGCCTGTCACGTCGGCCTGCTGATCGAGCGGCCAACGCTCGGCTGTGCTAAATCAGTGCTCGTCGGAAAGTATGAGGAGCCGGGGGAGGAGCGCGGCGAGTGGTCGCCGATGGTTGATAAGGGTGAGACGGTCGGCGCTGCCGTGCGTACGAAGACGCGCGTCCAGCCGATCTTCGTCTCGCCCGGTCACTTGATTGATCTGCCGGGAGCAATCCGCCTGACGCTCGACTGCGATGGCGGCTATCGCCAGCCGGAGCCGACGCGCCGCGCGCATCATCTTGTCAACGCTCTTCGTCGCGGCGAGCGAGCGCCCTCCTGAATTACAAGGTCAATGAAAAAAAGAAGGGATGAGCCGGAAGCTCATCCCTTCTTTTTTACCCTTCGGTAAAGTTCTTATTCGACGATGGTGAAGTCCGCCGAGGGCGAAAGCGTTTGCGTCGAAACGCGGTCGCGTATGCGGACTGAGACCTGGTATTTGCCGGGCGTGAGCTTCTCCGTGGTGAAGAGCTTGGCCAGCGTCAGGCGTTGACCCGCGTCGCTCAAGCCCTGCCACGTCTCAGGAATCTTGCTGATCTCCTTGCCGTTCTGCGTAAAGACGTACTCCACGTCCACCGAAGGCCGCAGCGTCGTCTGATCTATCCCGGCGTTATAGACCTGCATGTAGAGGCCGAGCGGCGCGCCGCGATGATAGGTGGCCGAGATGTTCGGAATCACCTTGACCTGACCGATGACGAACTGCCCGACAGCCGGTCTGTCGCCGAGACCTTCAAGACGAGCGGCGAGCACCAGCGTCGAGGTCGAGAGCTGCTTCGCGTCATACTTCGGAACCGTGAAGCCCAGGTGGCGTATGCCGGTCGCGCCCGATTGAACGTCGCGGACGATCACGTCAACCTTGTAAGTGCCCGGCGCGAGCGCCAGCGCTTTCTGGTAAGCGGACTTGCGATTCTTGGCCTCGGTCAGCTCCGCAACCGTGGCGGTCGTAATCACAGGGTCTTCAAAGACCCCTGCGCGACGGCCCGAGACGGACGTGATGCGACCGAAGATGTTCATGCGCGCGGTCTGCACGCCGCCGCTGTCGGCGAATGTCAGAGCGTTGTTCTCGGCCTGGATGGTAAAGGCAGTGATGACGCGCTCGTCCGACTGGCGGAAGAAATCCACGCGCAGATCGAAGTTGAGCGGGTTGTCTTCGAGGATACCTCTGTTGGTGACGCCGAGCGCCGTCTCCAAATCCTTGAACTGCACTTGCGGCGGACGATTAAGGTCGGCCAGAAGCTGCATGCGCGTGAAGGGATTGTCCTGCTCGCGCGAGTAGAGGCCGGTGTTTCCCGCCGCGCCGTAGCCGAGTATCCTGTCAGCCTTGCTCGACAGCCCCAACTGCTCTGAGAGCGTCAGGCCCGCGCCCGGAATATAGAGCAGCGCGTCCTTCTCCTCCGGCGAGCGTGCGATGCGATACTCGCCCGAGCCCGTCGGGTCAACGAACTCTATCTCGACGCCGGAGCCGACGCCAGCGATGTAGCGATAGAACCAGACTTCAAAGGGATAGGTCGTCGTCGTGCCGCCGCCGTGATAGGAGGGGCGGTCGTAGGTTCCGCCCGACGGGTGAGATTCGACCTCGTCGGCCTTGCCGTACATGATGTAGATGCGCCCGCGATCAGTTTTCCAGCCGGGGATGCCGGAAGCGAAGTGCTCGTTGGCATAGGCAATGCGCTCGTAATACTCCTCGCGGAACTCGTTCTCGTCCGTGTCCGGGTCCGGGTCGCGCCGGCGCCAGAAGCCTTCGATGAACTGCTCGCGCTCCTCATCGGTCTGAAGCTTCTTGAACGCCTTGCGCTCATCATCCGTGATGATGTAGGCGACATCCTTTTCGAGCCAGTCCTTGTAGGCTTTGGGGACCTCTTTCTTAATATTGCGGGGGTTGTTCGTCGGGTCTTGGCTCGGCTGTTGCCTGTTCTGCGCCAGGGCGGCTGGCGCGGCCAGCAAGAGCAGCGAGAGCGCCATTAAGAGACCGCGTACGGATTTGTTATATGACATAACTGAACTCCTGTAGAAAAACCTCAGGGAAGCAGCAGCGCCCGTCGAATCTAAAGCTTGCCGATTTTTAACAAGATACGTGGAAGCGTGCCGCCAGGGCTCAACCTTCATGCTGAAAGATCACAGCAAACGGTGTGACCGACCGAATAAGTTGTAATTTTAGGGCCTCATTCGGAACAGAGTCAAGATGCCGGAAAAGGGGGTAAAAGTTGCCTCAAAAGCAGTGGAAAATGGCGAGCGACGAGTGACAGGTTAAAGCACGTTTTGCTTGCCGCCTGCCACTCGCCGCTTGTCACTGTTTTTAGGACGTTGTGCGCTTCCTGCCGAATATCCAGGCGATGAAGATCGAGACGATGTAGAGCACGATCATCGGCGCGGCGAAGAGCATCATGTTCGGGATATCATTGGTGGGCGAAAGCACCGCCGCCGCGATCAGAATGACGATCAGGGAGGTCTTCCAGAGGCGCAGCAGAAGGTGTGCCGAGACGATGCCGATGCGCGCCAGCACGTAGGTGATGGCGGGCATCTGGAAGACCACGCCCATCGCCAGCATGACCAGGATGATGAAATCGAAATAGTCGTCGGCCTTCAGGAGCAGCCGAAAATCCTGTCCCAGCCCGAGCAGGTACTTGGCCGCCGGAGGAAATATGACGTAGTAGGCGAAGGCCGCTCCCATCACGAAAGAGGTGGAGGAAAGGATGATAAAAGGCCAGGCATAGGTGCGTTCGTGAGGGTAGAGGCCGGGCGAGATGAAAGCCCAGATTTGCCAGAGCAGAAAGGGCACGGCCAGCACTACGGCTCCGTAGAGCGAGACCTTGATGTAGAGCGAGAAGGGCTCCATCGCCGTCGTCACGATCAGCTTGTCGTCTATGCCGGGCAGCGCATCCGGGCTCGCATTGAAATCCAGTGGCAGACGCACTCCCTTCGGAATGACAGTGTTTCCGGCCAGCACCGTTTCGTCCGTGAAGAGTCCCAACTGGCCCTGGCCGTCGCGCATGACGCGGGCCATCACGCTCGCGCCCGGCGGAATCATGCTCTCGCCCAGCTTCGTCGCCTCGCCGAAGACGTAGCGGCCCACATCATTCTCCTTGAGCGCGCTCAGCGGCAGAATCTTCTCCTGCCCGGTGAGGCCGCCGACGGGCAGCTCTCGACGCTGCGCCTCGGCCAGGGCTCGTTTGACGGGCAGCGCCAGGAAGTTATAGATGTGATCTGAGACGAACCAGCAGAGGCAGAGCCCGACGAAGATGAAGATAGCCGAGCGAATGAGGCGGCTGCGCAGCTCGTCCAGGTGATCGAGAAAAGACATCTGGCCGCCGAGGTCTTCCTCGCGGCCCTGCTTTGAGCCTGATTCTAAGAGAGTGGACATTAAGGGGTCAGCGTGCTCGGACGGGAGCGACCTTTAGAGCCAGTCGCGCTTGCGCATGGGCTCGGAAGTGTTTGTCTCTTCGAGGGCGATAGGGTCTGGCCGCTGCGGGGAAGAGTCAACCGTCTGTGATATGGAAGACGACGCGGCGGCATCTTCCGCTTCCCTGTGGGCTTGCTCGGAGGCGGAGCGCACGGCGCGACGGCGCTCTTCGGCGTCGCCCAGGATGGAGTTGTCTTCGGGCAGCATCGCCTGCTCGATGCGCGCCTCTTTCTCGCGTTCTTCCAGGACCACTTCCTTCTCCCACTGCCGCTTGAAATCTTCCGATGCGCGCTTGAACTCGCTCAGGCTCTTGCCGAGCGAGCGGCTCATCTGCGGCAGCTTGCGTGGGCCAAACAGGATCAGCGCCACCACTACGATGACGAGCAGTTCCGGCGTCCCCAGACCTTCCAGAATAAATGCGAACATCATACTCAAGCTTCTTCCGAAGACCGGGCGACCATTGGCCCAGAGCGCAAGCGATCACGCCTCCATATTGAACGACTGACGAGGGGGGGAATCCAGAGGTGCGCGAAAAATTCTACGCGCCGCTTCAAAGGCGCGTCAAGCAGGTCGCGTCATCCGCACTCGTGGCCACCGGCTCGCGCCCGAATCTATTTCCCCCGGTCGCTGCCGTATTCCGGCGGGTAATAGATGACCTCGACGGCTCGCCCGCCGATGCCCTTCGTATAGAAAGAGACTGAGCGATCGCGGTGCTCCTTGATGGGGCGTCCCTCGCGCTCGGCTGCCGCTTCCAGGGCCTCGCGTGTTTCGACGCGCAGGCCGAGGTGCGGCGGATGCTTGGAGGCAGGCGGGAGCAGCGCGACGCCGAAGCCTTGCGCGTCGCGCAGCATAGCCCAGTCCTCGTACATGGTTTCCAGGCGAAACCCGATTCTCTCGTACTCCCGCACGTCGCGCTGAAGGTCTTCCGATTCGACGGCGATGTGATCCATCACGGCCTCGAAACGCGGCTCGCCCTGCTCTCGCATCACTTCAAAATTCTCCTTCACTCAGGCAGATTCTAACAGGGATGGACAGGATAAGAAGAGAAAGCAGGATGAGAGACGGAAGCATTGCTCGCCGAATCCGCCTGTGCTTTTCTGCTCCTGACAATCCCTGTCCATCCCTGTTAATCGCTTTCGCGCCAGGCTTCGCCGTAGCGTTCGTTATAGACGATGCGTTCAAGCTCGAAGCGTCCGGGGTAAGCCTTATCGGGCGCTGCGGCGCGACCGATGGCGAGCAGCGAGACCACTTCAGCCTCGTCAGGGATACCGAACTCGCGCTTGATTCCGGCGGCGTCGAAGCCCTCCATCGGCGCTGTGTCGAAACCGTATGCTTCCGCCGCGAGCATCATCGTCGTCAAGGCGATCATCGTATGGCGATTGACCCAGACCGGCGCAGCCAAGCTTGAGACGAACTGCACGGCCCCGTCCCTGGCTTGCTGCCAGGCATCAGGATTGCCCAGGCCGCGCTGTGCGCCTTCCTGGAAAACCTCGTCGGCCCGCTCTTTCCATTCCTGCGTCATCCCCAGACAGATGATGACGACCGGCGCTTCGGCGACTTTCGGCTGATTATAGGCGACCTGTTGCAGCCGCTTGCGATTCTCGGCCTCGCGCACGACGATGAAGCGCCAGGGTTGCAGGTTATAACCCGAGGGCGCTTGTGCCCCTAGCTGCAAGATGGCGCGCAGGATATCTGCCGGGACTTCTTCATCCTCCCTGAAGTGAATAGTCGCGCGGCGTTCGAGCACGACCTCCGTGATCGGCTTGAGCGGCTCGCCGTTGGGCTGCATATGAGGAAGGTTGGTCGGCTTCTCACGCATCTTAGATTTTCTCCCCCCGGACTGGTATCTTGGAACAGCTTGAATTGTAGCGCTCATCGGGGCAAAAGGAAAAAGGCGAAAGTTAAAAGCGTGTCAATCGGGCCGCAGCCCCGGCGGGCGGGCCCACGCCGGAAACAGCAGCCCGCCGTCACGGGCTTTAACATCAGACGGCATCTTGATGCCGATATGGGGAACTTTATGAACGGACAGACGCCGCGCATCGTCTCGCTTCTGCCTTCGGCGACAGAGATTGTCTGCGCGCTCGGCCTGGAAGAGTCGCTCGTCGGCATCACGCACGAATGCGATTACCCTCCGAGCGCGGCGGGCAAGCAGAGGCTCACGGCGAGCAAGATTTCGCACGAAAGCATGTCGAGCGCAGAGATAGACCATGCCGTGCGCTCGCAGCTCGACGGGCACGGCTCCATCTATGAGCTGGATGAAGAGTTGCTGCGCTCGCTTGCGCCCGACCTCATTATCACGCAGGAGCTTTGCGACGTGTGCGCGGTCAGCTATCGAACGGTCGAGCGGGCGGCGCGTATGCTTGAGACGGACGCGCGCGTCATCTCGCTTGAGCCGAATACCATCGAAGATATTTTTGCGAACATAGGGACGGTGGGCCAACTGGCGGGAAGAGAACGGGAGGCCGCGCAACTGGTCGAGCGACTGCGCGAGCGCCTACGTCATCTCTCGGACGCGCTTGAGGGCGTGAAGCGCCGCCCGCGCACCTTGATGCTCGAATGGCTTGAGCCAGCCTTTGCCCCGGGCCACTGGGTTCCCGAACAGGTCAGGCTGGCGGGCGGCGACGAGGGCTTCGGTCGGATGGGCCAACCTTCGCGCACGACCACTGCCGAGGAGATACGCGCTTACTCGCCTGAGGTGATCGTGATGATTCCGTGCGGCTACTACAAAGAGGATATTCTGCGACAGTTGCCGCAGTCGCGCCTGCCCGCGGGCTGGGGCGATCTTCCAGCCGTCTTGAGCGGCGAGGTGTGGGCCGTAGATGCCACGTCCTACTTCAGCCGTCCCGGCCCACGCGTCGTTGACGGCGCTGAAATACTCGCGCGTATCCTTCACCCGGAAGTCTTCGGGCAGCCCGAAGAACATCAGGCCGTGCGCGTCCATGCGGAGTTGATGAGGGGATAGCTCTCCGGCGGCCATGAGTGCGTATGTGATACGCAGCCGCGTTTATATGGTCATAAGCCGGATTTAGGTTGCGTCCGAATTGAGAGGAACACGCGGGTTCTCAAGCTCGCTCAGTGATCGAAGCCTGCTGTATTGAAGCAAGCTGCAATTGAACGGTAACAATGCGCCTGGCATCTTTGTTCCCGCAGGAGCCATCAATTAAGTCTCTAAAACCGGAGCGCTTATGGTTCTGGCATCCGATGTGCAGACCGTAGGCACGGGATTCATCGCTGTAGGAGGCGCATGGCAAATGAAAGAGAGATTCGTTGACGGGAGCAGTCCGCTGGAAAGTCAGAGAGATCAATTGACGGCAATCGAGCAGGACGAACGGGCCCGACTGGTCGGGTACACGAAAGAGGAAGACGGAACCGACAAGAAAATCAATCGTGCCAGGTTCGATCATACGACGGCAGAGAAAGAGGACAAGAGCCTTCACCTGGTCGTAGTCCCGCCGGGGCAATCGCCCGATGCAGTCGTCAGAGCGCAGCAGTCTCAGGGCAACAGCCCGATTTTCGATGCGCCGTCAACGGTCTATGTTGACGGGCAGGAGGCCCAGATACTCGGGTTCAAGGATGAGTGACGGTTCGGCCTGGGCCCACAGTCAATAAGAGCTGAAGCTCGCTTCGGAAGCTGCGCCGGAAATCTTGCACGATGAAGGCGCAGCATCAATCTCTATGGCCCAAAAGAAGAGCGCATCGCCTGTCAGGAGTGAAGCCGAAAGGGTTTCGAGCGCGATGCTGGAAGGCTTCGCGCTCGCGGCGGAGGCCGTGGCGGCGACGGCGAAGAAGCTTGAGAAGGCTGCGCTCGTCGGCGCGTACCTGCATGATTTGAGCGAAGCGGACCTCGCGCGCGCGGCCCGTTATTTCGCCGGTCAACAGTTCGCCTTAAACGACATGCGAACGACCAACGTCGGCAACAGCGTGCTGCGCGACGCTCTGAGCGAAGCCACCGGCATCGGCGTCGAAGATCTGCGCCCGCGCTACGTGCGGCTGGGCGACGCCGGAGAGGTCGCCGAAGAGGCTGTGCGCGAAGCCAGGCCGCACCAGACGGAAGCGCCCGCGATCACGCTCGCCGAAACCGAGAACCTGATCGAGCGCCTGAGCGAGATGCGCGGCACGAAGAACAAGAAGGCGCTCTTGACGAGCATCCTCTCTCGCTCGACTCCGCTCGAAGCCAAGTATCTGGTCAAGTTGCTGGTCGGCGACCTCCGCATCGGTCTCAAGGAGGGGCTTGTCGAAGACGCCGTCGCGCGGGCGTTCGAGCAGCCGCTTGCGCGCGTGGCTCAGGCTAACATGCTCATGGGCGATATCGGCGAGACGGCTGTGCGCGCACGCCTGGGCCAACTTGGGGATGTGGCGATCAGGCTGTTTCACCCGCTCAAGTTCATGCTCGCCACCGCCGCCTCCGACCTCGCGGACATCGCGCGCACGATGCCCGAAGAATTTTACGTCGAAGACAAGTTTGACGGCATACGGGCGCAGGCGCATGTGCAGGGCGGGCGCGTCGCCATCTATTCGCGCACGATGGACGAGATCACGCATCGCTTCCCGGAACTGGTCGCGCCTCTCAAGGCTCTGCCCACAGATGCGATCATCGACGGCGAGCTTATCCCCGTCGAGGGCGCACGCGTGCTGCCCTTCGCCGACCTGCAAAAGCGGCTGGGCCGCAAGACCGTCAGCCGAGAGCTTCTGGCCGCGACGCCCGTCGCGCTCGTCGCCTATGACCTGCTCTATGCTGATGCTCGCGTGCTGATTGACGAATCGCTGGCCGAGCGCCGCCGGATACTCGAAAAGCTTGTGCCAAGGGAGGGAGCGCTGCGATTGTCTGCGCTCAAGCGTGTGCGCGAGGCGGCGGCGCTCGATGCGGAGTTCGACGCGGCCCGCGCTCGCGGCAACGAGGGCTTGATGATTAAAGACCCGCGCTCTTCCTATAAACCCGGCAGGCGCGGGCGCGAGTGGCTGAAACTGAAGCGGGCCATGGCGACGCTCGACGTGGTCGTGACAGCCGTCGAGGTCGGACACGGCAAGCGTCGTCACCTGCTCTCGGATTACACCTTCGCCGTGCGGCGCTCGGAAGAGGACGGCGAGCTGCTGAACGTCGGCAAAGCCTATTCGGGTCTCACGGACGTAGAGCTGTTGGAGCTGACCGAGTGGTTTCGCGCGCACACCATACAGGAATACGCGCACGGCAAAGTCCGCATCGTCGAGCCGCGCATCATCCTTGAAGTGACCTTTGATCGCGTCCAGGAATCGAAGCGTCACAAGAGCGGCTACGCCCTGCGCTTCCCGCGCATCCTGCGCCTGCGCGACGATAAGACGGTCGAAGAAATTGATACGGTCGAGACCGTGCGCCTTCTAGCGGAAAGATGAAAGAAGAAAATTAACAGGGAAGGACAGAGATTGTCAGGATAAAGAAGAAGAGATGAACAATTCATCAAGCATTGCTTTTATCTTTCATGCTTTCTGTTGTTATCCTGACCATCTCTGTCCATCCTGTTAATCCCTTCGTTCATCCTTCCGGGCAACAGACAGGCAGGCGTTTGTATCAAAAGCAGGGAATCAAATATCATCTTCGCCATCAATCATTGTGATTTCAGTCCCAGTTGAGGAATACGATTTTGATGAACTGTCGAAACTTTTTCGCCGCCCTGTTCTTGACATGCGCCTGCGTTCTGTCAGTCGCGGCGCAGTCGCCCGCGAGCTCGCCAGCCGCCGCCGCGCCCGCAACCACCCAGACTCCGGCTCCGAAAACGGTGGCCGTCGTCAATAATCAGCAGATTACCCTGGCAGACCTTCCGCCGGAGCTGCGCACGAGCGTCGAGAATCTGGAGAAGGATGTGGCGGACGTGCGGCGTCGCATCCTGGACTTGCAGATCGGTCAAATCCTGCTCGGAGCCGAGGCGAAGAAACGCAACATCGCGGTCGAGGATTTGGTCAAGGCCGAGATATCGAGCAAGGTCGCTAATCCGACGGAACAAGAGATCAAGACTATCTACGAAGCCAACCGCAGCTACTTCGGCTCGACCGACCTGGCCCAGGCGAGCCCGGTCATCGTCCAGCAGGTGCGCAACCAGCGCGGGCAGCAACTCCTGGACGACTATCTCACGAACCTGCGCAAGACATATCCGGTCGTGATGGGAACGGATGTCAACGCGCCCGGCCTGGGCGCGAACGTCGTGCTCGCCACCGTCGCCGGGCAAACCATCAAAGCCAGCGCCATCAACGACGATGCGCGCATCAAGCGCTATATCAACGAGCTGCGCTGGCAGACCTACGAGGCCGAGAGGATGGCCGTCGAAGTCAAGATCAATAACATCCTGCTCGAAGCCGAAGCGAAGCGGCGCAACACGACCTCAGAGGCTCTCTTTAAGACGGAAGTGCTGGACAAGATCACGCACCCGACCGAGGCCGAGGTGACGAAGTTTTACGAAGAGAACAAGGCACGCTTGAACGGCGCTGAGCTGGCGACGGTGCGCGCAGACATCGTTAGTTACCTGGAACAGCCGAGCCGTGGAAAGCTCGAACAGGCGTTCGTCGATAAGCTGAGGGCTGGCGCGCAGATTCGCCTGATGCTGACGGAGCCGGACGCGCTCGTCGAGCAGGTCTCTACGGACGACGATCCTTCGCGCGGCAATCCGAGCGCACCCGTCACCGTCATAGAGTTCACGGATTTTCAGTGTCCCGCGTGCAGGGCTATCCATCCGGCCCTGGACGAGTTGTTGAAATCTTACGGCGACCGCGTGCGCTTCGTCGTTCGTGATTATCCACTGGACCAGCATCCGCTCGCGCGCAAGGCAGCCGAGGCGGCTGGTGCGGCCCACGCACAGGGCAAGTTCTTTGAGTACGCCGCGCTGCTCTTTAAGAATCAGGAGGCGCTTGATGTCGCGTCGCTCAAAAAATATGCCGCCGACTTAGGGCTCGATCAGGCACGCTTCAACACCGCGCTCGATGGCGGAACCTACGCCGCAGAGGTGCAGAAGGATGTCGCGGACGGAGAGAAGTACGGGGTTGACAGCACGCCGACCATCTTCATCAACGGCGTGCGGCAACGCGACCTGAGCCCTGAAGGCTTACGCGCCGGACTCGAACGCGCACTCGCGCAGGCCGTCAAAGCACCCGCACGTACGACAAGATAAGCGTCGGCGCACGCGTGAATATGGACGGGCTCTGATAACGCCTGGGCTAAAAATGACGGGCGGCTGACCTACATCGCTCCAGGCACTTTCATTGTTGGTTCTTCGTTGGCGGTTTTATTCCCGCTCCGGTCGTCGGCGATGGCTGGGCCTGCGCGGGCCGCGCACCTCCGACCGTGGGCCCGGAAGATGACGTGGGCTGGCTCTGGGGCGCGGCGCTCGTGCTGTTGGCGTTGACGCTTGGAGCGGAGCCAGTCTCGTGCATGGAAGAGCAGCCGCACGAGAGGGCCGCGATAGCCAGGAGCGTCAAGAGGGCTGTGGTTCTGCGCATGATTCTCTCTTTCCTTCTTGAATAATTTCAAAGGCCGCGCGAGGAGCACCCGTGCTCGTCGCTTCCTTACGGCTCAGAGCGCGAGGCCGACCCTGCGTTGAATACTGATGAAGCGCGGGTCTGTGCGAATAGCATCGAGTCGCGGGTCTACCTTGAGCCAGACGAGCGCTTCGGAACGGGTCTCGAAAGCCTTTTCGAGACATTCAAACGCGCTCTCCTTATCACCCAGAGCCGCATGGATGATCGTGAAATCGTAGGGCGAGACGTGTGCGCGCTGCTGCCGCTCTTTCAATTCTTCGAGCACACGCCCGGCCTCTTCCCTCTGGCCCGACGACGCATAGACATGGCCGAGCGCCGCCAGAATGAACGGAGCATCATCGAGCCGTAGCACCATCCGAAATTCCTCTATGGCCCTTGCGGCGTCGCCCTTCTGCTCGTAGGCCCAGCCCAGAAAAAAGTGGCCATTGATGAAGCTCTGGTCCATCTCGATCGACTTGCGAAACTGCTCTATCGCCTGATCGTACTGGCGCGCGAGGAAGAAGGAGAGGCCGAGGTCCGTGTTGATTTCGAGCGAGCCCGGGTCAAGCTCGTATGCCTGCGTAATCTCCGCGATGGCCTGATCGAGCCGACCCATGAGGGCCAGATACCAGCCGTACCAGTGATGGGCCGAAGCGTAACCGGGATTGTATTCGATGGCCCGCTTGTATTCGTTTTCCGCCTCCACCCATTCCCAATCATAGAAGGCTTTGATGACGGCTAAAGAGGCGTGGGCTTCCGCGAGCGTCTCGTCTATCTCAAGGGCACGGATGGCCGCCGCCTTCGCCAGCGGCATGGCCTCTTTCGGCGGCAGGTACGCGCCCGAAAGCCTGTAGTGGGCATCGGCCAGTCCGGCGTGGGCCAACGCATAGCCGGGGTCAATCTCAATCGCCTGGTTGAAGAACCTGATGCCGCTATGCAGGCTCTCTTTGGTCATCTTGCTCAGGCAGTAGCGCCCCTTGAGATAGAGCCTGTAGGCTTCGGCGTTATCCGTGTAGCGCTTGGCGAGCAGCCTCTTCTCCGCGCCGGAGAGCTTGATCTGAAGATTGCGCGAGATTTCGCGCGCAATCTCTTCCTGCACTTCAAAGATGTCTGCGGGCTTGCGCCTGTACTGCTCGCCCCACAAGTGCGTGCCTTCGGCCACGTCAACCAGCTCCGCCTTGATGACTAGATCATCGCCCAGTTGCAGCACCCTGCCCATCAGCACGGCGCGCACCCCCAGCTCTGTGCCGACCTCTTGCGCGTCAACTTCGCGCCCCTTGTAGCGAAAGACCGTCGAGCGCGCCATCACCTTGAGCTGCGGCAATTGAGAGAGCGTGTTGATGATGCTCTCCGTAATGCCGTCGGAAAGATATTCGGCGTTCGGGTCATGACCGGCGTTGGCCAGGGGCAGCACGGCGAGAGAGTCTATGGGCCCATCATCGGCTTTCGGCTTCTGCCGCGCAGCTTTGCGCGCGGACGACGCTCCTGCCCTGCTGCGCGACAGCTCTTTTTCGGATGGCGTCCTTTTAATCTGCCTGGTCTGGCGCGAGGTCGCCTTCCTGCGCGTGGCGGCGATTCTTTGCGGCACTTCGGCATTACCAAACTCATCCGTACGCAGATTGTATACGTGTATCAGCATGCCGTGTTTGACTTCGGCCTGGCCCAGATCGTGCAGGCGCTCTTCCCAATCGCCAAGCTCGCACAACAAGTCGAACATCTCTTTTGAGAGGAGTATGTGGCCCGCGTCGCCGCAATCCATCACGCGCTGCGCAAGGTTGATGCCGTTGCCGGTCACATCTTTTTCACCGGCGATGTTGATGTCGCGGTAAACCAGGCCGCTATGGATGCCCATCCGCAGCTCTATGTCCGGGTGTTCGCGCAGGGCGCGGGCGATCTGGAGCGCGCAGCGCACGGGAGCTTCGGGGTCGCCGAAGAAGGCCAGCGCCATGCCGTCTCCCGTGGCGCGGCTGATCAGTTGATTGGCGGCCTGCGCGCGGCGAAAGTCGTCCGTGCTGCGCACGATCAGGTTGAGCTGTTGCAGCATCTGCCGCTGGCGTCCCGAAGCCCTCTTCGAGTAGCCGACTAAATCCATGAAGAGCACATGCGCTATTTCCGGCCTGGCATCCCGGCTGGAATCCGTAAGCGCCGTTTCCGTCGTGGGCGTTGGGCCAGCCTGATCCTGCTCGACCTTAGTTCGCAGGTCTTGCTCTTCCTTATAGGGCAGGGTCTGATTCATGAAGGCCGGAGATGCTTCGACGACTTGCGTGGTGCGTCCCATCTCGGCCTCAAACTCCACGCGCTGCTTGAGGCGGCGAAGGTCTGCGGCCATCTCCTTTATTGACTGGTAACGCTCATCTCTGTTTTTGGCGAGCGCCCTGGCGATGACTCGCTGAATCTCCGGCGAGGCCGTCGGCAAATAGTGCCGGAGCGGCTGTGGCTCTCTACCTAGAATGGAGACGATCACGTCGCTCGGGGTCTCTCCGCCGAAGGGCGCGTGTCCCGTAATCATCTCGTAAAGCACGATACCTAAACTGAAGATGTCTGTCCGCGCATCAACGCCGAGCCCGCGCGCCTGCTCGGGCGACATATAGATGATCGTGCCGATGACCATTCCCGGCTCGGTCTGCGTCTGCGGGCCACTCTCAACAGTCTCCGTCAGCTTGGCGAGGCCGAAGTCCAGCACCTTCACGTAGCCGTCGGGCCTGAGCATGATGTTTTCCGGCTTGATGTCGCGGTGCACTATCCCCGCTTCGTGCGCGGCATCGAGCGCGCTGGCGACTTGAAGCGCAATGCCCAGGGCCTCGCCGCTCTCCAGAACCCTTCGGTGCTCGATGTGCTGACGCAGATTCACGCCGTCTATGAATTCGGTCGCCATGAAGTGCGCGCCGTTGGCTTCACCGATCTCGAAGATAGTGATGATATTCGGATGGTTCAGAGCCGAGGTGGCCCGCGCCTCCTGCTTGAAGCGACGCAGGCGATCTTCATCATCCGTGAAATGTGGCGGCAGAAATTTGAGCGCGACACGCCGCTGTAGGTGCGTATCCCGGGCCAGGTAGACCTCGCCCATCCCGCCCGCCCCGAGCGGGGAGCCAATCTCATAACGACCAAATAAAGTTCCGGCGCTGAAGACCATAAGGCAAAAGCGCACTGCCTGTGCAATTCCAGGCGTGCGCTTTTGACTGTATTACACATCAACGAAAAGTCAAGGCTGCCAAAATTGAGTTGTATAAAGGACCAACGCGAATGGGCGAGCTTACTGACCAAACATCGACGGACGATTACACATTTGCTTTTGAGCAAAGGTTATAAAGACGACCCTTTTCCGCCGTCATTCGTGCTTCACCAGACTCGCAGGTTTGTGTCATGGGAAAAAGCTGAGGTTGCGATTTTTACGGTAGACGAGCTTGTAGGGTTCTCCTGTAGAGCGGGAGGATTTTCCACGACGCCTTACTTTGTGCGGAAGGGG